>JBGUKZ010000068.1:0-95619 GCA_045114795.1 Anaerovoracaceae bacterium
GATAGTTTCGGTAGATGAAAAAGGCGAGCGTGATTTTTCCTTTTACAGAAAACCGGGCGCTGATACCCAGCTGACCGTTGAAGAGGCTGTAGGCGCTCTATCAGCCGGCATGCCTAAGATACTGCACGTGGGTTCGCTCTCGCTGACGACATCGCCGGGCGATGAGGCGTGCGTGGCCGCCATCAGATATGCTAAGAAAAACGGAGCTCTCATAAGCTATGATCCTAACTACAGGGCGGCCCTTTGGGACAGCGAGGAACGCGCGATAGAGATGATGAAGTTGCTCCTGCAGTACACCGACATACTCAAGGTATCTGACGAGGAGATGGTGATGCTGACAGGCAGCGAAGATTTCGCCGAGGGAAGCCGCATCCTGGCGGGATACGGGATAAGCCTGGTGATGGTGACCATGGGCGGCGACGGAGTTTTCGTGAGACGCGGAGACTACGCCGAACAGGTGCCGGGCTTCAGCGTAAAAGTAGCGGACACGAACGGAGCCGGCGATACTTTCGCGGGCGCCATGCTTGCTCAGATCGTCAGAAGAGACGGCCTGATCGACGGCCTTACAGGAGAAGAACTAAGATCTTTCGTGACATATGCCAATAAGGCCGCGTCCATCACATGCTCGCGTCACGGAGCCATACCTGCGATGCCGACAGCGGATGAAGTGAGACTATGAACAGAAAAGGAACTAAAAGAAGCAGATTCGATACAAGGCTCGAGGTCTATTATGACGAGCTGAGGCAGCTTTTCATGGACATCTACCATGATGAAGAGGCTTTTGAATACTTCCTGGACATGCTCCGCAAAAACTTCAGGGAGCGCAAGAAGACTCTCAAGGATGTGGACGCGAGGCGCGCGGCACACCCGGACATGCATCATTCAAACAGGATGATGGGCATGATGCTGTATACGGAGAACTTTGGCGGCAATCTTAATGGTGTTGCTGAAAAGCTCGAGTATTTCAAGGAATGCGGGGTAAAGTATGTGCACCTCATGCCGCTTCTTGACGCGCCTGAAGACAGCGCCAGAAGCGACGGCGGATACGCCGTATCCGATTTCCGCAAGGTAAAGCCTAAGCTGGGCACGATGGAAGATCTCGAGAAGCTCACGAGCGCATGTCACCGCAGGGGCATACGTGTATGTCTCGATTTCGTCATGAATCACACCAGCGATGAACACGCCTGGGCAAAGGCAGCGAGAGAGGGCGACCCGCTCGCGCAGAGCAGATACTTCTTCTACGACAACTGGGACATCCCGCGTCAGTACGAAGAGACCATGCCGCAGGTCTTCCCTGAGACCGCTCCGGGAAACTTCACATACTTCGATGATATCGGCAAGATAGTCATGACGACGTTCTATCCGTTCCAGTGGGACCTCAACTACGGCAATCCGCTGGTGTTCAACGACATGACAGACAACCTTCTGTATCTCGCGAACAGGGGAGTGGACATCGTAAGGCTCGACGCCGTTCCGTATATCTGGAAAGAACTCGGCACCAGCTGCCGCAACCTGCCTCAGGTGCATACGCTCGTTCGCATGATGAACATCGCGTGCAGGATAGTCTGTCCAAGCGTCCTGCTGCTGGGCGAGGTCGTGATGGAACCAAGCAAGGTGCTGCCTTACTTCGGCACTGAAGATAAGCCTGAGTGCGACATGCTCTATAATGTCACCACCATGGCGACGATATGGCACACCATGGCAACGCGCGACGTGAGGCTGCTGAGACATCAGCTTCAGCAGATAGAGAACGTGCCTTCCAACTGCATATTCCAGAATTACCTCAGGTGCCACGATGACATCGGCTGGGGGCTTGACTACGGATTCCTCGGACAGTTCGGAATGGAAGAGGCTTCGCACAAGAAGTACCTGAACGACTGGTTTACGGGAAAGTATTACGGCAGTCCTGCAAGAGGAGAACTGTACAATGATTCGGAGTGGCTGCGTGACGCCAGGCTTTGCGGGACCACCGCTTCACTCTGCGGCGTCGAGGCGGCGCTTTATGAAAAAAACGAGGAGGCACTTCAGCGCGCGATCGACGCGGATGTCATGCTCCACGCGTGCATGCTGACGCTGCGCGGCATCCCTGTGCTTTACAGCGGAGATGAGATCGGCATGCTGAACGACTACGATTACCATAACGATCCGGGAAAGCAGGCGGACAGCCGCAATATCCACAGGGGAAAGATGGACTGGGAAAAGGCCCAGGACAGGTTCGATCCGGCGACTGTTACGGCACGGATATTCAGCGAGATCAAAAAACTCATCATGATACGCAAGTACAACGATGTGTTCCATTCGGATGCCCATGTGTACCCGGTAGATACCGGAGACAACAGGGTGCTGGGGATCATAAGGGAGTATGAAGGTAAACGCCTTCTGGGACTCTTCAACTTCTCGCCTGATTATGTGAACGCGTGGATCGACGGCGGTGAATACAACATGAAGCCTTACGGATTCCGCTGGATACTCAACGTGTTCTATTGACCGGCAGCAGACTCAGCTATCCCTTTTGTTCAGCAGACGGGCCGCAATGCTTCCGGCAGCGGCCACGGCGATCGAATAAAGCAGAAGACCCGCGGGTATACCCGCGGTTTTTTGTATGGTCCCGACGAGCGGCTGAGGCGAGATATGGTATGGATTCAGATAGAACATGGCTGCCCAGCTGTGAGGTATTCCGGGAGCGGTCTGCATTACCGGTTCTGCATATACGTTTATCAGGACAGCGATGCAGCAGAGTACAGCGAACAGACCAAAAGCGCGGAGAAGTCCGCGGGCTGAAGTATCCGCGGAGCCCGTAAGAAGCACGACAAGACTTATGAACAGCAGCATGCCGTGCCACACGAATCCGTGCGCGGTCAGCGCCGCGTAGGACCTCAGTATGTCCTCCGGGAAGATCAGAGCCGCGGCAGCACTGACAAAAGTGTAGCCGCCGAGGAAGGTCAGGCACGTCCTGCGGGTCTTTCCCTTTATGCCCGGAAGCAATACGCAAAGATACATAGGCACGGAACAGAGCTGAAAGGGGAAGTACCACCAGTCATAGGCCCCGCTGTTGACAATATGGAAAAGGAAGAGCTGCTTCCAGACTTCGAGTATCACAAGGATCCACCCGGTAACTGCAAGTACCCGCACTGTAATATCATTCTTCTTTTTCGAGACAGCCGCAGCTAAAAAGACGGCAATAACAGCCGCGGCAAGCGAAGCAATGATATGGAAGCCGCCGAACAGCTGCGGAGCCTCCATTCTCCATGCGGTCATATCCAGGATGCGTATGATCAGCTCTTTCATCACAAAAATGATACTATTACTGCGCTTCAAAAATCAATTCGGCCCTTGGAAACACTGGAAACCACACGTTTGCTTTGGGTTTCATTTTTGAAGAAATGTGGAGAAATGGTCCTGTATTTGTTAAAATAAATCGATAGCACGGTTTTTTTAAAAACCGTAATGCTATATCACACAGACAAAAGGGACAAAAGAGGGAAAGAATGAGGAAATATAAATGCAAATATGACATCGAATTCCAGGATCTGAAGGAGATAATGGATTTCGTTGCCGACAAGTATGCGGACAATACTGCGTTTATCTACAAAACTCCTGACAGGAAAAGCAAGGTCGAGATCACGTACCGCAAATTCAGGGACGATATCGACACTATCGGAGCGTATCTGATCAGCAAAGGCCTTAAGGGCAAGAGGATAGTGGTCATAGGGCCTAACTCATACGCGTGGCTTGCGGCATATTACGGCATCGTGATCAATGTCGGCGTCGTAGTGCCGCTGGATAAGGGCCTGCCTGAAGAGGAGATCGTGAACTCGCTGATCAAGTGCAAGGCTGACGCCATCGTCTATGATGAGAGCCTTGGCTGGGACTTTGAGAAGATCATCAGCAATGAAGGCATAATGGTAAAGACTCTCATACCTATGTCGGAGATCTCGCAGGAAGCTCTCGCGGAGCACGCGAAACTCGTCGATCAGTACAGACCTGAGTTCAAGGTCATCGACAAGCACGCGACGGACATCATCGTGTTCACGTCGGGAACATCCGCGGACGCGAAGGCGGCGCAGCTCTCGCAGCGCAATATCGCTTCTACGATCGCCGCCATGAGAAAGGTCGAGCCGATCTTCGAGGATGACGTGGAGATGATACTGCTCCCGCTCCATCACGTATTCGGCAACCAGGGAGTCCTGATGTTCATCAGCAACGGCTGCACCAACGTGTTCTGCAGCGGCCTGAAGTACATCCAGAAGGAACTCAAGGAATACGGCGTTACCGCGTTCTTCTGCGTGCCGCTCATCATCGAATCGATGATCAACAAAGTGCTCAAGACGGCAGAGAAGGAAGGCAAGCTGAAAAAGCTTGAAACGGGCCGCAAGCTATCCAAGGCCCTGCTCAAGGTCGGCATCGATGTAAGGCGCAAGCTGTTCAAGGACGTTATCGACGGACTCGGCGGCAAACTGAGATTCCTGATCAGCGGCGCTGCCGGACTCGATTTGAAGATACTCGAGTACGCGACTGACTTCGGCATCCTTACGGTACAGGGCTACGGACTTACCGAGACCGCGCCGACGATAGCTTCGGAGAGCTATTTCTACAGAAGACCGGGCTCGGTCGGACATGCCATGCCGGGAGTCGAGGTAAAGATCAACGATCCTGACGAGGACGGCATCGGAGAGCTTTTCGCCAAAGGCCCTAACATCATGAAGGGATATCTCGACGATCCGGAAGCCGACAAGGAGGTCTTTGTGAACGGCTGGTTCAATACGGGGGACCTGGCCCGCATCGACGGGGATGGCTACATCTTCCTGACCGGCCGCAAGAAGAACGTCATAGTCCTCAAGAACGGCAAAAATATCTATCCTGAGGAGATAGAGGCTCTGATAGACAAGATCCCTTACGTAGTAGAGGACGTCGTGATGGGCGAGGAGGAAGGCGACGACTACAGGCTTGTGGCTCATGTCGTCTATGATCCGGAGGCTGAGGAACTCAAGGGCAAGAGTCCTGAAGAGATACAGGCCATCGCGGACGCGGATATCGAGAAGATCAACGAAGAGATGCCTAAGTACAAGCGCATCAGGCAGACATATCTGAGGACCGAGCCTTTCGAAAAGACAACGACGGCGAAAATCAAACGCCGCAAGGTAAAAACACAATAAAGGAGAATAGCAATGAAAAGAAGAATCAAAACCCTTTCGCTGATCGCACTTTCGCTGATCCTCGTGATCGGCATGCTTTCCGGATGCAGCTCAAAACCGAAGCCGGAAGACGCCCAGGCTTATGTACAGGCTGTGCTTGATGTAATTTGTACCGGAGATTATGATCACTCGGTCAAGATCGCGGATATCGAGGAAGGCAAGGAGGGAGAACTTCGCGAATCGGTAATAGACGCGATGCTTGCCTCATTCGGCGCTGAACAGGGAGTAAATGATGAAGTAAAAGCCAGATTCAAGGAAAGCCTGATCGACGCGTTCTCAAAGGCAAAATATACTGTCGGAGACGCTGTCGCGACGGACGACGGCGGATATGATGTCTCTGTTTCGATCGAACCGCTCCAGATTTTCGCGGGCTTCAATGAAAACTTCGAAAGCAGGGTCCAGGCGGCGGCGATGGCAGACGCCGACAGAGTCGCAGCCATGTCAAATGATGAAGTGAATGCTTTTGTAATGGGCGTGCTCATAGACATGATCGATGAGAATCTTGCCGATCCTCAGTATGATCCGGCTGAGACAGTAACTGTCCATTACGGACTTCTTGATGAGGAAAACAACATGTACGGCTGCACTTCTGAAGAAGGCGAGAAGCTGGGAGCAAAGATATTCTCGTCGACAGGAATGAATTAAACTGTCCATCTGAAGCGGTGGAAGTTGTATAAAGACAATCAATAAGAATGGCGGGCAAAATAGATTATATCTATTTTGCCCGTTCTTTTAGTGATAGTAAAATTTATCTGTAGGCAGTCGCCGCAAGCGTTTGCAGCGGCGGCACTTGTATGCGTTTTTATTATGTAAAAGGGAGATTTATTATGGCTGACAATCAAAAAATGTGGGCTGATCTCGGTATGAACCTCGAGCTTCACGACATGCTTTGCGAGGTACTTCCGGGCGCTATCGGTGACGTATTCATGTCGCAGGAGAACAGACCTGCAGCTATGGACTACTTCGACATGGTCCTCGCTGACGTACACGGTCTGAGACCTTCCGAGCTCGTTGAGTTCAGAAAGAACGGCGGCAAGGTATTCGGCACATTCTGCGCTTACGTACCTGACGAAGTCATCTTCGCTGCAGGCGGTATCGCTACAGGCCTCTGTGCGGGTTCACAGTTCTGGGTACCTGGCGGCGAGAGATATCTGCCGGCTAACACATGCCCGCTGATCAAGGCGATGCTCGGCGCAAGATTCGACAGGACATGCCCGTTCTACAGACTGGCTGATGTCTATATCGGAGAGACGACCTGCGACGGCAAGAAGAAAGCTTATGAGATCCTCGGAACAGACGTGCCTCTGCACGTAATGGACCTGCCTCAGATGAAGAGGGAGAAGGATTATCACAAGTGGGCTGACGAGATCAAGGATCTCATCAAGGTAGTCGAGGAGACGACAGGCAACAAGGTAACTCCTGAGGCTCTGGCTGAGAACATCAAGAAGATCAACGCCAAGAGAGCTGCTCTCCAGAGACTGTACAGCCTCAGATGGAAAGAGAATGTTCCTATCAGCGGAACCGACGTACTGCTCATCTCGCAGATCGCGTACTATGACGATCCTGAGAGATTCGCGGCAATGGTCAACAAGCTGTGCGACGAGCTCGAGCAGAGAGTCGCTGACGGCGTGAACCTCGCAGCGGGCAAGAAGAGGATCCTCATCTCCGGAACACCGATGGCTATTCCTAACTGGAAGCTCCACAACCTCGTTGAGACAAGCGGCGGCATCGTAGTCTGCGAAGAGACCTGCACAGGCACAAGATACTTCGAGAACTTCGTTGACGAGAGCGGCACTAACCTGAACGAGATGGTACAGAACATCGCGAACAGATACATGAGCATCAACTGCGCATGCTTCACTCCTAACACAGCCAGATTCGACGACGTCGTAAGGCTGTTCAAGGAGAGCAAGGCTGACGGAGTCATCGATGTAAGCCTCATGTTCTGCCAGACATACGACATCGAGGGCAGAAGCCTCGAAGAGAGATGCAAGGCAGAGGGAATCCCGTTCCTCGGAATCGAGACAGACTACACTGACAATGACGCTCAGCAGCTCAAGACAAGGATCGGCGCGTTCATCGAGATGCTCGGCTAACAGCCTGATCCATTGTACTGACGGAACAAGGTCAAAAATGGTAATATGGGGGCGGAGGACATCCGCCCCCATATTTACGAACTGAGAAAATGGCAGAATACTTACACTACTACATATTATTCCAGAATCATACGGACGCGACCGCGATGTACCGCTCGCTCAAAACCAAGGGCATGTATGCCCAGATAAGCCCGACTCCGAGGGAACTTTCCGTCTGCTGCGGCGTGTCTCTTCTTGTTCATGGCGAGGACGTGGACAGGATAAAGGAGATCGCGGCGGCCGAGAAGCTGGCGTATCTCTCCATAAGCGGACTCAATAACACATTCGACAATACGAGGCATAAATATGGCTAAGAAATATATAGGGATAGACATAGGATCGACCGCGTCAAAGGTCTGCGTGCTTGAGGACGGCAAAGAGCCCGTCTATGACGTGCTTCCAACGGGCTGGAACAGCAAGATAACCGCCGGCATCATCAAGGAAGACCTGCTGAAGAAGTATGGGGACATCGACGACTCGGATATAGTGGCTACGGGCTACGGGCGCATCAGCGTGGATTATGCCGACAAGGTCATAACCGAGATCACATGTCACGGCAGAGGCGGCTACGAGATGATAGGCCGCGACTGCACCATAATCGACATAGGCGGTCAGGACACCAAGTACATAAATGTTAAGGGCGGCAAGCCTGTCGACTTCCTGATGAACGACAAGTGCGCCGCGGGCACGGGCAAGTTCATCGAGGTCATGGCCAACAGACTCGGCGTGACCATAGAGGAACTCTTTGAGCTCGCGGAGATAGGAGACCCTATTTCGATCAGTTCTCTCTGCACTGTATTCGCGGAGTCCGAAGTGATAAACTATATGGGAGAGGGCAGGAGCCGCGAGGACCTCGCTGCCGGCGTCATCGATTCGGTAGCGCTCAAGGTGGCCACTCTCGTGCAGAGGAAGGAGCTCCAGGACACGATAGTCATCACGGGGGGCTTCAGCAACAATGAATTCTTCGCTTCGCTGCTGAGCAAAAAGCTGGGCAAGAAGGCGCTCGCGATGCCTGACGGCAGGTACGCGGGAGCGTACGGCGCGGCTCTGCTCGCCCGCGAGCGCAGCGAAAAAGTCTCCGGATAAAACAGGAACAGAAAGACATGAGCAAAAAGCATGCCCGCAACCTTACAATACTGATATTTGCCATGATTGTGTCGATAATCGGCGCGGCATTCTTCATAATACATAAAGTCTCCACGAGCGCGCAGCTCGAGGAGTCCAGGCGGCTGGCTGAGGAAGCTCAGAAGAAGCAGGAGGAAGAAGCGGCGCGCGAGGAGACTAAACTCGAGGAGATAGCCGAAGAGAAGGCGCAGTGGTATCTTTTGCTGGTCAATGAGTGGAATGCCATGCCGGACGATTTCGACATAGAGACTGTTGAAGTTGAAGACGGCTACGTGATAGATGCCAGGGTCAGGGACGCCCTTGCAGAGATGCTGGATGACTGCAGGGAGGCAGGGTATTCGCCGAGGATAGTTTCGACCTTCCGGACCCGCGAGACGCAGCAGTACCTGTATGACCATACCGCGAACAAGTCGGACACCGCCGTTCCGGGACACAGCGAGCACGAATGCGGCCTTGCCGCGGATATAATCGACGTGGATTCCATAGGCTGGAGCGATCCGCTCATCGACGAGCAGGAGGACATGCCGACTCAGAAGTGGCTGATGGAACATTGTCAGGATTACGGCTTCATACTGCGATATCCTAAGGATAAAGAAGAAATTACCGGCATAATCTATGAGCCGTGGCACTACAGATATGTCGGTAAAAAACATGCTAAAATAATTATGGAAAACGGCCTGTGCCTTGAGGAATACCTCAGAGACATGCAGACATATTATGATCCGGACTGATCCGGGTCATTTTTTTCGGATCAGTATGAACGGGGTGCACTGGTCGTCCTGGCCGGCAGGGTTGTCGCGGATGATCTCGCAAAGCTGTTCGTCTGTCAGTTTCACGGTATCGCACTTGCCGAGTATGTCGCGCGTAAAATCGTTCGCGTCGATGATCACTGTCTCAATACCCGTTTTTGCGTATATCTCATTGCAGACCCCGTCGGGATCCTTCGGAAGAGGAATGCCGAACTCCCCGTAGATCGGGAACACATCCGGATAGAAGCCGTCAAGTCCGCGGACCTCATCTCCCACCATGTCGTAAAAGATGCCTTTCTTACCTACAAGTTTTCCGAATCCCGCGCAGACAGCCGCCAGAAAGACTTTGGCACCACCGTTTATGTCTATGGCGTACTGCATCTTGTATACATCGCCCACGCCGATGCCGGCAGAGTTGTGCTGCGTGGCAAAGCGGCTGAGGAACTTAGCCAGGAAGCTGACCTTCACATCCTTTTTCGGGATGACATTGTTCTGGCACAGCGAAACGATCTTCTCTGCGACCGCGAGCAGGTCGCCTTCCTGCCAGTACGGCTTCACATAGCGCTCGACCAGCTCGTTATAATCCTCGCCGATCTCGATGAAATGCGTGTGTATGGCACAGCGGTCATAGGTGCCCGTTGAGGTCTCTATGGAGACGTTCTTGTTATTATTAGCAGTGAATTCCATTGTTGTTTCCCTCTTGTTTCTGAATGTCAGTTGTATCTATTATTGTAACATTCCGCAGGGCAAAAATGCCCTTAAATATGTTAATATTTGTGTCCTGTGCTGGCAACTTGGCACAATATATTGTAGAATAACTTGAAATCCAGGCAAATAAAGGAGGGCCGTGAAGTGCTTAGTCCAAGTTATATGATAAGAGTCCTGAGGGGCATGAGTCTTGAAAAATATAAGGACGTCCTTGACAGGACGGCGAAGTTTTCAGGCATGAGCAAGGCTGCCATCACCGCGGACATGGCGAAGTGCGCCGTAAAGTTCGGCGCGGGCTATTTCGATTACGTCACGTTCGGATTCTGGGATCTCACAGACGAGCAGCGCGATACGTTCCTGACAAGACTCCGCAACAAGAAACTCATCAGCCACTTCAACGACGACGCTTACGGCGATCTCTTTGACAACAAGGAACAGTTCAACACTCTATTCAAAGATTACATAAAGCGCGATTTCATCAATTTTCAGACATCTTCGAAGGGTGAGGTCAGGGATTTCGTCGAGAAGCATAGGATCATATTCTGCAAGCCTGTAGACGGGTCCTGCGGCCACGGATGCATGAAGAAGAACCTCGATGATTACGAGGACTTTGACGCTCTGTACAGAGAACTTCTTCAGGAAGACTCCTGGCTGCTTGAAGAGGTGCTGAGGCAGCATCCTGACAATGAAAAGGTATATCCTTACGCGATGAACTGTCTGAGGATAATCACCGTCGTAGACAAGCAGAGAGTCCCGCATGTGATATTCGCGACCCAGAAGTTTGGACTGAACGGCCGTGTGGTGGACAACTACGGATTCGGTACGCGCGTGGACCTCGAGACGGGAAAGATCTGTTCGCCGGGAGTCAGCGGCGACGGCTCCATGGCCATCATATATGACGAACACCCGATGACGCATTACAAGCTGATGGGGCATCAGGTGCCGATGTTCAAAGAGGCATGTGAGCTCGCAAAACAGGCAGCTCTGGTAGTGCCTCAGGTAAGATACGTCGGATGGGACATTGGCATCACTCCTGACGGACCTGCCATCGTAGAGGGCAACAACTACTGCGCTCACGACTTCTGGCAGCTTCCGGCGCAGACGCCGGAAAAGACCGGGATACTTCCGGTATTCGAAGCGATCGAACCGGACCTGAACGTAAGATAAGATCACAAACAAAATATGAGCTGCGCCGCGGCGCAGCTCTTTGTTTTACTTTTTTATGCGGGCGTATCCGAGTATGAACGGGTTATCCAGAGTATATCTCTTCCGCCTGCAGCGGTCGCTCGAATTGCCCTCGACAGTGAAGACCATCCCATCCTTTACAGCGGTGACTATGCCGACGTGGTCGCGGTCTCCATCGTGCTCCCAGTCGAAGAAGATGAGATCGCCCGCCTCGGGGACGGCGTCTTTCTCCAGCCACTGATCGTGCTTCCGGAACCAGTTGGCTCCGTCGCTCACCATCGCGAACGAAGGCGCTTTCCCGTCATCTATATAACCGCACTGGCTTTCGCACCAGGACACAAAGATCGCACACCAGTCGACCCGTGAACTGAAGCCGAACCACTTCCAGTATTTGCTGCCGCCCTTATTGCCGATCTCCTGTACGGCGGTATGCACCAGAGGCGTTTCATCCGTGACGGAAATAAACCTGCTGAGCTCTTTCTCATACTTCGCGCTTCCGATGGCCCTGCCGGTAAAACAGGCAGCCGTGACAAAGATGGCTGTCGCGGCCACTGCCGCGATGAGCCGCCTCATGGCCATCTTTCGCTTTTTCTTTTTTCGCAATTCCTGTCTGATCTCTTCGTCTGTCATACTGAAAGTATACAGTATTTTACAAGTGCGGACAAATGCTATATGATAAACATACAAGGCAGGGACACAGAAAATGAAAAAGAGCAGATCAAACAAAATACTTGCCGCGGCGCTCATAGTGCTGGCCGTGATCTTCGTCCTGGTGGCGGTCATGGTTTCGAAATCCACTTATGCAAGGAAAGTCGCGGAGGAAAAACTGACAGATGTGGACTTTTACTCCATGCAGTCTTTCTGCGGAGAGAACGCGGAAGCTGTGATGAACGCGCTCAAGTCAGGAAATAAGGACAAACTGGCGGCCCTGATGCCCGGAGCTTCCGGCATCGAAGACGTGATGGAGTTTGCCGACTGGAGCAAAGCCGACTTCAAAAATGCCGAGTCCTTGGGTGCCGGCAGTCTTACGGCCGCCCCTGATGAATCGGGAAGGATGGATGTAAGCGAGAGGTTCTTCGTCGAGGCCGGAGATAAGAAGTATGTGCTGTTCATAGAGACGCTCACTTCGAGATGGGGACGCAGGAACGAAGGAGTCACTGCCGTAGGAGTGACCACATATAAGCACTTCGACGATACCGGTTTTGCATGGAACGGGAAGAAAGATGACAGCAGCGCGCTCGCGGGCGAGCTGTGGTGGAACAAATAGAAGAAAAACATTAAAGTTTACATATGTTCATTGACGCTTGACTATCCCTCATGTTTAATGGAAACGGCGGAGTCCGTGTTCCGCCGGAAAACATGAAAAACCTATGAGATGAAGGAGAAAAGCGCCATGAGATCTGCAGATGTGAACAGAGTGAAACGGACATTGACAGCGTTGCTTTTGGTGTTCGTTCTTTCTTTTGGCACGGTATTTGCCGAAACAGACGGGCAGACCGATTCCGCGGCAGGCGAAGGCATACAGACGGAGACCCCTGCTGAGACCGGCGACGGCGAAAGCGGGACTGTAGGGGAAGGCGGAGAAACCGGAGAAAGCGGAGAAACAGGCCAGAGCGGAGAAACGGCAGAGACCGGGAGCGATACTCAGGACCCTGCGGTCCAGCCGGAAACACCTGCGGCAGAGGAACCTGCCCCGAAGCCTGCTCCTGCTCCCGTCAGCCGCATAATCAAAAAGGGCAAGTACTATTACTATAAATACCCGAACGGCAAGATCCGCAAAAAAGCCGGGTTCGTGACAGACCTCGGCAAGAGATACTATATAAGAAAAGGCGGCAGGATCCGCACAAGCAAGACCTTCAGGATAAAGAAGAAGTATTACCGCGCCAACAAATACGGTGTCATCAAGACAGGCGTCTACAAGTGGAAGGGCAGGTATTACTATTCCAACGCAAAGGGCCAGGTGAAAAAGAGCGCCGGCTTCGTGACGTGGAAAGGAAACAGATACTATGTCCGTAAGGGCGGCAAAATAATCACCGGCGAGGCTTTCGCTGAAAAAAACATCCCGTACAAGGCCGATTCGTGCGGCCGTCTGACGAAACTGAAGATACCGGATGGCGACGGCAGCGCTGTCATCGAAGTGGCAAAAGCCCAGGTCGGGATGATGACCGGCAAGAAATACTGGGAATGGTACTACAAGACAAAGTTCAGGAATACCGACATCACGCCTTGGTGCGGAGCCTTCGTGGCATGGTGCTATAACGAGGCGGGTGTCTATAATAAGATCTCGATAGCCAAGAAATACGGACCGCTCGGATATGTGCCTACCTACTCAAGATTTGCGAACAAGCATGATAAGTGGATCAACAGGAACGACGCGAAGGGCGGCGACATAATCGTGTTCGGTATGAACATGCACGTCGGTCTCGTCGAGGGTTCCTATGGCGACTACATCATAACCATAGAGGGCAACGCCGGCCCGACGGCAGCCTGGGGCTGCGGCAAGCCGGGCGCGTGTGTGCGCAAGATATACAAGAAGAACAGCAGCAAAATAAAAGGCGTTTTGAGACCGTAAAGTATAAAACAGGCATGTGATAATGTCTGCCGATCTGCGTCTGTTGTGATAAAATACATATAGACTGAACAGGAAGGGCCGGAGGAAACAGGATGCTCAAGAAATTCAAGGAAAGCCCATACGCGAAAGCCGCGCTTCTGATCCTGGTATGCGGAGCGGTGCTGATAGTATTCCATAACTGGATCAGCAGGAACCGCATATCGATAGGATTCGAGAATATAAACAAGACGCTGGCGCCTATTTACATAGGCATCATTTTCGCGTTCATCCTCTGCCCTGTGTATAACTCCTGCGTCAAATGGTGCTACGCGCGCATGCTTGCCAGCGCTAAGAAAAAAGGCTTCTCCATCGGAACAGTTGCGGCCAAGGAAGACGGCGACCTCATAGTCGACAAGGCGGAGAAGACCAGACTGCTCAAAGCCGCGAGAGCCATTGCCTCGCTCGTATGCGTCATCATAGTAGTCGGCGTCGTAGGCTTGTTCATCTACTTCGTAGTACCGCAGGTGGTGGCCAGCGGCATCAGCCTTGTAAATACAATGCCTCAGAGACTGCTCATATTCTCAGACTGGTGCAACGCTCATCTGAGTCACTTCCCGTTCATCGCGACATGGGTCGACAACCTGGCTCACGCCGAGAACAGCGAGATACTGCAGTGGGTGCAGGAGCACATCCTGAGCGGCAACGCGGCGAGCATCGCCTCCATGATATCCGCCGGCGTCATACAGGCGGTCAAGTATGTGGCTAACGCGTTCATCGGCCTGCTGATCATGATATACCTGCTCAACTACAAGGAGAGGCTCTTCGCCATTACACGCAAGATCATAAACGCGACATGCAGCCAGAAACGCAAGGCAGGGCTCTATGAATTCGCTGGTATCGTAAACGAGACATTCATCGGCTTCATCGTAGGCCGCATCATAGATTCGTTCATCATCGGAGTGCTGACATACATAGTGCTCAAGATATGCGACATACCGTTCGCGTTGATGATAAGCCTTATCGTAGGAGTGACCAACGTCATACCGTTCTTCGGACCGTTCATCGGAGCGATCCCGTCGGTATTCATCCTCCTGCTCGAAAATCCGATAGAGGCGCTGTACTTCATCATCATAGTCGTAGTAATACAGCAGCTTGACGGCAACCTCATCGGACCTAAGATCGTCGGCAACGCGATAGGCATAAGCAGCTTCTGGGTACTCATTTCAGTGCTGATAGGCGGCGGATTGTTCGGGTTCCCGGGCATGGCTCTCGGAGTGCCGGTCTTCGCGGTGTTCTACAGGTATGTCAACAAGATGACTGTGGCAAGCCTGAAGAAAAAGGAAAAGCACACCAGGACATCCTATTACTACGTTCTTGAGGCATACGGACTTGAGGACGATGAAGTGGAGCTCGAGCCTGACAAGAACAAACAGCCGTCCTGGCTGACGAGGTTCAGAAAGCCTAAGACGGATACAACGCAAAACAAATTTACTTTAGATGACCATGTCGAAGAAAGTGAGCCCGACGGGGAGACCGGCGAGTGATGGAGGACATGACAGCAAAAGCGATAGAAAAGATAAGAGGGACGGTGCCTGAGGAACGCGTGCTCATAGATGAGCCGATGCGCAGGCACACGTCTTTTCGCATAGGAGGGCCTGCAGAGGCGCTGGTCCTCGTAAATGACGAAGCCGAACTCGCGGCCGTTCTTGGCGTGGTGACGGAGACAGGCGCAGAACACATGATGATCGGAAACGGGTCCAATCTGCTCGTTTCCGACGAGGGATATCCCGGCATCATGATAAAGCTTGCCGGAGATTTTGAGAAAATAGTGCGGGACGCTGCTGACCCCTGCAGAGTCAGGGTGGGCGCCGCCGTCCTTCTGTCAAGGACTTCGGCGTTCCTTACCGAAAACGGGCTCAGCGGATTTGAGTTCGCGAGCGGGATACCGGGAAGCATGGGCGGCGCCGTGTTCATGAATGCCGGTGCCTATGGCGGAGAGATAAAGGATGTCGTGAGGTCCGTACGCGTGATGGATCCTGACGGCAGCAACGCCCGGGAGATCAGCGGAGAAGACATGGACTTTTCATACAGACACAGCAAAGCCCAGGATGAAAGCATGCTGATACTCTCAGCGGAGATGGAACTCACTGAGGATGATCCGGCGGCAATAGCGGAGCGGGTCGCGGATCTCGCGGCAAGAAGGAACGCAAAACAGCCGGTCATGTATCCGAGCGCCGGCAGCACATTCAAGCGGCCCGTGGGAGGATACGCGGCAGCTCTCATAGAGCAGTCGGGACTCAAGGGATACAGAGCAGGAGGAGCCGAAGTGTCTGAAAAACACTCGGGCTTTGTGATCAACACGGGCGGAGCGACATGCGAAGACGTGCTTGCCGTCATGAGGCACGTCAGGGAAAAAGTGTTTGAGGATTCCGGCATAATGCTGGAGCCTGAAGTAAGGCTGATAAACTGCAGCCTCTGAAGATATGAAACTGAGTTTAGAGGACATCAAAAGAGAATACCGTCTGAGATTCGACCATCACACCCACACGATATACTCGAAAGTCGGGCCGTATTTCCATGGCAAGGGACGGATAATCGACAACGCGCGCTCGGCGGCGATGCGGGGACTCGAATCGCTTGCCATAACCGACCACGGACCGTTCGACTTCTACGGACTCGACCTGAGGAAGATCCCGCAGATGAGAAGGGATATAGCCGCTGCGCTGCTTTCGTTTCCTAAACTGAAGATATATCTGGGCGTAGAGGCGGACATAGTCGATACTCCGAACGGTCTCGACGTTTCGCCTGAGGACTTCGCGCTGTTCGACTTCGTGAACGCAGGCTACCACTATGTGCCTAAATGCCACATGCTCCACAACTTTGTGGCTTTCCGCATGCCGTGGCCGAAAAAACTCAGGGAGAAGCTGAGACTTCAGAACACAGAGCGCATCATAAAGGCGCTGAAGAGCAACGACATAAAGATACTCACGCACCCCGGCGACAAGGCGTTCATCGATGAACACGCGGTAGCGAAGGCTTGCGAGGAGACGGATACCCTGATCGAGATCAACGCGAGACATAAGCATCCGGATGTGCGCGATCTCAGGATATACAAAACATACGACGTGAAGTTCGTGATAAGCAGCGATGCCCACAGACCGAAGTTTGTAGGACGTTATGCAGAAAGCCTCGCGCTGGCGCTCGAGGCGGGCATCGAGCCGGACAGAATAGTAAATATCGAAAAGAAATAGCGAAGGAGAAGCAGGATAAGCATGGATGTCGTGATAATCACCGGAATGTCCGGCGCGGGACGCAGCAGGGCAGCTGACTGGTTCGAGGACCAGGGATATTACTGTGTCGACAACATGCCGCCGGCTCTTACTTACAGCTTTCTTGAAATGGCGTCCGCCGCGGAGAACAATATAGAAAAGGTAGCTCTCGTTACCGATCTGCGCGGAAGGAACTTCTTCGGGGAACTGTCCGATGTCATAGAAGAACTCAGGGCGCGCGACGACATCGACCTGACCGTGCTCTACATGGAGGCGGCGGTATCCGAGATCGTCCGCAGATACAATGAGGTCAGGCGCAATCATCCTCTGACCGGAGGACAGGCCAGCGCGAGCGTCATAGAGGAAGAGGTCGAGAGACTCAAGGGCATCCGGAGGAAGGCAGACATCATCCTGGATACCAGCAATCTCAAGATCCCCGAGATGATCGCCGAACTCGACCGCGTGTTTTTCGGCGGCTCCGGCTCAGCGAATTTCGGGATCAACATAAGCTCGTTCGGCTTCAAGTACGGCATACCGACAGAGGCGGACATCATGTTCGACGTGAGGTTCCTGCCAAATCCTTTCTACGTGCCGAGCCTCAAAAAACTGAGCGGCAACAACCGCAAGGTCAGGGATTATATATTCAGGAGCGAGCTGGCGGATCAGTTCGTCGGTTCTGTCCATGAACTGCTCAAGTCGATGGTGCAGGGCTACATACATGAGGGCAAGTACCATCTGAACATAGCGTTCGGCTGTACGGGCGGCCATCACAGATCGGTGGCCATAGCCAACGCGGTCGCGGAAGAATTCAAAAAAGACGGCATGAGGGTCAGGGTATATCACAGAGACCTCGACCTTCAGAACAGGAAAGGATAGAAAGGGGAACGCTTGTCATTCTCTTCTGAAGTAAAGGGCGAGCTGGCGAGGCTGAGTCCCGCCAAAAAATGCTGCATGCTGGCTGAGATAGCCGGGTTCCTGAGAGCATCGGGATCCGTCAGGCTCACCGGCGGCAGTTTTGCTATTGTGGCGACTACGGAGAGCGCGGCCGTCGCGAGGCATCTCAAGGTGCTGATCGAGACCTACTTCAGGAACAAGGTGGACCTGGCGATAGGCGGTTCGCTCAGGCCGGGCAGCCAGGGAAAGCGCGGCCGGAACACGTACTATATAAGCATCAGGCCCGAAGAGAAGTCGATGCAGATACTGCGCGAGACCGGGATGATGCTGATACGCGAGGGCGACGATTACTTCAGCGACGGCATCTACCAGCCTGTAGTAAAGTCCAAATGCTGCAAGAGATCATACCTCAGAGGACTGTATCTGAGCTGCGGCACCATGTCGGATCCTCGCAAGAGCTATCACCTCGAATTCGTGCTCGACAAGGAGCAGACGGCAGCCGATCTGAAGAGACTGATAGGCACTTTCGATGATCTTTCGGCTTCGGTCGCTAAGCGCGGCGAAAGCTATATCGTATATATGAAGAAGGCGGCGTATATAAGCGACATGCTGGGCATTATCGGCGCCGGGAGCGCGATGCTGGAATTCGAAAGCATACGGGTCAGCAAGAGCACGCACGGCAGCGTCATGCGCCTGATAAACTGCGACAACGCAAACGTCGACAGGACGCTGAGCGCCGCGGAGGAGCAAAGGGGATGGCTGGCTAAGATAGCGTCCGCTGAGACCGGGAGGGACCCATCGATGGAGGAGTATACAGACCCTTCATCGGACTTCTGGACGATCGGACTGAGACATCTGCCGCCGGCTCTTAAGGAAGCGGCGTATCTCAGGCTGTATAAGCCGGAGGCGAGCCTCACCGAAATCGGTGAGTCGCTGTCGCCGCCGGTCGGAAAAGCGGCGATCAGCAAGCGCTTCGCGAAGCTGCGCGCGCTCGCCGAAGGTGAAGAGACGGACGGTCGCTGAGGCGGAGAAGACATATGAAAAAGGATCAGATAATAGAATTGAAGATAGAAGACATGCTCGATGACGGCAGGGCTTTCGGCAGATGCGAAGGCTGTGCCGTTTTTGTGAGCGGAGGAGCTGTTCCCGGAGATAAGATCAGGGCGAAAATGACCAAGGTGAAGAAGTCATCGGCGGAGGCAGTGCTCACAGAGATCGTCGAATCATCGCCTGACAGGATCGCCGCGGAGTGTCCGCACTTCGGACAGTGCGGCGGCTGCGCGATGCAGGAGCTTTCATACGAAGCCCAGAAAAACCTCAAGACTGAGCAGGTCAAAGCCAAACTGAAGCGGTTGGGCGGCTTAGAGGATCCGAAGGTCAATGACTGCATCGGAGCGGAGACGCTGAAGTATTACCGCAACAAAGCGGTATTTGCCGTCGGGCCCCATGGAGAAGTGGGCTTCATGAAGGGCAAAAGCCACTTCGTCATAGACATAGACGACTGCATGCTCCAGTCAGACGCAGCCATGGTCTGCGCCGACGCGCTGAGAACGTTCCTGAAAGAGACAGGCGTCAGAGGCATCACACAGCTGACGGTAAAGACCGCGTTCGGTACAGGCGAGGTCATGGCGGTCCTCGATTCGGAGAGCAGGGAGATTCGGCAGATCGAGAAACTTGTTGGTATGTTCGACGATGCTGTCTACAGCCTGAACTATGATGAAGAGGAAGAAACAAGTAAAGACGCCATGCAGTACAGCCTGGAGTCCGTGGCCGTCATCCATAAGGGCAAGTGCCACGTCGTCGCGGGCAAGCCGACCATAACGGAAGAATTCATCACAGACGGCGGCGTCATAGGATTCGAAATCAGTCCGCAGTCGTTCTTCCAGGTGAATCCTGAGCAGATGGTAAAACTGTACGACAAGGCTGCGGAGTATGCTGGTCTGAAGGGCGGAGAGACAGTTCTTGACCTGTACTGCGGCGCGGGCAGCATAGGCATATGGCTTCTTGAAAAACTCAGAAACAAAGACATTGAAGCGTTCGAAAAGACAAAAGTGATAGGCATAGAGTCAGTCAAGCCCGCAGTGTTGGACGCCAATAGAAATTCGGTCATCAACGGACTCATCAATACCCGCTATTTCTGCGGCAAGGCTGAGGAGGAACTGCCCGGAATGATGGGACTGGCGAAGTTATATAAGTGGAATGAGGTCAATGAGCGCGTGGAACGCGAGCCGGAGATAAAGATAGAACATGCGGACGTGGTCATACTGGATCCCCCGCGTGCCGGCTGCGGCGAGGCCCTCCTCGCCGCAGTGGCTGCTGCGCAGCCCGATCGCGTCGTCTACGTCTCCTGCGATCCCGGCACCCTCGCCCGCGATGTCAAATACCTGACCGCAAACGGCTATGAATTCATCGAAGCGACCCCGGTCGACCAGTTCCCATGGACCACACACATCGAGTCCGTAGTAAAACTCACCCGGACCGGTCTGTGACTAAAGCAATACAGAGGTGATTATTGATGAGAATAATTGACGTATCTAAGGAAACAAGGCCGAATGGTTATCTTGAAAGCATAAGGAAAGGCTCTGCAGGGATCAGCAGATTTCGCGGTGGTGTTTACTATGGAATCGGCGACAGAGCAGCGGAAATCGCCAGACTCAGAGAAGAGATAAATACAGCAGATGCGATCATCATCGGAGCAGGAGCCGGACTCTCGACCTCTGCAGGCTTTACATACAGCGGAGAGCGTTTCGACAGATACTTCTTTGACTTTGCCCGGAAATACGGAATAACTGATATGTATTCCGGAGGATTCTATCCTTTCCCTGACGCGGAAACCTTCTGGGCATGGTGGGCGCGCCACATATACTACAATCGCTATATCGATGCGCCGAAACCTGTCTACAGGGATCTGCTTGAACTTGTTAAAGATAAGGACTATTTCGTGATCACAACGAATGTAGACCATCAGTTCCAGAGAGCCGGATTCGACAAGAGAAGGCTGTTCTACACCCAGGGAGACTATGGTCTGTTCCAAAGCGTGAGAGCATCAAACCGGAAGACCTATGACAACGAAGAATGGGTAATGAAAGCGATGGATGCTCAGGGCTTCATAAAGGATGAAAACGGAACATTCCGTGTCCCTGAAGACGGCAGCCTTCTGATGAGGATACCTTCAGACCTGATACCAAAGTGTCCCGATGACGGTAGCAATGTGACGACCAATCTGAGAGCGGATGAGAGTTTTGTTGAAGACGAAGGGTGGCATGTTGCCTCTGCGAACTATGCTCACTTCCTGAGAAAACATGAGAAGGGTCATGTGCTATACCTCGAACTCGGGGTAGGAAGCAATACCCCTGTGATAATCAAGTTCCCGTTCTGGACAATGACATACGATAATCCTGACGCAGTCTACGCATGCCTCAATTACAATGAGGCATACGCGCCTAAACAGATCGCAGGCCAGTCGATCTGCATAAGCGGAGACACAGGAGAGGTGCTGAAGGAATGTATCGCTCTCATGAAATCTTCACAGAAAAACGGTTGAATAATCTGAAAAAACCATTATAATCGAGCCATCGATAAAGCAAATCGGAGACAGGGCTCTCCGATTTTTTTATGCCTCGGGAAACCGGGGCTTTTTTATTTACTGTGAAAAGGAGGCACACTATGAAAAAGAATGAAATTGTATTGTTTGAAACTGCTGACAATGAAGTGTCCCTGCAAGTGCAGATGCAGGATGAGACTGTCTGGCTGACACAGGCACAAATGGTGGAGCTGTTTGACAGAGACGTGTCCGTTGTTTCAAGGCATATCAACAATGTTTTCAAAGAAGGAGAAGTTGAGAGAGAAAGCAATTTGCATTTTTTGCAAATTACAAATTCGGACAGGCCAGTTGCCGTTTACAGTCTGGATGTAATCATCTCTGTCGGATATCGTGTCAAGTCTCAGCGTGGCGTGGAGTTCCGCCGTTGGGCTAATTCTGTATTGAAAGAGTATATTCTGCAAGGTTATGCAGTGAATGACAAACGCATCAGCCAACTCGGGCAAATTGTCCAGATCATGAAGAGGGCAAAGAACCAACTGGATGCACAGCAGGTGCTCTCGGTGGTAGAGAGCTATTCTTCAGCTCTGGATATGCTGGACGACTATGACCATCAGACCTTGGGCAAGCCGAAAGGTAATCAGGCAACCTATGTGCTTACGTATGATGAGTGCCGGAGCGTAATTGACAAGATGAAGTTCGCATCAGACAGTGATTTGTTTGGAAATGAAAAGGATGACTCATTCAAAGGATCAATAGGAGCAATATATCAGAGTTTTGATGGCAAAGATTTGTATCCGTCATTGGAAGAAAAAGCTGCTAATCTCCTGTATTTTGTCACTAAGAACCATAGTTTCTCAGATGGAAACAAAAGGATCGCTGCGACTATGTTCCTGTACTTCCTGGATAGGAATCAGGCATTGTTTGTCGAGGGCACTAAAAGAATTGCTGATTACACGCTGGTAGCACTTACGATCATGATCGCAGAATCTAAACCGGAGGAAAAAGAAATGATGGTAAACGTTATTATGAATTGTCTGGTATAAGGTGGTATTATTAATTCGATAGGTGAACGGCCGGAAATAAACTCATACCATGCATTTTGTCGACGCTAAAGGAATACTGACCGGAAACGGCGGTTATTATGGAATGAATATATACCGTGGATGTTCCCACGGCTGTATTTATTGTGACAGCAGGAGCAAGTGCTATCAGTTCACGCATCCCTTTGAAGATATCGAGGTCAAGCGGAACGCCCCGGAACTGTTGGAGAAGGCCCTTAGATCCAAGAGGAAAAAATGCATGATCGGGACCGGAGCGATGTCCGATCCTTACATGCACTGCGAAGAAGAACTGCGCCTGACAAGAAAATGTCTTGAAATCATCAACAAGTATGGATTTGGCGCGGCGATCCAGACCAAATCCGACCGCATCCTTCAGGATATCGATCTTATTGATGAGATAAACCGGTCCGCAAAGTGCGTGGTTCAGATCACTCTGACAACCTACGATGATGATTTGTGCCGAATACTTGAACCTAATGTGTGCAATACAAAACGCAGGATAGAAGTGCTTGAGAAGATGCAGGAAAGAGACATCCCAACGATTGTCTGGCTGACTCCGATTCTCCCGTTCATTAATGATACTGAGGAGAACATCACATCCATAATGAACGAATGTGTCAGAACGGGAGTGAAGGGGATCATCGACTTCGGAATGGGACTGACTCTGAGGGAAGGAGACAGAGAGTACTATTACGCCGCTCTGGATAAGCATTTTCCCGGCTTGAAGCAGCGCTATATACGCACTTACGGCAATTCATATGAATTGCCCAGTCCGAACGCAAAAGACCTGACAGCAATTTATAAAAGGATCTGCATGGAAAACGGTATGATGCCGACACCGGATGAATGCTTCAGATATATGAGAGAGTTCCCGGAGAAACAATCACAAATCAGTATTTTCGACTTGTAAACAAGTCCCGGAAGCAGTCAAAACACATGATGCGGACAGATCAGTAATTCAAACAGGAGCAAAATCAATGAGAAAACCAACGATACAGGATGTTCTGGATAAAAACGGGATCATGGTGATAGACGGATCGATGTCTACGGCTTTGGAGGCTCTCGGCGCCAACACTAAAAGCAGTCTGTGGACAGCCGCCGCCATGGCCGAGCAGCCGGAACTGGTGAAGCAGGTTCATCTGGACTATTTCCGCGCGGGAGCTGACTGCGGTATAACATGCAGTTATCAGACGACCATACCGGGGCTGACTGCCGCCGGCTATTCCCATGAAGAGGCAGAAAAGATCATCGCTGACTCAGTAAAGGTATTCCTGGAGGCCAGAGATGAATGGTGGGCTGCAGAGGGAGAAGCCGCCGGGAGAGCTTATCCTGTCTGTCTGGCGGGGATCGGTCCTTACGGGGCATATCTCGCGGACGGATCGGAATATAAAGGCAATTACGGGGTAAGCGACGCGGTCCTGTATGATTTCCACCGCAGAAGGATGGAGCTCGTCGCGGAAGCCGGCGCGGATGTACTTCTCATAGAGACCCAGCCTTCGCTGGGAGAGGCGCTTATAGAGGCCGGAATCGCCGAAGATCTCGGGATCGATTACTGGATCAGCTTCTCATGCAGAGACGGCCTTCGCATCAACGAAGGCGACTTCATACGCGACTGCGCCGCCGCTCTTTCTGAAGGTCATCCGGGGCTCAAAATGATAGGTGTCAATTGCTCAAAGCCTGAATACATCACAAGTCTCATCCACGAGATAAGGAATGCGACGGATCTGCCTGTAGGAGTCTATCCTAACAGCGGTCTCATTTACGACCCGGTTTCCAAGACATGGACAAAACCTGAAGGACAGCTGGATTTCGGCTCTTATGCTCTTGAGTACATGAAAGCGGGAGCGGCCGCTGTCGGGGGATGCTGCACGACCGACGCGGAGGACATACGCCGGATCGCCGGGGTGAGAGACAGATACGTCGCGTCGGGCGCATCGCCGATCAGTTATAAAGGCGTGCGCTGAAGACGCCTCCAACTCCTCAGGCAGTAAAAGGTCACAAAAAGTAACGAATGGAAAAGCGATCAAATAGAAAAAGGTTCAAAATGGAGGTGACTTTGTGAGTTCTGTATCTGATTTTCTGTACACTATCGACGATTTCATGTGGGGATCGTGGATGACGATACTGATACTTGCGACAGGCATAATTCTTTCAGTCTGTTTCAAATTCAGGTATCAGCTCAAAATAGCTTTTAATTTCCGCAATACATTTGCCAAGATGCTTTCACCGGGCGAGGGGGAGGGCACCGTATCCGGATTCCGCGCAGCATGCACCGCGCTGGCAAACACCGTGGGTACAGGCAACATCAGCGGCGTGGCTACTGCCATAGTGAGCGGCGGGCCCGGAGCTCTTGTCTGGATGTGGATTTCAGCGTTCTTCGGCATGTCTACCAAGGCCTGCGAGATCATCATCGGGCAGCGCTACCGCGAGCATTACAAAGAGTCGATGAATGAGTATGTTTGTGACAGATCGTTCGTGCTGAAAAACGCGTTCGGCTGGAAAAAAGGTGCCGTGGTGCTCGCCGTGTTCTGCTTCGTGTTCGGCCCGTGGACATGCTGCGTGCAGACAGAGGCCGTCACCAGTTCGATGAAAGAAGCGTTCGGGCTGCCGAGCCTGGTCACAGTCATCATCGTCGGAGTCACATGCATGATCACCATCTGGGGCGGGCTCAAGAGGATATCCGGAGTGATGTCTAAAGCAGTTCCTGTCATGGCTGTCCTGTACATCCTTATGGGCCTCGGAGTGATCATCATCAACTGGAGGGAGATACCGTCTGTCGTAGCCCTCATTTTCAAGAGCGCATTCAGCCCTGTCGCCGCAGCGGGAGGATTTGCCGGAGCAACGGTCAGAGACGCCATACAGTTTGGCGTGGCAAGAGGCATCTATTCCAACGACGCCGGCACGGGCTACGGCATGATAGCCCATGCTTCCGCGAGGACAGATCACCCTGTGAGACAGTCGCTCTGGGGATGGGGCGAGGTGTTCCTCGATACCTTCATCATCTGCGCGGTGACCGCTTTCACTATCATAATGACCGGCTCGTACTACACCAGCGACGCCACTTCAGGAGCACTGACCACCATCGCGTTCGCCAATGCTTATGGCGGCATCGGAGGCAAGCTGACCGCGATCGCCATCACCGTGTTCGCCTGGACCACCATCATAGGCATGTACTACACATGCGAAAAGTCGGTCAACTACGCTTTCGGCGACACAGAAAGAAACAAAAAGATGATGCCGATCTACATGGTCTACTACATGGTGCCATGCGTCATCTTTTACAATATTGAGGCCGACGTGCTGTGGGCGTTCACGGATATCCTTTCGGCCGTTTACGTGCTGATCACCATATTCATAATAGTGGCGCGCCACAAAGAGATATTCAGGCTGTTCAGGGATTTCTGGGAAAGATATCTGCCGGCCAGGGAGCGGGGCGAAAACCCGCCATACGTTTCATACGACTGCCACGAAAAGGAGTAAGCCGGCATCCGGGTCAAAGGTTTTCAGCGAGAATACTTCACAAATCAGCAACCTCGCTCTGTGAATAATTATGAAGAAAGAACTTGAACATTTTTACATAGGCGACTCATATGGCGGCAACCAGGAATGGTTCCGGTCCTTCATGATGCGCAAAGGCGGCTGCGCTGTTGAGACAGCATGTGACATGAGCCTTTATCTTGCGATGCATAAAGACGTCGAAAGAATATATCCGTTTGCCTTCGGCAAGGTGACGACAGTCACAAAGGAAAACTATGTGGGGTTCGCGCATCTGATGGAACCCTATCTGAAGCCAAGGCTGTCCGGCATAGATTCTCCGGAACTGTATATAAAGGGATATAATAAATATCTGGAGATGCGCCGCGTTGAGAATATAGACATGTATATCTTCAGCGGGGACGAGCCATATGAAGATGCGGTCAGCATAGTCAGAGAACAGATCGATGCAGGCTACCCGATACCTACCCTCATGTTGAACCATCAAAACAAAGCTCTGCGCGATTATGAATGGCACTGGTTCCTGATCAACGGCTATGACGAAAGCGATGACGGTTTCCTGGTCAAGACCGTGACATACAGCAGCTGGAAATGGATAGATCTCAGGGAACTGTGGGACACCGGATGCAGCCGCAAGGGCGGATTCGTGATATATGAGATCCTTGAGGACAAGGATGAGACGGGCGAAACGGTCCGTGTAAGCGAGCTGGCGGAAAAAAACGGCCGGGACAACATTATCGAAACAATAAAAGATATCGTGGAACTCACCGGCTTGCCGCTTTTAGACGCAAAGAAAACAGCCGATGAATACTTTTTTAACGGCAATGATCAGGAACTGAAGGTGAAGCGCGGTGGTAAGAAAGCCGGCATGTAGTGGAAAACCAAAGGTGACAGCATGGATTCGATCCTTATCAAAGATACGACCAGAGAAGAACGCGAAAAGATAGTTGCGGAATCTATCGGGAATATCGACGGCGCTTGCGACGGCTGCGCGGCGGGGCTCGCGGAGATGTACCGGGATTACATCGATGGCAAAAAAGAGATCCGCGACATCAACATGGAGTTCTGCGCGCGGCATGAAATTGAAGACGAAGACCCCGATGAAGACATCCATGATCCGTGTCTGCGTTTTCAGAGATAAAGGAGAGTACTGAATGAAGATAGCGTGGTTTTGCATACCGGCGCATGGACATACCAATCCGACCCTGGGACTCGTTAAGGCCCTTACCGATGCCGGGCATCAGGTATGGTATTTTTCATTTGAGCAATTCAGAGAGAAGATAGAGAAAGCCGGAGCGGCTTTTATAGCTTGCGACGGCTATGACTTTGAGATGGAAGACAAGGAGAACGCGGACCGTGTCGGCAAAGACAAGGTGTTTGCGACAGAACTCCTTGTTTCATCGACTCTGGCGCTCGACGAGATGACGACCCGTGTAATAGGGGAGATCAGACCTGATGTTATCGTATCGGATTCCGTAGCCTTCTGGGGCAAACTCGCGGCAATGAAGCACGGGCTGCCGTATGTATCTTCGACAACTACATTTGCTTTCAACCGCTATTCGGCTAAATATATGCAGGAGAGCGCATGGGATATTGCCAGGATGCTGATAGCCATGCCTCGCATAAACAAGCAGCTGGACCGTCTCCGCAAAAAGGGATACCCGGTGAAAAGCCTTCTGGACATAGTTCAGAACGACAACGATACCAATACCATTGTGTATACATCGAAATATTTCCAGCCTTGCTCGGACACGTTTTCTGACAGGTATCACTTCATCGGCCCGTCCATAAGGCCGGTCACCGCGCCGGTCGAAAAAACAGCGGACAAGACCATATATATATCAATGGGAACGATCAACCAGAACAGAGAGTTCTACCGCAACTGCATCAATGTGCTTGCGGCGACCGGCTGGCAGGTGATCATCTCCATGGGAACGAATACCGATCACTTTGACGATCTGCCGGGGAACATACAGATATACGAGTCGGTAGATCAGATGGCAGTGCTGTCGATAGCAGACGCGTTCATAACTCACTGCGGCATGAACTCAGCCTCTGAAGGTCTGTACTTCGGGGTCCCGCTGGTGCTCTTCCCGCAGACGCCGGAACAGGATGCCGTGGCAAAGAGAACAGAAGAACTCGGCGCCGGAGTCAGGCTCGGATCGATATCCGAAGAGGACGTCCTGGACGCGCTGACCAAGGTCATCCGTGAGCCGCGGTATAAGGAAGCCGCCCTGCGTGTTTCGGAGAGCTTCAAGGCCTGCGGAGGAGCAGCTGAAGCAAAAGAGTTCCTTGAACAGATCGCGGGCCAATGACATCAGGACAGACAGTATTACGATCAGTCAAGGAGAAGCGCAAAATGCAAATGAGCAAAACAAAACTTATTCTCGCATATATAGCCGGGTGGGCTCTGGCAATAGGGGTCTTCTGGGTATCCGGCGACGCTGACGCCATGGGCTACTCGATCCTGTTCCTCTGGATCATCCAGCCGGCGCTGATCCTGACCGCGTCGTTCCTTATCGGCAGGAACGACTACTGGGGCAGGTATAAGTGGGGCATATGCGCTGCCTTCGGCATCATGTACATGCTCGCGGAATACCTGACTTTCAGTCTGGCGAATAATATAGCGTTCAATAAGATCAACACGCCGGAGTTTTCGATGATCCTTTATGGAGCGCTCATATCGCTTGCCGGTATGGGTGTTGGGATCGCCATGCAAAGAAAAAGATGAATGACAAGGATTATTAAGCGAGAATGATAATAGGGAAAGAAAAAATGTTATTATTAGTATAGAGGATCAACACTCAGGAGTCGCTGAATAAGAAGATCACAGTATCAGAGAGGTTGTTATATGACAATAAAAGAAGCAATGGAAGCTTTCTTTGAGAAACAGAAAAAACTGTATATGGATGCATTTGGCACCCTGCCGACTGTTCCATACGATCAGAATGCGGATCCTTCACTGTATGTAGGAGAGCCTGACGAGGATGAAGAAATACAGTGGGCATACTCCGAGGCAGAAAGAATCGGAATAGAGGGACTGAGCGCCGAACTAACTGATTTCTACAGCTCCTATTATTATTGTGAATTAAGGGGCCGGCTGAATAATACAAGCTATTACTTCCCTCATGTCATCAACATGGATGAAGCGGTCAGAAGCGCTGAATTTGCGTTAGCGCGCGGGAAGGAGATCTTCCCCGGAGAGAATAACGCGGTGCTCGCGTATTGCAGGATATCGGGGAATGACGGACTGATCCTGGTCTGCGATCAGGATGACATGTCGCTGTTTATATATGATTGCGAAACCGGAGACAGGCACCTGTGCAGTAATACTCTGACAGAGACGATCGGCTTGATGGAGGCTGTCATATAATGAGGATACTTGCTTATAACAGAGTCTCACAGGCGGAACTGGATCAGATCCACTACACCAAAAAAACAGGCGCGGCATATACCCTAAGGCAGAGAGACTCTCTGAATGTTGAAATGCCATTCAGAGGACAGGGCATGAGCAAGACAAATTCTCAGGGCTGGCTGAGAGATTCGAATTATTATTTCAGCAAGCTTAAGGCCGAACATCCGGAAATGATAAGCAAAAAAAATGCCCTGCGTATCGACAGCAATGAAGCTCCTGTTGTAGATGCCAAAATGGTAAAAGAGATCCCGGAGTGGGAACCGTACCGGGGCCAGTCGCTTATCCATCATCATGTAGGCGGCGACGGAGAAGCTGTCGCTGTACCGGAAGATATCCATCCGGGCTACGGGGAGATCCATAATCACGAAAAAGCAGCCGGTATTACCGACGATTGCAGGGCTTTTTCCGATTATTGCAACAGCAGGGAAGACGCAGCCGGAAAAACGACTTCCGATCTGTGGGAGGATTATCAGGCGACTGAAGAAAACGCTGAGCCGGAGGAAAAGGCTGACGATTTGACAGAAGGCGCGGACGAGTCTCCTGCAGAAGAAAATGCCGAGCAGGAAGAACAGGCCTCCGATCTCGCAGAAGGCGCGGATGAATCTCCTGCAGAAGAAAATGCCGAGCAGGAAGAGCAGGCCGCCGATCTGACGGAAGGCGCGGAGGAGTCCCCGGCAGAAGAAAACACAGAGCAGGAAGAGCAGGCCGCTGACCTGACAGAAGGCGCGGAGGAGTCTCCGGCAGAGGAAAATACAGAGCAGGAAGAACAGGCCTCCGATCTCGCAGAGGGCGCGGATGAAACTGCTTCCGAAGAGGAAAGCAGTGAAGAGAATCAGTCATATAGTTACTGATCCAGGACAGACAGGAAGGTGTTACATTGGCTCAATCAATAAGTATCAACTCTGAGGTCCCGATTTTCGGGGACAGGCTGGCAGATGTATGCATGCACAGAGAGGCCAGGCCGCTGTATATGATGCCCGGAAAGAACATAAGAGGCGAGGGCATAGCCATACCGATAGGCGAGTCGATCCTGTCGAGGCACATGCTGTTTCTCGGCGGGATAGGAACAGGAAAAACAAATGCCATGGATCTTTTTATCCGGAACACCAGGGGAACACTGACGGATAAGGATGTCATAGTCATATTTGATACTAAGGGAGACTATTACAGGGAGTTCTATGAACCCGGCGATATCGTTATAAGCAATGATGAACGCGCGACCGGAAGCAACGGCCTGAACTACTGGAATATATTCAATGAGGTATCCGCTGACAGCCGGGTCGAGGAAAACGTGCTGGAAATAGCAAACACCTTGTTTGCGGAAAAAATAAAAAACACAACGCAGCCATTTTTCCCGAATGCCGCGAAGGACCTCTTCTTTGCATTGATGATGCATATGCTGAGGACGGATTCCCTGAAAGAAAAAAGGAATAACAAATCGCTGAGAGCTTACCTCAACATGATGACGCCTGAACTCATGATGCAGGTGCTTGACCAGCATAGCGATCTGAAAGCGATGAAATCATACATCTACGATCCTAAGGCCGGTCAGACCTTAGGCGTCATGGCCGAACTCCAGCAGATGATCAGAGAGATATTTGTCGGCAACTTCAGCAAAAAAGGGACGGTTTCGATGCGGGAGATCGTCAAAAATAAAGGAGGCAAAGTCGTATTTGTTGAGTATGATCTGAGTATAGGGTCTATTCTGACGCCGATCTACAGACTCCTTATAGATTTAGCCATAAAGGAAACGCTTTCAAGAAACGAAAAGGAAGGCAATGTGTATTTCTTTATAGATGAGTTCAGACTTCTGCCGGAACTCAACCATATTGATGACGGCATCAATTTCGGAAGAAGCCTTGGGGCTAAATTCTTTGTTGGAATACAGAATATAAACCAGGTGCTGGCGGCTTATGGCGAGGATAAAGGCAGAAGCATGCTGTCGGGGTTTGGGACGACGTATGCTTTCCGGATAAATGACGGTCTGTCAAGAGAGTTCATAAAAAATCTGTCCGGAAGGAATATAAAGAAGCAGACATTTATGTCAAGTATCCAGACACAGGGGATCTCGGAACAGCTAAGGGAAGCTTATGTAGTTGAGGATTCAGATATAAACAACCTGAGAATAGGTGAAGCGATCGTTTCCACGATTACCGGAGAACCGTTTGTGTTTAGATTCAACGAATATAATTCATTACGCTAAAAGGAGGAACGAGAATGTTTTGTGAGTACTGTGGTAAGGAAATTAACGGTAATGGGGATTTCTGTCCGAATTGCGGCATGGCGATAGCGAAGGGACCTGATGATTCCGTTGCGTCAGCCATAAAGGGGGTCACGGAAAGGATCAGGATACCATCTTTGAATGAGCCGAATCTGCATATTCCAAAGCCGGCATGGAGCGCCCCTGTTCAGGACAGCGCCGTCATGGACCCTGTGCTTGCAGAGGGAGAGGTAGTTATAAGAAAGTACAATTGCGCCAACGTCAAGGGCGCTAAAGGCTATCTGACGGTTACTAATAAAAGGCTGATGTTCAATGCGGCGGGAGGCGGAAGCCGTCTCGATCAGGAAGTAACTCTTTCCTCCGTCTCGGGCCTTACATGCTACAAAGGCAGAAATGTGATCCTGCCTTTAGTAATAATAGGAGGTCTGTTAGCGCTGATGGGTCTTTACGCTATGACGTCATACAGCCTTGGCGTTGGAGCCGGCCTGGTTTTCTTAGCCATAGGAGCGCTGATGATATTTCTGGGCATCCGGACAGCATTTCTGATCGCGGTATACGCAAAAGATGTTCAGATCTCTCCGATCGTGGTGGGCGAAGGGCCAAAATCCTTTATCGGCAATTCGGCATTGCTTGCCATTGCCAGCATGCCGACACCGGATACGGACATTATGCTGATGGAGCTGGGCGCGCTGGTACAGGACCTGCAGAGCATGGGAGACCTGGCTATCGAGAAATGGCAAAGCAAATAGGATCAGAGCATGTTACCGGTCATGAAGGTATAGTTTTATCAGTTCCTAAGATCAGAATCGAGAAAAGAGATGGCTAAGTATTGTATCCACTGCGGAAAGCAAATAAGCGACAATGCTGTATTCTGCAGGTACTGCGGTAAGAATCCGGACGTTGCTGACCCGGCTGAGGATGATTCCAGGAAGACAGCATATATAAAAAACCTTACAAAAGAAGAGCCTGTCAATAACGCATATGTGGGAGGCGCTGTATTCAGTGAGCCTGAAAGGAAGAGCCGCGGACCTTCTGCTGATGCAAAAAAAACACAGATCGTTATCAAAACAGTTGCGATAACTCTGGTTGTTGTCGCGGCGATCATCGGAGCGCTCCTGTACTTCAGGAAACCTCCTGCCCCGGTCGATACGGGCGGTCAGAATACTGAACAAGGCACTGATGATACAGCTCAGAATAAAACTGATGAAGATCAGAACCAGCCAGATGGCAGCCAGACCGAAGAGGAACAGGCGAATGACAGCCAAATCGAAGAGGAGCAGGACCAGACGGATGACAGCCAGATCGTGGAGGATTCCAGATACCGTGTAGGGTATTCATATACTGTACAGACAAATCTCAGAGTCAGAGCGGGTCCGGGCAAAGAATACAGGATCCTTGAGAGAAAGGAACTGGCGCCTGAAGACTATGCTCAATCCGTAAACAGCAAAACGACAAAGGATGCTCTGCTGGAAAAGGGAAGCGTAGTTACCTGTCAGGGAATGGACGGCAACTGGATGAGAATAGAATCCGGATGGATCTGCGTCGAAGATGAAGGTGAAATACTTGTCAAATGATAAGCAGAGAGCAGATAAAATGCCGAAACAATAAAAAACCTGACGCAAAACACGCAACACTTTGATCTGTTGTAAACACTTTATATATGTAAGGTGTTATCACAGAAAGGAGTAGCCGGGAAATGAAAAAGACTATTATATATATGCTCATGGCGGTGCTTCTGGTAAGCATGCTCGGTCTCGGCGCCTGCGGGAGCAAAGAGCAGGCCGTGGAGTCAGAACCTGCTGATACATCGGATGAAGCTGAGGACAGCGGGACCGGAACGCTTGACGGCGGCTGGGCTGTAGCGGAGAATTCCGCTGTCGAACTGCCTGAAGAAGTACAGGCGGTTTTCGGCAAGGCAATGGAGACTCTGACCGGAAGCTATAACGAAGTGACGCCGGTAGCGTATATCGGCAGGCAGGTCGTATCGGGGACAAACTACGCCGTGCTGTTCAGAGTCACTTACGCAGATGAAAACGCTCCTGCCGGACTTATGGTGTTTACTGTCTATGAAGACCTTGAAGGCAATGCCGAACTTCTGAGTTCGGAGGAATTCAGCATCGCAGACTACAACACCGGAGACGAAGCAGCTGAAGAAAACACGGAAGCAACGCCTCTGGCGGGCGGATGGCAGATGCCGGAACAGATCACGGCAGCTGAGATCCCGGAAGAGGCAGAAAGCGCATTCAACAAAGCCATGGAAGGTTTTACCGGAAACGATCTGACACCAATGGCTCTGCTGGGAACGCAGGTCGTCGCAGGAACGAATTATGCGTTTCTCTGCCACAGCAAGCTTGTGACCGCAGAGCCGGCCGAAAGCATCCAGGTCGTGATCGTATATGAAGACCTCGATGGAAACGCGTCGATAACCGGGATAAGCAGTGTAGACGTCAGCAGGTATGCAAACTATTGATCACTGCCTGCGGCAGAAAGAACATTTCTGAGTAATGTGCTGCAGATACTATTACGCAGACCAGATCCGCGACATGATGGAGGACCTGATCGCTTCACAAACCATCAAGATCAACGAACCGCCGCAGATAGCGCCGGGGCGGGATATCCGCCCATCGGACACGTCTGCGGTGATTTGCCGTGATGATGACGACCTGTTCATTGCCAATATGCGGTGGGGTTTCGATAATCCGTACGCTAAGGGACTTATCATCAATGCCAGATCTGAGACGGCAAGAGAAAAGAATATGTTCAGTGACAGCATAATGAACCGCCGCTGCGTCATTCCGGCAAGCGGCTTCTATGAATGGGATGCGTATAAGGCGAGGTTCAGATTCTTTTTGCCGGGCGAGTTGCTTTTTATGGCAGGCTTCTACCGTGAAGAGCAGGGTGTACCGAGATACACTATCCTGACAACGGAAGCTAATGAGTCCATGAAGCCGGTGCATGACAGGATGCCTGTCATGATCGGAAAGAATGAGATCGGGCCATGGATAACAGATAACGAAAAGCTCCCTGAATTCCTTGAGAGGCCGCAAGTACGGCTGATCAGAGAACAGGACTCGGGACAGATAAGAATGGACTTTGGGATAGACTCCACGATGCGTAGGTAGTGCCCCTGCGGCATATGTGATAATTTAGTGCCGCAAGGAGGTAATGACCATGGACAGATATGTTACCGGAGCAGTGATACGAAGACTCCGTGAAAAGAAAAAGATAACACAGGAAGAGCTGGCTGACATGATCCATGTCAGCGGCAAGGCGGTGAGCAAGTGGGAGACAGGACAGGGATTTCCTGACATAAGCCTGCTTGAGCCGCTGGCTAAAGCGCTGGATATATCCGTTATAGAACTGCTGTCAGGTGAGGATATCAGAAACACAAATCGCTCTTTCAAAATGGCGAGAGGCAAGTTCTATGTCTGCCCGGTCTGCGGAAATGTCATCATAGCGACAGGAGAGACAGTAGTGAGCTGCTGCGGCATAACTCTTCCACCGCTCGAGGCCGAACCCGCGGATGAGGAGCATGCTATTAGCAAGGAGATCGCTGAAGACGAGTATTTTGTTTCCATCGATCACCCGATGACGAAAGAGCATTACATATCATTTCTGGCAGCGGTATCCGATTTCGGAGTGCAGCTTGTAAAGCTCTATCCTGAAGGAAGCGCAGAGGCAAGATTCAAGATCGACAGAGTCAAAACACTCTATGCCTACTGCAACAGACACGGACTGTTCCGCGTATAAAAAACGTTTCTGATTGCCCCGAAACCGGGGCTTTTTCGTTTCATACAATGGAAGGAAACAGTGTATAATTGATTTGGAAACAATGAAAACGCGTTTGAACCATCCTTTCGGTCCTTTATATGACGATAACAGCCGGGTGCTCATACTCGGCTCTTTTCCGTCTGTGAAGTCGAGAGAACAGAACTTCTTTTACGGACATCCGCAGAACAGGTTCTGGAAGGTTGTAGCCGCGGTATTCGATCAGTCTGTGCCGCAGAGCATAGAAGAGAAGAAACAGCTGATACTCGGCAGCGGACTGGCGCTGTGGGATTCGATAGCGAGCTGCGAGATCACCGGCTCGTCCGATTCCAGCATCAGGAACGCGCGCGCCAATGATATAGGGATAATCCTGGATAACTGCAATATAGAGAGGATATACTGCAACGGCCGCAAGTCGCACGAACTGTACCGGAAGTACATAGAACCGCGGACCGGACGCGGGGCGGTATGCCTGCCTTCTACGAGCCCGGCCAACGCGCAGTGGACGCTCGAGAAGCTGATCGAAGCATGGTCAGCCATAAGGAGTTGAAATGAAGATCATGGTCAGCGCCTGCCTGCTTGGGCAGAAATGCAAATATGACGGCGGCGATAACTACAGCGAAAAGGTCATCGCTTTCACTGAGGGGCACGAGGTGATACCGGTATGTCCTGAAATGGCCGGCGGCCTTCTGGCTCCGCGCATCCCGTGCGAGATCGTGAACGGCACGGTCATGAACAGGTCAGGCGAGAACAAAGACAGGGAGTTCAGAGAAGGCGCGGAGAAGTGCCTGAAGCTTGCGAAAGAAAAGGAAATCGACCTTGCTGTCCTTCAGCCGCGCAGCCCAAGCTGCGGTGTGGGGCACATTTACGACGGGACCTTCTCGGGAAAGATCATCGAAGGCAACGGAGTGTTTGCCTCTCTTCTGATCGGGAACGGTTTCAGGGTCATGAATGCCAATGACCTGAGGCTCTTTGAACTGCAGGACATAAAGTACAGGGACTTTCAGGCAAAACTTATACCGAATATAGATCCGGAAACGATGATCGGCATACGCACGCCTGAACTCAGGAAACTTGCAAAAGAGATGGCGAAGGAGCCGGACGTGGGCAAGTTCCTCGAGGCGCTTCCTCACAGGTGGTTCGATGAGAACCAGCTGCACGCGTTCATCATTTCGCTGACTAAGGACTATGAAACATGCATGGCTCAGGTCGAACGCTTCCTGCCATATATCGACAACTGGGCGACATGCGACCAGCTGTCGCCTAAGGTGTTCAAAAAAAACAGGGAAGACCTTCTCCGCCACATCAGGGAGTGGCTGAAGTCGGATAAAACATACACGCTTCGCTTTGCCGCGGGAATGCTGATGGAACATTTTCTGGATGAGGATTTCGACCCCGCGTACCCGGAGATGGCGGCCGCCATCGAATCGGACGAGTACTATGTCAACATGATGCGGGCCTGGTACTTCGCGACGGCGCTGGCGAAACAGTATGATGCCGTGATCCCGTACATAGAGGAAAAGCGCCTGGACAAATGGACGCACAACAAGACGATACAGAAGGCGGTCGAGAGCTACAGGATCACTCCTGAGCAGAAGGACTATCTGAAGACTTTGCGGATAAGATAAGACGGACCGGGAAATGACTATAGAACAGAAGGTGTTCAGCCGGAAGCGCTTCAATACGAAACGCATGGCTGACTACGGATTCATAAATAAAGACGCATGCTATTCGCTGTCAAAGGACTTTCCGGACGGCGATTTTACTGCCGAGATCAGAGTGTACGAGAACGGCACGGTGACCGGCAGAGTAATGGACAACATGATGGGCGAGGAGTACATCCCGCTTCGCATGCCTAACTATGCGGGTGCGTTTGTCGGCTCGGTCAGGGAAGCGTATGAGGAGCTTCTGCGGGACATCGCGGACAAGTGCTGCACAGACGTCACCTTTGCTTCGGACCAGAGCAACCGCATCGCCGCCGCCATACTCGAAAGATACGGAGTGGAGCCTGATTTCCCATGGGAAGACGAAAAACACGGAGCTTCCGGAGTGTTCAGACATGGCGGAAACAGTAAATGGTTCGGCCTTATCATGAACATAGACAGGAGGCTGCTTGACAGGACCGCGGATGAAGAGGCGATAGACGTGATGAATCTCAAGGCGGATGAAAACAAGGCTGCGGTCCTGCATAAGATAAGAGGCATATACCCCGCGTATCATATGAACCACAAAAAGTGGATATCCGTCACGCTGGACGACACTCTGGATGACAGGGACGTCATGGACCTGGTTGAAGAGAGCTTCAGGCTGACATCGGGCGCGGCAAAGCCGATGAATGAAAAACTCATGCGCGAAGTCTATGCGATAGCCGACAGCATACCTCCGGGCAAGGTCATGTCTTACGGACAGATAGCCGCCATCCTGGGACGCCCGAAGAACTCACGCCTGATAGGGAAGATAATGAGCATGGCGGACAGATACGGCGACCACCCGTGTCACAGAGTCGTGAACAGCGCCGGACGTACAGTGCCGGGCTGGCCGGAACAGCGCGAACTCCTCGAGGCTGAGGGAGTGACTTTTAAGAAGAACGGCAACGTGGACATGGCAAAACACCGCGCAGAGTAAATGAAAAAGCGGTTTTTCAGGCATTTGCAACCGCCGGTTGACAGATTGAAAAGCACAGTTGGTAGTGCGCAACCGCGCAAAAGAGTACTTTTGCATCAGAAAGCAAAAGCAAACCGGCGCGGAAAGCGCATCAGCAACAGGAGGCATACAAATGATATTAGCAGACAAGATCATCGAGAACAGAAAGAAAAACGGCTGGTCACAGGAAGAACTCGCGGACAGGCTCGGAGTATCGAGACAGTCGGTATCCAAGTGGGAAGGGGCGCAGGCAGTTCCTGACATGAAGAAGATAATCCAGATGGCTGAGGTCTTCGGGGTAAGCACAGACTATCTTCTGAGAGATGATATCGAAGTGGCGACACCGCCGGATGTTCCGCCGGTGGACAACGGTCTCGAGGAGACAGTAAGACAGGTCTCGCTTGAAGAAGCCAGCGCGTTCCTCGAATTCAATGAAAAGGCGGCAGTCAGCATTTCGACAGGCGTGATGCTCTGCATACTTTCACCGGTCCTTTTGATCCTTCTCGGCGGCCTCGCGGAAGCGGAGAAGATCTCGCTTAGCGAAGATGTCGCCGGAATGATGGGCGTCGTGATACTGCTGCTCATCGTAGCAGGAGCGGTAGCGATGTTCCTGATGACAAGCCTCAGAGGCAAGCAGTACGAGTTTCTCGAAGACATGGATATAGATACGGCTTACGGTGTCAGCGGAATGGCAAAGGAGCGACGCGCGGAATACGCTGAGAGGCACAGCCGCCTGCTCATAGTAGGGATCATGCTCTGCGTCGTTGCCGCAGTTCCGATGCTCATCCTCGCGATGACGAAATACACCAATAACACAGACGTGCTTCCGATAGTCGGAGTGGACGCCATGCTGGTAACGATAGCCATCGGGGTCAAAATGATCGTGCTCACAAGCATACGTCACGGAGGTTACGACAAGCTGCTTGAGGAAGGGGACTACACCAGACTCAACAAAAGAGCCGGAAAGTATGACGGCGTATACTGGACCATCGCGTTGGCGGTATACCTCGGCTGGAGCTTCGTAACTAACAGATGGGATTTTACATGGATCGTATGGCCGATCGCCGGCGTGCTCTATGTTGCTTATCACGAGATCATGAAGGCCGTCTTCCGCTCCCGCGCATAATAGAGTATAATTAACAGACAAGCTGCAGCCCGTAATGGCTGTTATCATGGGACAAACTGGGAGACAGACATGAAGAAGATAGGAGTTCTTACAAGCGGCGGGGATTCGCCGGGAATGAACGCGGCCATCAGGGCTGTCGTCAGATATGCCATTTACTACGATATGGAAGTCTACGGCATAAAGAGAGGTTATGAGGGACTCATCGAAGGAGACGTTGAGAGACTCTACAGACGTTCGGTGGGAGATATCCTGCAGCGCGGCGGAACCATCCTCAAGACGGCCAGAAGCAAAGAATTCGAGACAGAAGAGGGCATGGCCAAAGCCTATGAGACCCTGAAGAAATACAAGATCGAAGCTCTTGTCGTCATAGGCGGAAACGGTTCTCTTACGGGAGCTAAGGTGCTGTCAGAAAAGTTCGGAGTCAATGTATACGGACTGCCGGGCACCATCGACAACGACCTGTCCTATACCGATAACACGATAGGCTTCGATACCGCCATCAACACCGTGCTGGATGCTATCTCGCGCATAAGAGACACCAGCTCGGCGCATGAGAGGACATGCATCATAGAGGTGATGGGCCGCCATTGCGGAGATATCGCTCTTTACGCAGGGGTTTCCGGCGGAGCGGAGATCGTGATGATGCCGGAGATAGACTGCGACCTGGATGAGATCTGCAAGAAGGTAAATGACGGCATCACATCCGGCAAACTCCATAATACCATCATTAGAGCTGAAGGCGTTTCTGTAAAAACCGATGAGCTGGTAGCGAAACTCAAGGAGAACACCAGCAGAGATGTAAAGGTAATAGTTCTATCATACCTGCAGCGCGGCGGTTCGCCGACATTCCGCGACAGGATACTCGCGACTCAGTGCGGCATGCGGGCCATAGAACTCATCCGGGCCGGCATCAAGAACAGAGCGATAGGAGAAAGAGAGGGGCACATCGTAGACTTCGATATTGCGGAAGCTCTCGAAATGCCAAGAGGAACAGACTATGATCTTTACAAGAGCATAGACGTTCTGAGCATGTAATGAAACTAAAAAAACTAAGCGAACTGAAGCCGGAACAATCGGCATATATTGAATCTGTAGGAGGCGAGGGAGCACTTCGCCAGCATCTGCTTGACATGGGCGTCATTCCCGGCGCGCATGTCAAGCTTATTAAGTTTGCTCCGATGGGCGATCCCATGGAGCTTCGCATACACGGGTATGAACTGACCCTGCGCCTGTCCGACGCGGAGAATATAGAGATACTCCTGACAGACGATGAAGTCAGGAAAGATAACACGGAACATGGTCCCGATGATGTGACAGAGCACCCGGGTCTCGGTGAAGAGGGAAGGTACCACGAGAAGGAGGGCGAAGATCCTCTGCCTGAAGGCACGACTCTGACATTCGCGCTCGTGGGCAATCAGAACAGCGGCAAGACCACGCTCTTCAATCAGCTCACCGGCTCTAACCAGCATGTGGGCAATTTCCCGGGCGTAACGGTAGACCGCAAGGACGGGGTCATCAAAGGCCATCCGGATACCCTGATAACTGACCTCCCGGGCATATACTCCATGTCGCCATATTCCGGAGAAGAGATAGTGTCCAGGGATTTCGTGCTGCATGAGAAGCCGAAGGCTATCATAAACATTCTGGACGTGACAAGCATAGACCGCAGTATGTATCTGACCATGCAGCTGCTGGAGATGGGGATACCTATGGTAGTGGCGCTCAACATGATGGATGAGATGACCGGCAACGGCGGGTCTGTCGACATCAACATGATGGAGCAGATGCTGGGCGTGCCTGTGGTGCCGATCTCGGCGGCGCAGAATCAGGGCGTAGACGAGCTTGTAAGCCACGCCATCCACGTCGCGAAATACCAGGAAGGTCCTATGAGACAGGACTTCTGCGACAGCACTGAAAACGGAGGGGCAGTTCACCGCTGCCTGCACGCGGTGAGCCATCTCATAGAGGACCATGCGGAAAGAGAGGGCATCCCAGTACGCTTCGCGGCAGCCAAACTGGTCGAAGGAGACCACCTCATACTTAAGGCGCTGGGACTCGATCAGAACGAGAAAGAGACTCTGGAGCATCTCATACTCCAGATGGAAAGAGAACGCGGACTCGACAGGAGCGCCGCAATGGCGGACATGCGCTACTCTTTCATATATAAAGTGTGCGACCGCTGCATAACCCGCCCTCACGAGAGCAGGGAGCATATCAGGAGCAGCAGGTACGACAATGTGCTCACGGGCAAGTATACGGCCATACCGGTATTTATTGCCGTCATGGCAGCTGTATTCTTCCTGACATTTGCCGTGATAGGACCGTTCCTTCAGGGCCTGCTGGAAGCCGGCATAGGAGCGCTTGGCTCGGCAGCAGAAGCTGCGATGACGGCCGGAAACGTGAACCCGGCAATAAGCAGTCTGGTGATGGATGGCATATTTGAGGGCGTCGGAAGCGTGCTGAGCTTCCTGCCTATAATCGTTACGATGTTCTTCTTCCTGTCGCTTCTGGAAGACAGCGGATATATCGCGAGAGTCGCATTCGTAATGGACAAGCCTCTCAGAAGGATAGGCCTTTCCGGACGAAGCATAGTGCCTATGCTGATTGGATTCGGCTGTACTGTGCCTGCTGTAATGGCGACACGCACGCTGCCGAGCTCAAGAGACAGGCGCATGACCATATTGCTCACGCCGTTCATGTCCTGTACGGCCAAACTCCCGATATACGGATTCTTTGTGGCGGCATTTTTCCCGGGAAGAGGATGGTGGATAGTGACGGCGCTGTACCTTCTCGGTGTAGTGACGGGAATACTGTCAGCCATAGTCATGAAGAAGACGGTATTCAAAGGAGAGGCGGTGCCTCTGGTTATGGAGCTTCCTAACTACAGGCTCCCTTCTGCCAAGAACGTAGGCCACCTCATCTGGGACAAGTCAAAGGACTTCCTGCAGAGAGCGTTCTCAGTGATCCTTATCGCGACGATAGTCGTCTGGTTCCTGCAGAGCTTTGACTTCGGGTTCAACATGGTGGATGACGCGCAGAGCTCGATGCTGGCAGCCATAGCCGGCGTTCTGGCCCCTGTATTCAAGCCTGTGGGCCTCGGAGACTGGCGCATAGTTACGGCCCTCATAAGCGGATTCATGGCCAAGGAGAGTGTCGTGGCGACCATGAACGTGCTCTTTGCCGGAGGCGTAGCGTCTGCTCTCTCATCGCTCGCCGCAGCTTCAATGCTGGTGTTCAGCCTGCTGTACACACCTTGTGTGGCAGCCGTGGCAGCCATAAGGAGAGAACTGGGAAGCGGCTGGGCGCTTTACGTAGTGCTTTGTCAGTGCGCCATCGCCTGGGTCGCCGCGCTTGCCGTGAGGCTGATCGGGATCGCGATAGGACTCGGATAAAAAAATCTCCCGGGATCCGGGAGACATGAAGACATATGGAAAAAATACCGGATATTACTCCGGTATTTTTGCGTTCAGTTGTTCAGCAGCGAACAGAACGAATTCCCTGACCGCTGGAGCCGCGTCTTCAAGTGAAGGCAGGGAAATGCCTATCTCTATGCTGCTCGGAGGATCCACAGGTATGATGACGGTCCCGGTCCTCCAGTTCCTGGTTATGCCTTCGTTCATAATGCCTATGCCCAGTCCCTTTTCGACCATGTTTATGGCTGTATAGTTCTCGAGAGTGGTTAGCCGCACATTAGGGAAGATCCCGTGACGTTTGAAGAGCTCCCTTACATCCGCGTCATCTCCCTCGCTCGGCATGATGAGGTTTTCTTTTTTACACTTCTCGATAGGGTATGTCTCGGCCCCTGCGTCCCGGTGATTCCTTGGGAGAACGGCTACCATGCGGTCCTCGGTAAAAGGTATCCATACAAAGGATTTGTTTGAGAGCCGTGATGAGAACGAAAGGTCAGCCTTGCCGGAGGTGACCATTTTGTCGATCTTATTCTTGGTGGCTTCTTCTATCTGAATATTGATGGAAGGATGCAGGTCGGTGAAATCCTTAATGATCTGAGGGAGCACCTGCGCTGCGATGCTGGAATATGCGGCGATCATTACATTGCCTTTATACATCCCCGAGAGCTCGGTGGCAGCCTTATATACAGCAGCTTCCTTTTCAATGTACTCCATGACAAATGGATAGATATATTCGCCTTCGCTGGTCAGGACCACTCCGTTGCTCTTGCGCATCAGAAGCGAGAAGCCGAATTCCTTTTCCATGGCAGCCACTAGCTGGCTGATACCTGATGGCGTATAGCCCATGATTTTTCCTGCCGCGGTAAAGCTCCCTTCATCCGCGGCAGTTATAAACGCTTTGCATTTCAGAATATCCATGAATAATGACTCGTTTCAACAAATTGATAAAAGAATTTCTTAATACAGATTATACCATTCTTTAAAGCCAAGTCAACAAAACCCAGGAAAATCAACTGCTGCAGCACGGATCACAGGAGGTGGTGAAAATTTACTTTTAAGTACATATAATGTACAATGTTTAGGAAAACTTCAAACAGAAAAAGGAGATGATCATATGAGACTGGATCCTAACAATGACAAGTATCCGGGAGATCTCGCCTTGCTTAACAAAAGAAAGCATCAATGGAGCAAGGCTGAAGACAGAGGAGTTAAATACAAATACGGTTCGTTTGCGGTCCTTGCGGCCGGATTTGCCGCCATCGTGTTTGTATCAACAAAGACACAAGGCGGACATGGCATGGCGAGTCAGCTCCCGGTCCATTTGACGATCTGGATCACCGCGTTCCTTACATACCTTGTCGCTCATCGGGGGCGGGTGATGTCCGAGTCTCCATTCAACGGGTTCCACAGCGCAAGGTTCGAGGTCAGCGATGATACGGTCTACTATGTATATCAGCAGGGGCTGAAACTTAAAACATATTACATACGTGACGCTGACATAAAGAAGATAAGGCGTGATGACGAGTCGGGAGTCCTCTGTATCGAAGGCAAAGCGACTCTCAACATACAGTCCAGAAGCGCTGAAACGGAAGAAAAACTGGATAAGTTCTATGCGCTTGTGCCGTTCGATAAATATGAACTTGACGACCTACTTGCTCCATATAAAAAGAAAGTCGTCAAGGCTGACGGCAAGCTGAGAGAACAGTTCAGCGAGGAGTACAGTGCATAGTCCTTATAAAACAAACAAATAAAAGAGCCGGTCGTGATGACCGGCTCTTCTGATGTTGTTCAAATTGTCTGGATCATATCCTTTGAACACCGATAGCAAACTATGCTGCAGATCCCTTCTGGATAGCGTCCTTCAGGTAGAGGAGTGAAGTGATGAAGCATACGATAACTACCATCAGTGTGAGGATGTGTGTAGGCATGGAACCTACGATCCAAGCAGCGATAGGAACACCGATCACGCCGCCGCCGAGAGCCATAGCCCAGCATGCGTTCATGTCATAACGTCCCTCCTTGATGAACTTAGGGCCATTACCATAAGCCATCAGGAACGCGCAGGATCCCATCATAGCAGGGAATGCGCACTTCGCGTCGAGTCCAAGCAGTACGCAGAGAGCCATGCACGGAGCATAGAGACCTACGCCGATGGACATCAGTCCGCCGAGGATGAAGTTGACAACGATAGCAACGATCAGCTTGATTCCTGTGAGACCCATTTCTGTTCCTTCCAGCTTGAACGGACCCCAACCAGCCCATCTGGCAAGCATTACGATGGAGAGGATCATCAGTCCTACGAACAGAGCGTAACGTACGTGCTTACGGTCGAACTTGGAAACGATACCAGCCATCAGGTACGAACCGAGAACGGAAGCGACGATCATGGTTACGAGTGTAAGAATGTCCATGTCAACGAGTCCGAAGAATGCTGCAGCCTCTACGCATACAGGAACTGTATCGCCTACGTTCAGTGTTCCAGGTACGAGGATGTCGTCGCAGGACTTGCCGACCTTGAACATTGTCGATGTAGGAGCGAATGATCCGATACCGAGTGTGTCGAAGAAGTTAGCGATGATTCCAGGGCCAATGAAGTTGTACCAGAAATGCTTCTTCTGCGACTGCCAGAGTTCCTCACCGCTGCATCCGAATTCTGTTTCCGGAAGTGCACGGATCTCTTTCATCTTTCTCCACATCAGGATGACGTTATAAACGAGACCCAAAAGCGATATTGCAATAAGAATCCATTTAGACATAAAAAAACCTCCTATAAAATAATAATCCTATTATAAGAATATTGAATAGGTGATTCAACACTTCTTTAAGACAGATTATAGCAATTCTTAAGTCCAAGTCAATACTAATGTGTAGAATATGTGAAATTTAAGCCTTTGAAAATTACGGCTTTCAATCTGTTAAAAGCACTGAAAAGCATTCTGCCGATATTTGATTTGTGTACTGATTATATAGTAATATTCTATGACACGGTTTCACGCCAATATGATCCTCATAACGAGGCGAAAGGTCATAACAAAGGTCATAACAAATGAAAAATCCTAACAGGACAGCAAGAGAGAACAGGAGAGCCGAAGTCGGTGATTCTACAGATACTATAGTTGTATGTTCAGGAAAGACCGGCACAGCCCTGCAATACGCGAAATGGCTGATGGAGGCCCTGAACTGCGACGGCATGGCGTACGATAAAAAGAACCTCGGATATGTCAGCATGTATAAAAATGTTGTATATATCGGCGCGGTGCGGAACGGGGACATCCACATGCTGAACATGCTGTGGCAGAATTACAATAATTTCGGGCTTGATGGAAGGAACCTGTTCATATGCGGAGTAGGGATCGGAGACGCAGAAAGCAGATCCTATGTCGATCTGCTGCGCCGCAGGAACGGGTGTGAAGGGCAGGACAATATCGATTTCTTCATACTGCCGGGAAGGATCAGAAAAGACAGACTGAAGCTGCTTGACAGATCATTGTTTAAAGATTTTTTCGGGGGAGGAGCCTACGGCACGTATGACAAGGCCGACGCAGACCTTATCATACAAAGGGCGGAAAGCAATTACGACGGCGTGAGCAGGGATGCCCTTGAACCGCTTATCATGAAAATACTGGAGCTGAACTGAAAGGGGTTCAGCTCCTTATTTTTTCATCTGTTCTTTTAAGATAGCGCGCTGAGACTGCATCTTCTTAAGTTTGTTGCTGAATTTGGCAGGGATCCAGCGGCATACCTTCTTGCATCTTTTGTACATGAAATCTCCGAAGGTGGCCGGATCTCCTATCGTAAACCTGTCCATAGGGATGACAAAGAATTCCCTGCTTGTGAGACTGAGATAATAATAATTCTCGTCATAGAAGACGGCATCGATGTCTTTATATCTGCTGCTGTATACCGATAACTCGCCGTCACGGAAAAACGAAGCGTCGTTATGAGTGAATTCATATACGAATTCCGTGCCGTTGCGGTAATCTTCGTCGGATTTCTTTGTAAGGGCGAGCGAAATATACTGACGGAACAATCCGAGAAGTACGACCAGTCCTCCGAGTACCCACAGAACGATCTTAAGAGCCTGAGCTTTGACAAGGAAGCCCGGCGCGAATATCAGAAGCCCATAGAGAACCATCCTCGTCGTGACCTTGGGATGGAACACGCGGTATGTAAAAGTGATGTACGCTTTCAAAACGCCTGAATCGCGTTTGGTCCTGACCTGATAAAGCACTTCCTTTGGCTTTTCCTGAGCCTTATCAGCACCCTTGCTTCCGGCACTCTGATTATTGTTAGTCTGCGGTTTGCTGTTCTGCGGTTTGCCGGTTTGAGCTTTTTTCCTTTGGCCGGACTGAGAGGCAGACGCGTTGCTTCTTGCTTTGTTCTTTGCCATGGATTTGATCTCCGTTTATGATCATCAGCTGATCCAATGATCGCTTATATCTGATTACAGACAAAGTATAATCTGCGGCCGTTGTTTTGTAAACCGCGCATCGTGCCGGCCGGAAGCATAGTCTGTTATGAAACCGGACGGAACTATACGCTGTCTCGTGGTTTCCAAAATGCTTTTTTATCTATCCCTCCTATAGTATAATCAGGGCGTAGATAATATGCGTTTCGACGACTGTGCTGTTGATAATTATATAAGGAGAGAAGCGATGAAAGAGAATGTGATTTTTTGTTATTCGGGTACGGGCAACTGCCTTGACATGGCAAAGAATATAGCGAAGAGCCTGGGCAACACCGACATTATCATGATGCGTAAGTACCCGGCCGTCACTGACGTCAGAGGAGCCAAGAGAGTAGGATTCATCTTCCCTTGCTACGGCGGCGGACTTCCGGGACATGTCGAAAGATATCTGTATGATATCAAGGTCGATCCGGACGCCTATACGTTCGCCATCAACCAGAGCGCTGCTTACAAGGGCGAGGGCCTCAGGAAGCTCAACGACATCATCCCGCTTGACTACTGGGCCGCGGTCACGCACCAGTGCACCTGCATATGGCTCTTCCCGCATGACCTCATGATGCCTAAGATGGGAGCCGTCGAGGCTCAGGCAAGATCGGAGCACTTCGCGGAGAAGTTCGCAAACGACATCAAAAACAACGTGAAATCAAAAAGAGGAGTTCCGAAGGCTTACTGGAACACGGCAGAACACGCGGGATGGCCTAAGATCGCACGCATGCAGGGCCAGACGCTCAAAGCCAATGACAATTGCGTCATGTGCGGGACCTGCGCAAAGGTTTGTCCGATGGACAATATCAGATACGCGGGCAAGGCTGTCGTATTCGGCGACAAGTGCATCTCCTGCTGCGCGTGCGTGCAGTACTGCCCGCAGGAAGCGATCAACTTCGGAAAGATCACAGAGAAGAGAGAGCGCTACCACAACGTGAACATCACGGTGGACGATCTGAACCAGGAGATTATCTCGTTCTAGCCTCTGGCCTGATCGATGAAAATCAATAATAAAGGAATAAAAAACGCCGGCGCAGAGCCGGCGTCTTGCGTTGCCTATTTCTTAGGGTTCGTGTCTATGTCATCGTGCGAGGTCTTGCTCTCGCCGTCCACCGCGTTGGCGTCGTACAGATCCTTCTTGATCTGGCTGCTGCTGATTTCAGGCGTGCGCGGCAGATATACCACCTCAACGCCCTCCTCTCTGAGAAAATCGAATTTGCCTTTCCAGTCATCGCCGATCACGAAGGTGTCGATGTGGTACTCATGCATGTCGCTCTTCTTCTGTTCCCAGTTCTCCTCCGGGATGACCAGGTCCACATACCTGACAGCCTCGACAAGCGCCTTGCGCTGCTCATATGTGAAATAGCATTTCTTCTGCTTTGAGTTCCAGTTGAACTCGTCGGTGGAGATGGCGACGATAAGATAATCGCCAAGCGCCTTGGCTCTCTTGAGCAGGTTGATGTGACCGTAGTGAAGCAGGTCGTAAGTTCCGTATGTGATAACTCTCTTCATGATTTATATACTCCATCAGGTTGATTTATTTCTGCGTTTCTGCCGTTATTGTATCATCGGAAGGAAACTATCTCAATGGACACATCATGCGCGTAGTGATATTATCTAATAGTTAATGACAATTATCACCGGAGAAAGGGAGTTAAAATGGAAGCAAGCATCAATAATATGGAAAATCTCCTTGAGAAACTGGGCGAAGGCGCGATCGACATCGGATTGAAGCTGGTCATCGCGGTCCTGATCTATCTTGTCGGCAGCTTTATCATCAAAAGGCTGGTCAAAGGCTTCGGCAGGCTGAAAGGCCTGAAGTCCATCGACCCGACAGCGGCTGGTTTTCTTACGACTTTTATCAAAGCCGCTCTCTACGTACTGCTCGTAGTATCGATAATCGCGTTCATGGGCGTGCCGATGTCATCGGTCATCGCTGCGATCGCCTCTGCCGGAGTTGCCATAGGTCTCGCGCTCCAGGGAGCTCTCGGCAATTTAGCAGGCGGCATAATGCTTCTTATCTTCCGCCCGTTCAGTGTTGGCGACTATATCGTTGCCGGCGGTGAAGAGGGTACGGTAAGGAGCATCTCGCTCGTGTACACTGTGCTGACGACGCTTGACAACCGCAGGATATCGATACCGAACGGCAGCCTGATGAATTCCACCATCTGCAATGCTACCGCTGAGGAACTGAGGAGAGTAGACCTCAACTTCGATATCGCCGGTTCGGAAGATTCGGACAAGGTCTATAAGATCCTCTCGGATGTCATAGATAAAACTGAGTGGGCGCTGGACGCTCCGGCGCCGCAGGTGCTCATAACTGCCGGAGTCCCGGGCGGAATGACATACACCGTCAGAGTCTGGGTGAAGACTTCAAACTATTGGGATGAATTCGGCGTGCTGATGAAGGAGATCCCGGCGGCGCTCAACGCGGAGGGCATTGCGAGACCATCGACACCGATAAGCGTAAGCAAATAATAAAGCAAAAAATCATCCGGGAGATTCATTCTTATGAAAAAAGTCATTGGAGCGGTCATTACCGGCGCGCTGTTTGGGGCGCTGATCGTACTGCTGAAAAGTTACGACGTAGCAGCGATAGGGCCTGCCGGCACAGAGATAGGGTTCTCGCATTTTAATCAGTTCGTCCACAACCTTACGGGCGTGAACATGCTGTGGTATGACATAACCGACTACATAGGCTATGCCGCCATAGGCGTCTGCGCGCTGTTTGCCCTTGTGGGATTCGTACAGATGATAAAGCGCAGAAGCCTGCTGAAGGTGGACAGGGAGATATGGGCACTTGGCGGACTGTTCGCGGTCGTGATCGGCTGCTATGTATTCTTTGAGAAATTCATCATAAACTACAGGCCTGTGATCATGCCGGGCGAGATCGAGCCTGAGGCTTCGTTCCCTTCGTCGCACACCATGCTTGTCATGACCGTATTTGTCGCGGTGATGATAATCTCGGACAGATACATAAGCAAGGGACTCGGCTCTCTGGTAAGGCTGCTGTGCTTCGTGACCGTTCTGGCAACGATAGGCGGGAGGCTGTACTGCGGAGTGCACTGGTGCACGGATATAATCGGCGCCATACTGCTGAGCGTGACGCTGCTGCTGCTGTTCTCTGCTGTCGTATCTTCCGGAAGCAGAAAACACCGCGAGGAGGACATGGCATTTGAGACCGCCGGCAAGACAGACCGCGCGAAAAAGAAAGGCGGCTCTGAATCCATAAACGGCTACAAGCCGAAACACTGAATCAGGAAGTATTTGTAAAACGATAAAAACAGGCCCGGCGTTATAGCTTTTATCTATAGCTCCGGGTCTTTCAATCTGTTTAGTCAATTAGTTTAACAAGCATGATGACTATATAATTTTATGAAGTGTTAGCAACACTTAATTCGTTATTTCTTGGGACTTTTCAATATGGATTATATGGAGGATCAATATGGAAAAGAAAAATGATAAGCTGTTTATCATCATCGCCGGTCTCATCATCGGTATCATCGCCGCGGGCCTCGCGTTCCTCGGAAACCCAAAGAACATGGGATTCTGCATCGCGTGCTTCCTGCGTGACACCGCAGGCGGTCTTGGACTTCACAAGGCGCCTCCGGTACAGTATATCAGACCTGAGATCATCGGAATCGTTATCGGAGCTTTCGTAGCGGCATTCGCCAAGAAGGAGTTCAGCTCCAAGGGCGGAAGCGCTCCTATGACAAGATTCGTACTTGGATTCTTCGCGATGGTAGGCTGCCTTATGTTCCTTGGCTGCCCGTTCAGAATGATCCTGAGACTGGCCGGCGGAGACATGAACGCGGTTCTCGGACTCGTCGGATTCGTTATCGGTATCTTCTGCGGGATCTTCTTCCTCAAGAACGGATACTCGCTCAAGAGAACTTACAGTCTGACAGCCGGTGAAGGCTACTGGATGCCTATCCTTGAGGTAGTTATATTCGTACTTCTCATCGCAAGACCTGCATTCATCGCTTTCTCAGAAGAAGGCCCTGGATCGATGCACGCTGCAGTCATCCTGTCTCTCGCAGCCGGACTCATCGTTGGCGTTCTGGCTCAGAGAACAAGACTGTGCATGGTCGGCGGAATGAGAGACCTCGTTCTCTTCAAAGAGACAAGACTCCTCTGGGGATTCATCGCTATCCTTGTTGCCGCACTGGTAACTAACCTTGTGCTTGGCGGATTCAAGTTCGGATTCGCGGAACAGCCGATCGCTCACACCGACGGACTCTGGAACTGCCTCGGCATGCTCCTCGTCGGATTCGCCTGCGTACTGCTCGGCGGATGCCCGCTCAGACAGCTCGTTATGTCCGGCGAAGGCAATGCTGACAGCGCGGTAACAGTACTCGGCCTCATGGTAGGCGCGGCATTCTGCCACAACTTCGGACTCGCTTCGAGCGCCGAGGGCCCTACACCTGCAGGCAAGATCGCTGTTATCATCGGCATCGTTGTTGTCGCTCTCATCGGCGTAGTCAACACTTACGTCAAGGCGGCCGCAGCTGAAGAGGCGGCGTAGTTTATCCGGAGGTGCATTATGGTAGATGCAAGAGGACTGTCCTGCCCTATGCCTGTGATCATGACTCAGAAGGCAATGAAGAGCAAAGAGGACTACTATGAAGTAATGGTAGACGCCAAGGCTCCTCTCGAAAACGTCACACGTTTTGCCGAGAGCCAGGGTTACAAAGTTGAGGTAGAGGACAAAGGCGGAGAGTATCTGCTGAAGATCTCCAGATAGCGCAAACACAGCTGAAAAGCGGGGGAGTACTCCCCCGCTTTGTGTTATAATGTCGACATGAATACTTATATCGCTACATTCTTTATGCATTTTGGTTCGATCAGGTTTGAGCGTCTCTGCAAGTCAAAGGGGCTTGAGGCGCGTACCATGCCTGTTCCGAGAAGTCTGAGCAGCAGCTGCGGCACCTGTGTCAGGTACAGGGCAGAGGAGCCGCTGTTTGACCCTGCCCATGATGAAATGGAGCAGATGGTGATCTGCAACGACGACGGAAGCTACACGCAGATCTATAAAGCGAAAAACCTGTAGACAAAAGACCCTTTAAAAAAGTGATGGTGTATATTACGGAAAAAGAAACGTAATATACACCATTTTCTTTACAGCGATACGATCTCCAGGTCTTCGCAGGCCTCGAGAGCGGACTTCGGGCCTGCCACACAGACAGTGGCTTTTTCCGCGAAGTCTCTTAGGACAGCCTGCATTCCGGTAAGGTCGGCAGGCTTTGTCTCAAGCATCTCGCGGCGTATCCTGATGCGGTCTTCATCGGTGAAGCCCGACAGGAAGAAGTCGTCAGCCATGCGCCCTTTGGAGCCCGGCGAAATCAAAGGCTCGGTGTTTGCGATCGCGGAGATGATGTATCCGTCCAGCTCGCCGTCGCCGGCTGACACGTAATCGTCGAGAGACGCTGCCAGTTCCTTATAGATGCCCAGCGAACGGGCAGGACTCGGGTCTCTGAACGAGAGGGCATGGACGCCGCCCGTGCGTCCCGCGCCCAGAGAGGTGCCGTATGCTCCGCCCTGGACCCTGATGGTGTTCCACAGATGCGCCAACGTGATAATGTTGGCGGCGACCTGCATGCTGCCATGCACTTTGTATCCGTCCGAACTCATGTCGTATGTGCTTATCGCGAACGAGACAGCTGCCGGCAGTTCGATGCCCATTCTGCGTGGAAGGGTGGACTCGTAATGAGTTTTTTCAGGCATCTTTTCGCCTTCAGGCAGCATCCCGGCAAGACGAGAGACATCGACATATTCCGTAGACGTCACGCTGATGATGGCGTTCTGTCTGTTCACGCTCTTTTTTATAGTCTCTTCCGCGAAAGCGGCGAATCTGTCAAGTTCTTCATCAGAGGCCCCGTTCATGCCGTGCATGTACTGCATGAAAGTGTATCCGTTCACGGCCTCGGCTGCCGCGTCTCTCGCGGTCCAGTGCGATCTGGCCTCGAGCAGGGAAAGCTTATGCCCCTGCGATACGGCAGACCTCTTTGAATCTTCGTCGATCTGCGTGATCAGCTCGCGCATCATTGCCTTTTCGCCGAAATTCGTGCGGGTGAGGATCTCTATGATGAGGTCCTCGGCATACGGGAGCTTTTCCTCGAGCACCGCGGCCCTGACCCTTAAGCAAGGCGTGCAGCATTCCTTGTCGTCGTCCTTCGAGAGTATGTCGAGCCCGAAGGACATGGAACCTGCGTACATGCGTATCTCGTTCTGAAGATCGAGGACGCTGTACTTTTCCGTCGGCAGGTCCTTGTAGAATTCCGAGATCAGCGCGGCCGCCGGAAGATCGGAAAACTCAAGCTGAGTGACCGGGAAACTGACATTTATGTATACGATGCCGTTGGAGGCGACAGGGTGGAAGAGCACTTTCGCGCCGCCCGCGTCTCTGATCTCGGTCGGGATCAGCTCAGGCATCGGATCGATGTCAGAGAGGTCGAGCCTCGGGATGGTCGCAAGGTCTTCTTCGCTGTCCCCGGTCTGCTGCCACTCGAGCAGCCCGCGGTTGAGTTCTTCCAGCGCTTCCTTTTCCGCGTCGCTCATCGCGTCGATGGCCGCCCTGACGCGAGCGGCCTCATCGGCCTCTGCCTTCGCTGCGTATTCAGCGCTCGGGACCAGAAGAAGTCTGCACATTTCAGATGTTCCGCCCAGCGCTTCTCCGGCAAGGTTCTCCATCTTTCTTTCGCTTATCATGGAGCGTACATTCGCGATGGCCTCATCCGTGGTGAGGTGCATGGCCGGGTCGCCGTCGTAAAGCCAGGAACTGTAAGCGGCCATTGCCCTGTAAAGAGCCTGCGGCTCAGGATACTGCCTTAGCCTGAATTCCGTCTGACTTACTGACGCTTCAAGATCTCTCTCCGGGAAGCCGTCTCCGGTCACCTTATCGATCGTTTCTTCGTAAATAGCGAGCAGTTTATCCGCGATGCCGCCGAGCATGTCAGCGTCAGGCTTGCTGCCGTCTTCCGCCGTGATGCCGCGGAAGATCATCATGAGGTAAGGCTGCGCTATGCCGTCCGAGATGAATATCTCCATGTCCTCGGCGAGTCCCGAAGAAAGCACGGCGCGCTTGAGGGGCGATTCGTTGGAGTCGGCGATCTGCTCGAGTATAACGCTGAGAGCAATCATTTTGTCTCTGTCTTCCCAGCTGCCGATGATCTTGCCAAAGCATATCATCGGTTTGTCGTCTTCTCCGGCTGCTGCGAATTCGATCACACGGTCGTTCCTTACCGGCGCCTGCTCTCTGAAGACAGGCAGATCGCTGCGCTTTTCATAACCGGAGAGGTAGGACTCTATCATCTCAAGTGTCTTGTCGACGGGGATGTCGCCGTCGAGATAGAAGTATGCATTCGACGGGTGATAGAACCTTCTGTATCTCTCGATGAACGACTCATAGGTCAGTTCCGTGATCTCGTCAGGATCGCCGCCGGAGTTGAAGCCGTAGCAATAGCCCGGGAAGAGCAGCTTGCACATGTGACGCTCCGCGATCGAATCGACGTCGGACATCGCGCCCTTCATCTCGTTGAAAACGACTCCTTTGAAGACCGGCTCGCCGTCCGTCGTGTCGATATGCCAGCCCTCCTGATAAAAGATGTTCGGATCGGACAGGATGTTTGGTTTGAATACGGCGTCAAGATATACGCCCATAAGGTTGAGATAGTCCTGCTCTACGCGGCTGGATACCGGGTAGACAGTTTTGTCCGGGAAGGTCATCGCGTTCAGGAAGGTGTTCATCGAGGTCTTCAGGAGCTCGACAAACGGCTCCTTGACCGGATAATTCTCTGAACCGCAAAGTACGGAGTGCTCAAGGATATGGAATACTCCGGTGCTGTCCTCGGGTATAGTCCTGAAACCGACGGAAAATAGCTTGTTCTCATCGCCGTTATCGGCCCAGATGAGTTTCGCGCCTGTCACGTCGTGCGCCATCTCGACCAGCCTGCCGCCGATCTCGCGGATCTCGCGTATATTGGTCACGGTAAAGCCGTGGAGTTTGTCGTTTATGTTCATAAAAATACCTTTCTGTGTTCTGAACCGGTCATACAATCATATAACAATGCGCCAAACAATGAAAGACTGAAGCGCCCGTATATGATATACTTTACGGGTAAAAACCAATCGGAACGATGCCTTGAATGCAGGACGGAGAGACACACAAGGAGATACAAAAATGGTAGATAACGGAATGATCTTTTTTGCCAGAAAAGGCGATGGCGAGACTCTCAGCGACAGGATATATATGAGGCCTGATAAGGCCAACAGACACGGCTTCATCTGCGGCGCTACGGGCACGGGAAAATCCGTGACGCTCAAGGTGCTTGCCGAGAGTTTTTCAGAACTCGGAGTGCCGGTATTCATGTCCGACGTCAAGGGCGACATGGCGGGCATCGCGGTGCCGGGAGAGGACAATGAAGGCATGCAGACGAGACTGGACCGTTTCGGGATCCGCGACGCGTTTGAGTTCCGCGGATATCCGGTCTCGATATTTGATATTTACGCGGACAAGGGCACGCCGCTCCGCACGACGGTATCGGAAATGGGACCGCTGCTCTTCAGCCAGGTGCTCGACCTCAACGATACTCAGACGGAGCTGATGCAGGTCATCTTCAAGATCGCGGACGACCTCGGGCTCGTGCTGATCGACACAAAAGACATAAAGGCGACGCTGCAGTACTGCGCCGACCATTCAGATGAGTTCAAGATGGACTACGGCCTGATACCTCAGCAGTCGGCATCGGCCATCATAAGAGCCATAGTAGCGCTCGAATCCGAAGGCGCGGACACGTTCTTCGGCGAGCCGGCGATAGACATCAGGGACTTCTTCCTGACAGCGCCGGACGGACGCGGGATCATCAACATACTTGACGCGGAGACGCTGATCAACAAGCCGAGGCTTTATTCGGCGTTCATGCTCTATCTGCTGTCCGAACTCTTCGAGGTGCTGCCGGAGGTGGGCGACCCTGAGAAGCCGAAAATGGTGTTCTTCTTCGATGAGGCGCATCTGCTGTTCAAGAACGCGTCAAAGAGTCTGCTTGAAAAGATAGAGCAGGTGGTCAAACTGATAAGATCCAAGGGCGTCTCCATATTCTTCGTGACACAGAGTCCCGGAGACATTCCGGGCGCGGTCATGTCGCAGCTGGGCAACAAGATAGAGCACGGACTGCACGCGTATACGCCGGCAGAACAGAAGGCGCTGCAGGCAGCGGCTGACGCGTTCAGGGAGAATCCTGATTTCGATACCAAGGAACTGATGCAGAACCTAGGCACGGGCGAGGCCGTGGTGTCGATGCTGGACGAAAAGGGTGCTCCATCAGTAGCGGAGTACGCGTTCGTGCTGCCGCCTGAGAGCAGGATGGGAGCTCTGACGGAAGAGGAGAGAAGGAACGCGGTGGATTACTCACCGCTCAATAACAAATACCTCAATATGATAGACAACGTGTCTGCCTATGAGGTCATCACGGGCAGGGTGCCGGGAGCGGCCGCGGCTCCGGCTGCGGAGACCATCACCGCTCCGGATGGCCAGGTTTACGGCAATACATCAGGGATACCCGCGGCGGAGCCTGCGCCTCAGCCGGAGATCAGCTATGATGTGGAGACCCAGCCTGCGGAACAGCCAAAAGTCAGGCCTGCCGCCAAAGCCGAAGAAGAAGGACGGTCGACTATCGGCGATCTCGCCGACAGCTACCTCGGCAAGTCCGGCACAAGGCAGGTCATAAGGTCCACCGGAGGCACCATCGGCAGAGAGATAGGCAAGACCATAGGCGAGGCGGTGCTTGGAAAGAAGGGCCGCACCATAGGCGGCAACATCGGATCCGCCATCGGCCGCAACCTGCTGGGCACGCTTACAGGCAAGAAATAAAGTCCCGCGCGGAAACGGAAAGATACCGCAAGTCATAATAGAAAGGGTATGACATGGCACTCACAAAAGAAGAAGTACTGAAGATCCTCGACGACAGCAAGATCAAATATGAGATAGCGGAGCACAAGCCCGTTTACACGATAGACGAGATGCTCGAGTGCAATCTGCCGCATCCTGAGCAGATAGCCAAGAACCTGTTCGTCCGCGACGACAAGAAGCGCAAGTACTATCTCATCACCTGCCTCGAAGACAAGAAGGTGAATCTCAAGGAGTTCCGCAAGCAGTTTGACACCAGACCGCTCACGTTCGCTTCGGAGGACGAACTCATGGACAAGATGGGTCTCATTCGCGGCGCCGTGACTCCGCTTGGCATACTCGCCAACGAGGACAGGGACGTAGTGGTCTATATCGACAAGGACTTTGAGAACAAACTGATGGGCATCCACCCGTGCGACAACACCGCGACGGTATACATCAACACGCGCGATGTAGCAAAGCTTATCAAAAAGCACGGCAACGAGCTCCACTTCGTGAAGATGTGATACAGCGCGCCGCAGCTCCATGGAATTGCATAAATTGTATACATTTATACAGAAAAGGCTCAAATTGTGGACAAGCTTCAGGGACTTTTGATAAAATTCTATTGTTTACTAGGTATTATCACTTGATTGAAAGGGGTAAAAAATGTTTGGAGAAATTATTGGCAACATCAGCGGATTCATGTACGGGAAACTCCTCGTCATCCTGCTGATCGCGGTTGGCCTGTACTTCACGTTCAGGACCAAATTCGTTCAGTTCAGATTCTTCGGAGAGTCGATCAGAGTCGTGACCGAAAAGCCTATGGACGGCGGAGTATCGTCCTTCCAGGCACTGATGGTATCCACGGCCTCCCGAGTAGGAACAGGAAACATCATCGGTGTATCGACAGCTATCTGCCTCGGCGGATACGGCGCGGTATTCTGGATGTGGATCATAGCTATCCTGGGCGGAGCATCGGCGTTCATCGAGTCCACACTGGCGCAGATCTATAAGAGACGCGACTCAGAGGGCAACAGCTACGGCGGACCTGCGTACTACATCGAAGCGGCTATCAAGAGCCCTTTGCTGGGAGCGATCTTCGCCATAAGCATGCTGTTCACTTATGCCGGCGGCTTCAACATGCTGGCATCCTACAACCTGCAGTCGACATTCAGCAGCTATAGCTTCTACGATGAAAAGACGACCCCGATCGTTATCGGAGCCATCCTGGCTGTTATCGTCGGATACTGCCTCCTCGGCGGCGGCAAGCGTATCCTCAGCGTCACGAGCAAACTGGTTCCGCTCATGGGACTTCTGTATGTAGCGGTATCGCTGATCATCGTGCTCACGCACATCAAGCTCTTCCCGGGCGTCATCGGACAGATCTTCTCGAACGCGTTCGACTTCAAGTCGATCTTCGGCGGATTCACAGGTTCCTGCATGATGTACGGAATCAAGAGAGGTCTGTTCTCGAACGAAGCCGGTGTCGGTTCCGCGCCGAACGCTGCTGCTTCAGCTGACGTCAAGCACCCGGTAAAGCAGGGTCTTGTACAGATGCTCTCGGTATTCATCGACACACTGCTCCTCTGCACATGCACAGCGTTCATGTGCCTCTGCTCCGGCGTTACACCGGCTGAGGACCTCGCAGGCGCTCCATATGTACAGGCTGCAATGCAGAACGCTCTCGGAGCCATCGGACCTGTGTTCATCACAGTTGCCATGGTACTGTTCGCGTTTACTACACTGCTGGGCAACTTCTACTATGTAGACAACCTTCTGATCTACCTCAACCACAAGAAGGAGCCAAGCAAGAAGTTCATGTTCTGGTTCCGCATCGCGGCATCTGTTATCATCTTCATCGGAGCTCTGATGAGCATGGGAACAGTCTGGGATCTCGCGGACGTTCTGATGGGCATCATGGCCATCATCAACCTGCCTGTCATCTGCGTTGCCGGAGGCACTGCGCTCAAGGCGCTTGATGACTACGCAAAGCAGAAGAAGGAAGGCAAGGATCCTGAGTTCAAGGCCGCAAGCGTTGGTCTTGAAGGAAAAGTAGATTTCTGGCAGTAAGATACGGCCGGCGATCTGCGGTAATAAAGTAAAAATGCGGCCGGCAGGGATCACCTGCCGGCTGATTGGTATACACGATACACATTGCGTAAATAAGGAGAGATAATGTATCCGTTACTGACTGTTGACATCCCGCACCTGAGAGAGAATGTACGGATCCTAAGGGCGCTTTGCGAGGAGAGGGGCATACAGATCACTGCTGTTACAAAAGTATTCAGGGGTGATCCGGTGATCGCCCGCGTCCTTGTTGAAGAAGGGATCACGATGCTGGGAGACGCCCGCGTCGATAACCTCGAACGCATGCGGGACATCGAAGCCGAGAAATGGCTGATCAGGCCTCCGATGCTGAGCGAGGTTTCGCGTTTGGTGCGATTCGGCGACGTTTCGCTGAATACGGAAATGACCGTCATAAAAGCGATCGATGAAGAGGCCGGACGTCAGGGAAAGAAGCACAAGATCATACTGATGGCGGATCTCGGAGACATACGCGAAGGCTATGTGGACAGTGAAGAGCTGATCGAAGAAGCCAAGAAGACAGCCGGGATGAAGAACGTTGAGCTGTATGGCGTTGGGGTGAATCTGACCTGCTTCTCTTTTATCCAGTATGACAATGAAAAGCTCACTGAACTGAGAGACCTGGGAAGGCGCGTTGAAAAAGAGACCGGCGTAAAGCTTCAGGTCATAAGCGGCGGCAATTCCGCCACGGTAGACCTTATGCTGAGGGGAGGCATCCCGGAAGGAGTAAACAATCTCCGCCTGGGCGAGTCCGTTCTTTTCGGAAAAGAACGGGCAAAGTACCAGTATCTGCCGGGCACGCATTCCGATGTATTCACCCTTGAGGCAGAGATAGTGGAACTGAAAGAGAAACCGTCTCTTCCATGGGGCGAAGTCGGTGTCGACTCATACGGCAACAGACCGTCGTTTACGGACAGAGGGCCGGGACGCCTGAAGGCGATCTGCGCTCTCGGAAAGCAGGATTTTGACGCGGCGACAACCACTCCGTGCGATCCGGGCATCATCATACTCGGAGCCAGCTCCGATCATCTGATGCTTGATGTCACCGATTCCGGGATAGATTATCAGGTGGGAGGACTGGTCCGGCTAAAGCTCGGATACTTCTCCACCATGCGCGCGTTTACTTCCGAATATGTAAAGAAGGACTATATCTTTTAAAGAAAGCCGATTCTTAAAGAAGCCATGCCCTCCGGCATGGCTTCTTTTATAGTCTTTTGATGTGTGGCCTTTTAGTCAGCCGGGATATATAACCGGCGGCTTTTTGTGATATTATTATTATGTATAACTATGACCGATCAGGGTCAGCAAAAGGTTAATGGACGGGAGAAAGGCAATATGACATATTCCATCATCGGGATCCTCGCGGCGATCATCCTGCTTATCATAAACAGGGATGTGCTGTGGGGCGCTGACGGCAGAGCCCTTTCAAAAACTGATAATAACTACCGCCGTTTCCTCATGGGGATAATGGCGTATCTTATTACGGACATGCTGTGGGGCATACTGGATTCGCACCACCTTACCACGGCCAATTTTATCAATACGTCGATACATTTCATAGCTATGGCCGCGGCCGTCATGCTGTGGACCCGCTATGTGATCTCTTACCTTGAGAAGGAAAACCTCTTCAGCAATATCCTTTACTATTCAGGGAGCATCTTCCTCGGGCTGGTGATACTGGCGGTCATCGTGAACATCTTCAGACCGGTGATCTTCAGCTTTGACGAGAACGGCACATATTCAGCCGGCGTCGCGAGATACATTATACTGGCAGTCCAGATAGCGCTGTTCCTGCTGTCTTCGATCTACACTCTCAGTGTTACCGCGAAGACGGAAGGGAAGGAAAGACACAGGCATCAGACCATAGGGCTGTTCGGCGTCGCGATGACTGCCTTCATAATGGTGCAGGTGTTCTATCCGCTGCTTCCTTTCTATGCCATGGGCTACATGCTGGGCACCTGCGTGCTGCACAGCTTTGTCGTAGAGGATGAAAAGGACGAATATCAGAAAGCGCTTGCCGCGGCCCTCGAGGAAGCGGAACGCGCCAACAGGGCAAAGACCGCGTTCCTCTCAAACATGAGCCACGAAATACGCACCCCGATGAATGCCATAATCAGCCTGAACAGGATCGCGATGGAGGATCCGGCGGTAAGCGATACCGTCAGGGAACATCTTAAAAAGGTGGACGGCTCAGCACGGCATCTGCTGAATATCATCAACGACATACTGGACATGAGCCGCATCGAATCCGGGCGCATCACGATCAATAATGAAGAGTTTCCGTTCGCGAAAGAGATCGAACAGGTGAATTCCATGATCGGCAGCCAGTGCGGAGAAAAAGGCCTTGACTACGAGTTCCGCGTCAACGGCAAAACGGACGACTATTATGTGGGCGACGGCATGAGACTCAGGCAGGTGCTGATCAACCTGCTCGGGAACGCCGTGAAGTTTACTCCAAAGGGCGGGAAGGTAAGCTTTACGATCGAAGAGGGGCCTCGCAAAGACGGCAGGGCTGAACTCAGATTCATAGTCAGCGATACCGGCATAGGCATGAGCGAAGAATTCCTGCCGCAGTTGTTTGACGCGTTCAGCCAGGAAGATTCCTCGTCAACGAATATCTACGGAAGCAGCGGCCTTGGAATGGCGATCACAAAAAGTATGGTCGAACTCATGGACGGCAGCATCAAGGTAGAAAGCGTCAAGGGCGAGGGGACGACATTTACGGTAACGCTCATTCTGGGCGAGTCGGACAGAAAAGACGCAGATGACGACAGCTTCGCGGCGGATGGTACGGCCGGGGGCAATGAGGACGGAAAAACCGGTCTCAGCGGCCGCCGCATACTGCTTGCCGAAGATGTCGCGATAAACGCCGAGATAATAAAAATGATGCTGTCGCAGGCAGAGATAAAGGTCGATCACGCTGAAAACGGCAGGATAGCCGTGGAAAGATTCAGAGACCACGATGAGTGGTATTATGACGCGATACTCATGGACCTGAGGATGCCTGAGATGGACGGTCTCGAAGCGACGAAGGCGATCAGGGCGATGGACCGCGCTGACGCTGCGAAAACACCTGTGATCGCGCTGACCGCGAATGCTTTTGAAGAAGATGTACAGCGCAGCCTGGAGGCAGGGCTCGACGCCCATCTGTCGAAGCCGGTAGAGCCGGAGACGCTGTTCAGGACGCTTGAGGATCTCATAGGGAAACGTCAGGGTCCTGAGAAATAAAGAACATGACCAAACTGATCTACATAGACGGGCTTCAGGTGGAACTCACCAGAAAGCGCGTAAAAAGGATGAATATGCGCATCAAGGCGCCGGACGGCAGGATAGTCATCAGCGCCCCGTATATCGTGTCCGACAGGGAAGTGATCGCCTTTGTCAGGAGCAGGCGGGACTGGATCGACAAGGCCGTCGCGCGCACGCGCGCAAAGGCTGCCGCGCATCCCGAACCGGTCGACAGGACCGAGAAGGAGGCTCGCCGGAGAGACCTCAAGAGGCGCGTAGGGGAGAGGCTGCCTGTCATAGAAAAGGCGACAGGACTGCATTGCAGCGGATGGACGGTCCGCGACATGCATACACGCTGGGGAAGCTGCAACACTAAGACGCACCACATAAACCTCAGCCTGATGCTCGCGACCAGAACGGACGCCGAACTGGATTACGTCATACTCCACGAGCTCGCGCATACGGTCGTGCCTAACCATGGTCCTGAGTTCTATGCTCTGATGGACAGATTCATGCCGGGCTGGAAGAAGATACGCAAGGCGCTCAATTACGGCTAAAGCCGCCGGACACAGGAGCAAGAGAAATGAACTGGGAGATAATATCACATTACATACTGCCGCCGGTAATAGGCGCGGTCATCGGATACTTCACCAACCTGATCGCGGTAAAGATGCTTTTCTATCCGCACAAGCCGGTCTATGTTTTCGGGCATCAGCTTCCGCTGACTCCGGGAGCCATTCCAAAGGGCAAGGCCAGACTGGCGAAGTCCGCGGGCAAGATCGTGCAGAACGAACTCTTCACCCGTGAGGACATCTCCGGGCGGCTGCTGACGGAGGAGGTCGAGAAGCCGCTCATCGATAAGGTGATGAGCATACTCGATGAGAACATAAAGGATACCGGCGCCATCATGGCGGGCAGCGAAGAAAAGTTCGACAGGATCGAGGAAAGCTTTATCGAACTTCTGTCGTTCAAGATAACGGACGCCGTCAAAAGGATGGACATACCGGGGACAGTGAAGAAGGAAGGCAAGGCCATGCTGCTTGACCACGTGCTGGATTCAAGAGTCCTCGCATTCCTGGTAACGGATAAGATGATCGACAAGGTGATGAACACGGTCGGCGAGAAGATGGAAGAATACATCGACGCGAGAGGCCCGGAGATGGTGCGCGAGATAACGAATTCCAGGATCCATGATCTGGGTGAAAGAACTCCGCTTTATGTGCTTGAACTTGCGGGATATGATCCGGATTATGTGAGAAGAAAGATCACGGAAGCCTACAGGGAGTCCGTGGTGAACGCGGTCAACTCCGCGCTGCGCAGGATAGACGTCGCGAAGGTAGTTGAGGACAAGATAAACTCGATGTCGGTCGAAGAACTCGAGAAGGGCGTGCTGACAGTCATGAAGACAGAACTCAACCTGATAGTCAGCCTCGGAGCGCTCATCGGACTTGTGATCGGCAGCATAAACATATTCGTTTAACGGAGAACGGGAAATGCGCGAAAAGAATGATCCTGATTTCATGGAAAAATACGAGGCGCTGAAACAGGCGGGCCTACTGGAAGGCCTGGAGGAAAAGGCGGCCGGACCGGCTGATTACGTGGTCTTTGAACACGTGCGCAAGGTCTATCACGTTGGCGAGGTCGACATAGAAGCCCTTGCTGACGCGACTTTCTGCGTCGCGAAGGGCGAGCTTGCCATAGTGGTCGGAGAATCCGGCGCTGGCAAGACGACGCTCCTTAACATACTCGGAGGCATGGACACGCTGACCAGCGGCAAAGTCATGCTCGACGGCAGGGAGATAAGCAGTCTCAGCGCGCGCGAGCTGACCAGATACCGCAGGTACGACATAGGATTCGTGTTCCAGTTCTACAATCTGGTGCAGAACCTGACTGCTCTCGAGAACGTTTCGCTTGCCACGCAGATCTGCAAAGACCCGCTCGATCCGGCTGAGACATTAAGGGCGGTCGGCCTGGGCGACAGGATGTACAATTTCCCGGGGCAGCTCTCGGGCGGCGAGCAGCAGAGAGTGGCCATAGCCAGAGCTCTCGCGAAGAACCCTAAGCTTCTGCTCTGCGACGAACCTACGGGCGCGCTTGACTACAACACGGGCAAGCAGATCCTGCAGCTCCTGCAGGATCAGGCTCACAAGTCCGGCGCGACGGTAATAATAATCACACACAACAAGGCGATCACTCCGATGGGCGACCGCGTCATCAGCGTAAGGAGCGGAAGGGTACAGGATGTGACAGTCAATCCGGATCCTGTGCCTGTGTCAGAGATAGAGTGGTAGCAGCTTAGAATATGCTCAGAAAGTCGACTTTCAGGGAAATAAAGACCTCACTTGCAAGGTATCTCGCGATTCTCGCGATCGTGGCGCTTGGAGTGGGGTTTTTCAGCGGCCTGAGAGACTGCAAGGAGTCGATGGTGAGCACGGCCAGGGCCTATCTGGAGAGGACCGGTTTTTATGATTATCAGATACTGTCGTCATACGGCGCCGACGACGATAGCGTGGCTCTCGCGGAGTCGTGGGACGGAGTCAGGGCGGCGGAAGGCTCGATACAGATAGACGTGATGGCGCGCTCCGGCGACGGCGACTCCAGGGCTCTCAAGGCGATATCCCTGCCGGAGAATATCAATACGCTCAACGTCACGGAGGGCAGACTGCCCGAGAACGATCACGAGTGCGTGGTGGACGCCTACAGCATCACCGACGACGGGTTCCGCGTGGGCGACCACATCGAGATGACCGACGAGAACGACAAGGACAAACTCGAGGACTTCAAGGTCACAGACTTCGAGATAGTCGGCCTTGTCAACACGCCTATATACCTCGACTATCAGAGAGGCTCAACCGACATCGGGAACGGCAGCCTCGACACGTTCTTCTTTATCAGCAAGGACGCCTTTGATGTCGACTACTATACCAATCTTTATGTGAAACTCGACAGCGATCAGCTGCCTTTCAGCAAGGAGCACGAGGACTACCTCAAGTCGCGGGAAGACAGCATGGAGGACCTGGCTGAAGCGGTGACGGCCGGACGCCGCGAGACCGCCAGAAAGGAAGCACAGGAAGAGCTGGATGAGAAGAAGCAGGAATACGAAGACAACCTCGCCAAGTACAACAGGGAAAAGAGAAACGCCGAGAATGAGATAAACAAGGCGGAGAACAAGATCGAGAAGGGCGAGAAGACCATAAAAAAGACCCGCAAGGAACTGAAAGCCGCGGCCAAAGAGGCAAAGGAAGCCATAAATACGCTTCCTGCGCAGATAGAGGACCTCAAAGCGAAAAAAGCTGAGGCCGAAGCGGGACTCGCGGAAGCGAAAGCGGGCCGTGACCAGCTGCAGGCACAGCTCGATCAGCTCAAGGAGGGCGGCGCGGACGAGGAGACCATAGCCGCTGTGGAAGCAAAACTGAAAGAAGCCAGGGGCGCGGTCAGCAGCATAGAGGGAAGCCTTAAACAGATCAACGGCGGCTTAAGCAAGGCGGAGGCCGGGCTCGAGAAAGCGAAAAAGGGACTCGCGCAGGCGGAGGCCGGGCTGAAGGAACTCGACAGAAGAGAGAAGAAACTGGACAAAAGCGAAAAGAAGCTCAAAAGAAAGGAGAGAAAGGCTGACAGCGAGTTCGCCGACGCTAAAAGGGAACTCGACGACGCTAAGGAAAAGCTGGACGAGGCTCAGGAAAAGATCGACGACATGGAGACAGGAAACTCCTTCGCTCTGTCCCGCAAGGAGAATGTGGGCTACGCGTCGTTCGACAGCAACTCCAGCATCGTCAGCAATATATCCAAGATATTCCCGCTGTTCTTCCTCCTGATAGCGGCCCTCGTCTGCATGACGACGATGACCAGGATGGTAGACGAGCAGCGCACGCAGATTGGCGTGCTGAAAGCTTTGGGCTACAGCAACAGCCAGATAGTCGGCAAGTACATGTTCTATTCGGGCAGCGCCGCTTTCATTGGAGCGGTCATCGGGTTCTTCGTCGGCTGCAAGGTCTTCCCTGTGGTCATCTGGAACGCGTACACAATGATGTACGACTTCAGCCATACGGTCGATTACATCATAAACTGGAAGCTGGGACTGATCGTGCTGGCTGTCTCGATGCTCTGCTCGATGGGAGCCACATGGGTATCGATCGCGGCCGATTTCAGGGTGCCGCCTGCGGAGCTCATACGACCTAAGACGCCTCCTGCGGGCAAGCGCATACTGCTTGAAAGGATCAGACCGCTGTGGAACCGCATAAGCTTCCTGTACAAGGTGTCGATCCGCAATATCTTCAGGGACAAGAAGAGATTCCTGATGATGGTCATCGGAGTCAGCGGATGCACGGCCCTGCTTATTGCCGGGATCGGCATCAGGGCCACCATCTCCAAGATAGCGGACTACCAGTTCGACGAGATATGCCTGTACGATATCACCGTCATGTTCAGCAAGAACATGAATGAGGACAGGCAGAAGGACTTCATGGAGGAGATGGAGGACGCCGGCGTCACAGATAAAAACGTGAGGTTTCTGCACCGCGGCGAGGTGACCTTAAAGATAGGCGACAAGACGAACGACGTCACCTGCATAGCCACCGATGCGGAGGGTTTCGATCAGTTCATAGATCTCCATACCGGCGACCAGCACATAGACTATCCGGGTCCGGGAGAGGCCGTTATAGTCCGCAAGACCAATCACGACTACGGAATAGGCGTCGGCGACGAGATCACGCTGCGTGATGACTACCGCGAGATGAAGGTGAAGATAGTGGGCGTAGCGGACAACTACGTATACGACAGCATCTACATATCGACCGATACTTACCGTGAAGGATTCGGAAAGGAGCCGGATGTCAAGGCGGCGTACATCGACTTCGAAAACGGCACGGAGGAAGATGTGATCAGGAACGCTTCCGCGAACGCGGCCGGTTACGAATATACAGCCGCGGCCCAGACCAACATCGATGTCAGGGAGAACGTAAACAAGATGATGAAGAGCTTAAACTCCATCGTCTACGTCGTCATACTCAGCGCGGCTCTCCTGGCGTTCATCGTGCTGTACAACCTGACGAACATCAACATCACTGAGCGATTGCGCGAGATCGCGACCATCAAGGTGCTGGGATTCAACCAGCTCGAGGTGTCGCTGTACGTGTTCCGCGAAAACTTCTTCCTGACGGCGGCAGCGGCTATAGCCGGCATACCGATGGGAGACTGGCTGCTGAAGTTCGTGATAGACAACATAGTCGTAAGCATGGTCTACTTCGAGGCGAGGCACGGCCCGTACGACATACCAATTGCGGTAGCGCTGACTTTCCTCTTCGCGCTCTTCGTGAACATCGCGATGCAGAAGAGGCTGCGCGACGTATCGATGACGGAATCGCTCAAGTCCGTGGAATAGACGGAACACGCATAAAAATGTATAATCTATAGGAATGAACGGCCGCATGCGGAGCATGTCCCGGACCGCGGCCGGATGATCAGGAGGTACAAATGAAGACATTTACCATAGAAATGGAAGACGGCGGCATCATGAAGGGCGAACTCTACGAGGACATCGCTCCTGAGACAGTCGCAAACTTTGAGAAACTTGCGAATTCAGAGTTCTATGACGGACTCATCTTCCACAGAGTCATCCCGGGATTCATGATCCAGGGCGGCTGCCCTAACGGCAACGGCATGGGCGGTCCGGGATATACCATCAAGGGCGAGTTCAGTGCCAACGGCTTCAAAAACGATCTGAAGCACGAGAGGGGAGTCCTCTCGATGGCACGAGCCATGGACCCGAATTCGGCCGGCTCGCAGTTCTTCATCATGACAACGACCTCGCCGCACCTCGACGGCCAGTACGCCGCGTTCGGCAAGGTGACCGAGGGCATGGCAGTGGCAGACAAGATCGTCAGCGCCAGACGCGACTTCAGGGACAAGCCGCTTCTGCCTCAGAAGATCAAAAGCATAAGAGTAGAAGGATAAATGGAAAACAACAGCAACTGGGAAAAAACACAAAAGAAGCTGTTCGCGATGGTCTCGACCGGCGTGACCGACAGCGGGCTGAATCAGTTCTACGACATATTCAGTACGGTGGCGCTGATCGCCAACCTTGTGTGCGCCTTCGCGTCGACCTTCGATTCCGTAAAGGCGGCGCACGGTACGCTGCTTCACTGGGTCGAGGAGATCACGGTGCTCTTCTTCGCGGTCGACTACGTTCTGAGGATACTCACGGCAAGACAGCAGTATAAAGGATACCCGGCAGGCAAAGCGGTCGGCAAGTATGTGACTTCCGGCTACGGAATCATCGACCTGCTGTCGTTCCTACCGCACTATCTGCCGACATTCTTCCCTGCGGGCGCGGCGGTGTTCCGCATGTTCAGAGTGGTCAGGATCTTCAGACTGTTCAGGATCAACGCGTACTCCGATTCGCTCACGCTCATCGGCAACGTCCTTTCCAAGAAGAAGACCCAGATCCTCGCGTCGATCTTCGTCATAGCGCTGCTCATACTGGCTTCCAGCCTCTGCATGTACAGCGTGGAGCACGAAGCGCAGCCTGACGTCTTTAAGAACGCGTTCTCGGCCATATGGTGGGCGACCTCGACCCTGCTGACAGTCGGCTACGGCGACATATACCCGATCACGGTCATGGGGCAGATACTCGGCATAGTGATAACCTTCCTCGGAGTGCTTCTGGTAGCCATCCCAACGGGTATCATTTCCGCAGGATTCGTTGAAGAGTATCAGCTGGCGACAAGGCTCGCGGACATCGAGCAGCAGCAGAACGTCAGGTTCATCAAAGCTTCTATCGATCCGGGCGACGCGTGGATAGGCAAGACCATAAGCGAGGTAGCGATGCCGAGCGGATCCATCATAGCCCTGATCCTCAGGGACGGGGATACGCTGGTGCCGAGGGGAGATGTCGAGATCCTTGAAGGCGACAAGCTGATAATCTGCGCTGAGTCTGCCACCGAAGGCATGCTTGAGGACGTGAAGGAGATAATCCTCGGCAGGAACCATCCGTGGAACGGCCAGAAGATAAAAGATCTGGACATCTCGCGCCAGACGTTCATCGTGCTGGTCGAGCGTGGCGGCAAAACGGTAAAACCGGACGGCGACCTGGTCCTGCTGGAGGGCGATAGAGTCCTCGTCTACACAAAAGAGAGTATAAGGAAATACACACAGGAGCCGCTTTTCTAGGCGGCTCCCGCTGATATGAAGAAATCGACGATATGCTACATAGAGAATGACGGCAGCTGGCTCATGATGCTGCGCGACAAAAAGCCCGGCGACATGAACGAGGGCAAGTGGATCAGCCCCGGCGGGAAGGTAGAGGAAGGCGAGACGCCGGACGAGTGTGCCGTGCGCGAAGTGCTTGAAGAGACCGGACTCAGGCTGAAGTCATGGGTCTTCCACGGCGTGATAGAGTTCCGCTCAGACGAGTACGAAGACGAAGACATGTATCTTTACTCGTCTTCGGATTTTGAGCCGGCAGATGAAGAGGCTGCCCGGGTCTTTGCGGAGACAGGCAGGTATGAGCCGCCTGAGTGCAGGGAAGGCGAGCTGGTCTGGGTGCCGCATGAGAAGATGCTGGACCTTCCGGCATGGGAAGGAGACAGGGTGTTCCTGACGGAGCTCCTCGCGGGGAAAAAAGAGATAAACATGACGCTGCAGTACGAAGGCGAGAAATGTACTGTCATAAGAAACGGCCGGGTGTAGCATGAACTAGTAAGATGAAAGTAGACATGTTAAAAAAGCATGTCTACTTTTCTTATGCTAGGATTTATTCAAGGAGGTGGGTTTATGTCAAGACCAGCAGGCGGAAAGAACAGAAAATGGACAAACGAAGAACGACTGAAATATGTTCTCATGTGTGAAGAAGAACATATACCTGTATGCACACTAGCCAGAGAAGAAGGCATCCCGCGAGGAACATTACGAAATTGGATAAATCGTTACAGAAAAGGTGGCGAAGAAACTTTGAATCCTGAGAAGATTCCTCGAGGCAATAGGTTTGCTGCGCTACACACCAGTAAATCCCTCAGCGAAAAAGAAAGACTTATGCTTCTGGTTGAGAAGTTGCAGATTGAGAATGAACGGTTAAAAAAAGGATACATAGTGAAAGGAGTTGGTGCCGGCAAGGAGTTCGTTACTACAAAAGACTTGAATTCCAAATAATAGATATATTGAAGGAACAATACCCGGTAGCAGAGTTGTGCCGTGAGATGAATGCAAACAGATCCGGATATTACAAGTGGGCTGCACGAAAAGGAACCAAGAACCGTTATGAACAGGATCGGAAATTGCTCACAGAGCTGCTTTCAGAAGCACATAGCAAACACAGATCATATGGATACCATAGACTTGCTAAGATGGTCAGAGAAGAAACAGGATGGCTGTTTTCGGACAATTTGGCTCACAAATGCTGTAAATTTGCAGGAATAAAGGCGAAGGTCAATCACTACAACTGGAGCCGCCCACAACTTGGGCAAGAGCATAAAAGATTCCCTAATTTAGTAAGAGGGAGATGGAAAGTCGATGCGCCGATGAAACTTGTTGTTTCGGACATGACAATGATCCGTCACAAAGGAGTCCGCTATGAGTGGACATATCTACTGGATACTTTCAACAACGAGATTATATCCAGTCACATATCCAATATTGCAGGTGATCGAAGGCCATATTTCCGATGTCTGGAAGATTTGATGGAAAAAACAAAGGAACAGGCATATCCAGTCATTTTGCACACCGACCAGGGATCTGTCTATTCCTCCGAAGCATTCTTCAACGCTCACAAGAATTCTAACATAATTCGCTCAATGTCGCGAGCAGGAACTCCAACTGACAATCCTGTGATCGAAGCGATAAATGGTTGGATCAAAGATGAGATATATTCTGAAGGGTGGCACAGAAGATTTGCTTCGGCTGAGGAAATGATCAGCGAGTACATTAGATATTTCAATAATGAGCGGCCGGCTTATGCGTTGCAATACAAAAGCCCAGTCCAGTACAAGACTGAATTGGGCTTTGTATGACTTTTTTAACTGTCTACTTTCGGTTGACTAGTTCATGTAGCAACCGGCCGTTTTTTTATGTCGTTTTATTTATCAGCTATATTGCGCTGACTATGAGACTAGTTCCCTTCGGCGTCGTCGTCCTGAAGGAGCCCGTGCTCGTCGATGTTGCTCTCATGGCCAGCCTCATCCGTGCTGTAGCGGACTACGCCGTTCTCATCGGCGATGAAGAACAGGTAATCGTGATGCTCATAGTTCAGAGTAGCGTCTATCGCGCTTCCGACCACCTGGCAGATAGGCCCAGGAGGGAGACCCGCGTATTTGCGCGTGTTGAACGGATTCGTGCTTTCAAGCTGGCTCACCTTGAGGTCGACTCTGTCTTCCTGGAATATGTAGCAGACAGTTACGTCCGATCCGAGCGACATGCCCTGATTGAGCCTGTTCATGAATACGCCCGCGACTCCGGCCTGGTCATCAGCCGTTGCTTCCTTGGTGACTATCGATGTCAGGGTAAGCAGCTCGTGGACCGTGAATCCGGATGCTTCGATATCGTTTCTGCGCTCTGACAGGACCTCGTCCATGTTGTCAAGGCACATCTCCGTGAAGCCTTCCAGAGTCAGGTTGTCGGTCACGTAGTACGTGTCGGCATACAAGTAGCCTTCGAGCGGATACATGATGTCCTTGCCGAGGATATCATCGGTGAGGAACCAGTACCTTTCGATCAGCTCCTTCAGATACGCCTCGTCCGACCACTTCGCGAGGATCTCGTCTGTCGTATACGGAAGCTTTTCGGCTACCGCTTCAGCGACCTGCTGAAGCCTCGCGCCGTCCTTCACCTCTATGCTTTCCTTGGACAGATATTCGAAGTCGCCTGTGTTTATGACTTTCATTATCTGCTGGAACGACATCGAAGGACTGAGTATGTAAGTGTTGGCCTGAAGGTTGTCATAATGGCCGATGCGGGCATTTATCTTGGCGCACAGCCTGTTCTGCACCAGTCCGGCGTCATCGAGTATGTCGACTATTGCCGACGCGCCGGTCCCGTTAGGGATCTCCACGACCACCTTCTCCTCGCTGCCAGGATCCACTGCTCTGAGGCCCATGGTGTAATAGCCTCCGAAACCGACGAGTATCGCCAGTATGAGCACGAATAGCCACAGGCATCCGGTTTTGCCTTTCTTTTTTCTCTTTTTATTCATCTGTTTCTGCTGTTCCTGTTTTCTTTCCTGTCCGGTCTGCTTTTCCATCTGCGCTTCCGCACGTTCTACACGACTCATTAGCCGGCCCCTTTCGATACGATTTGTGATATAATTCTTCAGATAGTGATTATTATCTAAATTATAAAGGATTGAGAAGAAAATGACAAAGAGTTCCTTTAAAGCGTTCCTTGAACGCAAGAACATAGAGATAAGCGCGAAGCGCTACGGCATAGACGCGCTCTCGGCGATGGCGCAGGGCCTTTTCTGCTCGCTGCTGATCGGAACCATCATCAACACGATAGGCACGCAGTTCCACATCGGATTCCTCACGGATCCTGTCTGGATCATGAAGTCCGGCGAGAACGCGATCCCATATACTGTCGGAGGCCTGGCTGTGGCAATGACGGGGCCTGCGATGGCAATAGCGATCGGCTACGCGCTAAAGAGCCCTAATCTGGTGCTGTTCTCGCTCGCTGCCGTAGGATTCGCCGCGAACGGTCTCGGCGGAGCGGGCGGACCTTTGGCGGTGCTCATAATTGCAATCATAGCCGCTGAATTCGGAAAGGCCGTCGCGGGAGAGACGAGAGTCGACATCCTGGTGGTGCCGCTGGTGACCATAGGAGTGGGCGTAGCCTTGTCCGCGTGGTGGGCGCCGGGGCTCGGAGCCGCCGCCATGAAGGTAGGAAATCTCATCATGTGGGCGACAGAACTCAAGCCGTTCATGATGGGCATACTTGTATCGGTGATAGTCGGCATGGCGCTGACGCTCCCTATATCTTCGGCCGCGATCTGCGCAGCGTTCGGTCTTGTCGGACTTGCGGGGGGAGCTGCTGTCGCGGGCTGCTGCGCTCAGATGGTGGGCTTCGCCGTCATGTCGTTCCCTGAGAACAAGTGGGGCGGACTCATATCGCAGGGCATCGGAACGTCGATGCTGCAGATGGGCAATATAGTGAAGAACCCGCGCATCTGGATCGCGCCGACGCTGACTGCGGCGATCACCGGCCCGATCGCGACATGTCTCTTCAAGCTGCAGATGAACGGAGCTCCGGTATCCAGCGGAATGGGAACCTGCGGGCTCGTCGGACAGATAGGCGTATACTCCGGCTGGGTAAACGACGTCGCGTCCGGCGCGAAGGCGGGAATAACCGGCATGGACTGGCTCGGGCTCATTCTGATCTGCTTCGTGCTGCCGGCAGTGCTGGCTCCGCTGATCAATATGGGATGCAGAAAGCTCGGATGGGTCAAGGACGGAGACCTGAAACTGTAAACGGGACTGCCATATAAACGGAAACTTTGCGAACCCGGAGACGGGTCCTGATTTCAACAGAACCGGCTCTCGCGCACTCGCTTACGCATAAGTAAGCTGCCGCGCGCTTGGGCGGGTTCTTTTGCGTCATGTAACGAATCGTGGATGCTTGTTTGAAACGGCCGGGTCGTTGACAATATCGTACGAAAACAATAAAATAATCGTACGAAAGGAGAACCCCTAAATGTCTATCACAGCTACGGAACTGAAAGAGAATCTCGGAAAATATCTGCAGCTTGCGGCTACTGAAGAAATATATATTACGAAGAACGGGAAAGTGGTCGCGAAGCTGACCAGCCCGTATCAGGATCTGGTAGCGGCGGCACATTCGCTTGCGGGGATCCTTCCCGCGGATATAACGCTCGAAGAAGCGAGGGCGGAAAGGCTGTCATCCAGATGAGAGCAATAGTAGACACATGTGTCATTCTGGATTATCTTCAGCACAGAGAGCCTTTTTTTGATGACGCGCTCAATATCGCGATCGGCAGGGCAAACAGGGAATATGAGGCATATATTACTGCAAGTTCACTGACCGATCTGTATTATATTGTTCATAGAAGCACACACAGCGCGGAACAGACACACAGGATAATCAGCACTCTGACACTGCTGTTTGGATTAGCGGATACTTACGCTGAAGACTGCATAAATGCTTTGCATAACGGCATGGCGGATTTCGAAGATGCTGTAATGAGTGAATCCGCGCGCAGGATCAACGCGGACTGTATAATCACACGGAATACCAAGGACTTTTTAAAATCAAAAGTACCTGCTGTTACTCCTGCGGAGTTTCTGATAAAACTTGGAGAGGATGACTGACCGACTTATGGGTGTTGATACATATGAAATCGTAATAATAGGCGGAGGGGCGTCAGGCCTGATGCTCGCGTCCCGGCTCGATCTTGACGGAACGCCCGGACTGATACTTGAAGGAGTCGGGTCTTTAGGGACCAAGCTTCTGATGAGCGGCGGCGGGCGCTGTAATATAACGCATGGCGGGTCCATAAAAGACTTTGTTCACGCGTATGGTGAAGCAGGGCCGGCCCTGCGCAAGTGCCTTTACAGGCACAGCAATCTGGAACTCGCAAGGTGGCTTTCAGGATTGGGAGTGGAACTCGCGGATGAGAACGGCGAACCTGTGGACGCCTCTTACGGATCGGACGGCATGGACAATGCCGGACGGATATTCCCGGCTTCCGGTAAGGCAAGAGAAGTGCTGGACACGCTCATCGGCGAGACCGCGTCCAATCTCTGGCAGATAGAGACGGACGCAAAAGTCACGGGACTCCGTCAGGACGGAGAACTCTGGGAGATCACGCTCGAGAACGGATATGAAATAAGAACGGGAACAGTCGTGGTCGCGGCGGGCGGCATCACTTATCCGGAGACCGGCTCGGACGGATCCATGCTTGAGACGCTGGAGGATCTTGGCCTTGACATCAATGAACCGAGACCCGCTCTGGCGCCTGTCTATGTCGAGGACTATCCTTATGCCGGGCTTGCGGGGATATCTATACCTGATGTCACCGCGATAGCGTTCCTTGGCGGAGCCGCCGGAACGACCGCAAGAAGTGTCGCGAAGATGAAGGGCGACCTTCTGTTCACTCACGAAGGACTGTCCGGTCCGGTGATCCTCAACATTTCAAAATATGTCGAGCCGGGTGAGACGATAAGACTGTGCTATAATAAGGAACTTCATGAACTGCCGAGGCGCATGCAGGGCGTGCTGCGCGAGCGTTCAAGGGGGCTGCTCGGCGACGTGCGGACGAATGTGCTGGCTGCTCTTCTGGATCACGACGATTTCACCGTGACCGCTGTGGATGAGCGCGGCATGGTGACCGCGGGCGGGGTGTCGCTCGATGAGATAGACATGGCGACGATGCAGGCTAAGCGTTATGAAGGTCTGTACGTCATAGGCGAAGCGCTTGACGCTGACGGCATAACAGGGGGATACAATCTGCAGCTGTGCTGGTCGACGGCCTGCGCATGCGCGGACGATCTGAAGAATAAAACGGGACTGTAAACCGGAACAAAAAGGAGAACGAAATGGTTTCATTTGAATGCGATTATATAGCGGGAGCTCATCCGGAGATATTGAAGAAACTGGCCGAGACCAATATGGAGAGCCTGCCGGGATACGGCATGGATCACTATACGGCGAGCGCGAAGGATAAGATAAAGGAGGCGTGCGGATTGCCTGACGCGCAGGTAGAGTTTCTGGTGGGCGGCACGCAGACGAATGCAGTAGTGATCTCCACGATGCTCCGCGACTGGGAAGGCGTCATAGCCGCGACGAGCGGTCACGTGAGCGTGCACGAGTCCGGCGCGATTGAATTCACAGGCCATAAGGTTATAGAACTGCCGGCAAAGGACGGCAAACTTGAGGCGGAAACGGTAAGAAAGTATCTGGAGAACTTCTGCAGCGATGTCACGCACGATCACATGGTGTTCCCGGGCATGGTATACATCTCGTATCCGACCGAGCCGGGCACTCTGTACAGCAAGACCGAACTCGAGGCGCTGTCGGAGCTTTGCCATGAGTATGATATCCCGCTGTTCCTGGACGGAGCAAGACTGGGCTACGGACTCATGAGTGACGCCTGCGATCTGACGCTGCAGGACATCGCGAGGCTGACGGATGTGTTCTATATTGGGGGCACAAAGGTCGGGGCGCTCTGCGGAGAGGCGGTAGTGTTCACGAAAAACAACAGGCCTGAGCATTTCATGACTTCGGTCAAAAAGAGGGGCGCCCTGCTCGCGAAGGGCAGGCTCCTGGGCATACAGTTCGATACGCTGTTCACAGACGATCTTTACTTCAGGATCAGTCGGCACGCGATAGAGATGGCCGGCAGGATCAAGGAGATAATCAAAGAGAAGGGCTGGCGCGTCTACATGGATTCGCCGACGAACCAGCAGCTCATACTGATGACAGAAGAGGAGATGGCACAGCTCGCGAAGACTGTCGTCTTCGACCGTTGGGGAGTATACGACGAAACGCACATGATAGTCAGGCTGGCTTCGAGCTGGTCGACGACTGAAGAGGATATAGCTGAGCTGGCAAAAGCCTGAACGCCGGAAGTCTGAACAACGGAAAACGAAAAAACGGCACTGCATCAACCTGCGTTGATACAGTGCCGTTTATTATGCCTGCCCGGCGGGATCACTCGATCCCCAGGACCTTGTATTCCTTTGCCTCAACAGCTTCCTTGAGCGCTGCGTCAGCGACCTCCGCGGACATCGAAACTACCGCTGTGCCTGCCTCATGGCTGACTTCTGCGGCATCTACTCCGTCGAGCGCTTCGAGAGCCTTCTTTACAGCGGCTTCGCAGTGCGGACACATCATTCCTTCGATCTTCATTGTTTTTGTCATAAGATTATCCTCGCTTTCATTGCTTGTATCGTTTTCAGACATGCCGGCATCACCGGAGGATGTCTGTGATGAACTTGTTTCGGAACGCTTTCTGTCTCCGGCGTCAAACAGATTGAGGCGCAGGGCGTTGGTGACGACGCAGAAACTCGAAAGGCTCATTGCCGCAGCCCCCAGCATAGGGTTGAGGGCCCAGCCGAACAGATGGATATACGCTCCCGCTGCCACAGGTATGCATATAACGTTGTAGAAAAATGCCCAGAAGAGGTTCTCGTGTATGTTCTTCAGGGTCTTGCGCCCGAGCTTCACGGCTTTTACGGCGTCGGACAGACTGCTGTTGACCAGTACCACGTCTGCCGCGTCGAGAGCGACATCAGTGCCGGCGCCGATTGCGATGCCCACGTTTGCCCTTGTGAGAGCAGGCGCGTCGTTGATGCCGTCTCCGACCATCGCCGTGCGTCCCTGTTCCATTAGGCTCCGCACGACTTCTTCCTTGCCGTCAGGCAGGACTTCCGCTATCACCTCGTCGACGCCCACCTCGGAGGCGATGGCGTCGGCAGTCTTCTTTCTGTCGCCGGTCAGCATGACGGTCCTGATGCCCATTTCCCTGAACTGCTTTATGGCTTCAACGCTGTCCCCCCTCACGGAGTCAGCCAGCGCTATGAGGCCGAGCAGCCTGCCGCCTTTTTCGAACAGCACGCTTGTCTTGCCCGCGTTCCCGAATTCGGCGGTCTCTTTCATGAGGCGCTCTATGTCCGCCTCAGGCACACCGTTCTCGGCCATGAAGCCGGCATTTCCCCCGGCTATGCTGACCGCCTTTGAGCCGTCCCATGTGTATGCCTTGACTCCGCCTCCCGGGACCTCTGTGTAATCGCTGATCCTCATGGTTGTGCTGCCGGCGTATTCGGACACGGCCTTGGCGAGAGGGTGGACAGACCTTGACTCAACAGCAGCCGCAACGGCAATAAGCTCATCTTTAGGGACGCCCCTGCAGGTAAAAACATCTGTTACCTTAGGGTCTCCTCCCGTGATGGTGCCGGTCTTGTCCAGCGCGACGATCTCGATGCGGCCAGTCTCCTCAAGCGCCGCGGCGGTCTTGAAGAGTATTCCGTTCCTTGCTCCCACGCCGCTGCCTACCATGATCGCGACAGGCGTTGCGAGCCCGAGCGCGCACGGGCAGCTTATTACCAGCACGGATATCGCTCTGGCAAGAGAGAACCCCGCGTCTGCTCCGGCCAGCAGCCAGATTACCAGAGTCAGCAGCGCTATGCCGATGACCACCGGGACGAATATGCCTGACACTCTGTCCGCGATCTTTGCGATAGGAGCCTTTGTCGCTGCCGCGTCGCTCACCATGCGGATGATCTGCGCCAGCGTGGTATCTTCTCCGACTCTCGTTGCCTTGCAGCGTATGAATCCGGACTGGTTTGTCGTGGCCGCGGATACGCTGTCGCCCGGCTTCTTGTCGACCGGTATGGACTCGCCTGTGAGAGCGGCTTCGTTGACCGCTGAATTTCCTTCTGTTATTACTCCGTCGACCGGGATGTTTTCGCCCGGCTGGACCAGAAACACGTCGCCGACGCGGACCTGCGAAACAGGGACCTCCTGCTCGATGCCGTCTCTTTCGACGACCGCCGTCTGCGGCGCGAGCTTCATGAGGCTTTTGAGGGCGTCGGTGGTTTTTCCCTTCGACCTCGCCTCGAGCATTTTCCCGACCGTGATGAGCGTAAGTATCATGGCCGCCGACTCAAAGTAGAAGTCGTGCATGTAAGTCATGACCGCTTCGCTGTCTCCGGCAAGCTGCGCGCCCGTCATCGCGAAGAGCACATAGGTGCTCCAGCAGAATGAGGCGGCGCTTCCCATGGCGACCAGAGTGTCCATGTTAGGGGCTCCGTGTATGAGCCCCCTGAATCCGCTTATAAAGAACTTCTGGTTGATGACCATTACGATAGCCGCGAGGATCATCTGAACCAGACCCATCGCGACGTGATTTCCTTCAAAGAAAGCGGGGAGCGGCCAGCCCCACATCATGTGACCCATTGAGAAATACATGAGCACGATGAGGAAACCGAGCGACCAGAGAAGACGCTTTTTAAGTACCGGAGTCTCCCTGTCTTCGAGAGCGGCTTCATCCGCTGCGTAGCTGCTGCCCGCGGTATCTTTCGCGGCATCCGCTGCCTTGAGCCTTGCGCCGTAACCGGCATCCGTGACAGCGCGGATGATATCTTCAGGAGAAGCGCTTCCCTCAACTCCCATTGAGTTGGTCAGAAGGCTTACCGAGCAGGAATCCACGCCCTCTACTTTGGACACTGCTTTTTCGACCCGTGCCTGGCATGCGGCACAGCTCATTCCCGTAACTATATATTGCTCCATTTTGCTTATTAAGACTCCGTTTATTTCATCATCTTCTGAAGTGTGGCGACAAGCTCTTCGACAACTTCATCATTGCCGTCCCTTATATCATTCAATACGCAGGTGCGTATGTGGTTCGAAAGGAGCACCTTGCAGAAGCTGTTGAGAGCTGAATTGACAGCTGATGCCTGTATGAGGATGTCAGGACAGTACGCCCCTCGCTCCACCATCGCCCTGATGCCGCGGACCTGTCCCTCTATGCGGGCAAGCCTGTTGATCAGATCCTTATATTCTTCGGGACTGCGTTCCTTGCGCTTTTCGCTGCATGCGCAACAGTCCTTTGCCGCTTCGTCCTTGCGGACGTCATTTTTATCTGTCATATGTAACCCCGTTTATGAAACATTTGCGATAATGATCTGCTATACCCCACAGGGGTATCTGCAAAACTTAATATATACCCCATATGGGTATAAGTCAAGAGCCGGACAGGCAGTTTGAACGCATGCCTGTAAAGCCGCAAAACACCGGTGCCGCGATATGCCCCGAGGAGGGATGTTTTTTTGCGCCCGATTTTGCGTAATATAGATGAAACTAATTGTCTGAAAAGAGTTTCGCGTGATAAAATGTTACCAATAGTGCGGGCAACGTCATTCTCCGTTGTCCGGCGGCCGGCAGAAGGCCGCTCATGTTAACCAAAGAGGGGGAGAGATGAAAGACTTAAAGCACCTGATTTACTTCGAGGACCTGCTGCAGGAAGCACACAACGAGCTTGTCGCGCAGGCCCAGAAGGAAGGCATGAAGTGCATAGGATATATGTGCGAGAACGTGCCTGAGCCTCTTCTCAATCTGCCCGGCTGCTTCTCCAGCAGGCTCCGCGCTCCGCGCACGGGTTCGATCGATGTAGGCACTTACTATCTGACCAGCTTCCTTTGCGAGTATTCAAGAGCCATTCTCGAGAGAGCTCTTGAAGGAGGCTATAACTATCTGGACGCTGTCATCACACCTGACGGCTGCACCATGCTGAACCGCTGCGTAGAGAACATGGACGTTCTCCAGGCGATGGGCAAGGATAAGAAGGGATTCTTCTTTGACTACATGGAGATCCCTATGAAGGCCGACTATAACGGTCTCAACCTCTATGTCGTTCAGTGTAAGAATCACATCCTCAAGCCTCTGGCTGAGAACTACGGCATCGACATTTCCGACGCCGCCATACGCAAGGCTGTTGACGAGCACAATAAGGTATGCGAACTCATCAGAGCGATCGGAGACTTCCGCAAGCTCGACGAGCCGACCATCACCGGATATGAGTTCGCTGTATTCTGCCTGGCATCCTATGTCGCTCCTAAGCACCTCATCATCGGCAAACTCGAAGAGACTCTCGAGGAACTCAAGACCAGAAAGCCTGACGCGAAGCCTTGGTTCAAGGCAAGGGTAGAGGTCGTCGGTTCCGAGGTCGATGACACCGACTTCATCAAGCTGGTAGAGGAAAGCGGCGCGTTCGTCTGCTGCGACAGATTCTGCTACGGTTCGCTCCCTGGCAGGGATCCGATCTATCTCAACGATGAAGAGGATGCTCTCACTCAGCTCTGCAGCGCGTACATGTACAGGGGCGAGTGCCCGCGCTACATGGATACCGTGACAATGGACGGACGCCGTTCATACGTCGACGAGCTCGCTAAGGAGTATAAGGCTGACGGCATCATATATCAGCAGATGAAATTCTGCGACCCATGGGCTTACGAAAGAATGATGGGCTCACATATCCTCAGAAACAGATACGACTGGCCGGTGCTCGCGGTAGACAGACCGTATGTCATCGGTTCGTCCGGACAGATGCGCACACGTGTGCAGGCTTTCCTTGAAAGCATCGACATCAAGAAGATCCAGAAGGAGGGGTAGTGATGGCAGTCAGAAAATTCAAGACCATGGTCAACCCTGAAAAGATAAAGGGCGACACAAAATACGGCGACCTTTACATACCGCATGGCAAGGTCAGAAAACGCCGTGAATGGCGCGGAGTGGGAGACACGCTCTATGATTATTCGAGATGGCTGGGCATCATGCTCACACTCGGAAAATTCATGGCAAAGCCGCGCAACATAAAGTTCTTCTTCAGATACCGCTGGATGGCCAACTATCTGGCAGTACCGATGATGGTGGACAGATTCACTCAGGGCCTCAGAGGCGAGTACCTCAGGATGGCCCACGAGGAGCAGGACCTGATCATCATCGACGTAGCGAAGCTGCTCAACACACTGGCCCGCGGCGACCGCAGGACAGGCAACGACGAGGAGTTCTCCAAGATCAACGTGCTTGTTGACGAGAACGAGATGACAGCCGTCATGATGGGATTCCCTAACCTGAAGTGCACATCCCGCGAGACTCCTTCGACATACGTATCCGTGCTGCTCAACCAGCACGCGATGGAGCACTACATCGACGTAGCTCAGGAGTATGGACTCCCGGGCGATGTCTGCCCGATGCCTGAGGCAGAGGCCGGCGTTTCGATAGACGACGACGCTCCTATCCTCGGCGCCTGCGCCGTGCAGTGCAACACCACATGCGACGGCTCGCTGCTCGGAAACGGCGTCATCTCCGAGAGACTCGAGAAGGAAGACGGCATCCCTGTGTTCCAGCTGCCGGCTCCGCTCCGCCATAAGGAAGACGACGTTCAGGAGTACGCTGCTGAAGAAGTCAGAAGAGCGATCAAGTTCATCGAAGAGCATACAGGCCACAAATGGGACTGGGATTACTACTTCGAATGCGCAAAGAGAGTCAACTTCGCGACCAAGTGCCGCAACGAGTGGCTCGACATGAACAAGACAGACTATCCGCAGATTTTCGGCGGAAACCTTGCCCTTTATACAGAGACCACATACATGGCCATCTGCGGCAAGGTGCCTGAATTCGAGACGGCAGACAAGCGTCTCATGAAGCTGGCCGAGAGAGCATACAAGAAGAAAAAGATGGCTGCTCCTGAGTACCGCCACAGAGCGATCGTATGGGGCGTTCAGTCGCACTACTACATGGACTTCCTGGTATGGCTCCTCAACTGCTGGGGCATCGTGCCTCTGACAGACATGCTCAGCTGCATCAACACCGAGATGATCGCGGAGACCGATACTCCTGAGAACAGAGAGCAGGCATACTACGACATGGCCATGCTGACAGAAGAGATGATCATGCGTAACCGTACGCACGGCGGATACAAGGTGCTGCTCGACGACCTATTCGAGTTCGTTGAGGAGTTCAACGCCGACATGATCATCCTCTGGGAGCACATCACCTGCAAGGCTCTGGACGGCATGCACGGACTCTTCGAAGACAAGGCGAGAGAGCGCGGCATCCCTCTGATCTGGGTAGACCACCAGCTCTTCGACCCTCGCGTCATTTCGAGACAGGGCGTCAGAGACCAGGTCAACCAGTACATGAGAACAGTCATGCAGGAAGAGCCGCTCGACCCGACACTCGAGTTCCTCGATGACGAGAACGCGTGGTAAAACGCGGCAGGACAGGGACATATCAAAGTTATCGACTGATATTGGAGGATAGAAATGAAAAAGAAACTCTTAAAAGTGCTGCTCTATGTGATGACCGGAGGCCTCGCGTTCTTCATCGTCACATTCACGGTCTACTTCTTCAACCTTGACATGAAGCTGACATCGATGATCGAGCCGCTCCTGCTCAAGTGGTATGACAGGATCCCGAGGAACCAGCATCTGTAAACACAGAAATTGTTCAAAACAAATTAGCTGCCGCAAGGCAGCTTTTTTGTGGTATGCTTTCGGCAGTAAGGAGAGTATGCAAAGCAATGGCAGAACCGGAAAAGAAATCATTATGTTTTGAACTGGCCGACAAGCTTGAGGCCGGCATCGATCTGACAGACGAAGAACTTAAGTCTGTCCTGCTTTGCGATGCTCCGGGATTTGACGAATATCTGGCGGAGAAGGCCCGCAGGGTGCGCGAATCATATTACGGCAAGGATGTTTATTTGCGCGGCTTGGTCGAGATCTCCAATATCTGCAGGAACAACTGCTATTACTGCGGCATTCGCAGCGGCAACTCAAACTGTGAGCGTTATCGCCTCAGCAAGGAGCAGATACTGTCATGCTGCGACATGGGATACGAGCTTGGCTTCCGCACTTTTGTGCTGCAGGGCGGCGAGGATCCGTATTACACCGATGAACTGATAGTTTCGATCGTCAGCGCCATAAAGGAGAAGTATCCTGACTGCGCGGTCACCCTGTCTCTTGGCGAGTTCGAAAAGGAGAGTTATAAGAAGTTCTTCGATGCCGGAGCCGACCGCTATCTTCTGAGGCATGAGACCGCGGACAAAAAGCACTATGAGATGCTCCATCCGGCTGAGATGTCGTTCGAGCACAGAATGCAGTGTCTGCGCGATCTTAAAGAGATAGGATATCAGGTGGGCACGGGAATGATGGTGGGCTCGCCGTACCAGACGGCAGACCATCTTGTGAAGGACCTCAGATTCCTCTGGGAGTTCAAACCGCACATGGTGGGCATGGGACCGTTCATCCCGCATCATGACACACAGTTCGCGGAATGTCCGGCCGGCACCGTTGAGATGACTGTAAGGCTGCTTGCAATCATACGGCTTCTTCTTCCTGACGTACTGCTCCCGGCTACGACGGCACTCGGGACTATCGACCCGATAGGGCGTGAGAAAGGCCTGCTTGCGGGAGCCAATGTCATAATGCCTAATCTCTCGCCGGCAGATGTCAGAGCAAAGTACCTGTTATATGACAACAAGAAAGTCTCGGGGGATGAGGCGGCAGAAGCTGTGAGGGAAATGGCGGAGCGCATCTCGTCAGTCGGTTATAAAGCTGTAGTTGCCCGCGGCGACCACTCAAGCTTCAGATAACAGGGAGCATCTTTGTTTTAAAATAAAAACCTATTGACTCGGTAGGAATTAAGAGTTAGAATGTCGTCAATCACAGATAACGTTTGGAAAGGGACGGACGATGAAAACTGCTTATCTCCCTCTTACATATAACAATAACATGATGTGTTGTTGTCTGACGCAAAGCTCCCGGGCGCGATGTATGGCCGGGGTCTTGTCATAGGATGACACGCACCTCGTTACACATCGGAATCCGATCCCTGAAATCGAGTGATACGCCCGGGAGCATAAAAAGCCCCGGGCTTTTGTTTTGCTCACCGGTTGGGCAAGAGAGGCAGCCGGGCAGGGTAAGGGACATAATTCAGAGAATCATGATAAAATCAGAAAAGAAAGGAAGCAAAGAAAATGGCTAATATATATAAAGGAACACTTGGACTTATCGGAAACACACCGCTTGTAGAAGTCACAAATATCGAAAAGGAGCTCGGGCTTGAGGCGACGGTTCTTGTCAAACTTGAGTATTTCAACCCGGCCGGAAGCGTAAAGGACAGGATCGCGAAGGCGATGATAGAAGACGCGGAAGAGAAGGGTCTTCTTAAGGACGGTTCGGTCATCATAGAGCCGACATCGGGCAACACAGGCATCGGCCTTGCGTCGATCGCGGCCGCCAAGGGATACAGGGCGATCCTGACGATGCCTGAGACCATGAGCGTAGAGAGAAGAAACATCCTCAAGGCCTACGGCGCCGAGATAGTCCTGACTGAAGGAGCAAAGGGCATGAAGGGAGCTATCGCAAAAGCCGAGGAACTCGCGAAAGAGATAGACGGAGGATTCATTCCGGGACAGTTCGTGAACCCGGCAAATCCTGCGATCCACAAGGCGACCACAGGTCCGGAGATCTGGAAGGATACCGACGGCGCTGTAGACATCTTCATCGCCGGAGTAGGCACGGGCGGAACACTTACCGGAGTAGGAGAATACCTCAAGGAGCAGAAGCCTGAGGTGAAGATCGTAGCGCTCGAGCCGGCTGACTCGCCGGTCCTCTCAGAAGGCAAGGCGGGAGCGCATAAGATCCAGGGCATCGGCGCGGGTTTCGTTCCTGACGTGCTGAATACAGCTGTCTACGACGAGGTCTACAAGGCTGACGGCCAGAAAGCGTTCGAGGCGGCCAAGCTTCTCGCAAAAAAAGAAGGCATCTCCGTAGGAATATCTTCGGGAGCCGCGCTTTCCGCGGCGCTCGAATACGCGAAGAAGCCTGAGAACAAGGGCAAGACCATCGTGGCCCTGCTGCCTGACAGCGGCGACAGATATTACTCGACTCCGCTCTTTACGGAATAGTATGATCGATCAAATAAACAAGGTGCCGGCAGGGAACTGTCAGGCACCTTGTTTTTTATCTTTTCTGATGACAGCCACGCACAAGGCCGCGATAAGCGCAGAGATGGCAAGCCATATCCCCGCGATCCACATGGCGGCGTCGGAGAACACGTCCTCCTGCATGATGTTTATGAGGTTGTCCTTGCGCGGATCGAGTATCCAGAGATCGTTGTCGAAAAATATATGATGGAATGTCGTGAAGACCTGCGTGAAGTCGATGACGCACAGCACGGCGACTACAGCGGCCAATACAACAATAAGACCGAGAGACCCCAGATAACCCCTCGCGAGAAGGACCGGGGTCTTTTCCTTTCCGTTATGCATGTAGATATAGATCACGAACGCGATAAGGAGCAGGCACGCTATCACGCGGGCCCGCAGACCTTTTTGGAAGAGCACCCGGCAGTCATAGAGATGGGTTTTCTCGCGGTCCGTGAAGAACGGCTGCGTGACTCCGTCGATGGTCGCCTCGGTATCATCGAGGGTGTCGAGCCTGCCAATGCAGTATTCCAGCATGTCCTCGGTGATATGGACGGCGTCGTCGAGGGACATTTCGCCCCGGACGTTCGACGGGGTGTCGTACTTCGCGTACTCATTGCGCCACCAGTCAGGGATCCAGTAGCAGACAGCCTGGAACGAAGTGATAAGCAAAATGAGCAGCAGGCAGAGCCCGCATACGAATGCCGCTATCCTATGAGTCAATGTCGATTCGTGGACCTTTTTCATGAGATACATAATAGCCCTGACGGCCGGCCAATTCAACTTCAAAAAATGCAAAAGAAAACAAAAACACTTTAACACTTTAAAGCGCGAAAGGTGTATACTATATCAAACGGATAAACGCGGCGGGGATGAGGCTGCGGGAAAGGCGGTGCATCATGATCACGGACAAAGACAGAAAGAATATGAAGCAGTTCTACAAAGCAGTGCTGGCTCTTGAAAACGCGGAAGAGTGCCGGAAGTTCTTCGACGATGTCGCGACCATCAAGGAGGTGATCGAACTTTCCGCAAGACTCGAGGTGGCGCGCATGCTTGACGAGGGCGCGGTGTTCAGTGAGATAAGCAGGAAGACCGGCGCCAGTTCGGCCACGATCAGCCGCGTCAACAAATGCCTCATATACGGCGAGGGCGGATACAAGACCGTGATCGACCGTCTGAAAGAAAACAAGTGATTAAATGGCCCGGGGAGATCCCCGGGCCGTATTTGCGTCAGCCTCCGAAAGCCTTACTCGTCGGCCTTTACTTCCACTCCGTCATATTTGAAGCAGTCCATGAACCTCAGCTTGAAGAGGTTCTTTTTATGCAGCGTGTCGATGCGCTCCTTGGTGGCCGGATCGTCGATCTCGCCCGTGCGGATGTATCTGTCGAGCACCTCATATGTGAAACCGAGCTTGTCTTCATCGGACATTCCCGAAAGCCCGTCGGTAGGGACCTTTTCGATGAGTACCGCAGGGAGCCCAAGCACTCTGCCCATCGCTCTTATCTCGGCGGTAGTAAAGCACGACATCGCGCTGAAGTCGCCCACGGAGTCGCCGTATCTGGTCGAATAGCCTACCCAGTCCTCCGAGAGATTGCAGGTGTTCACGACCCTGCCGTTGTGGCTCTGGCCGACAGCGTATAGAGTCGACATGCGAAGACGCGGCGGCAGATTGATGATCGAATCCCTGCCGACCTCGATCCCTGCCAGCTCCATCTGCTCGATTATCCCGTCGAACGCGGTCTTGATATTTATGATGTAGTGCTTTATCCCAAGATGGTTCACCAGCAGCTTGGCCATGTCGATGTCGGATTGTTCGCCGTTCGGCATCAGCACTCCGATGACCCTGTCGCTGCCGAGGGCTTCACAGCAGAGAGCGGCAGCTATCGAACTGTCCTTGCCTCCGCTGATACCGACTATCGCGTTGCATCCCGGTCCGTTTACCTCGAACCAGTCCCTTATCCATTCAACAGTTGCTTTTGTAGCTTTTTCGGCATCGAATCCCATATGCGCCTCCGTTCGTTTACCGGTAATAATACTGTGAACAATACTTCACTTTTTGACACGCGGCCGGGCCGCGATTCTTCACCCGGTGATTATATCACATGAGAAGGCTGTGGTATAATGTATCAGATAATATTATTGTCGGTATCGCACAGAACGCGGCGCCGGCGCAAGGAGCAGAAAATGAAACAGTATTACATAAAAGATCTTAAACCGGACGAAAGCCGCCGCATAGAGGACAGATTTCTCGTAAAGACTGCAGATATCCGCGACGGAAACAACGGCAAAAGACACCTTTACATGACGCTTGCCGACGCGACGGGAGATATGCAGTCGGTAAAGTGGAATCTCACAGAGGATGAGGTCAAGGCTTTTTCAAGGATCAAGTCGGGAATGGTCATCACGATAGTCGGCAGATGCCGTGATTACAAGAGCCAGAGCCAGCTCGTTATAGATTCCATCAAAGGCAGGGCCCAGGAAGGCACATACGAGAGGGCCGATCTTTTCAAGGCGGCGCCGGAGGCTCCGGAAGACATGTACGATTACATAATCGGCCGCATCAAAGCGTTTGAGGACGAGGATCTGAAGAGGCTCTGCCTCAGCTTCTATGAGGGTGAAAAAGAGCGTCTCATGTACTGGCCGGCGGCGATGAACAATCATCACGCTGAGTACGCGGGACTGCTTTGGCACGTGAAGAGAATGATGATGATGGGCGAGCGCGCCTGCGAGGTCTACACCTTCCTTAACAAGGACCTCCTGCTGGCGGGCGTTGCCCTGCATGACATAGAAAAGCTCAATGAACTCGCGTCGGATGAGAACGGAGTGGTGCCTGAGTATACGCTCGAAGGCAAGATGCTCGGCCACCTCGTCATGGGCGTCGAGGTGATCGGAGAGCGCTGCAAGGAGCTCGGCATAGACGAGGAGAAATGCCTGCTCATGCAGCACATGTCGCTCACGCATCACTACGAGCCGGAGTACGGCAGCCCTAAGAAACCGCTCTTCCCGGAGGCGGAGATGCTTCATTACCTCGACATGACGGACGCCAAGATGTTCGACATGGAAGACGCGCTCAGCAATGTGGAGCCTGGCGGCTTCAGCGACAGGGTGTTCACCCTCGACAACAGGAAACTCTACAAGAGGACATTCTGATAGATGCAGCAGGAAGGCAAACTCGGAAAGATCATATTCAACAATCCCGGAAACGGCTATACCGTAGCGATCTTCGACACAGAAGAAGGCTCATTCCGTATAGCCGGTTCTTTTGCTGACCCCAGGCCCGGAAACGTGTACAGGCTCGAGGGCAGGTTCACCGTGCATCCGAAGTACGGCGAACAGTTCAGCGTGGTGAGCTACGAAGAGATCATGCCCGAGGGCGCCGACGCGATACTCGAATTCCTCTCCGCGGGAAATATCCGCGGCATAGGACCGTCTACTGCGAAGACCATAGTAGAAATATTCGGCGACGAGACCCTGAGGGTGATCGAAGAAGAGCCTGAGAAACTTCTTCGAGTGAGGGGCATCGGCCCTAAGAGCCTTGCGAAGATCACTGAATCCTTTGGCGAGTCAAGGGAATTCGCCGACAAGGCGATCGAGCTCCGCGAGCTGGGGATAGAGATGAGCGAGGCCGTCAAAGTATACAAGATGTACGGGAAGGACGCGGTGCGCATCGTAAAGGAGAATCCGTACATGCTTGCCGAAGACATACGCGGAATAAACTTCAGCAAGGCTGATGAGATCGCGGCGCGCATCGGCGTCGATCCTGACAGCAGCATCAGGATCGAAAGCGGATTGAGATACATGCTAAAGGCATGGGCGGCAAGCGGCAGCACGCTGGTGCCGGAGAATCTGCTCATCGAAAAGACGGCCGCGTTCCTCGACGTGATGATGGACAATGTCCGCGGCTCCCTTAAGGACATGGTGTTTGCGGGAGAACTCGAGGAAGACTGCATCAGCGACGTGCCGGTCATCTACCTGTACGGCTATTACCATGCCGAGCAGAGAGTGGCGCACGCTCTCATGAAGATCAGAGACTCGGCTGCAAAGCCGGTTCCGCTGCAGCACGGGACTGCCATACACGCCGCGAAAGAGAACGCTCTGCATCTGAGCGGCGGCGATGTGGAACTATCAGAAGAGCAACAGAGGGCAATAGAAGCCTGCCTTGCAAATAACGTCACGATAATCACGGGCGGCCCGGGCACGGGCAAGACCACTATTATAAACACGCTCGTGAAGATATTTGATTTCGCGGGCCTCGATACCGCGCTCGCCGCGCCGACAGGCAGGGCGGCAAAGCGGATGGAGGAAGCGTCGGGCAAGCCGGCGATGACGATACACCGCCTGCTTGAATTCGTGTGGTCGGATGAAGAGGACATGCTCAACTTCGGGCGCAATGAAGAAAACCCGCTCGAATATGACGTGATAATAATCGATGAAGCTTCGATGATAGACCTGATGCTGATGGACGGCCTGCTTGACGCCGTGCAGGAAGGCACCAGGCTCATATTCACAGGCGACGCCGATCAGCTGCCGTCCGTGGGAGCCGGCAACGTGCTTCGCGACATGATCGCGAGCGAGTGCGTACCGACCATCCGCCTGAAGGAGATATTTCGTCAGGCCGAGGGCAGCGGCATAGTCGAGAATTCACACAGGATCAACAGCGGCGAATATCCCGCTCAGCAGGGCGGCGACGATTTCTATATAATAAGCAAGAACAGCGAGACAAGCATCAGCGAGACCATAAAGGAACTCGTGGGCGGACGCATCGAAGCGAGTTTTGATTTTGTGCGTTCGGCAGACGACATCCAGGTGCTGACACCGACGAAGCGCGGCATGCTCGGAGCTCCGAGCCTCAACTCCGTGCTTCAGGAGGTCATCAACCCTGCGGATGAGGCCAAAGCCGAACTCAAATACGGCAGCGTGACCTTCCGCGAGGGCGACAAGGTGATGCAGCTCAGAAACAATTACGGCGCGGAGTGGCGCACGGAACTGCTCGCGTCCGAGGGCGAGGGCGTGTTCAACGGCGACATGGGCACCATAGAATCGATCGATACCGATGATAAGGTCATGACGGTCAGGATGGACGACCGCCTGATCGATTATGCCGGCGACATGCTCGAGGAGATCGACCTCGCGTATGCCGTGACGGTCCACAAGAGCCAGGGATCCGAGTTCCCCGCGGTCATCATTCCCGTGCTGAACTTCCCGCCGATGCTCATGACACGCAACCTCCTGTATACGGCGGTCACGAGGGGAAAGAAACTCGTGATCATCGTCGGCGATCCGGGACGCGTGCGTTCCATGATAGACAACAACCGCGCGGACGGCAGATATACGGGACTCAAGTCCCGCCTTATATCTCTCGATTCTGATCCCTTCGGAAGGTACTGAGCATGGACGGTTCGTGGATAAGAAAGATAGGAAATGAGATCCTGGACCTGGTGTACCCGCCGGGTCTTTATTGTATTTCCTGCGGCAAGATAACGGACAGCTCCAGAACGTACAGGCTGTGCAACGACTGCATAGCGGCGGTGAACTGGATCACGGAAAGGCATTGCGGCAAGTGCGGCAGACCGCTGTCGCCGAACGACCCGGGAGAGATCTGCTTCAGGTGCGCTGTCAGGGAATCGTCGGACAGTCCACAGAGTTTCGACAAGGGACATGCCTGCGCGGGCTACGGGGCGGTTGAGCAGTCGGTCATCTTCGCGCTCAAATACGGCAGCCGTCCCGATATTGGCGATACTCTGGGGGAAGCTCTGTATGACCGCATGGCTTCTGAATACGGAGAGGATGTGCTTGCCGGAATGTACGATCTTGTGACGCCCGTGCCGACGCACAGGGACAAGCAGGACACGAGAGGCTACAATCACGCGGACCTCATGGCACGAGGCTTCGCGAAGCGCGCAGGCCTCAGCTATGATCCGGAAACAGTGATCAGGACGCGCCCGACAATACCAATGAAAGGACTTGGCCCGGAAGCGAGAATGGCCAACATACAGGGCGCGTTCGATATCCGGGCGCGCAGGCTCCCTAAGATAGCCGGCGCGCGCATCCTTCTGATCGATGACATCTTCACGACCGGCGCTACCATAGATGAGATCGCCCGCATACTGAAGGGATCCCGGACAAACAAAGACGTGCAGACCATTCCGGGCGCTGCCCGAGTCGATTTCCTCGTCTTTGCAGCGGCCGGAGATATGGTGCATTCGTAAATAACATTCAGATCCCGGGACGGGTCAGAGGTAACAGTATAGTAATGAAAAACCGTGCATGCACCCCCCTCCGTCGGGGGTGTTTTTCAATGCGGTAATATATAGAAAATCAAACAGATACTTCAGGAAAGGAGAGCATATGATCCGGTGAAAAAGGATCGTGCGATGGTATCAATGAAAAATGTATTGACAATAGCCGGAAAAGCATTTGTGGCCTTAAGTATTCCCTGGTTCATTATGTTCATATATGTGTGGATCACTGCATACTTCTGGGAAGCATCAATTGGCTTGATAATCGGAGGATTGCTGCTGTTTTTAGGCAGCACGCTGATGACAGAAGGGGAGAAGATGTCGATCAAATATCACAGGATCCCTGAGCTGGACAAAGTCAGATATATTCAGATCAGATTCCGCGACAGAAAAGAGGATCATATCAGCCTTTATGAAGTGACGCCGGTGTTTTCCAAATACGACGGAACGTACAGCTTCTTTATCGACTCCGTTCTTATATGTATGGACAACGTTAAAAAAGAAGTGGTCGGTTTGCTGGATGCAAACAAGAATCCGATCCCTATGAGCAGATTTAGTTTCAGGACTGAAAAAGCTTCGGGAGCAGACGACTGCGGCTTTGTGGTCGCGTCTTAGTAACCGGTTAAATAGTAGCAGAGCGTCAAATTGAGATAGAGAAGAGGCGCCAATAGACTCGTTATCATTCAAGCGCAGTTAAAGAGAATGCTTTTTATACTGTTTGATGATATAGTTTTCAAAGCAATGCAGATCAATGTATAGCAACAACAGGAGGGATAAAAATGTGTAAGTGCAAGTATTGTTATTATTGTAATACATCAGAGAGAGATGGTTATAAGTGCTATTGTGAATGGTACAAGATGTATGTAGATCCTGATGAACTCACAGACTGCTCACATTACAGAGACTGATGCTTCAGATATAGGGAGAAGCAGATAATATCGATTTCTGATCGCGGCCTGCGGAGACATTCCGCAGGCCGTTTTTTATGCTTTTGTTACGTCGCAGCCGGCGATATGATCAGTCAGATGCCCAGCGCCTGCAGTTCTTCCGCAGTCAGGCGGCGGCATTCTCCCGGCTCCAGATTCGGGTCGAGAGACAGTGGACCCATCGAGAGCCGCTTCAGATAAGTGACTTCAGCTCCGACCGAACTAAACATGCGCTTCACCTGGTGGAACTTGCCTTCGCGGATGGTGATCTCCGCTTCTGACGAATACGCTTCCTCGGAAACGGACAGTATCTTCAGATCCGCCGGCATGCATTCGAGTCCGTCAGACAGTACGAGGCCCTCCGCGAACAGCTCTACATCCGACTCGTCCAGCATGCCCGACACTTCAGCATAATAGACCTTATCCACATGATGTTTCGGAGACAGAAGACGGTGCGAAAGCGCGCCGTCATTTGTTATGAGAAGAAGCCCTTCGGTATCGCGGTCGAGGCGCCCGACGGGGAACAGATCCCTGTGTCTGGGCTCGGGTATGAGGTCGATAACTGTCTCTTCTCTGTCATCTTCGCTCGCGCTGATGACTCCCGCCGGCTTGTTCATCATGTAGTAAACGAACTCCTCGTAAGCTATTTCGTGCCCCTTGAAAACCACGCGGGAAGACGCGTCGACACTGTGACCGGGGTCCTTGATGACCTCGCCGTCGACGACAGCTCCGCCCTTGCGGATATCCTTTTTCAGTTCGCTCCTCGTGCCGACGCCCATGTCGGACAGAAATTTATCCAGTCTCATGCCATGATTGTATCACAACGCCGTGCCGCGTTGAGAGAAAGGGGATAATTTGATATATTAGGCATTGATAATACGACATGCTATGCCTTGAAAAAAGTGATAAAGCAATGGAAAAAGGACTGCTGAAACAAGCTGTGATCAAATATGTATCGGGCGTCATCCTGACTGGCGTTCTGGTGTTCCTGCCTGCATGGGATCTGCGCTGGCGCAGCGGCTGGATCCTGATGGCGGTGCTGTTTGTGCCGATGTTTTTTGCGGGCATTGTCATGTATGCAAAAGCGCCGGACCTTCTGAGAAGCAGGCTGAATGCAAAGGAGACCCGGAGCGAGCAGCGGGATGTCATAAGATACAGCGGCCTGATGTTCCTGGCGTCTTTCATTGTCGCGGGCCTCAATTACCGTTTCGGGTGGATCGTGCTTCCGGACGTGGTCACGTGGATCGCAGCGGCGGTTTTCCTTCTGGCATACTGCATGTTCGGAGAAGTTCTCCGCGAGAACCGGTATCTTTCCAGAACGATCGAAGTGCAGGAGGACCAGACAGTCGTCGATACCGGACTCTATGGTATAGTCAGACACCCGATGTATACCGCGACGGTTTTCCTCTTCCTGAGCATGCCGCTGATACTCGGCTCGCTGGCGTCATTCATCATCATGCTGGCGTACGTCCCGATCATCGCTAAAAGGATAAGGAATGAAGAGGCGGTGCTTGAGACGGAGCTGAAAGGCTACGCGGAGTATAAAAACAAGGTGAGATACAAACTGATCCCGTTCATCTGGTAATAACGGCCGCTGATTGAATCACATATGAGACTGTTTATCGCGATACAACTGAATGATGAGATGAAGGATGCCCTCGAAGCCATGCAGGACTATATGCGGAGCCGCGGGGTGAAGGGCAATTACACAAAGCGCGAAAACCTTCACCTGACGCTGGCCTTCATCGGCGAATTCGACGATCCGCAGGCAGCTCTGGAGGCGATCGAACGCGCGAAGCTCCGGCCTTTTGATATTGTTCTCTCCGGAACGGGGTCGTTCAGATCGTTATGGTGGGCAGGCATTGACGGCGGCATGGCGCTGCGGTCCTTCGCGGGAAGACTGAGACGAGAGCTCGACAGCGCCGGCATCCCGTATGACCGCAAAAAGTTTTCGCCGCATATAACGCTCATCCGAAGACCGGAGTGCCGCGGCGCTGATACGGAGAAGGACATCCTCGCAGCTCTCAGCGATATAAGTGATACAAAAGATATAAGCGATACAAAGAAAACCGGAATGACAGTTTGCCACGCGTCGCTCATGCGATCAGAGAGAGGCGAGCATGGCATGATATATACGGAAATAACTAAGGAATCAGACTGATGCGATCTGTCCGGTCGATCGGTGAATTGACCCGGCCGGATCTGGGTCTGAAGGAGGAAAAGCATAATGGAATTGAAAAAATTGGCTTACAAACTGACTGTTTGTAAAGTAGAAACAGTTGCTGACCTAGACATGAGCAAGGATTATTATTTCATCGGCAAGACTGATGAGGAACTCTCCCTTGTGTGCAAAACTGAAGATACACCTGAAAACACATTGGAGCGGGACGACGGATGGCGCGGTTTCCGTATTCAGGGAGTTTTGGATTTTTCCCTTATCGGGATCCTTTCTAAACTGTCGGGGATCCTCGCTGATAACGGGGTCGGGATCTTTGCGGTATCCACATACAATACGGATTACATTCTTGTAAAAGAAGAGAACTTTGAAAAGGCGCTGACCGTACTGTCAGCTGCCGGATACACAGTGATATAAGCAGTGGTATAAGCAGTAATATAAGTGTGGAGCCATATCTGAAGCAGCTGCGTTTGCTACGGAAAGCAATGTCACGTACGGAAAGGCAAAACTGGCATGTATGCGTGACATCACGGAAAGACTTGTCACGCACAGAAGCGAAAAACGGCAAACATGCGTGACAATATTGAGGGCCGTGTCACGCACGGAAGCGAAAAACGGCATGTATGCGTGACATCACGGAAAGACTTGTCACGCACAGAAGCGAAAAACGGCAAATATGCGTGACATTACAGAAGGCAAAGTCACG
>JBGUKZ010000069.1:0-38498 GCA_045114795.1 Anaerovoracaceae bacterium
AGCATTGGAGGTATTCTTCTTGAAGCTAAAGCTTTTAATTCACACCGGCATAGCCGGTGGTATATTCACGCTGAAGCTACAATAAAATAGCGCGGCGCGCTGTATACGCGCCGCGTGATATGCTGTGATCCGCTGTTATCAGCTGTAGATCAGTTTGCTTCCGTCAGAATCGCAGGTCAGCTTCTGTCCGTCGACTATTGTGCCGCGGATGATGCCCTCGGCGATCTCAGTCTCCACATGCTGCTGCAGGAACCTCTTGATCGGTCTCGCGCCGTAATGCGGATCGTACGCCTCGTCGGCTATGAACTCAAGAGCCGCGTCGGTTACGGTGAGATCTATGTCTCTGTCCCTGAGCCTCCTGCTGATGTCATTGAACGACAGGCTTATGATGCCCTTGATCTGATCCTTCGTGAGCGGACTGAAGAGTATGATGTCATCGATACGGTTGAGGAACTCCGGCCTGAAGCCCGCGCGGAGCTTTGCCATCACCGCTTCTTCGACCGCAGGATCGATGGTGCCGTCTTCGTTCATGTTATCCAGAAGATCAGTGCTTCCTATATTCGATGTCATTATGACTATGGTGTTCTTGAAATCGACCGTGCGGCCCTGATTGTCCGTCAGACGTCCATCGTCAAGCAGCTGCAGGAGTATGTTGAACACATCCGGATGCGCCTTTTCTATCTCGTCGAACAGGATGACGCTGTATGGCTTGCGGCGTACCGCTTCGGTGAGCTGGCCGCCCTCGTCGTAGCCCACGTATCCCGGAGGAGCTCCAACCAGTCTCGAGACTGAATGCTTCTCCATGTACTCGGACATGTCTATCCTTATCATGTTGCGTTCGGTGTCGAAGAGCGATTCGGACAGCGCCTTGGCGAGTTCTGTCTTGCCCACGCCGGTTGGTCCGAGGAAAATGAACGATCCAATAGGTCTGTTCTCATCCTTGAGACCCGCTCTGGCGCGCAAAATCGCCTCTGAGACGGCTTTTACTCCCTCATCCTGGCCGATCACCCTTTCATGCAGGATATCCGGCAATCTGAGCAATTTATCGCGTTCCGTCTCAACGAGCCTGCTGACAGGGATCCCGGTCCAGCCGGATACGACCTCGGCGATCTCCTCTTCGGTGACTTCCTCCTGGAGGAGCCTTTCCTCGTCTCTCCTGTCCGCCGCCGCCTTTTTCTCCTCGAGCTGCTTCTCAAGTTCAGGCAGCACACCGTATTTCAGTTTGGCGCCCTTCTCATAATCCGCCTGTCTCTCGGCATCCTCTATCTCGAGTCTGACATCTTCTATCTGCTGCTTCAGGTTCTTCATTTCGAGTATGCCGGACTTCTCGTTTTCCCACTGCGCCTTCATGCCCGCGCTCTGTTCCTTGAGGCCGGCAAGCTCTTTCTCGAGAGCCTCGAGCCTTGCCTTCGAACCCTTGTCCTCTTCCTTGGACAGAGCCTGCTTCTCTATCTCGAGCTGAGTTATCTTGCGGGATATCTGGTCGAGTTCGGACGGCATGCTGTCTATCTCCGTACGGATACGCGCCGCGGCCTCGTCCATGAGGTCTATGGCCTTGTCAGGCAGGAACCTGTCGCTTATGTATCTGTCGGAAAGCGTAGCGCACGCGATCAGCGCGCTGTCTGTGATCCTTACGCCGTGGTGGATCTCGAACTTCTCCTTGAGCCCGCGGAGTATAGATACCGTGTCCTCAACGGACGGCTGGTCCACCATGACCTTCTGGAACCTTCTCTCAAGAGCGGCGTCCTTCTCGATGTACTTTCTGTACTCGTCGAGCGTGGTAGCGCCGATGCAGTGCAGCTCGCCCCTTGCCAGTTTAGGCTTGAGCAGGTTGCCGGCATCCATTGCTCCTTCTGCCGCGCCCGCGCCTACGATATTGTGTATCTCGTCGATGAACAGGATAATGCGGCCTTCGGACTTCTCTATCTCGTTCAGCACCGCCTTGAGTCTCTCTTCGAACTCGCCCCTGTATTTGGCGCCCGCTATAAGAGAGCCCATGTCAAGGGCGTAGACTGTCTTGTCCTTGAGTCCTTCAGGCACGTCGCCCGCGAGTATCCTCTGAGCGAGACCTTCGACTACGGCCGTCTTGCCGACACCAGGCTCGCCTATGAGAACCGGATTGTTCTTGGTCCTGCGTGACAGAATCTGCACGACGTGTCTTATCTCGGAGTCCCTTCCGATGACCGGGTCCAGCTTGCCGGCTCTTGCCATCTCCACAAGGTCTCTTCCGTATTTTGCCAGCGCCTCATAGTTGTCTTCCGGATTCTGGCTGGTGATCCTCTGGTTTCCTCTTACCCTGGTAAGAGCTTCCAGGAACTTTTCTTTTGTGATGCCGTATCTGAGGAATATCCTCTCGCTTGGCGTTCCCTTCTCTGCCAGAAGAGCAAGATAAATGTGCTCGACGCTCACATACTCGTCCTTGAACTGATCCGCAAGCGCTTCGGCATCCATGAAGATCTTGTTGAACCTGCGTGTGCCGTACATGTTGTCGGCTCCGCCGGATACCTTGGCTATCTTATCCACCTCCGCCTGTACGTCCTTTGTCACCGCGATGATATTCACGCCCATCGACTGAAGAAGCTTAGGGATCAGACCGTCCTGCTGCTTGAGCAGGGCGAGATGTATGTGCTCGCCATCCACCACCTGATTTCCGTTGGCGACCGCTATGTTCTGGCAGTCGAGTACTATCTGCTGCGCGTTCTGAGTGTATTTCTCTATGTTCATTTTATACGCTCCTTTCTGACGCCTTTCCGGCATCCTGATTATTTACGACATAATGATAGTACAGTTTCCAACGTTTGTAAAGAAAAATTTAGCACTCACTTTATGTGAGTGCTAATAATTTCTACCTTCTTATTATCGGTTCCCTCTCAGGGAGTTTCAGTTTTTTCTTCTTGCCCGCAGGCTTTTCCTCTTCGATCTCCATCGGCTCTTCAGGGAGGAGTATCAGAGGCTTCACGTCGTACTCGTCCGTAAGGTCTTCGAGCTCCACGGTCGTGAGTATCTCCTCGTTTACCTCCTCGAGCTGCGAGACTCTCGCGGCCTGATTGGTTATGACCCTCTCAAAGAGGTTTCTCACCTCCCTCGCGTTCGCGAAGTTCTCGCCCTTGTACTTTTCGAGCCTGACGATCTCTTCATGGATCGCGGCGGCGGCTTCATCGGTAAGCTTGTACTGATACTTGCTGCACTGAAGGTCGAATATCGCCTGCAGCTCCTCGACCGTGTAATCAGGGAATTCGAAGTACTTGTTGAACCTGGACTTGAGTCCCGGGTTGCTCTCGATGAAATCCTTCATCAGTTCTGTATATCCCGCGACTATGACGATGAACTTGTCCCTGTGGTCCTCCATGGCCTTCAGGATGGTGTCTATCGCTTCCTGTCCGAAGTTCTCGTCCTTCTGGTTCAGGGTATATGCCTCGTCGATGAACAGTATCCCGCCCATCGCCTCTTCGATCTTCTTTGATGTCTTGATGGCCGTCTGTCCGACATAGCCCGCGACAAGACCGGAGCGGTCGGTCTCTATCAGCTGGCCCGTCTCGAGTATGCCGATCTCCTTGTACAGCTTGCCGAGTATCCTGGCCACTGTCGTCTTGCCCGTGCCCGGGTTGCCGGAGAATACAAGGTGCAGGGACATAGGCACTGCCTTCATTCCCTTCTCTTCGCGCATCTTTCTGACCTTGGCGAGCCCGATGAGTTCTTCCACGTCGTGCTTGACCGTCTTGAGGCCGATCAGTTCGTGGAGTTCTTCCGTGCCCGATTTTTCCGGTTCTTTCGGCTTTTCAGGTTCTTCTCCCTTTGAGGCTGCCACAGCGACGGGTTTCATCTTTTCCTCGCTCTCGACTACCGTTTCGACTTCGGTCTCTATCCGCGCGGCGCTGCTTCCTGCCCCTGAAGTCCTGCCCTCCGCGGCCTTTATCCTCTCTTTGACGGCTTTCTTGCGTTCCTTTTCGTCAGTGGTGCCGTAAAAATCCTCATAGATATCTCTGATTCCATCCAGCATGTCTGCCATTTGCCTTACCTCGTATCTTTTATTCTAGAATGGTTCAACGACCATTTTACCCCCGTCCGGAGTGAAATTGCAGAAAAGTTTGTGTCCGTCTATCACATCGTTGATGGAAAGCTGCGTCGAATCGTACGCGCCCATCATGCTGTACGCCATCCTGTCCGTCCAATCGTCATCTCCGTCGAATGTTGCCGCGACTAGCGCCCTTACGCATGGATACAGGCTTTCATATGACGCGGAGGACGCCTTGTCCTTAGGGAGCAGCATCTCCACCGATGATACCTCCGAAGAGTCATCTGCCTCGTTTCCGTCAGCGTCGTATATGGTCACGTCGAGCTGCGAGATGTCCGCGCCCGATGACTCCAGCTCACTGTTGAATCTGCTTTTGAATTCTTCGCACGTCATGCCGCCAAGCAGGCATTTCACCTGCGCGTCAGCTGGCGGCTCTTCCGTCTCTGTTTCAGTCTGAGTCTCTGTCTGAGTATCCGTCTGCTCCGCCGGCTCCGTGTCTTTTCCCCCGAAAAGTTTCCCGGATACAGCGATAAGCGCCACAGCCAGTATGGCAACAGCCGCGATTATGAGAAGTCGCGGCTTCCCCGCCGGTTTCGGCTGCCCTCTCAGTTCTCTTTCGCACTCGGCGGCAAGAGACGCTATGGTCCTTTTGAGATCCTTCCCTGCCGCGTCGAGCCAATGCGTGCCTCCCAGATAATACTTCAGATTGTCCGAAGGCTCTGTTTCCGCGATCCTGAAAGGAACTATCCTTTTTCTGCTGTCCGCGGCGCTGCAGACCTCGCGCACTACGAGCGGCGATCCGTTGGCATTGTCCGAGAAGACGAGCACCATGATCTTTGAATCATCTATCGCCCGTTCCCTGGCTTCCGTAGGATCCTCTCCCTTTTGGACGTCGCGCGCGGCATACCAGCAGCGCAGGCCTTTTTCTTCAAGTCCCGCGCATACCGCTTCAGCAGTCAGCTTATCATTATCCGAATAGCTTATGTATATGTCGTGAGCCATTGTTTCTCTCCCGGGTCAGAGGAGTATATGTATCAGTAGTTGTATCCGTCGTTGTTCAGCACAGTGAACGACAGCTCGTCGCTGACCTGGCAATAGAGCTCGTACTTGCCCGAGCGCGCGTGTACCGGCTTGTCCGTGCCGTACATGACAAGGGCAAGTTCCTCAGCGTCCTCCTGACTGATGTCGGGATATGAAGCCATTATCACGGCGGTCATGTATTTGAGTCTTTCGGCCTTATCGGTATCGGCCGATCCGGTCAGACCCGCCAGGTTGAAATTCTTGTCGGCTGAAACGATGGCATTGTCTCCGTCTATGAACGCGAGCGAGAAGCCGGTCTTTTCGCCCTTGCTGTAGATATCCAGACCGAGACCCTTGCCGTTCGGTGTGGCTTCGCAGTCTTCGATGCCCTCAAGCGCGAGCGCTTCGATGACCGCATCCGCGAACGTGCTGCCGGTCTTATCGGATGTATCGGCGATCAGTGTGTAGTGCAGGTGCAGCATCACAATGCCGTTGTTCTCTTCGTCTACGTAAGATACCAGAGAGCTCTGTTCCGGTTCAATGGCCGCGTCCTCCGCGGGCTTGCTGCCGCCGCCGAAGACCGATACAACAGCTATGATAACAGCCGCCGCGAGAGCGATGATCCCGATGATCCTCGCCGCCTTTCCGCCCTTGCTCCTCTGCTCGCGCTCCTCGGCTTTGATCTCGTCCTTTCTGATGACATCCAGGGCCGAATCGCATCTCGCGCCCAGTTTCTGTATGGCCTGCGCGAGTTCAACGTCAACGGCGTCGAGCCAGTGATACTTTTTGATGTACCCGCCGAGCCTGTCCGCCGGCTTCGTGCCGCTCAGACGGAACGGGACTATGACCAGTCCGTTCTCGGCAGCGTATGCCACCTCGCGGAGCACCTGCTCGGAGTCATTCGAATTGTCCGTATATATGAGGACCATGACCTTGGCGCCGTTCAGACCGGAGATGATCGATTCAGCCCAGTCCGCGCCCGCTTCAATGTCCCTCGGAGCATACCAGCATCTGATGCCGCACGACTCAAGATGAGCGCATACGGCGTCAGCCGTTGTTTTATCCTTGCTTGAATAGCTTATGAAAACATCATGAGCCATTGTGCCTTACCTCTCAGTCCTCATTCGTCAGTTCGTCCTGACTTCCAGCAGGTACATCGGTTCCTCACATCTGTAATCAAATGTGTAATCGCCTCTTATAACTCTGCAGGAGCCGTCTTTCAGGCCGCCATACAGTTCATCGCAGAGACCGTTCACCCGGTCTTCGGAATAGTCCGGATAAAGGATGCTTATAAGGCAGCAGATATACGGTCTCCATTCCTCCTGCGTCGTATATATCTCATTGTCGGTCATATTAGTGATCCCGACTTTATAGAACTCTGAATCCGGCGTCGCGGTTGATGTATCGGATGTGTCGTTTCTGCCGAAGAAAAGCATGACGGCCGCGTTATACTCCTTTTCGTCCTCTGTGCCGTAGTCCCTGAGTTCATGTATCTCGTATTTGGCGTATTCCTCGTCACTCTGGTAGAGGCGGTATCCGCTGATACCGTATTTGCTCTCGAGCGTTTCGCCGAACAGCAGCGCGACTTCCTTGTTCGTCATCTTGCGGACATCCGGTCCGGCGGGAGCCTCCTCTCCGCCTCCTCCTTTCGGAAGCAGGATGATCACAGCCGCGAGCACCGCTATGACAGCTGCCGCGATGATGAACATGCGCCTGCGCCTTGCGGTCTTTTTGCGGAGCCTGGCCATTTCCGGGCCCTCTCTGCCGCCTTCTTCATCAGGGGAAAGCGCAGTCCGGCACAGACCCGCAAGCGCTGACAGGGCTTCGTTCTCATCCATCCCGTATGCCTCGAGCCAGTGAAGCGGCTTGATATAGAACCCAAGCCTGCCCTTTGGCTCCGATGACGTGAGCCTGTACGGGATTATGGTCATGCCCTTTTCGACGGCGGCTGACACATCATTCATCACCTCTTCGGACTCATTTACCGCTTCGGTGAACAGCAGGACCATGACTTTGGCGTCAGACAAGCCGTCCGGAGCAATTACGCAGCTTACCCCTTCCCCTTCTAGGAATTCCGCTATGTTTTTGGCCTTTCCGGCGTCAGCCGGAGTACAGCTTATATATACGTCCCGTCCGTTCATATCAGCCTATTATCCCGTCCATGATCATAGCTTCAAAACATTTCGCGTAGTCATACTCCGCATCCGCTGTCTGGAAGAGCGAGACCAGGACCGTCGTATTGTCGATAGGGTCGTTAATCAGGACCGACCATGCTTCTATGGCCGCGCCGGTCATGTTAAGCGTGTAGAAAGATACGCCCGCCTTCTGGCCGTTCTTCAGCAGGAATACCTTGTTATAGACCTCGGTGAAGTCAGAGACTCCTTCGCTGTTCCTCATCGTATCCAGGCTGGTCGAAAGGAATATCTTCTGATACATGTCGAAGTCTTCATCGGGGATCGTTTTGGCATTCTCTATCCCGGTGAATTCCAGCATGCCCATGTCCATGCCCGTTGCGGCATAAAAGCGCGAGATCCTGGCATTCCTGTTGGCGTCTCCGGAATTGCCCGCAAGTTCTCCGAAGCAGTCAGGGACCCTGAAAGTCATGCCCCCCTTGCTGAACTCGAACGTGCCTTCGGAAACTTTATAGTTGTCCTGCTCGCCATGTTCCGCGGCGATAGGACACGGATCATATGTCTGCTTTGTCTCTTCAGCCTCCGAAGACCCGGAGCTATTCTGAGCGCCGCAAGCCGCGACAAGCATCATCATCGATATGATGAGCATCAATGCCGCTAGTCTGCTCTTTCTCATAGTCCATCCTCCTTGGTGATCCCTGGTGTGTATCAGATATCCGCGTTTGCAAGTATGTTGGTGTCGAATGTGAACGTGAGCGATTCCTCCGTGCGCGTCCTGCTGAGCGCAAGCTGTATCATACGGTCGAGGAGCTCCTTATACGGCACGCCGACAGGCTCCCACAGATAGAACGAAAGCGAGCCCGGTATAGGGTTTATTTCGTTGAAGTATAGTTTGTCCTCCTCTTCATCGATCATGAAATCGATGCGGGACACTCCGCAGCAGCCGAGCGCCTTGAATGACTTCACGGCGAGTTCTCTTATCTCTTCGCGCCTTTCAGGGCTCAGCTCGGCCGGGATCTTTCTCGAAAGATTCGCCATGCCGGAGCCCTTGGAGCCGCCTCTTCCCTTGGCACCGCCCTTTTTGCCGCCTCCGCTCACGTACTTGTCTTCGTAGCTTAGGATCTCGCCGGACGTCAGAGGCTCTTCGCATTCCGACGCTTCAGCTTCGTTCTCGTTGCCGAGCACCGAGCAGTTGATCTCCCTGAGCTTCGAGATGGCATGTTCCGCCATGACGCGCGCAGCGTATCTGAACGCGTCGTCTATCGCGTCGATGAGTTCGTCCCTGCTCTTCGCGATACCGATGCCGACGCTCGATCCGAGATTTACCGGTTTGATGATTGCCGGGTATCCGATAGTCTTTTCTATATCATCCGCTATCCCCTCAGGGTCTCTGTAATCGGCCATAGTATATACATTGGCATCGAGCACAGGCACCCCGGCTTCCTTGAGGACCGCCTTGGTGACCGCCTTGTCCATGCTTATGGCTGACGAAGTCACGTCAGGCCCGACAAACGGGACGCCCACAGTCTTCAGGTAGCCCTGCAGCGCACCGTCCTCTACGTTCGTGCCGTGCACCACCGGGAAGGCCACGTCTATCTCGACTGGCTTCGCGCCGCCGAACCTCTTAGGCGGATAAGGCACCAGCTTTATCCTGCCGTCCTCGTTGACCAGTATCACCTTCTGCGATCTCTTCAGCAGTCCCGGGATATCCCTGTATGCCTTGATGTCGCCTATGTCGCTGCCGGTATACATGTCGTTCTCTTTCGTCAGATACACCGGTATGACCTCATATTTGTCCGTATCCATGGCCTTGAACGCCTGGATGCCGGATATGACCGATACTTCGTGCTCGACGGTCTTGCCGCCGAACATCATCGCGACTCTTGTCTTCATGTCCTTCTCCTAATAATTGTCAGGCAGGTCGTTCTCAAGCAGTATGTATTTGTGCTTCTTCGTCCTGACGGCGTATGCCCTGCTTATGGCGTCCTGCACGTTGTCGAACACCTCGAGGTCCTTCTCAGGGAAGCCCTTGCTGAGTATTCCTTCCTTTATCGGCTCCGTGTGCTTCCTGCCGACCAGGAATATCCTGTCGCAGCAGTCAGCGGCGTATGTGCCGAACTTCCTGTTGTATTCAGCCTCGTCTTCGCCCAGCTCCACCATGCCCGGCGTGATGAGTATCCTCATGCCGTCCATGAGAGCGAGCGTCTCGACCGCGGCCTTCGATCCTATAGGGTTCGAGTTGAACGCGTCGTCTATGATCGTAACGTCGCCCTGGTTCTTCATCTCCATGCGGTGCGGCACGCTCTGGATCTTCCTGACCGGTATCTTTAGTTCGGCCAGCGGTATGCCGAGTTCGTGAGCCACCGCGATGGCGCCCATCACATTGATGACGTTATGGCCTCCGACGAGTTTCATGGAGAACCTTTCCGTCTCGCCGTCAGGAGCGTTCACGGTGAATTCAGTTCCGTGATTGCTTATCCTGATGTCGGAAGCCTGGTAACCGTTTCCGCTGTTCTGCGAGTAGTAGAGCACCGGGCTGTCGTAGACCGGCTTGCTGCCCTTCCTCTCTGTGAGCATCTCATTGATGTATTCGTTGTCGCCGTTAAGGAAGAGCATGCCGCCCTCAGGCAGGGCCTCGGCGAGCTCGAACTTCGTCTTCTTGATGTTGTCGAGGCTGCCGAAAGTGTCGAGGTGCTGCGGTCCTACCGACGCGATGATGCCGTGGTGCGGATGCACAAGGTCGCAGAGCTCCTTGATCTCGCCCACATAGCGGGCGCCCATCTCGCACACGAAAATCTCGTGCATCGGCTTCAGGAATTTCCTTATGGTGATGACCACACCCATCGGCGTGTTGTAGCTCTCAGGCGTCACCAGCACTCTGTACCTCTGCCTCAGCAGCGTCTCGAGGTAGAACTTTACGCTGGTCTTGCCGTAGCTTCCTGTGACTCCGATGATCGTGAGGTCAGGGTTCTCTTTCAGTATCCGCTTCGCGTCGTTGATGTATCCCCTGTTGATGCCGAGCTCGATCGGCTTATTGATAAAGTTGGCCAGCATGTCCATCCAGACCTGCGCTCCTGTAACGAACGCGAACAGTCCGTTTAAGATCGGCAGCGCGTCAGCAACGGTCCTCGTCGCGGCGCATATGAACAGGACCGCGCCGGCAAGCAGCAGGCATACGAAGATTATCGTGCCGGTCATCCTCTTGACTCTCGGAGTGAATTTCAGCGGTTTCTTGGAATTCATCTCCCTGAGCAGCCTGTAGACAAGAAAGATGACAATAAGGGTCAGCCAGATCAGCACATCCGCGATTATGTGGATCCACGCGGCCGCTTCCGGCGGTATGAGCATTTTTATAAGTCCCAGCGTGACAGCGAAATACAGTATCCACTGAAGCAGTCTGTTTTTGACCAGCCACGCGCACTGCTCCCTGTTTATGTAGCCGTTGAGCTGGAACATGTGCATGTTGAAGTGGAGAGCCAGCCAGAATGCCGGTACCGCCAGGGCAAGAGTGATCAGAGTGCGTATCATCATTTCGCACCTCCGATCTTCAGGAACGCCCTAAGTATGTTCCTGAATTCAACAGGCTTATAGAGGAACGAGTAGTGGCCTGTGCCTTCGAGCACCACTAGCGCGGCGTTCGGCATCTTCTCTTCCATCTTGTGAGCGTCGCTTATAGGCGTGTCCGTATCGAGGTCGCCCCATACAAGCAAAGTCTCCTTGTCCACAAGAGGCATGATATCCTGCAGGTCTTCGTTGACAGCCATCACGAGGCACTTCTTCATCATAGGGCTGGCCGCTCTGTAGTCGTCCGATCCCTGCTTGCTCATCCAGTAGTCGATGACCTCAGGGAACATCGCGTGGATGACCCTGCTCATGAGGAAGTTCCTCTTGATCTTGTACATCCTGACCTTGAATTGCTGCGAAGCTGTCCTCTCAGGCATGACGCCCGCGCTGTCCGCGAGAACGATCTTATCGATCGTGAACGGCAGCTCTTCCCTCGCCGCGAGCTTGATGATGACTCTGCCGCCGTACGAGTGGCCGAAAAGCACAGCCTTCTTTATCTTCAGCTCCTTCATGAAATCGCAGAAGAAATCGGCGTACGCGTCGACATTCCACGGCTCATTCGGCTCATCGCTCGCGCCGAAGCCCGGCATGTCAAACTGCACGACCTTATATTTGTCGTTTACTGCAGCCGCTACGGAATCGTAGAGCCCCATTTCGGTGCCCCACCCCTGAAGTATGACGAGAGTCCTCCTCGCCCTCTTGGGTCCGCTGATCTTATAGTTGATGTCTAATCCGTTTATAACCATATTCATACAGAATATATTGTACCACAAAAAAGACGCGTATATAACGCGTCTTAAGAAACTGTTCAGTTGTACGGTCAGATGTTATTGTTCGCGGAAAACGACGCCCTCGTCGGTCATCTCATCGATTATCGCCAGGGACTCTATTCTGTATCCCTTTTGTCTCAGAGTATCTCCGCCCATCTGGAAGCCCTTTTCTATCGCGGCAACGCAGCCCACGACTGTGGCGCCCGCCTGCTCCACGATATCGATGAGACCTGTAAGAGCGCTTCCGTGAGCCAGGAAGTCATCAACGATGAGGATGCGGTCATCAGGCGAAAGGAACTCTTTTGTCACCACAACATTGTTCGTGTCGCCATGAGTGAACGACTTGACCGGAACAGTATATACATCGGACGCAATGTTTGATCCCTTATGCTTTTTTGCGTATACCACAGGAAGCCCCATCGCGAAACCCGCGGATATGGCGATAGGTATGCCCGATGCCTCGATCGTGAAGATCTTTGTCGCGCCGCAGTCCTTGAAAAGCCGCGCTATCTCGTCCCCTATCTCTCTCATGAAGCGGATATCCACCTGCTGATTCAGAAAACTTCCTACCTTCAGAACTCCGCCCGGCAGCACTTTGCCCTCTGCCAGGATCTTTTCTTCCATTTTTTTCATCGTAACACCTTCCCGTTAAACCCGAAGCAAAAGCAGTACATATAAAACCCAATACAAAGTGAGAATAACATAAACAAGGCGGTTTCACAACAAAACCGCCTCTCTGTAATTATCAGTATGCATGACAACCCGCTGGTTTGCGACAATACAGCGAGCCGGAAGCAAAACATGCAAGAAAAAACTCAAGCAGCGCCTGAGTCGAAATGAATCCTTATAGGTACGGTTCCACTCGGACGGCGAAATCTACTTTGATCCTGCAGGTTGCTACGAGTGTCAATTCCTTATAGGTACGGTACCACTGACTATGTTAGGAAACTTCTACGGAGATAAGAATGTGCCTGTTAGGTGTCAATTCCTTATAGGTACGGTACCACAAGCTTCTACGAAGTTTTTAAGTCTCTTCAGGATGAAGTCCTTGCAAGTGTCAATTCCTTATAGGTACGGTACCACGAAAGTGTATGACTGCCTTCGTCCGAACATGAAGGACTGGGTGTCAATTCCTTATAGGTACGGTACCACCTTCTACCAAGAGAGAGCTGTCTGCGCATTCATAGAGTGTCAATTCCTTATAGGTACGGTACCACAAAAGGAGGAATAAAATAATGAAACACATCTTAAGGATACTCGCCGAGTGTCAATTCCTTATAGGTACGGTACCACTTGACCCTGCAGACATCCCAATGGACCCTGAGGAATATCCGGAGCGTGTCAATTCCTTATAGGTACGGTACCACGGGCTCCCGGAGTCCGTAAGCGTCAAGCACTGCTAAGAGCCGTGTCAATTCCTTATAGGTACGGTACCACTTTTTATTCGCTACTACAAATAATCAAGAGGAGAAAAAAGTGTCAATTCCTTATAGGTACGGTACCACTGTACTATATGTTAATGGTCATCACAGGTCCAGACGAGTGTCAATTCCTTATAGGTACGGTACCACGGTGCTGTCAGAGACAGACGTAACGACCCTGACAATCCAAAAGGCCGCTGCGATGTGTCAATTCCTTATAGGTACGGTACCACAAGATGCGCCAACCGAATCCACGTCAACCGAATCCAATTAAATTAAGTGTCAATTCCTTATAGGTACGGTACCACAACAGTTATTTCAATAATTATCATAACTGTTGTGGTTTATTTCATTATACATTAGGCCAAAAAGTCCGTCGACCTATTTTTATAAAACTGCTAAAACTGTTGCAAAGTCCCGTTTTTCATAAAAAATGGAATTAGCGCGATACATCGACGGGTTTTTTCGCACTCGATATCTCTTCAATTCTGTGCTGATGTCAGTTTATATACTTGTAAGGCTTGTACTTTTCGCCCTTCATAAAGAACCTGTACAGCTTACTTATCTCCTCTTTTATCTTAGTGTCATATGTAATGGATCGACCTTTTTCTGTCAGCTTTTGATATAGTTTGTTGTTGAATTCGCTTATAAAAATTCTTTTGCCTATATTTGAAAGATAAGCCGAACCATCTTCCTGTATCACAAAATCTCTTTTCAGATCCAGAACCTTTCTATTGATCAGCGTGAATATCGTTCTGTCAACCAGTATTGGTTTGAACAAATCTGCTATATCAAGGTTTAATGACTGACTTCTGTTTGTTGTTGAATGTACTATCCCGATCCTTATATCCAGCGAAGTCTTATTGATTTCCATGGCAATGCGGTTATACAGGAGAGTGTTTCCAAAACTAAGCATGGCATTTAGGGGATCTTTAGGCGGTCTCCTCGTACGAGCAGTGAATTCAAATCCCGGCACAGTAATTATCTCATTCATCAGTTCATAGTAGTCCTGCCCGCTTCATCATTGTCCTGGATCTTGCGCTGTTACCCGGAGAACTGTAATGCCCAACCAGTTCTCCATATTTATCAACTATAGTCAGGTATATCCTTTTTTCACTTAAATATTTTAGAACATCACCGGCAAACACAATATTCGAATAAACAGTAATAGAATCTGTTGTCTCTTCCGGAATATACTTTTTACCATCTTCGTTATCAAATAATAATGTGTAATCCTTTTTTGTAAGTATACCGTCATTGATCAGATGATAATTCCGATCTACAAGCCGTACACCTTCTCTTTCCCACTTTCTGTATACTGCCTGCGATTCTTTTCTGTGTCTGACCGCAGTAACGATTCCATTTGCAGGATCCCGCTCAAACTGATATCCAAGGTATGTTTCCTGAATCGCTTTGCTGATGCAGCTTTTCTTCTCATTAACTCGCAATCCATATTTTTCTGTGAGCATATGTTTTATCTGCTCAAAGCACTTTTCCGCCTCATCATATTGATAGCAAAATACTGCTATGTCATCAGCATATCTGAGATACCTGTATTCAGGCTCGGAAAATGCCGCATCCATCTGGGCTAGATAAAGATTTGCAATCAGTGGGCTCATTGGCGAACCTGTCAGTATGCCTTTTCGCCTTCGCTTAACTCTCCCATCTTCTTCAACCTTGACTGTGATATATCGCTGCAGCAAGGTTACAAGCCTGGTGTCAGAGAATGTCTTAGCAAGAAGCGACTGCAGACCCGGCATTTGCAATGAGTCATAATAGTCTTCTATATCGATCTTGACCATCCATCGGCATCCGGACTCTATGTAATCGCCGGCTTTGACAGCCGCTGCTGTTGCACCCTTGCCATCACGAAACGCATAGCAATTATCAGACAGCAGACCTTCGCATGCAGGTTGAGCCAACTGGACAATACATCTGAGAATCAATCTGTCGATGCTATTCATTACGGAGATTTTACGTCGCTTACCCTTTCTGTTTACGATCTCGATAGTTTGGACAGCACCCGGTCTATAATTGCCGTTTAGAATCGCTTCTCTGATTTTCCTTCCATTGACTTCCCAATAATGTGGCAGCTGTGATAACGCGACTCCATCCGGCCCGCACGTATCTCTTCTTGACGCAAGTTCGTCAAGAGCTTCTTCGATGTTTTTATTTGTAAATATGTCCTCAAGAGTAAGATCGATCATATCAGCAAATATTGCCATCTCTTGTACAAAGACCAATTTTTTCTTTTGATGTGAACTTTAATGACTGCATCTCATAAATACTGATTCTGTCAGCATTTGGATCGATCAGTTTTTCAAGTTCATTTTTTAGTTTCTTTAGGTTTCTATCCGAAATCACGCCTTCAAAAACAGAATTCTGCTCATGCGTAAGATATTTGCGGCAAGTCTTCATTACCTTGCTGACACGTTTCACATTTACATCATAAGTCAAAATCACAAACATAAGTATTTAATCCTGTAGTTTTATTGCGCAATACTGAAATTGCATTCATGGCAGTTCATATGTATCACCAAAATCCATCAAAAAGGAAATCACAAACATTATTTCTCATGTTGATTCCCTATAGGTACGGTACCACGAAATGTCCGCTTCATGGTAAAGGGACTGGTTGTTCTCCGGCAGGAAACATGTGTCGATTCCTTATAGGTACGGTACCACAGAAACCAAGGAGAAAAAATGAACACAGTAACTAACTTGTGTCGATTCCTTATAGGTACGATACCACGGTTTTTCTGTAAAAGAGGTCCTTAAGTTTCTGTCCAAGTAGAAGTGTCGATTCCTTATAGGTACGGTACCACGCTCAACGGCGAGGACGAATAAAGAAGCACCTCCTTATAAATTCCAGTGTCGATTCCTTATAGGTACGGTACCACGGCAAGTATCCAGAAATTGGAAGAAAGATTCTTATCAGGGATGTTATCAACCCGTGTCGATTCCTTATAGGTACGGTACCACCACGCTGCTTTCTACGGAGTTGTCTTAATGGCGACAGTGCTTGTGTCGATTCCTTATAGGTACGGTACCACCACAAGCAGCGCCAGCATAAGAAAGGAGGTTCATATGAACCAGGGAAGTGTCGATTCCTTATAGGTACGGTACCACGGAACTCGCCCAGGTAAAAGAAATGCACGACTTCATCGCCTCGCAAATTGTGTCGATTCCTTATAGGTACGGTACCACCACAGTGTTTTCAATAATCATCACAACTGCTGTGGCTGATTTACTATGCATTATGTCAAAAAAGTCCGTCGACCTGTTTTTATAAAACTCCTGAAACTGCTGCAAACCCCGGCATTTCTTATTTAAGAGTATTGACGCTACATGTCGACGGGATTTTCCTGCGCAATAACATCAAACATCCCGAACCCCTGTGAGTTTTTGGATCCTAATCCGGTTTGATATAAAAAGTCTATTAATTCCGGATCTCCTTCAAGTTCATACATGCCTTTCCATCCGACAATGATCGTTCCCCTGTATTTTGTTACGACTTTGTCGCTTTTGTGTACATGTACCGGCCTGAACTCTATATCCCCCGGCGCGGTTTTATTGATTGCGTCATATCGCCTGTATGCATTGAGCTTTGTCAGCTCATAGAAGCCTCTCTCCTCAGGCGTGTAATAATACGTATAGTTGTTCTCTAAAGTCGAATATGCAATAACAGGTGAAACCACTTCGATCAATGCTTTCCCATCATTAAGTATCAGATCTTCGGCATAGACATCAATGTGCCTGAATCTGTAGGAAAGCAGATTGATGCCATGACTTTCAAAATACAACCTTAAAATGGAGATCAGGACACGGTCGCTGCTTCGTATCTCCCAGGTTATGTCATCCGTAAAGGTGATCCTCTTATTCTTTACATAATGCTTCCCTATAAGCGGTCCGTAGGTAAACGCCTTGTAAGAGCGTTTACCTGACGGAGCGCCGCTATCATGTAATGCATCCGCATAGTTTGGATAATTTGCGAACACGGCATTAAATATTACCCCCTGAAGAATGTGGTTGTAATTAATGGGAAGCGTAACCGGCTTATTCAGTTGTATGTGCAGGTGTAATTGCATAAATAAGAACTAACTGTCTTTGTATTTCGGGGGAGCACCGGTTTCTCTGAGTTCCGGTTCCAGTGAATACATGTGCTCTATATATGTCATTTGCAAACGTGAATTTGGCATGCCCAGAATGCTTTCTTCTTCACGGTCATAAGCTCCATGGTTGTCCACGAACCACTTATATATAGGCGTCCTTCCCTTGTTGTCTTCCCGGTCCGGTATCGGATAATGTATCAGTCTTGACTTGCCCTTGAGTCTGTAAAAGTCTGTAATAACATTCAGATCTTCTATCGCGCGGCTGCTGACCTTAGGCGGCGCCGGTTCATATGGATCTATAATGTAATGAACAGAGCCTTCTTCATCATCGACTGCGATCTTACGGATCTCTACATTATTCACATTTATTGCCACACTGCCATACCCGAGCGGTTTTGCATGCCCGAGCTTATAACAGTGCTTCTTCTTGTCAAGCGGATCTTTATCACCGGCATTGACTGTATAGATCAGAATATCCAGTTCATCTGCCGTTAAATTTTCAAAATAGATTTCTCCCTCGAAGTCAACGCCTTTTTTCAGGGGTCTGAAAGTGGTATTAAGGTTGCTTGGTCTTTGACGCCCTTCAGATGGCGCTCTCATTTCAGGTTGATGCCAGTAGAACTTTCTTCCGTTGATTTCCGGGTCGCAGCTGTGTATCCCGCCCGCCGCGTCAATATAGTAATCATAAGTCCAGAACCATGCGTCTTCTGCCGGTTTCTTAAGGTAAAACTCCATATTGTTGATTTTTGGTGAATTAAGCGGCAAAAGCGTAACCTTATCATGATACAAAGCTGAAAGCCGCCTGTCGAACCTGTCAAATGATTCTTGTGTAAGCCTCATATCTGAGACTCTTATCCTTGATGTTACATGGCTTTTTCTGCCAAGCATGCCAAACAGAGCACAGGCAGGACAAACATGATCGGGTTCCGTGCAGCTGCTATGCTTTCCTATCAGTTTTGACAGCCTGTTTCTATAGACTTCTCTTGTGATACATGCAGGAGAAAGCATTACGAAATTGCCGGCGGCAATACTATATCTCACAGGAAAAAATCTTTTGCCTCTTCCTGATTTGAATTCGTACAGCGCTCTTGAGTAGTCTCTGTATTTCTTTGTAGCGTTCTGTTTGCTTAATCTTCTGGAGACACCGTTGTAGGAAGCAAGCACAAGGTCCAGAGTCTCGATTTCATCTTTGGAAAGAGCCCTTCCTCTTGCACCGGACTTATGCTCTGCCATCAGAATGTGACAGTGGTCCATTTTTTTCTTCGGGCCTTTTTCTCCTTTAATTACATAGCCTACATGCTTTTGAGCTCCTTTCCCGGCAGAAACATTTACTGCATTTGTAAGATTGCCGGAAAAGACAGTATCAAAAAACACTTCCTGACACTCTTTCAGTTTTTCTGTCGTTTTTTTATCATCAACAACACAGTCGCGGGCTTCATGCAGCACAAATTTGTCTTTTCCTGTCCTTTCAAGCAGCCCGGGCTTAAATACTTCGCTCGTTCTTTTGCTCAGGATCTCCTGATCATCAACAAATGACATGCATGAATTAGTAAGTATCTCGTAGTAGTTTCTCAGCATACCGCGGATCTCGCTGCCCGGAATGACCGGTTCAGACCACTTGCCATCTCTTGTGCCTGTTTTATCGAGATTGCTCCTTTTAAGGAGATCGTCGTATGAGAAGAAATCATAGGATTTATGTTTTTCTTCGATTCCCTTTCTTTTGTTAAAATACCTTATAGCAAAAGCATCTTCATTGCTTGTGTTAGGTATTATCAGTGGCGTCCTGGTCCTAAGCGAGAAATGAATAACTCCCGTGAGATTCCCTTTTGGTACTTTATCCCGGTACGGGGCCTCTTCCTGAAGCGGAACAAAATTATATGGGTTAATAAATGGTCTCTGTGACATTTTATTTACCTCCCGGAACCAGTCTGTAATCATCAATAGTGATCATGCCATTATTGTCATAACTGATATGATTCAATACAGTTAATACTGCAGAGCTTTCTTCCAACCTGCATTTTTCAACATATACATCTCCGTATATATGTGTATGTTTATCATTGTTATCTATGTGAAACGCATCACCTTTTGTGAAGTCAGCTATATGCTCTGCATAGCCGTAGGGGAACCTGTTGCTTTCCGAAACAACTGCGCGATACTCGCGTTCATCATCAAACAGATGTATCTCAAGAAGCTCGATGCCATCCACAATGCTCTCTGCCTCTTCGAACGATGAATACTCTTTGAAAAAGACTTCTTTTCTGGAATAAGCAAGCAGACTGCCTGATGCGGGCGCCTTGTCTCTTATATTTAATTCTGTTATCATCATTGATCTGCCCTCCTTATAACTTCCTGATACAATGCTTTCATGCACTCCTCCTGTGAGATATCCCTGAACGGGGACGTATAGTCTCCCTTGAAAATGCCTCTTCCGACAGAGACCTGTCCTCCTATCGCGACGAATCCCTCACAGATATCTCTGACGACCAGCATCATCAGGCCTTCCAAAGCTTGCGTTTCTCCGGCATCTGCTTCCTCTGGAATCATGATCATATATTCCAGTGCAGTAGTCCCGCCGATGCATGACAGTTCGGTATATAAGGCACTGTCTTTCGTTCCCGCGGTGAATCTGTTGATGTTGTTTCTTGTCATCGGCAGAAGTTTGCTTCCCTTTATCCGGCTTTCAGAAAAGACGATCTTCGACTGCCAGGAACCGGAGCCATCCTTTCCCTTGACTTTTCCGAACCATTTGTCTATTAGTTCGTATGCTATCGAAACTGCTTTCCCTTCTTCCAATTTTGCGGACTTTCCAATATCTACAAGGATCCGTCTTGCGTCTGCTCTGATTGCTCCGTTCCAGCTCGTACCGGGGATTATTGGTTTGCCATTGCTGGTGATGTGTTCAAAATCAGCCCTGCCCGGCTGAGCTGAGTATTTGCGTATACTGATTCCTCCGGTGAGCGTCAGCGGAACTGTAAACTTTACATATCTTTTCTTTTTCGATTTTTTGTTTAGCTTCCATTCAGAGAAAAGAACCTTATCGCCTGCGGCAGACATGTCTCCTGACATAAAACTGACCCATTCGTCCCGTGTGCTCCTGTCAAAGGATGATACTCTCACAGACACGACTTCCGTTCGGCCAAAGCCTCTGTTCTTGACCGATCCGATCCTGATATCGCCTTCCTGTATTGCAAGAATGATGTCGTCAATATCCTTGTTCGGATCGATGTTGCGGGACAGCGTTTTCTCCCTTGTGACTGTTTCAATGTATATGGTTCCTTTTGCGCCTGGCTCGATCACTTCAATATCAAACTTATTATTGACGCCTTTGTCTTCAGTAAGGTCGACACGGTCACGCACAGAGGTCTTTACAGTTCCGTCCTCAAAATACAGGTCAGATATGAAGATGGAACTCATCTCCCCGTTTTCTCTGTCCGAATAACCGAACGCACACTGCTTGTCCTTGCCGGCCCCTATGAAATTCCTGAATGCGCCGGCAAGCGATGTGCCGGGGATGAAGCATTCCCCCCTGCTGCTGCGAATAACATCCGCATCTGTTTCATTTGAAACTCCGTTTCCAATATTAGCCGGAGAGGAAAGGATTATATCGATCTCATAATATGTTTTCGATACTATCTTATTGCTCATTTGACAGCTCCTCCTCTCAATATGTATTTGATCTGTGTTAGGTATTCTTTCAGGTAGCGCATCAGCAGCTCATCAGGATCCGCCTGCAGACCGGTGATATGCATGTCATTGCAAAACTCTTCTAAAATGCCTGAGCTCTCTACTACATGATCAAGAATTGCTTTTGCCGCTTCACCTTTCTTTTTCTTGTTGGCCGGTATCTTGTCTTCATAGCGGCTTCTGACAGATTCCCTTACTTCCTCAATACTTGATGACTCTTTGATCATAAGGATCATATTGCTGACAGTAGGTCTGTATACAGAAGCATTCCTGCATATCTTTTCAGCATTTCCTCTGACCTCTCTGATAGCTCTGTTTTTGATATACGCGTCCAGCAAAGGCTCAGCTATTCTTCCGGCAAAATCTGAGGAAGCATCCAATTCATCTTTCCGGCCTTTGATTGCCCGGTCGATGATATCATCCACATAACCGGTCCGGTCCGGATCAAAGATGCTCACATAAGCTTCTCCATAGCCTTCTGCTGTCCTTTCCCCAAGCATGATGATCTGTCCCTCAGGCACATCTACATCTCCGGCAAATGTCATACGTACAGCCGTACCTTTATCAAAGGCAAGAACTGTCGGCTTTCTCATTTTCCAGGTAACGTTATACCCGCCAAGTGTTGTATTTCTGATGAATCTGTCTGTGCTTTCCGGTTTCTCTTCGATCCCGAGTGAAATGAGGATCTCATCGGTCAGTGAGTCAGGTGATGTTGTAGGCATTGCGTTTTCGCTGTAAACAATAGCCGGAGAATTCAGACAGACCACTAAATTGCGCGAAGGCCTTGTTTCCCTGTCTTTTCTGATGCCGGTACCGGTTACGCGGATACGCACTCTGCCATATTCTGATGAACGTGAATAGCCGATATAGAAGTCTTTATCCTGTGTCATTATCCTGTAGACTTCTGCGATCTGTTCTTTGCTGCCTGTGACAATACCCGCGAACTGCTGACCATCTGATATGCTGTCCATCTGATAGAAATCCGCGTCGCCATCTTCATTTGCAGTTGCTCTGCCGATCGATTTATCATCCGGTCTTCTGTGATGATATCTCTCTTCAGTCATCACATCCGCTGTGATCAGCTTTCCTTCTTCAATGACTGCATATGTGTGCTTCATCTGATTAAGCTGAAGGTTTTCAGTCTCTTTTCTGTTCTGATCTGTCTCTGCAAGCTTGTTGACGTATCTTCTCTTATCATTCTTTATCTTGTAAATATATCCGGGCACTTCCGTGAAACGGATGCCATTCTTTGATATATATGCGTTCAGGCATTTCAGATCGCCTTTGCCCATGAATTCAAGATAGTCTTCTGTGAGATCATTCGCGATCAATCCAAGGATCTTCGCGCCTTCTATGTAGTCAAGAGTCCTGCTTTCGCCGCCGTTTATGCTCTTACAGATGACCGGCTCCAGCAAATCGATCTCATATGTCAGCATGTTCGCTCCCGGCGTGAGCATTTCGTGCCTTGCCGCGCCGGGCGGCCGCTTTTCAGCCTTCATAAGGGATACTTCTACTTCCCCGAGCCCCCGGGTTCTTGCGATTCCCATATGTCTGAGGATCTTACAGCATTTATCAAGATCACTGTAGAACTCATCTTCGACCTCCGCGTCAGCAATGAACACCAGATCTTTATCAGCGACTCTCATTGTGCGAAGCGACTTGTCATCTGCTACGCCGGTTTTGTAGTCAATGCTTGTCTGGGTGCGGATATATGTATATGCCGACAGGATGTTCTGCGGATGGACAAGCACGTGACCTCTGTTATCGATCGCAAAAGTTCTGAGCTGATCGTAGTTTTCAAGGTAAGCATTTCCTATACGCAGTTTTGCTCTTTTGATGCTGTCCCCTTTATCTCCAAACAAAGTGTCCACACGGATATCATCATCCCAGTCACTGAGTTCAACGGCACACTCCCGGAGGCATCCGCGCAGCCTTTTTGCAGGTATATACGGGAAGCCATAACTGTCAGTACAGATGTCAGTATCCAGCATGCTGTTATATGAGCTTCCATCTGATACACAAATATCGCTTAACAATTTGATTCTTATAGTGCATTTAACGCTCATCTGATGCCCTCCTTACCATTATTCTTATTGGCATCCTCTGCATGCATGGATCCCTTGCTTAGTTCTTCGAAAGAACAATAGTAATCTGCGATTTCCAGAGCATCATACAGAGTAGCGATCCTTTTGCCCGACTTATCCATATAATAGAAATCATCGGGATATCTGGCCTGTTCCCTGCTGTCCCTGGACTTGAGAAATGATTTAAGTATCTCCATCTGTTCCCGTCCAAGCGGATAGGTATTTCTCATATCTTTGGTGAAAGAACGCGGAACATTGTTTTTACCCAGAACATACTTTTCAAGGTCCTTCCTGAATCTTGTATAAGATATGAAACTCTTATCCATGTCTCTGAATGTCGCGGCTCCGGTATCCCTCTCCTCTGCGTCTGCCAATGCGTCCGAGCAGATATAATACGGACGCCTCAGAAGTTCCTCTCCGGACGCAGTCACATATTCTCTTTCCCTGATCCTGTCAAGATTCCGGGCATGTACGCTTCTGCAGAACTGGAAATCTACCCAATTCCCAACCATTTTACCGGCATTGGCTGTGTACGCTTCTTCCTTGGCCCTGCTCTTTGCGCTTTCGCAGCACTCTTCAGCAACATTGTAAGCAATGTTGAATGGGAAGTGGCTGTTAAAGTAAGCGATCCCCGCGCAGGCGCTAAATCTGAACCTGAAAGCATCGCTGTCAGACTTCATGCTGTATTCTGAGATTTTTTTGCAGAAATACTCTACTGTTGCAAAAGCTATGCCGGCATTGCAGACATAGGTAATGTCGTCACCCGCATCAATAACTTTCATGATCCACCACTTTGACATATCACGAACAGCGTCCCTTTTCGCGTGTTCCTTAATATATCTGAAAGTATCGACCATATCTTCAAATACTCCGGTGTATGTCATATTTATGTTGTATGACACTTTGCGCATCTCGTTAACCGCCTTGCTGTAGCTGTCAAAACCTGAAATGAGTTCTCTTATCCTGAGGCCCATGTTATTTCCGTCAATATGAACAACCGCCAGCATGCTGCTCTCGCCCTTTTCGTTAACATAACTGTCAAATAGTTTCTGGTCGTGTTTAATATTACTGCGTACTCTCTCACCCGCAGTTCTTTTGGCGTCTGACTCAGTACTGAGATCACCCGTTGTCAAAGGAAGTCCCGTTTTAATCTCGACTTTCATGACCGGCAGGGCATCAAGCGGTTTGCTTACCATCATGCTGTCCTTGACTCTTACCATCTCTTTCATCAGTTCAGCATAGTCTTTTCCGTAATTATCAGTCTTATCTACGATCGCTGTTGCCAATTGCAGAGAATACGTCCTTTCGAGAGTATACTTAGCCATTCTTTTGCTGATTTCTTCGGCCAAAGTTCTATTCTTATAAACAACACAAGCATTACCGCCTCCGATATACAGCACCTTGACATCTGCTTCTGACGCGTCATCATATGTTAACGGTCCGTCACTATCGTACCAGTTAAGCTGTGCGTTCACATCAAGCGCAGACACGGCATTTTTCAACGCGTCTTCGAATATATTGTCTATTATTGCTGATGCGCCGATCGCGTCTTTTAACTTCGATGTTCTGAAGATGTAGTCCTGGATCCCGCGCACATCGTACATTGTTAAAACTTGCTTATTGCAGTCCAATTGTAAATACCTCCCTCCTGTTTCGATTACTTCACCTGTTCTTCTGTAATCGGCCCAACTACGTATTCCCTGCATAGATCTATGTAGGCCTTCATCATATACTCAATGACTCTCAGATTGAGTCTCAAGCCTTTTTCTGACGCATGATTGCTGTTGTTTCTTTCGCGCTTAAGCGCCTCATGGAGCCTGAGCAGTAAATCGACTTTATGCCTGTTTATTGCAGCAGTATCCTTAGTCATGCACTTAAGAGTCGCTTTTCCGGTCCCGTCCTGACTTAAATCATATGCATATTCGTTATTTAATCCGGCGAATGTCTTATATGAATCCATGCCATCATTCAGCTTATAGCCCGGTACTATGTCAGTAAAGACTTTGAATATTTCAAATCTCTCATGTGAAGAAGCTTCTTTCCGCCTGCCCTCCCTTTCATTTTCCAGATCTCTGAACAGAATATACTTTTCGATAAGCGTGGCATCTGCCGGTTCAGATAAATCCGATGAATTAAGCTGTTCCTGAATAAGCGCCATTTTCTCATCACTGATTGAGTATATATCGCATAGCTTTTTATAGGCTTCAAGGATATCCGGCCTGTCCTTTAACCATTCCCGGATCAGAACTTCTTCCAGAACCCATTTGTCATACACAGTTATGCCTGTTATACGATTTTTTATCATCTTACGCAGTTCTCTCAATGCTTCTTTTTCGGACTTTTCTTTGCCTTTTTTTCTGATCCCAATTGCCTTGCATGTTAACCTGTATAATTCTTCAGATTTTACGCGAGCCAGACATTCTGAGGTAAATTCGCTCCCTTTCATTTCCTCGATTTTTTCTATTATGTTCATGCGCATCAAGCCTTCCCTTACAGAAACAGCGATCTGAGTATCCGAAAGGAAGTCTCCTTCCATTTCATCTGAAAGCTTCTCTATTCTTCCGATCAGATCTTCGCTGACTCCGTTTCCGTTTTGTTTGATCGTGCCTACGGCTTTCATAAACGCGCCCAGCTTTAACTCACCGGAAATGTCCATGTTGACCATAAGTCCAAAGCGGCCGACAACGAACTTCTGTATGTCTGCCTTTGTTTTGTTTTTTATATCTGCCTTTTTTGCGTTCTTTTTATAGATGGTACTGAGTACAGACTTAGCGCCGGCAGACAGCTCTGTCTTTTCTCCACCTGTACTGTCCATCAGACTCACAACAAGTTCAGCTACACTTATACTATCAATGATCTGTTTCCTTTCTTCATGGCTAAGTCCCTTAAGCAGTTCCCGGCACAGCAACTCTCTCCTTTTCCATGTGTTCGGATATTCCGTGATCGATTCCGGTATGAGTCTGCCGGAGATTTCACTGCAAATTGCCTTAAAAACATCTGCCTCATAGTCTCTAAAAGTATTTGATTGTATATTTATGAGGCCTTCGAATACTATTCTGTCAGCGTTTGATTCATATGTTTTCCCTGTTACAGTCTTACGCAGTTTTTCTTTCCATTCAGTTTTGTTTTTCTCATCCGCTCCATCCATACTGATTGAAAAGTCCGCAATATGTTTTGCGTTAACATACAGTTCAGGCATTTTAGCCTCTATAAGAGTAAGTCCCTGCTGTGTGAAACCCTTTTTGATACACCATTCAATAATGTTCAGATTATTAGCAGCATTAGCGAACTTATCTCCCTCTTTAAGCGGAGACTCCAGCATAGTACGGAAATCTTCAAAGATATCTTTTCCTACCAGACTAAGATACGGGTCCTCAAACGATTTATTATCTCTTATCAGTTCAGACATTCGATTGATCGCGTCAGTAAGAGCCGTAGGATCGCTTATCTGTATTGCGTCTGATATCTCTTTGATCAGATTTACAAATCTTCCTGTTTCACTTTCCTTCGCATATCCGCGCTCATCAAAATAACGGACCAGAAGGTCTCCTCTTCCGTAATTTGTGAACGCTTTCATTGCTGTAATAAGTTCGACCAGCTGGAATGAGTCTATGCTGTTTGTGATTTCGTTGACTATGTTCTGGCCATAATATTTTGTTGATATTGCTGCCTTTACATCAATTTTTTCTTCTCCGGTCAAGGCCATAAGCGCGTTGAGCACATACATGAACGCTCTGTCACCGCCCTGTATATCCATATATACATTTACCGATTCTGAGTCTCCCAGTATTCTGGCGCTCAGTTCACTGATCGTACCTGCATCTTTTGTGCCAACACCTTCAAGTCTTACAGGTATGATGAACGCTTCGTTTTTATCGCTATATGCCCCGACAAGCCTCTTCATAAAAGCAGCATCATTTACTATGGCTGCTTCACATATTTGTTTTGCTCCTTTGACATTCCTTTTATTCTCGTCATCAGGTCCTAAATCTTCCAGTTTAGCCCTGATAGTCTTACACAACTCATTGCCCTCAGTTGTTTCCCTTTCTGCGCCGCCTCTGAGGAATCCTAAGATTCTTTCTATATAAAATGACATGGGACTGTTTCCGGTCTCTTCATCTTTTTCATATGTTTCCGGAGAGCCTGTAACAACGATCCTGTCAATTGTTTCTCCCCTTGTAAGGAGTACTGAAAGAATGTACTTTGTTCCTGCTTCAAGCTGGCCTATACCCTCAAAAATAAAGCTTCCGGCTTCTCCAATGCTATAGTAATGATTCACACCCTTCGGCTGCTTTCCATTGGTAAACGTGCTCATATTCAGAAGCAAAACATTTTCCTTTTTCATCATTTCACCTTGACCTCAATTTCCTTAAAACGCTTCAGGTCAGTATTCCCTGAATCCCTCAAATATAAATCTGGCTATTCTTGCTCCGTCGACTTCATCGACCATGCGGCGGGCGCATGCCGCCAGCACTGTTACGCCCCTCTCCTTCAGTTCCTTTATTATGGTGTAGCAAAGGGTAAATTCCCCCTGACACATGACAGCGGCAGGATCATACTCCATTATTTTCTCAGCATATTCCCTACCCAGGTTCCTTATTTCTTCCGACGTTGCTTTTGGATCCACCGCAGGGAAAGGCATGTCGATAATGAGGCCGTATGCCTCTGCAGCCTCTGTCTGAGTTCTGTCCCATTTTTCCGAAGGGTGATTAGACAAATTTATAAAAACGTGCTGCGACATCTGATGTTTCTCCGTCCTCCGGTTCATACCGGCTTCATGTATCGTTTTAAGTTGATCATTATTTCACAACGCCTGCCTGTATGCACTTAACTGACAGTTTAAAAAAAGTGTGGCCTTCGCAGCAGTCACACTTTTCCGGTCAAAAGTCAGCTGTTACGATCTTTGTCAGCACTGTATCTGTTATGGTGCTTTGGTTGAAGCCGGCTTATTCTGTAATGTTCTGTTGTTGTTTTTATTATACAACGTTTCAGACGCTTTCTGTCAGCTTATCTTCTTTTTCTATACCCTGCGGCTCGGGTATCGGAAGCACTAAAAAACCCCCGGGAATCAATTCCCCGGGGGTATTCGGATAGCTTGATGATCGGCCCTATTTGATGTCGTTGTCGGTCTTGCCCTGACGGAACTGGCTTACGTCGCCGGTCTTCTCCATGTCAGGATACATCGGGATTGCCGCCGCGTAGAGCGCCGCGCATGTCACGAGATCCTGCTTCCAGGTGATCTCGTTAGGAGCATGTGCCTGGCTCTCCGCGCCCGGGCCGAATCCCACGCAAGGGATGCCGTAACGTCCCTGGATGGATACGCCGTTTGTGGAGAATGTCCACTTGTCGCAGAGCGGACGTCCGTCTCTGAGGTGCATGGCGCTCGGCGAACCGATCCTCTTCTCCCCGAAGAGAGCCTTGTGAGCCTCGACAAGGGCCTTTACGTGAGCAGAGCTTTCCTTGTTGATCCATGTCGGGAAGTAGCACTCTGTCTCATATACCTCTTTTGTCCATGAAGGACGGTCATACATGTACATCGATACCTTGACGTCATCGCCGTACTTCTGAACGCTAGGGAGCTGTCTGATCTCCTCGAGGCAGCTGTCCCATGTCTCGCCCGCTGTCATGCGGCGGTCGATCGAGATGGCGCAGGAGTCAGCAACGGCGCAGCGGCTCGGGGATGTGAAGAATATCTGCGAGACCGTGCATGTGCCGCGTCCGAGGAACCTTGCGTCTTCGTAATGATCCGGATTGAACTTAGGATCAAGCATCTTTGCCAGTCCGCGGATCGAAGTGCTCTCAGTGCAGTCGTTGTTGTTGAGAGCTCTTACGTCGCTGATGATGTCCGCCATCTTGTAGATGGCGTTGTCTCCTCTCTCAGGAGCGCTGCCGTGGCAGGAGATCCCCTTTACATCCACTCTGATCTCCATGCGGCCTCTGTGTCCGCGGTATACACCGCCGTCTGTCGGTTCTGTCGAGATGACGAATTCGATCTTCGAAGCGGCATCCTCAGGTCCGTTGAAGTACTTATTGACGATGTACTGCCAGCACATTCCGTCGCAGTCCTCTTCCATGACCGAACCGACTACCATGATCTTGTAGCCTTCAGGGATGAGCCCGAGATCCTTCATGATTCTGGCTCCGTATACGGCGCTCGACATTCCGCCTTCCTGGTCGGATCCGCCGCGGCCGTAGATGATATCATCTGTCTCGTAGCCTTTATATGGGTCTGCTTCCCAGTTGTTGATATTGCCGATGCCGACTGTATCGATGTGGGAGTCGATGGCGATGATCTTGTCGCCCTCTCCCATCCAGCCGATGACGTTGCCGAGTCCGTCGACTTCGACCTTGTCATATCCGAGCTTTTCCATCTCTGCTTTGATGCATGCCACGACCTCACCTTCCTCGGCGCTCTCGCTCGGATGCGAGATCATGTCTCTGAGGAACCTGCTCATCTCAGGTCCGTATTTCTCGGCAGCTTTTTTTATCGCTTCATAATCCGGTGTCATCTTGGTCCTCCTTCATGACGATAATGATTTATTTTTATTGTGAAAAAATATTTTTTTGGTAAAATTGGTATATACAAATGCAATGTCACACGAAAGCGGGTACATCACATGAGTTGCGAAAATGAATTTGAATTCGCTAAGCGCATGGCGAAAGGCCTTGCGGGACAGTTCGGCAGGAACTGCGAAGTCGTCATCCACGACCTGCGCGGGACCGATACCGAACACTCCATCATATATATCGAGAACGGCCATGTTACCGGGCGTTCCGTCGGAGACGGGCCGTCGCACATAGTGCTCGAGTCCCTCAAAGAGGATCCCGGGACGCTTGAAGACCGCGTCTCCTATCTGACCAGGACTGCCGACGGCAGGATCCTGAAGTCCACCACCCTTTTCATCCGCGATGACAAGGGCAAGGTCATAGGACTTCTCGGGATCAACTATGATATCAGCATGCTGGTCTCCGTCGAAGGAGCTTTGCGCGACTTCACGGGTCAGGACGGGCTCTCTTCAGAGCCTGAAGCCATTTCCCGCAATGTCGCGGACCTTCTGGACGAGCTGCTTGATCACAGCGTCCGTCTGGTCGGCAAGCCGCCTGCGATGATGAGCAAGGATGACAAGATCCGCGCCATCAGTTTCCTCGACGATAACGGAGCCTTCCTGATCACAAAATCAGGTCCAAAAGTCTGCCAGTACTTCGGGATCTCGACATATACGCTTTACAGCTATCTCGACGAGATCAGGAATCCCGCCGAGTGACCGGATATGTGCACTGCAGCGCGCCTCGGAAGAGGCGCGCTTTTACTATGCGTGTATCCTTGTGCCGGTCTTGCCGTTGATGCCGTCCTTTGCCTTCTCGAGCAGGGTGATCAGAGCAGTTCTGCCCGGCTTCGACTCAGCGAATTTGACTGCTGCTTCGATCTTCGGAAGCATCGATCCCGGGGCGAACTGTCCTTCCGCGATGTACTTTCTGGCCTCGTCAGGCGTGAGGTCGTCCAGCCACTGCTGGTCAGGCTTGTTGAAGTTGATTGCCGCCTTCTCAACAGCCGTGAGGATGATCAGGAAGTCGGCGTCGAGCTGCTCAGCGAGGAGTTCCGACGCGCGGTCCTTGTCGATGACGGCCGGCGATCCCTTGAGATGGTTGTTCTCCGCTTTGAATACAGGGATGCCGCCTCCTCCTGCCGCAATGACCACATAACCCGCGTCCGCAAGCGTCCTGATGGTATCGATCTCGATGATGGATATAGGTTCAGGGCTCGCGACCACTCTTCTGTAGCCTCTTCCGGAATCCTCGATGAAGACGTGGTTCCTCAGCGCCTTCTTCGCCTCGGCTTCCTCCTTTGTCAGGAACGGGCCTATAGGTTTTGTAGGATTCTCGAATGCCGGATCATCAGGGTCTACCTCTACCTGTGTGAGCACGCAGGAAACACCTTTTTTGATGCCTCTGTCCAGCAGTTCCTCTCTCAGCTTGTTTGTGATGTCGTATCCGATATAGCCCTGGCTCATCGCCGTGCATACGGACAGCGGAAAGTGCGGATGCTTTTCCGGATTCTCTCTTGAGAGGAGCGTCATGGCGTCCTGTATGACTCCGACCTGAGGGCCGTTTCCGTGCGTGACCACTACCTCATAGCCGTCCTCAATAAGATCCGCTATAGGCTTTACTGCATCCGTTACGGATATCATCTGCTCAAGCAGATTGCTGCCCAGGGCGTTTCCGCCCAGAGCGACTACTATTTTTTTGTTTCCCATAGTATTTTCCCTTAAGCGATTGCTTGATTCTCAGCTTATTCGAATACTTTTCTAGGCGCCGCGTCGCTGTCGAGCATCTTCAGGGCGGCTACAGGGTCCTTGACCTTTGCGAGGAAGATCATGGCCGCGATGACGTACGGCTTGTTCGATGCCTCTTTGTAGAGGGAGTCGCGCGCGTGGTCGAACACCTTTGCGGTTACTTCGCCGTGTTCGCAGGAGATGCCCTGGATGTCCGCAGGAAGCGGATGCATGTAGATGGTATCGAGGCCGTTCTTTGTCAGCTCCATCATCGCATCGTCGACTACCCAGTCCTGATGAGTCGCGTTCTGTGCGAGCAGTTCCTTCTCCAGCTTGTCGATGCCGTCAAAGTCGCCCTTGCCGTAGAGGTCCGTACGGATCTCCATGGCTTTGAAAGGAGCCCAGCTCTTAGGATATACGACGTCGGCGTCCTTGAAGGCCTCTTTCATGTCGTTGGTGACAGTGAAGCTTCCGCCCGATTCAGCAGCGTTCTTCTTCGCTACCTCGACTACATCGCTCATCACTTCGTAGCCTTCCGGATGAGCAAGCACTACGTCCATCCCGAAACGCGTGAGAAGTCCGATGATGCCCTGCGGTACCGAAAGAGGCTTGCCGTATGACGGGGAGTATGCCCAGCTCATGGCGATCTTCTTGCCCTTCAGGTTCTCTACGCCGCCGAACTCATGGATGATGTGCAGCGCGTCAGCCAGAGACTGTGTAGGGTGATCGATGTCGCACTGGAGGTTGACCAGAGTCGGCTTCTGCTCGAGTTCGCCGTCTCTGTGAGCCTGAGTGACCGAGTCAACGACTTCGTGCATGTACGCGTTGCCTTTGCCGATGTACATGTCGTCGCGGATGCCGATGACGTCTGCCATGAACGAGATCATGGTAGCTGTCTCACGTACAGTCTCGCCGTGGGCGATCTGCGATTTCTTCTCGTCGAGATCCTGCACCTCGAGTCCGAGCAGATTGCAGGCGCTCGCGAATGAGAATCTTGTACGGGTCGAATTGTCCCTGAAGATCGAGATGCCGAGTCCGGAATCGAAGATTTTTGAGGATTTGTTGCGCTCTCTGAGGTCTCTCAGCGCGTCAGCTACGGTGAATACCGCTTCGATCTCGTCGTCCGTCTTTTCCCATGTCAGGAAGAAATCGTTCTCATACATGTTGGCGATGTCCAGCTTCGCCAGCTTTTCAGCAAGTTCTGTTGTCTTTGACATAGTTCTCTCCTTTTGCTGTCTTACTATATCCGCTATATTATCTAAAATATTTTTTTGTTTCCTAAACTATTTTTATTATACCCCGAATGCGGTTGCTTTCAATGGGTTTTTGCAAAAACATCAGCCCGTCACGAGCACGCTGTCTCCGCGTTTCAGGTATCTGCCGTCTCCCCTGTTTCCAAGGAATCCTCCGTCCTTTACTATCTCTCTTCCCCTGAGGAAGACTCTCCCGATGCGCCCCTCGAGTTCCATGCCCTCGTAGCATGAGTAATCCGACGCGCCGCGTATGTAGTCCTTATCGATCTTAGTGGTCTTTTCAGGATCGATGATGACTATGTCGGCGTCCGTGCCCGGCTCCAGGCTTCCCTTCTGAGGGTACATGCCGAACATCCGGCACGGCTCTGAAGAACTGTATCTCACCAGCTGAGGCAGGCTTATGCGGTCCTTCATGAAGCCCTCGGAGAACAGCAGCATGAGTCTTTCCTGTACTCCCGGGGCTCCGTTGGGGCATTTGGTGAAATCGTCTTTGCCGTATTGCTTCTCAGCCTTGCCGGCTTTGTAGTGGAACGGGCAGTGGTCCGTCGCGACCGTGTCGATGACGCCTGCTTCTCCGAGAGCCTGCCACAGTTCTTCCCTGTCCGTGTCCTTCCTGAGAGGCGGCGACATTATCGCCTTGAGTCCCTCTTCAGGATCTTCGTACTCCTTGTCCGTAAGGATCAGGTACTGGATGCAGGTCTCGACTCCGAGATTCGGTCTGTACTCGTCTCTCGCTCTCTTCACTTCGTGCAGTCCCTCCGCGCTCGACAGATGCACTATGTAGAGCGGCGCGTCTCCGGCCAGCGCCGCGAGATGGATCATGCGGTTCACGGCCTCGGCTTCGACTCTCGGAGGTCTGCTGAGCGGATGATACTTTGCCTCTGTCTTTCCGGCTTCGACGAACTCCTTCCTCAGCTGAGTCAGGACTCCGTGGTTCTCGCAGTGTACCGTGATGACCACTCCGGCTTCCTTTGCGGCGCGGAGGACATTGAATATCTCGTCATCCTGCAGTCCGTAGTCGTAAGTCATGTAGATCTTGACGCTGCTTATGCCCTCTTTCTCCTTGAGTTCCGCAAGTTCTTTCAGACGGTCCTCCGTGATCGGATGCTGCATGACTCCGTGGAATCCATAGTCGATAACAGCATTATCGTCTGCCAACTTGTGGTACTCTTTCACCTGATGCCAGAGGCTGCAGTCCTTTGGTCCGAACGCCATGTGGTCTACTATCGTGGTGGTGCCTCCGCAGGCTGCCGCCACCGTGCCGGTGTAAAAGTCGTCTATGGCGCGCGCGAAGCCAACGTCAAGGTCCATGTGCGTGTGCACGTCGACAGCGCCCGGCAGCACATAGCAGCCCGAAGCGTCGATGACCTCGGCGTCTCCGGCGTCAAGATCCTTTCCTACCGCGGCTATCTTCTCATCTTCGATAAGTATGTCGCCTTCGAAAACATCTGAATCAGTCGCGATCGTTCCGTTTTTGATAAGCTTTCTCATTGTCATTTCTTCTTGTCGTAATATGTATCTTTGATCGGAAGGCTCGTCCTGAGCACCCCGTCCCTGGCGTAATACGCTCCGGCTATCGCAGGCGCCGCCGGTATGGAAGTGATCTCTCCCACTCCCTTCGCACCGTATGATGCCTCCAGCAGCTCATCCTTCTCCACGTGGATCGCGTGGATGTCCGGTATGTCGGTAGCCCGGAAAAGTCCGAGCGTTCCGTATTTCGCGGTCGGCACGCAGTCCTTCAGAGGCCAGGTCTCAGTAAGGGCGTATCCCATGCTCATCAGCACTCCGCCTTCTATCTGACCGGACATCGACAGCGGGTTCACCACCTTGCCGGCATCGAAGGCCGCGTAAATGTCGGTGACTTTTCCTTCAGCGTCGAGCACGGCGACGTTCGTCGCGAAGCCGTACGCGATATGGCTCTTCGGGTGAGGCTTGTCGGATCCCAGCTTGTCGGTCGGCTCAAAGTACTCGTACTCGAACTTCCTGCCGTTCAGCTTATCGAGGGTCTCTTCGGTGATCCCCTCTTCATCCATGGCTTTTCTGAGCATGAGCGCCGCGCCGCGCACGGCTTCGCCTGTGACCAGCGTCTGCCTGGACCCGGAAGTCGTGCCCGAATTAGGCGCGTTTTCAGTGTTGCTGCTGCCCATCCATATCTTTGTTATAGGAAGGTCTGTTGCCTGAGCCACGTCCTGAATGAATACCGTCTGGCATCCCTGTCCTATGTCCGAAGCGGCGGTGAAAATCCACACCAGCCCGTCCTCTACTGTCAGTTTCGCTCTCCCCTTGTCCGGAAGGCCGACTCCAACGCCCGCGTTCTTCATGGCGCAGGCTATGCCGACCCTGTCCTCAGGCGCGTCGTCAAAGTAAGGTTTGACGGCGACCAGAGTCTCCTTCAGGGCCGTCGAAACGTCTGCTATCTGTCCGTTCGGAAGCTCAAGGCCCGGCTCTATGGCGTTGCGGTACCTGATCTCCCACGGGCTGATGCCCACCTTCTTAGCCAGCACGTTCAGGAGAGACTCCAGCGCGAACTGGCTCTGGCATACTCCGAAGCCCCTGAAAGCTCCTGCCGGCGGATTGTTCGTATAATATCCGAATCCCCGGATATCCGTATTGTGGTAGTTGTAAGGCCCGACGCTGTGCGTGCATGCTCTCTCGAGAACAGGTCCGCACAGGCTCGCGTAAGCTCCCGTATCGAAGTTGATCTCGCAGTCCAGACCCTGAAGTATACCGTTCTCGTCGCAGCCTATCGTGAAGGTCCCCTCCATCGCGTGGCGCTTAGGATGCACTTTCAGCGACTCGGCGCGGCTGAACTTCATCTTGACCGGTCTTCCGTACTTCAGCGCGGCCAGAGCGGTAAGATGCTGGGTGGTCACGTCCTCCTTGCCGCCGAAGCCTCCTCCGATGAGCTGGTTCTCCACCACGATGCGCTCCTGGGCGTCCTCCCAGCCGAGCATGATGGCTACCTCATGTCTGGTGTCGTAGGCTCCCTGGTCGGTCGAGAGTATCTTGACTCCGTCCTTGTACGGGAACGACACCGCGCACTCCGGCTCAAGGAAAGCATGCTCCGTGAACGGCGTGCTGAATGACGACGTGGCCGTGAAAGCCGATCCCGCGAGAGCCCTGGCGGCGTCCCCTCTTACCACGTGTCTCTGCTGGCAGAGATTGCCGTTCCCGTGGATCTTAGGCGCGCCTTCCGCCTTTGCTTCATCTATGCTTCTGACCGGCTCGAGCGGTTCGTATTCCACCTTTACCGCCTTCTTGGCGGCCTCCAGAATGTACGGAGATTCAGCGACGACCACGCAGATGGTGTCTCCCATCATTCTCGTGGTATCGCCCTCCGCTATCATAACGTCCCAGTCCTGCTGGATGTGCCCCACCTTGTTGTGCGGCACGTCTTCCGCCGTGAGCACTCCGAGCACTCCCGGCAGGGACTCGGCTTTTTCCTTGTTTATCTTTTTTACTATCGCCCTCGGATAGTCCGAACGGACAGCCGATGCATACGCCATAGGAGGCATGTCCGGATCGGCTATGACGCACATGTTGACGAGAGGCTCGTCCTTTCTCCATATCGTCGCGCCCGGTACGAGTCTGCCCGCTGCCGCGGCTTCCTTATATTCTTCTTCGGTCCATCCGGTCTGCTCCATGATCAGATCAGGCCTGTTCGCGGGCACAAAGTACTCGGGACCTATATCGTCCGGATACTTTCCGTAGCCCAGCACCTTTTTTCTGACGTCGATGCGGAACACGTTCCTGCCCACTCCGTACTGAGAGCTTTCGCCTCTGTTTTCGTAGTTGGCGATGCCCGAGGCAAGCTCCGGATCGTAGTTCGAGCCGACTACTGAAATGAACTCATTCTCTTCAGGCAGCATCTTGCCGGTGAACTGGCTGATGTCCTTTACATCTTCTTCGCCGCGCAGTATGGCAGCGGCTCTTCTGATGCCGATTATGATCTTTTTATATCCCGTACAGCGGCAGATATTGCCCCTGATGGCTTGCTTTATTTCGTTATCCGTAGGATCGGGCTCCCGGTCGATGAGGGCTTTGGCTGCCATGACCATGCCCGGGATGCAGAAGCCGCACTGGACCGAACCCGCGGTCCCGAAGGCGTACACGAAAGCTTCCTTCTCGCGGAGGCTCAGGCCTTCTACGGTAAGGATATTCTTTCCCGCAGCTCTGTCAGTGGTAAGGACGCATGCCTTCACCGCGTATCCGTCCACGACTATAGTGCACGTGCCGCAGGCACCTTCAGAGCAGCCGTCCTTTACCGAATACAGCTTCAGATCGTCCCTCAGATATCTGAGCAGAGGCTTTTTCTCTTCGGTAGTTCTTTCTATTCCATTTACTGTAAATGTATATGAAATGGTTCTCACCTCCTCTGCCCTGTCAGTCAGCGGTCATCACGCCGTTGGAATCGCGTATGACTCCGCGCGGACATTTTATCGCGCACATGCCGCAGCAGATGCACTTATCCGGATCGATAACGGCTATGTTGCCGACCACGTGAATGGCGTCTGCCGGGCAGTTCCTCTCGCAGAGCCCGCAGGCTATGCATGAATTTACGCAGGCTTCGCGGGCGGCTTTTCCCGCGTCGCAGTTGCTGCACTTGACCTGTATGTTCCGGTCAGGCATGATGACCTCTATAAGATTCTGAGGGCATGCTTTCGCGCAGAGCCCGCAGCCTACGCATTTGTTCCTGTCGATGACCGGAGGTCCCCCGTCTTCAAGTCTTATGGCCGCGAGATGGCACGCGGCAACACACAGACCGCATCCTATGCAGCCGTATGTACAGCTGATGCTGCCGCCTCTGCAGCGCACATATGCCTTTTTTCTTACCCTCTTTATCATGATCCCTCGTCTCTACAGCCGGTCTCCGGCATAAGAAAGAATAGCTTCAAGCACTCCTCCTCCGATGGAGAGAGCCTTGTCCGATACTGTCATGTGATCCACGGAAGATCCCCTCGGATCGACATCTCCGGATTTAAGTCCCTTGGTCACGGGGACTCCGTCCTGGAGCATGCCTCTGATCTTTCCGCCTGTCTGAGCGTATACGGGCTCTCCGTCCACATTGCCGACGCGTTCGCCTTCTTTTACGATGTCGCCGATCTTTTTCTCAGGATGGAATATTCCCGCGCGCGGCGCCTTGATGAGGCGTCTTATGGTCTCTCCGCCCACATTGCCCGGCACTCCGGTGTTCGGTATGGCCGCGCCGTCCCATATAACTCTGCCGAGCGTATGGCCCCGCTTGGTCTCTACCACCGCGTGACAGTCTTTGCCCGCGGTAAATCCCGGGCCGACTCCGATGACGAGTTTCGCGTCATCCGGAGTCGTTCCCGTATTCTTTTTTGCCAGGATCGCGTCGACTACGACTTCAGGCTTCAGCTCGCCTATGATCTCAGCCTCCGGATCCGCAAGGACCGGTATGACTCCCCTTGCAAGGCAGTCACGCGCTTCTTCCGCGCTTTCGGCCCTTTCCGCTTTTACATCTTCAACGACAGTACTGCCAAGACGGACGGCCTCCGAGAAAGCCACCGTCCTGCGTACCGCCAGAGGCACCGGCAGATCTGTCATGACCACATCGATTTTCGAATGATGCAGCCTCAGAGCTATTCCGCTGGCGAGATCGCCGGCGCCTTTAATAACAACTAACATTTATTAAAATCCTTTATCCTTTATGCTAATAAATATGCGTAGTTTTCCTTTACTGCTTTGATGAATGCAGCTATGCCTTCAGGAAGCTTTCCATCGTTCAGGTCATAGTCAGCAGCATTTCCGAACAGTCTTACGCGTACCTTCTCTCCTTCGAGCGGCAGGAAACCGTTGTTCTCGCTGTCCGCGAAGTCTTCCTCGCTCCAGAACAGAGTGAATTTGTCCTTGTATGGACGTCCGTTGTACGGACAGAAAATAGCGCAGTTGCCGCACTCGTTGCACATTCCGTCGACATGCAGGATCTGCGGTTTTTCGAAGAACGGAACATCGATGACGAAGTTTGCTCTGTTCGGGCATACGTCTGCGCATACCTCACATACTGTTGAGCATCCGAGACATCTGTTGTCCGGCTTGTCTGCAGGAGGATCTGCCAGGTCACCCTTGCGTGCGAGCAGTTTCTCCATGTCGCCCTTCGCATCCAGTTCAGCGTACTTGCTGAAGTCAGCTCCGATGATTGCCGT
>JBGUKZ010000070.1:0-1683 GCA_045114795.1 Anaerovoracaceae bacterium
TTTAATCGCTCAGCTGGCTGATTATGACGCCAACGAACACGTCCTCGACCAGACTGCATCCGTCCGGCAGGTCCACGCTGACCGGAACTTTCTGCCTTCCGATCATGAGGCCGGAAAGATCTACGCTTGCTCTAAGATCGGATGCTGACAATCCGTCAAGAATTTCTGGCGATCCCTGAATTTTGATTTCAAGACTGCTGGATTCAAAGACACAACTGCGGCCGTCGGTCAGTCCGGAGAGGTCTATATTTCTGGTCTCAACAGTGACAGACCGGCTGTTTGCGGGCAGGATCTGCACACTCACAACAGCTGTAGTACTGATCTGTGACGCGAGTGAAAGCCCCTCGGGAAGAATCTGGCGGATATCGATCTTGACACTCACATCAGAGACCTTATCTGTCACATCGACCAGACCTGAATCAGCGGTTATCGTGATTATGTTCCCGTTCTGCTCAAGCATATCAAGCACAGCGCGGCTTCCGACAACAGACAGTGTCGATGGTGTGACTGCGATATTGCCGACTGTATAGCCCGACGCGGGCTCACCGCTCGTCTCGACTTTCAGACTGACACCCGATCTCACAGCGTAGACTGTGACGTGAACAGTCATCTCCTCCTCCGTCACGTTCATTGACAGATATGACATCTGTGTATCTGTTATCTGCTCACCGTTCTTGTCAGTAATCCTGATGACCGGCTCTATATCCTTGTCCGTGCGTATTCCGGTGACGTCTACGATTGCATTGACCCGTTCAATCTTATCAATCAGCGTACCCGGTCCGCGGATAGTCACTGTCTCAGGCTCAACAGTCATCTCGCCGACCTCGAATCCGTTTGCCGGAGTTGTTCCCGACGCGGTCGCGTTGATGACGAACTCCTTGCTGACCATCTCTTCTATATCAATATTAATATTTCTGGGAGAGGCTGTCAGATTCTCAGAGGAGATGTTTGGGCAATACACCGTGAGCGGAACCATGACAGGGTCCGTCTCCAGACTTATGATCTGTGTGAGATCCGCCGTGACATTGAATCTTGACGAAGTAAGCGATTCGACAAGGGACCTGTTACCTCTGACAGTCACGGCGATCGTGTCATAACCGTCTGAAATCTTATAGGACAGTCCCATACTTTCAATATAGGACGTATTGACCACATTCACCGGAACATCATATATGATTCTTGTGACGACCGGATCATTGATGTTCATGATAATCAGCCAGATTATGATCGCACCGGCGAGGGAAGCCATTTTAAGTGTCATATTCTGGAAAAGCTTAGCATTGTTCATCCACTCTTTCATTGGTCCCTCCTGCTCTTCCAGATGCGGAACTTCTTCTCATCACTCTCATTCATTTTGTTCTTCTGGACCATATGGAGCATCTCGCGGAGGTTGCTGGTCATGACTCCGGTATACAGTTTTCCCATATAGGCATATGAAATACGACCCGTCTCCTCGGAGACGATGATCGTAAAGCTGTCGCTGACTTCGCTGATACCGACGCCTGCCCTGTGCCTTGTTCCGTATTTCTTGCTGATCGTGACATTCTCGGAAAGCGGCAGGTAGCATGTCGCCGCGACGATGCGCTCTCCGCGCATAATAACAGCGCCGTCATGAAGCGGCGTGTTGTGTTCAAATATATTCGTGATCAGCTGACTTGACACCATGGAATCGAGCATGATGCC
>JBGUKZ010000071.1:0-1679 GCA_045114795.1 Anaerovoracaceae bacterium
GCTAACACTCAGCTATGGAACGCGATAATACAGTTCGGCTACATTGCGGCAGTACTGCTTATCGCGATTTTTCTTAGACAAGTAATCAAACCTATCCGCAAGACCATGCTTCCGGTAGCGGTGCTTGGCGGGTTCATCCTGCTTATCGCCAAGGAGATCGGGCTCGTGGGTCTTGATGAAAACCTGCTTTCCGCTCTGACCTATCACGGCATAGCGCTTGGTTTCATCGCGATGAGCCTGCGCAATCCGGTGCAGAGAGAAGCCGGCGATGAAAGCAAAGTCGGTTTCCGCTCGGGAGCGGTCATAGTCAGTACATACATGATACAGGGCGTGACAGGCCTCATCATCACGATAGGCCTTGCGCTTACGGTGATGCCGGATATGTTCAGGGCGGCGGGACTGCTGCTGCCGATGGGCTTCGGACAGGGCCCGGGCCAGGCAAACAATATAGGCGCGAGCTATCAGTCGCTCGGCTTTGAGGGCGGCCACAGCTTCGGACTTGCCATAGCGGCTGCCGGCTACATAGTGGCCTGCATCGTGGGAGTCATCATCCTGAACATCCTGCGCAAGAGAGGCGACATAGAAGTCAGCGAGGAAAGAGGCCATATATTCCTCAGAGACGATCACATCGACGACGGCGAGGCAAGCAGCGATGTTTCCGAATCGATAGACAAGCTCAGCGTACAGCTGGCCATGATCGTCATCGTATATCTTGTCACTTACGCCGCGACAGCCGGCCTGACAGGAGGCATCGCGAAGATAAGCGAAGGACTGGCGGGCACGGTCAACACGCTGCTCTGGGGATTCAACTTCATCATCGGCTCGGCTCTTGCCATACTGCTGCGCGTCATCCTCGAGAAGCTCAGAAAGAAAGGCACCATCAAGAGGCGCTATCAGGACAACTACCTGCTCAACCGTCTGTCCGGCGCGTTCTTCGACATCATGATCGTTGCCGGTATCGGATGCATCAATATAGAAGACATCCGCGGACTGGTGCTGCCGTTCCTGCTGCTTGTCATCGCGGGAACCATCGTCACTTGGTTCCACCTGCGCTGGGTCTGCAAGGCTGTATACGGCGACTATTACTATCAGGGACTCATCTCGATGTACGGCATGCTTACGGGAACCATCAGTTCCGGCGTGCTGCTGCTGCGTGAGATCGACCCGCAGCTTGAGACTCCTGCCGCCAACAATCTGGTAGTCGGATCCAGCTTCGGCATCCTGCTCGGAGCGCCTGTGCTGATCCTGGTAGGACTTGCGGCCAAGGGGCCTGCGATGTGCTTCCTGACACTGGGTCTTGCGGCTGCTTATCTGCTGATACTCGACCTGCTGATCTTCAAGATCGGGCGCCACGCAAAGTCCAAAAATTAATTGCGAAAACCCTTGCAATAGCTATATTCGAGTGATATACTACACAAGCTGTCGTCTTTGGCGGCAGCTTGAAACGTTTCAAAACTATAATTATTTAGAAAGAGGTACCAGCATGAAGGAAGGAATCCATCCTAACTATCAGGAATGTAAAGTAACTTGCGCATGCGGGAACACATTCATGACTCTCTCCAACAAGGCAGAGATGAGAGTAGACATCTGCTCGGAATGCCACCCGTTCTTTACAGGCCAGCAGAAGTTTGCTAACAGAGGCGGCCGTGTAGAGAAGTTCAAGAACAAGTACGGCCTGT
>JBGUKZ010000072.1:0-1505 GCA_045114795.1 Anaerovoracaceae bacterium
GCTGGGAGCAGCGGGCGGCCACGGCGGTGACGAAACGATTGAACTTCAGCGCGTCAATGCTGCCGGAGAGCTCCCGCACATCACGCTCCACATAGGTGGACAGATAGGAGGAATAGAAGATGTTACGGTCAGGATATTGGCCACTCACAAGACCCGGCATACTGCCGCGCCACAGGCGGGCGAACAGCTCCGGCGTGGTGACAGGCTGGATCTTTTCCTGCTCAGCCATAAGCCGCGGCAGATCTGTTGTGAAGGGTATGCATGGCGCACCAATGATCTCCCGCTGGGAAAGGGGGGACATATGCAGCAGCGCCACCCGTCCAGCCAAAGATTCCTGCACGCCCTGCATAAGGCGGAAGACCTGAGACCCTGTCAGCCAGAAGTCTCCAGGGTTGTGGTACGTGTCAATGTGGATCTTGATGTAGGTGAACAACTCCGGCGCATACTGGGCCTCGTCGATCAGCACCGGCGGCTGATGCAGCTGGAGGAAAAGCGCCGGGTCGTTCTTGGCCATGTCGCGCTCGGTGAGATCGTCCAGCGTCACATACCGCCGCCCGATGCCTTCCTTCTCTGCAAGTTCACGCAGCATGGTCGTCTTTCCCGACTGCCGTGGGCCGGTCAGCAAGATCGCGGAGTAATTCTTGCTCAACGCCACGATGCGCTCTTCCATATGCCGACTGATATAATCCATATTGAACCACCTACATAATTCTTTGGATGCACCTTTAGTATAGCCGAGAAGTCCGTAAGCGTCAATCATTTTTACGGCTAATCTTTATAAAGTTTAAATATTAGCCGAGAATTAGCGGGATAGAGGTGTTTACAAGTTCACATTGCGCGCAGATGAAGGAGGAATACAAAAAAGCAGCGGCCGCTGCAAGGAAAATGCAGCGGCCCCCGACTATGCTGTCACTAGTTGTTTGAATCAGCAACTTGTTCCCGCAAAACATCCATAATATGCTGCATGAGTTCTGCGGTAGTATCGCCATCCTGAAGTCTTACGCCTTTGAACAAAGGGTCTGAAGATAGAGAATCGTTGCTGAGGTCTTGCTGGGACAGCGTCGCTATCAATTGATCCGGGTCGGCATTTTCACCTGATTCTATCGTTCTCATAAAGCTATTGACAGGCGCGAACCCCGACCATAACCCGAACAGACGGCACAGATCCGCTGCCTTGCGATACGCCAAATCAGCCATCTCTTGATTCTCTTTCTTCATGAGCACGTCGCCAAGCGTCGAAACATTAACCATCAGCGTCGTTGCTTTGCGAAGAATGTATGCTTTATACTCCGCTTCAGCAGCATCGTAATCCTTCAGCATATTCAACATATCGGCGTGAATCAGTTGTCTATCTTGCTTTGTCTGCTTTATACTCTGAAATGATGCCTCCGCTTTTTCTCGATCACCAAGTTCAGCATAAACCTCCATCAAGTATTTGGCTATTTCATCATCTTCATCTACAATCAATTCCCGAGCTCACTCGAGATACCGGGCGATCTCATTCA
>JBGUKZ010000073.1:0-21556 GCA_045114795.1 Anaerovoracaceae bacterium
GCCAGACCAACTGTTCCCTCATTATATAAAAATAAGTGCAGCTGCAGAGATTGCTCTCTGTCAACTACACTTTTATGGTACTAAAAACTCCGGGGCTTACGTCCCGGAGCTGTCATGTTGCCGGTTTAGAGCGCAGCTGCTACAGCCGCCTTAACATCATCCATGTCCACTGTCGGCTCAAATCTCGCGATCACCTTGCCTTCTCTGTCGATAAGGAATTTAGTGAAGTTCCAGCCGATGTATGTTTTGTCACCGTACTTCTTGTTGTTTGCTGCCGCGAACTTGTTGAGCGCCGCGTTCTTGAGTCCTTTGCCGAAGCCTTCGAACGGTTTCTCGGAAGCGAGATACGCGAACAGCGGATCCGCTGTCTCGCCGTTCACATCGATCTTTGCGAACTGCGGGAACTCCGTGCCGAACTTCAGAGTGCAGAACTCATGTATCTCTTCATCGGAGCCCGGCGCCTGATCGGCGAACTGATTGCACGGGAAGTCGAGGATCTCAAACCCCTTGTCCCTGAACTCTTTATACATAGCTTCAAGCGGTTCATAGTGCGGAGTGAATCCGCAGCCCGTAGCTGTATTTACTATAAGGAGGACCTTGCCCGCATAGTCTTTGAGGCTGACATCGTTCCCCATCATGTCCTTTACCGTAAAATCATAAACTGTACTCATAGTCATTTTCCCTTTCTTATTATATGCCTTCGGCTGCGTTTCAATGATACCATAGTCCCGGCATCATTTTACAGCCTGTTCGCAATTAATTACTTTATAGTTGGTTCCTTTCAGAGATTTTACAAAATCCTCTTTGCTCTTTTCTGTTTTGGAAAGCACATCGGCCCTCTTTCTGCCGAGATTGACATTAGCCCAGACATCGCCCAGAGCGTTGATGGCATTCTCTACGTTTGCCGCGCAGTTGCTGCACATCATGCCGTCGATCGATACCAGATATCTATAAGGATAGTGCGACTCGTCTGTATCCTCAACAGGTTTGGAAAGCACGGATTCCGCGCTGCCGCAGCAGCTTGATTTAGCCTTTCCCCTCGCCTTCTGAATGGTGCCGTATAAAGCATAAGCTATGAGCAACGCTCCGATTATTATAATTATTTTTGCAGTCATGAGAGAATGTCCTTTCCGCGCCTGCTGTCTCACCAGAAAGCGCCGGGATCTCCGGCGCCTTCTGGTTGTAGATATTGTAAGAGGGATGAAATTATGGTGTATCTAATTACCAGCTGAGCCGGCTGATAAGTAATACCTTGATTAAGATTTTATAGCGTTGGTTAGAAGTATCTAACTCCTTACATGGTCATATTACCATCTTCATTTCCTATTGTCAAGGTGGGAATTAAAAAAATTTTACACCCGCCTGTAGCTCATTTCTTCTCCGCTCCTATAATTGTTTCCTAAAACGTTCCGTCAAGTATCCCGTCTATGACGATGCTTCCGGCATCGAAGAGATTGTGCATGGCGGGTTCGAAGATATCCAGAGTCTCGTCGTTTTCGTTTTCCACCTTTTCGTTGAAGCTCTCATATTCCCCCCAGGTACTCTCCGGCGTCGCGTCGTTCAGGAACATGTCCATATTGACGATAGTGCGGAGTGATATGACACGGTCAAGCATGCCGAAGCAATCCGCCGTATTAAATATAGCCATCTCTTCCATCTCCGTGACCATGTACGGATCAGCGCATTCGTAGTATTCCGCAATAAAGTTTGCAGTTACGTGACCGTACATGCCCTTCCAGTAATTGTCGCCTGTCAGGGCAGTCCCTTTTCTGACTGCCGGGATCAGATCTTCTTCGTCCCTGGCTGCAAAGTTTTCCTGGATGATCCTTTTCGACTCTTCTGTTGTCTCGAGAGGACAGTCTTTGATCAGCTGATATGTCTTTTCATACAGATCGGCATTCAGCTGTTTATACTCATAGTCCCGGAAGGAATCATCCGGGAACCACATGATGTGTGAACTGCTGTTTTTCCTTTCATGAGCGTCGACATGATGTCCCAGATCATAGTCACAAGCCGCGGTCACCAGGATCACATCTCCAAGCATGCAGTACGCCGCGCTTCCGCCTCCGCAGCCGACTGACACTATATACGTATCAGAGAAATCGTACATATCTGATGAAAGGACTGCCATAAGAGCGAGTCCGGCGGCCGTTTTACCCGAGCCCGTGACAAGCATGGCCACACCGTTCTCTTCGTTTACGTAAAAGTGCCCTGTCGGAGGCATATTGGGGATCTCCGTCTCGTCACAGCCCGCGCAATACTTCTCATAGAACAGCTGCGCCTCGCCCGGAAAATCGCCGGCCATTTCTCCGATCTCGAATTTCGGAATCACTATGACACGCAAGGCAGTCTTTTCAGGCTCTGTCGAGCATGATGAAAGCACGGAAACGCAGAGCAGGAATGTGAAAAGAATTATTAAAACCGGTATCCGTCTCTTCATTTTTTCTCCCGATCGTTCTCCATTATGTATACGTACACTGTAAATATATGATAAAAAAAACGGCTGTATGTTTCAACAGCCGTATTTTTGCCCGTATACGACGGGCCGCAGTTGGATGATCTCTATTTGACCCTGATCTTGATCGTGACTGTCTTCCAGCCGGACGCCTTATACTTGGCGGTTCCTGCCGCGTTGACCTTCACCTTCACAGTGTAGACACCCTTCTTTTTCAGGCCCTTCTTCACTGTGAGCATTCCGTTCTTCTTGTTGACAGCGAAGTACTTCTTGAAGTTCTTGCTGCCCTTCTTGGCCGAAACCAGTTTGTAGGTCCTTGCGCCCTGTCCGTTGTTTACGAACTGGATCACCTTGCCGGCTTTGAGTTTCTGCGCCTTTTTTCTCAGCTTCTTTGAGCTGAGCTTCGCGGTCTTTCCCTTCACGTTGAAAGTATTGTTCTTTTTGACAGCTGTGGATGAGCTGTCCGCGGCGGCCTTGGCCTGCTCGATCTCATCAAGCGTTCTGGCGTTCCTGATCGCCTTCTTAGCGTCTTCGAGGGCCTTCTGGACTTGTGCCTTTTCGTTGCCGCTGTAATTCGCCGTGTTGTATTTCTTTTCAAGTTCGGCGATGGCTGCTTCCTTTGCGTCCTCCAGAGTCTTGTCATCAGGGTAGACCGTGAACGCGGCTTTACCCGATCCATAGTAATTGTCAGCGTCCTCGTTCGCTGTAAATGTAAGCTCATAGCTGCCGTAATCCACAGCCGTGTTGCCGCTAACAGTACACAGGTCCGTTATATCCTTTCCGTCCAGTTCGATCTTGCTGACTTCCTGAGTCTGCTCGGTTCCGTCGTACTTGATTTCATTTCCAAGCGTGACTTTCGCGCCGGAGATATTAGCCGGCGTGATGTTGAAGTCGGTATCTCCGTAGTAAGCTTTGTCACCTATCATGTAGTACACGGACACGGTGTACGAGCCTACCTCCGTAGGCGCCGCGGATTCCTCTTCCTCACTGGTCCCGTATCTCGTTCCGTCAGCGAGAGTACCTGAGTATGAGATTTTCGGGCCTACCGTCGCACGGCCGGTGCCGTAATCGTCGAACTGCGGATCGATGCCTCCCTTTCCATAGGTAACGTCATCCTGATATACGCCTATATCCAGCGTCGATACGCTGCTGATGGCGGCGAATATGTACTCATCTTCATAGTTTGAGCTGTTTCCTTTGACACTGACGCCGACATAGCATTTGCCGTCGCTTGTACCGGTCGTCAGCTTGCCCGCCTCAGCGTCCAGGACGCAGTCCCCGCTCGGGGTCTGGTCATCAACGATACTGAATTCAGTTTCGAAATCGCAGCTTACGCACTTGTTGAGATCTATCTGCTCTTCATAACCGGCCTGTATGCCTCCGCGCAGTATCCTGCCAGGGAACCCGGCCTTGCCGATCGTGACGTTCACGCTGTTTTCAGGCGTATCGTTATATTCACCTCCGCCGTCGACCTTGTAGACGACCTCATATTCGCCCGCGTCAGTCGCCACCGGGATGTCTTCGCTGAACGCTTCGTCGCCTGCCAGTTTGTACACAATGGTGCCGCCGGTCGTTTCGCCCGCCGTGATCAGTTCCTGAGCCTCGCCGTTATAGACCAGATCTTCAACAGCCTGAGGAGGAGTCACCTCGACTCCATTCCTGCCGATAGATACCGCAACAGATCCTTCCTCACTGTCAGAGTGGTTGGAATCTTTTGCTTCGGACTTGTAGTAAACAGTGTAGTCTCCGGCTTTCTTTGCCGCAGGGATCTCGACGGAGTATTCCCCGTTCTCGCCCACACGGTATACCATGACTCCGTTTGAGGAGCTTCCGGCTGTGACCAGTTCCTGTTCCTTGCCGTTGTAGATCAGGTCTTCTATCGCCGCAGGAGCCTCATCGACCTCGCATGCGGCCGGAGCGATGGTCACCTCGATGGAGTATCCTTCTGAGAGGTCGTTGTGGTTCGCGTCTCCGGCGATCTTGTACGCGATACGGTATGTTCCCGCATCTGCTGCCGCAGGAACGATATCCGTGTAGAGTCCGCTTCCGGCCATGTCGTATTTGAACACGCCGCCCTGAGCGGTGCCCGGCTTGATCAGCGTCTGTTCGAGACCGTTGTATACCAGTCCCGTTATAGCCTTAGGCATGGTGCATGTCGGATCAGCCTTCGCGACAGTGAACTCCTTCTCTACGGATCCCGTATAATTGCCGGTCTCACTTGCCGTCACGACCATGGTGTATTTGCCCGCGTTGACGACCCTGTACTCGCCATGGTCATCTGCCGGGATATATTCTCCGTCAGCGGCGTAGTTGCCTCCGATCACGCAGGATCCCGTGATGTCGACGCCGTCCAGCTCGACCTTTTCGAAAGCCTGCACCTGCTCCTCGCCGTTGTATGTAAGCGATCCGGCCAGAGTGACTTCCGCGCCTTCGATGCTCTTCGGAGCGATCTCGAATCCGGTTCCGCCGAAGTATATGTGATCGTCGTCTTCGGCCCAGACATATACCTCATAGCTTCCCGCTTCCTGAGGCTTTTTTCTGATGTCGGTATATGTCTCTCCGCCGCGCTTGATGCCGCTGTACATTACGTCTATCTTTCGGGCCGTATCAGGGAGCTCGTATGCAGGATCGCCGCCTTCCTGACCGAAGGTCCAGCCGCTCATCGTGATATCATCTACGGAAACGATCTCCTTCTGTTCGACAGATATCTCAATTATATCTTCAATGTCGCTGTAATTAGATCTTCCTTCAACTGTCACCTTGACAGTGCAGCTGCCGTACGTGCCGGCATGGAAGACATTGTCCGCGTCGATGCTGCTGTTCGTATCATCAGACGTGATGCTGAAGGAAACAGTTCCGTCCGCGCCGTCCGAAGCCTTTGTCACCAGATCGTCCAGATCAAATGAACCTTCTGTCCTGACGCTCTTCTTGTTCGTGACAGAAACTCCGCCTTCGGCTTTTTCTATCTTTACTTCTGTCTGCCACGGACCGGCGTCTGTGTGGCCTTCATCCGCTTCTATCTTGTACGACACTTTGTACGTGCCTGCGCCATTGCCTTCCGGTATGTCTGCCGAGTAGGCTCCGTCTTCTCCCGCGTACTTGATGGTCCCGCCGTAAGCTTCGCCCGGGTTCAGGAGCTTCTGATCCGCGCCGTTATAAGTAAGAACGTTCTTCGACGGCGGTACGATCAGCTTCGCCGGAGTCTTGACGACAGTGATCTCGCATGTCGCGGTTTTCTCGCCGAGCTCGTTGTCTTTGGCTCTCGCGGTAATGACTGCCGTTCCGACGCCCTTCGCGGTGACAAGGCCGGTGTCATCTACCGTGGCGACATCCGCGTCGCTGCTCGTCCACTCGACCTCCTTGTTGCTGACTGTGTCCGGCTTTACGGTCGCCACGAGCTGGACAGTGTCCTCGTTCACATCGAAGTGGAGTTCAGCCGACTCAGCATTCAGCGTCACTTCCTGCGGATGATCTGCCGAAGCCGTAAATGTGCCGGCCTCCTGAGTTCCGACAGTCTTGCTGTTATTGCCCGTGAGCACCAGCCTGTACTCGCCCATCGCGGTAACTTTCGTCACGGACTCACCTGTCTCAGTGTTGACATAAGCGGTCGTAAAGTCTCTTCCGTTCGTCAGCTGTGCGCCTTCCGCGTCAGATACAACAGGCACCGGAGCTATGCCGCTTCCCGTTATCTCGTAATTGTCTTTGATAGTGCCGACTTTGGTCAGCGCGTAATATGTCTTGCCGTCCGCGGCGTTGACGCTGCCGGACAGCTTGTCCTCAGGGAAGTCCGCCTTCGTATACACAGGGGTCCCGCCTGCCGCAATATAATCATTGGATATATCCGGAGTCTGCGTGTTCACATAGTATACTTTGCGCTGAGTCGTATCCATCGACTCGCCCCGGTTCTTCACAGCGATCGGATGGAAAGCTCCCGAGCCCGTATTGCGGCCCGCGAAGATGCATCTCTCAAGTGTGAGCTTCTGTCCGTCGCTCCATCCCAGGAGCCCTCCGATATAGCTGCTGCCTCCGGTGATCCTGCCCGTGAACGCGCAGTTCTGCATGGTAAGATTCGAGGTCTTTCCGTGACCCACGATGCCGCCGACGTATGACCCGTCTGTGATCGTTGCCGACACATTGACATCATAGATATTGACTGTGCCTCTTAGGGTGAAGCCCACAAGGCCTCCCGCATGCTGGCCGCCCTGTATCGTGCCCTTCACGTCAATGTTTTTGATCACGGCTCCGTCGCCCACATATCTGAACGGCGCCGTGCCCTGCGTACTTGTATCCGAAATGTTTGCCGTAAGCACGCGGTTGTTCCCGTACTGGTTCAGTCCGTCGAAATGCCCCTGGAACGGGTGGTTGGCGTCTCCGACCGGCTGCGTGCACACTACGTCGTTATTCGCGAGAATGAGGAACTGGCCCTTGAAGGTGTGCCCCAGGCTGACTGCCTCCGCGAGGTAGTTCCAGTCGTCCTCATTGCAGATGAGGAATGGATCGTCCTCGGTCCCGACTCCGCTGAAAAAAATGACCTTGAACGTAGTGCTGACTGAGCCGGCGAAGTAATCCTCTCTTCCTATAACCTTGAGCGTATACTCTCCGGACTCTCTGATGTCATCGGCGGACACCTCCTCCCCATGGAAATAGCACTTTATGTCTAAACCGCCGGGGTTTAAAGTTTCGCCATTGCATTTCACTACAGGAACAGGAAGTGTGACCTGTTCCTTGTAACCTTTGACAAGCACCTTATCCTCCACGCTGATGCTGTTCGACCACGATGCCAGGAATAAGTCCGTAGAGTCGCCCTTGAACAGGAACCTTGTATACAGCTGTCCGTCTTCCATCTCGGAAACGGTGTAGAGCCTGTTAGACCTGACGATTTTTGTGCCCAGTATCAGAGCAGTTCCATCGGCTGCCCCGATCTGTTTTCCGGAGGACGTATAGTATACGCCGTCGCCCTGTCCTCCGTAATATCCGCCGCCGTCTTTATAGAAGACCCCGACCGGATGGAACAGTTTGAATTTACCGGTCACCTTGCCGGTGAACATGCACATCCATGTATCATAGTTCGGCTTGTCGCCCCAGCCGTATAGTCCGCCGCCATAGCCTTCACTGCCCGTGCAGCTTAGCGTACCGTTGAAAACGCAGTTAACAAGGGTCGCTTTCTCTTCAAAGGAATGACCTATAAAGCCCCCAAGATGCTTATCGGCCTTTACGGTAGCGCTCACTGTGACGTCCTTAATGTTGACCGGACCGTCTTTGAGTTCTCCGACAAGGCCCGAAGTGTACTTTCCTCCTTGTACAGTTCCTGCGACAGTGAGGTTCCTGATCGTCGCGTCTTTGACGAATGAGAACGGTGCCGCGCCTTCAGAACTGTTGCTAATGGCTACGGTCAGTTTATGGCCGCCTCCGTCAAACGTTCCCGAGAACGGATTTGATGAAGTACCTATCATATTATTACCGACAGAGATGTCCGCCGTGAGCTTTATGAACTCGCCCTTATACGAATGTCCACCGTTCAGCACAGACTTGAATTTATTCCAGTCCGCCGCGCTCTCTACTCTGAAAGGATCCGCTTCCGTTCCGCTGCCACTCAGCTGATCAGCTACTTTGAAATTCGCGCTGATCGATCCGGCATAGTCGCCCGTGCCGGTGATAGTAAGTGTGTAGTTGCCTTTATTCTTGACCGGCGAAGTTGACCATTTCGACGTATAATCACTGTCTTTTTTCAGCTGAGTGCCATTGGATGTCATCACTTTATAAGTGACGCTTATGTTGGAACCGGTATATGCGTAAGTATCCCTGAGGCCTTCTATCTTTATGTCTTCATCGTGATAGTAGGTCACGTTGTCTACCGCAGTCACCTTGGTGCTTATCTTGCCCGAAATAGCGGACTTGTACACCATGGTCCCGCCTACGGGGGTTGTAAGGCCCACATCATCGGCGTAAGCGACAGAATCCAGGAAATATGTGTTTTTGATATCGTGCTCAAAGTTGCTGTTGCCGTAGAGCAGGGCAATAGGATTCCACCAATAGAACGAATTGCCTTTGCTTCCCTTGAGCATGCAGTTATTCATTATCAGCTTGGCACCGCTGTTGGAGGCGAGGACCATCGTGCCTGTATATCTTCTGTTAAACATGTTGCAGCATAACTTGCCGCTGAATATCGTATTGGTGATCTCTATCGTAGATTTATCGCCGTTTCCAACAAGGCCTGAAACGTTGTCGGTGGATGTCACGGTCGCTGTAACAGTGGCGCGATCGATCCTGTTGACCACATCCCTGTTGCCCAGCGCGTATCCTACGAGACCCGCGCAGTGTTCCTTGCCCTGAACACTGCCCGCCGCGGTGATGTTCTTTATAGTCGCGCCTTTAATGTAATGGAACGGAGCCGCTTCATCCTCATCAGCATTGATCTTGCTGGTCAGAGTCTTGTTCTGCCCGTCGAAAGTCCCGCTGAACGGATGCGTGCTCGTTCCCGCCATTTTAGTGACTGTGATGTTGTTCGTAAGTTTAAGATACTTTCCTTCAAACGTCTCGCCTTTGCCCGTCGTGAGGATACCGGTGAACTGATCCCAGTCCTTCTGGCTCGTGATCTGATATGGGCTGCCCGATGTACCGCTGCCCGTGATGTCGGAAACGACAAAGTGGCTTGCCATTTTGCCCAGGCAGTCGCCCTTTCCGTTGATGACAATGATATACGTGCCTGCATTCTGCAGGATCTGCGCCGCAGATATGTCAAGGTTAGGGTAATCGGAAGGCGCCATTTTCGCCGTATAATCCGTCCCATCCGTGAGCGTCTCGCCGTTCGCCTTTATCTCGTAAGTGATCGTGGTATCACTGTGCTGATAAAAGCCCTTTCCCATGTTGATCTCGATCTCTACAGGATAATAGTAGCCCGAGTTGCTCCCGTTGATCTTTGCGGCTCTGTAAAAATGACCGTTGGAAACATCAGCGTCTTTTTCTGCGTATGTCAATACCCCATCGTCCGTTACGACATGCGAGGAATCTCCCTGCATTGCCGGCTCCGCGGTGTTTGCGTAGTACGCGCCGCTGATATCCAGAGTCATGCTCTTATTTGAATCCTTTACAGCGACCGGGTGGAACTTTCCGGAGCCCCCGTAGCTGCCGCTGAACAGGCAGTCCCTGATCGTGAGTTTCTGGCCGTCGCTCCAGCCGAGGAAGCCTCCGGCATATTTGCTGCCGCCGTTGATCACTCCGGTGAAACGCGAGTCCTTTATGGTCAGGTCCGACGTCTTGCCGTGTCCGACGATGCCTCCGGCGTAATCTCCGCCGTTGACCGTATCAGCTACGGTAGCATTGTCGATCAGGTTCTTCGCGCCGTTTCCGCCCAGAGCGTAACCGACAAGGCCCGCTACGTGCGCGCCGCCCCTGACGGTGCCGTCCACTTTGAGATCCTTGATCTCCGCCCCCTGTATATACCGGAACGGAGCGGTGCCCTGATTGGACGTGTCGCTGATATCGGCGGTCAACGTATGAGAAGCACCGTCAAAATGTCCGGTGAACGGATTGGCTTCCGTACCTACCGGCGACTCGATGGTAATGTCTTTCGTCAGACGGTAATATCCCCCTGTATTGCCTGTCCTGACTTCACCGGCAAACTCATTCCAGTCTTCTTCGGTAGAGATCTTGTACGGATCCTGCTCCGTGCCCTCTCCCGAGAGAGCAAACGATTCTGATGCGTTCATGATCGACAAAGCCACAAAAGCAGCCGTCAGCAGCATGATCGCAAAGAACGTTCTGATAATACTTGTGTTCATCTTTTCCTTGTGTAACACTTTTTTCCCCTCCAGTTCCATTATCAAAACCGAGCTTTTTTTCTGTAAGTTATCCCTGACATTATCTGATAAGTTGTCTGATGTAAAATTATATATGAAACCGGCACAAAAGGCACTCAAAAGCGTACTGAAAAAACGCAAAAAAACAGCCTCTGCCGCAAAGCGCCTGAGGCTTGGTTTCCGGGATCAGCCTTTTTTATGATCGACAAAATATGCTTTTAAAACCTCCAGCGCCCGGTCACGCAAAACGCCCGCTGTGACTTCCGGCTTCCAGAATGAGTTTTCAAAAACGATCCTGCTGCAATCACACCCTTCATTGCCGAGGATCTCTTCCAGTTCAGCATTGCTTGCGCCGTATACCAGTCTTCCGAGCTTCGTCCATACCATCGCTCCGCTGCACATGAAACACGGTTCACAGCTTGAGTACAGCGTATGATCCCTGAGGTCCGTTATTCCGGTTTCTGCGCAAAACCGGCGGATAAGGCCCGCTTCCCCGTGGAATGTAGGGTCGTGCATGGTATAGATCTGGTTTTCGTTTGTAAAAACGACCTCCCCGTCTTTTACCAGCACAGCCCCGAACGGCTCATTTCCGTGCTCAACAGCAGCCGCGGATAATTCTATGGCCAGTTTCATGAAATACTCATCGTTTTTCAATTTCCCGGTACCCTCCTTCTTTTCATATTCAATAATTATGATAATAAAAAACCCTGAGATTTTGATCTCAGGGTCTGTTAAAAGAGTTCCTCATAGTATCTCTTGTCCTCGTTCTTAAATACATTGAATATCACTCTGTCCATGACGCCCGGATTCTCTTTGAGCCATTCTGTCACAGTCTGCACCGCGATCTCAGCAGCCCGTTTATTGGGAAAGTGAAATACGCCGGTAGAAATACAGCAGAAAGCAACGCTCCCTAATCCGCTATCCCTGCACATGTTTAAAGTGTTCCTGTAACAGTCAGCCAGATCCTGCTCAAGCTGCGGTGTCAGCTCGTACTGCACGATAGGTCCGACGATATGTATTATCTTCTTCGCAGGAAGATTATACGCGTCTGTCAGCATGGGAACTGCCGTGGGCTGTTCATAGTCCTCCCCGAACTTAAGCCTCAGAGAGCCCATGCGTCTTGCGCATTCTTCACGGAGCTGTATGCCGGCATAAGTATGGATGCAGTTGTCGATGCAGGTATGCATCGGGATGAAGCATCCGAGCATCTGGGAATTCGCCGCGTTTACTATGGCGTCTGCCGCAATGCGCGTTATATCTCCCTGCCAGATGGAAATACAGTCAGCAAACGGATGGGTGCTTTCTAGACTTTCCCTGACTGTCGGCATTTCCGGTATGTTGACTATGCCCTTTTCAAGCGCACGGCCCTTAAGATATGTATCCTGCACGGCAAGTACAGCCGCAGAAACAGGCTTTGGCATCCTTACATTCATCAATGACCTTAGCAGACGCTGTTTGCCTTCGGTATCTTCCGGTATCCTTACCCTTTTATATTCAGGTGACTCATCCTTGAAACTTTCTGCAAGATAGTCAAGTCTTTCATTCTGCGTCATGCTTTTTACCTACCTGGACATTATCTTTCTGACTACCGGCATCGCTATCCTGTATGGAAGCGGCCTGAGCTCCCTGTCTGCCCTCTTGAGCATCTCTCTGATCTGTATGTGCTGCGGGCAGTGCGCCTCACACTTGCCGCAGCCTATGCACTGGCTTGCAAAGCCCGGTTTTCCCTGGAGGCCCACATTGCGCGCAAACTCGAATCTGACCGGGTTCTTCTTTCCCTCAATATACATAAGGTTCCAGTGATGGAAATTGCCCGGGATATCAACGCCGCTCGGGCAAGGCATGCAGTATCTGCAGCCTGTGCAGCCTACTCTTTCCTTCTCTTTTATTATCTTTTTGACGCTTTCTACAAGAGCAAAGTCACCGTCATCGAAACTTCCCGGCTCCGCTGCCGATGCTATCCTTATGTTCTCATCGACCATCTCAAGAGAGTTCATGCCCGAGAGCACTACCGTAACGCCGGTCTGGTTCCATAGCCATCTGAGGCCGAGCTCAGCAGCTGTATAGCCTTTGCCGCTCTCGCTCAGCTCGCGTTTCGCCATTACCGGCAGGTTCACCAGCTTGCCTCCGCGAAGCGGCTCCATGATCACGACCGGTATGCCTTTAGCCTCTGCGGCCTCAACACCGCGGCGGCCTGCCTGACTTGTCTCATCCAGGTAATTGTACTGGACCTGGCAGAAATCCCAGTCATAAGCATCAAGTATCTGCAGGAACATCTCCGTATCGCCGTGATACGAAAACCCGATCTGCCTTATGCTGCCGTCTTCCTTGCGAGCGGAGATCCAATCCTCAATGCCGTACGATCTCAGACGCTCCCACTCGGAGATATCCGTGAACATGTGCATCAGGTAGTAGTCGATATGGTCTGTCCGAAGACGCGAGAGTTCCTCATTGAAGATTTTATCTATCCCCTTCATGGATCTGACCATGTACTGCGGCAGCTTGGTCGCGATGTTGACCTTGCCGCGAGCGTTGTTCTCCGCGAGAATTTTCCCCAGACACTCCTCGCTGCCGGGATACGCGTACGCTGTATCAAAATAGTTGACTCCCTTTTCGACCGCGCGCATGACCTCGCGTTCGGCCTTTTCATAGTCGATCCTGCCGCCCTTGCCGGTGAACCTCATGCAGCCGTATCCAAGCTGCGAAAGTTCATTTCCGTATTTATCTTTTCTGTATTTCATTCCTGTCAGTCCCCCTTTTGCAGGTATTTTCCCACATGGCTGCAGGCATGTCAATTTTAAGCCGCTACCGGTAAAATACCCTTCAAAGCAAAAACCCTGAGACGCTCGTCTCAGGGCAAGTATTCCTGCACAGCCCCGGATCCTGTTTTCTTCTGTATCCGGCTTGTCGCTAAAGGTGTCTATTTATAAGCAAGCATGTCTATCTTCGCTCTGTTTACCGGCTCAAGATCATCCTGCTGTTTGCTGAGTTCCTCCTGGATATGCTCAAGAGCAGGAAGCAGATCCGCGTACATGCTGTCTATCGCGTTGGCTACAGGCGCCTCTTTCTGAGCAACACCTACTGAGTAGACCGCCTTGTTGAGCGGCTGGAGCGTTCCCGCGCCTGCCACGCAGCCTCCCGGACATGCCATGCCTTCGAGCAGATATCCGTTGTATTCTCCGGTAGCAGCCTTCTTCATCATCTTCATGCATTCGCCGAGTCCCTCTGCGCGAACGATCTTGACCTCACGTTCAGGGTCCACGCGTTTGATGTGATTGGCAACAGCCTGCGCCACGCCTCCGCTGATAGCGAAACCAAAGCCGTCGCTGCTGGCCTTTCTCAGAGGTTCGCCCTCTTCACATTCAGAGAAAACAACGCCCCGCGCGTCAAACATTCCCGCAAGCTCCTCAAAGGTAAGGACGAAATCCACATAGCTTTTTACGGTGTGCCTGCTGGCCTCATGCTTTTTTGAGAGGCACGGACCGATGAACGCGATCTTGCATTCAGGATGCAGTTTCTTAACAAGTCTGGCTGTCAGCACCATAGGAGTGAGAGCCATCGATACAGTATCAGCGTACTCAGGGAAATGCGTCTTTGCCATTATCGACCACGCAGGACAACAGCTCGTGCACATGAACGGGAGCTCGTCAGGCACTTCACGGAGGAAATGCTCAGCTTCTTCGATAGTGCATAGATCGGCGCCGATCGCGACCTCTATCACATCCGTGAATCCAAGCTTGCCGAAAGCCGATTTCATTCTTGTATCTGTGAGTTCTTTTCCGAACTGGCCCGCGATCGCGGGAGCCACTATGGCGTATACAGGCGTACCGGACTGTATCGCGTTTATAGTCTGGTATATCTGACCCTTGTCTACGATGGCGGCAAACGGGCAGCTGTTGAGACACATGCCGCACGATACGCACTTTTCCTGATCTATCATAGCGTGGCCGTAGTCGTCCTCTCCGATCGCGCCGAGACCGCAAGCGGCTACGCACGGCCTTTCCTGTTTGATTATGGCATTGTACTGGCAGGCCTTCATGCACATTCCGCACTTGATGCATTTTTCCGTATCGATGACGTTGCGGCGAAGATCCCTGTCATACGAGATGCACTTTTTAGGGCATACTTCCATGCACGGATGCTCCAGGCAGTTCTGGCACCCGTCAGAGATATATACTCTTTTCTCCGGACAGCAATGGCACGCGAAACGGATGATGTCGATCAGAGGCGGTTCGTAGTATTTCTCCTCTATCATGCTCGCGTCGACGCCCTTGGATGTCGGAGTATGTTCATTTACCGGTCTTATTGCCATACCCATCGCGACCCTGATCCGCTCTCCGGCGATCGCTCTTTCGAGGAACAGCGAATGTCTGTACGGATCATCATCGCCGTTGACCATCTGATAAGGAAGCTCATCGAGCACTTCCGGCCCGTTTCCTTCATAAGCGAACCTTGCTACTTCAGTAAAAACTTTATGACGAAGGCGGCCTTTTTCTGTATTGATACCCTTCATATGATCCTCCTCTAAAGATCAGCAGCAGTAAACGGATCGTTAACACTTTTATAATAACACATCTATGTCTCATCAGACAGGATCCTGACGATATTATCTGTGCTTCCGGCCGGACTGCTTCAGATCAGCCTGGCATTCATCTTATGTTTCGGATGATACTTCAGGCGGACTTGCCGGCCTACCTCAAGATCAGTTGTCGGATTTGAGATGGTCCCTTCGATTTCTTCCCCATCTTCCGTACGGTATTTTGCAAAGTATATGAGGGAGATGTCTTCCGGATCGCCCATATCCTCTATGCGTGAGATCACGCCCGTGGTTTCGATCCCGTTTTCATCGATCTGATCTTTCATCCTTTGAGAGATATAATAAATAGCCGCGCAGACCGCGATAAATACGGCCCACACAAATATGCCTTTTGCGCTCATTTTGTCCTCCATTTAAACAAATCATAGTATGTTTTTTATTTCAGAAAGCCTGTTTACCACGTGATCCGCCCCGGAACAGCTTTGTTCAGACATCACGTTTTTCTGATACAGACAGGTATGCATGCCATAGTCACGCCCGCCGGAGATATCGGAAGAGATGGAATCACCTATGATGATCACCTCCTCAGGCGCCAGACCCGGGAACCCGGCTTCCCTCAATATGTCAAAGCAGCGATCAAAGAACTGCCTGCCCGGCTTCTGCGCGCCGATCTGAGAAGAAATAAAGAAATGAGAGAAGTAACCGCTCATATTCCCGATGCGAAGGCGGTTCATCTGCTGTTCATAAGGGCCGTTGCTCGCTGCGCATAATGTATATTTGCTGCTCAGATATTTCAGCAAGTCCTCTGCACCATCCTCCGGCACAGCGCTATAGAAGAGTCTCTCCCGGAAGTACTCCTCAAATGCCGGTCCGTCAAAGTCTATCCCAAGTTCTTTGAAAATCATATCCCAACGGCACTTTTCCAGTTCTTCAAAGGTCAGTGTCCCCTGCTCGAGCTGTCTCCAGAGAGAATTGTTGATCCTTTCAAAGACAGGTAACATGTCTTCCGTGTACGGTTTTAATCCGAAGTATGAAAAGCCCTCTTTCATGGTCTCTTTTACATATCCCGTAAAACTGAGAAGCGTATCATCGATGTCTATCAGAACCACTTTTATCAAGTTTTTCACTCTCCTGTCTGTGCCGGTTCTTGATTATTATTTTAATACAGTTAGAATTCTATTTGGGATGTTTTATCCTGTCAATTCATTAAAAGCGAGGTTATTAGAATGAGAAAAAAACTTGATATCACGGAAGGTATTTTCCCGATGCCTGTTCTTATGGTTGCAACATACAACGAAGACGGCAGCGTCAATGTAATGAACGCCGCGTGGGGAACGATGCAGGAAAGAGGACATGTAGCCCTCAATCTGTCTGAATCCCACAAGACGGTGCAGAACATCAAAGCAAGAGGTGCCTTTACAGTAAGCATAGCGGACGCGGATCATCTGGTCGAAGCAGACTATTTCGGCGTCGAGTCCGGCAACAAAGTGACGGACAAGCTTGCCCGCAGCGGCCTTACTGCCGGCAAAGCCGAGGCAGTCGACGCTCCGGTGATCAATGAATTCCCTCTTTGCCTTGAGTGCGAATTCATCGAATATCAGGATAACGAATACGGATGCGGCGTGATCGGTAAAGTTGTAAACGTCACCGCCGATGAAAAAGTGCTGGTTGATGGAAAGCCCGACATGTCTCTTGTAAACGCCATAGCGTTTGATCCGTATACGCACGGATACTACAAAGTGACAGAGCGCGTCGGTGAAGCTTTCAAAGACGGCCTGAAGCTGAAATAAAACAAGGCCCTGAGATGTTCATATTCATCTCAGGGCCTTTTTAAGTTGAGGGCACGGGACCCGTATCCGCTTGTTTTTTACTCGGTTCCCTTAAGAGCCTCTACCATGTTGATCCTGCGGTTTTTCCGGGATATCATCCAGCCCACTATCGCTGCCACTCCCAGATTCAGTGCCGTGGCAGCCAGTATGCTCACAGGTCCGACCATGGTCTCCATCTCATACTCGCCCGCCAACATGTTCATCAAATAGTTCAGCGCCCAGATGCCTGCAGGTATCCCCAGAAGAGTTCCTGCCACGGCTATCCAGAGATTCTGTGATATCAGGAGCCTGCCTATCGCCTTGTTCCTGAAGCCCAGCACTTTAAGAGTCGCCATCTCGCGGTAACGTTCCATGTAGCTCATTATCCCGAGATTGTACAGCACGATCAGGCACAAAAGCACAGAAGCGACAATGAGCACTATGATGAAGAAGTAAAATATCTCCATGAAAGCATCGAAAGAGTCAATGATATCCTGTTTGCTCTGTACGCTTGTGATATTGCTGTCTGTATCGATCTGCGCCTTGTCCGTCATGGTATATACGCTGTTGATCTTATATTCCTCGCTGCCTGTCAGGCCGATCTCTTCCGCATAATCCTCATTCATTGAGATGCTTTCCGTAAGAGATCCGTTGATGCCGCTGATCAGGATATCAAAGCTTTCATCCGTACCGTACGGCTCTACGGTCACGGTATCACCGGCTTTCACATCAAAGTCCCTGGCAAGTCTCTTGCATATGAGCGCGCCTTCTTCCGGCAAAGGGATGATGTTAGAGTCCTGATCTATGAACCTGTACATCCCGTGAGTGATATTGTAGACATCGACGGAGAGCGTCTTGTCTCCCACCTTGGCGCTTACGGAAGCGCTGTAATCTCCATCAAGATCCTTTGCGAGCTTTACCGCGTCGCTGTTTTCGGCATCCGTTGACATGAAGATCTTCGAAGCGTAAACCGCCGTTCCATCGTAAAACGTATCCAGGAAATTATCCATCGTCTGATTCATTCCGAATGAAGCTACCAGCATCAGCATGCAGCCGAATGTTCCGATAAACGACATGGCGCTGCGCGATTTGTGCCTGAATATGTCTCTGAGGTTCCACTTAGTGCCGAACTTCATCCTGTTCCATAGCGCCGTCCCTTCAAGAAGAAGCCTGTGAATGTGTCTCGGAGTATACGGACGGAGAGTTTCCGCAGCCGTTCCGCGAAGGAGATCTCTGACTGACAGATAACCTATGAAGATCGTGAGCGCTACTATCAGGACAACTATTGCCCATATCCACGCAGGTATATGTATCGTCCAGTCAGGCATCACAAAATACGTCCCCATCATGCCATCCTGCGACATTACCATTTTGCACAGCGCATATCCCATCACTATGCCAAGCGCAGAGCCTATGACAGATATGACGACAGCGTATGATGTGTAGTGCCGTATTATTCTTTTGTCCCTGAAGCCGAGCGCCTTGAGAGTGCTGATCTGAGTTTTCTCGCTGATAGTGATCCTGTTCATAGTGGTTATCATGGTCAGTATCGCTATCGCAAGGAAGAGCACAGGCAGTACCGCCCCCATCGTTCTGCCCTCGTTCATCTCACCTCTGGACTCTTTGTATGACACATTCTCATCTTTTGTCAGTATCATGAGAGAACGGTCCAGGGCGTCATCTACTGCTTTCTGTATCTCTTTTTTGTCCATTGATGAATTGACATTCACCTGGCAGAAGGTCTCATCGCACACCTCTTTGACAGCTATGCTCATGACATCATCATCGATGTCAGGCTCTTCTTCCCTTATTTTCTCTTCGATCACCTTACGCAGCATCGCCGGAGAGGCATACACGTATCCGTATGTATTGAAGTCAGGCATTACCTGCGATTCATCACGTACGCATATGAGATACTCCGCCGACTCGATCAGGCCTCTGACAGTGCCTGTGAATTCCATATCCTCGAAAGTGACTGTAAGCTTGTCTCCGGGCTTTATTCCGTTCATTTCGGCGTATTTATCCATCAGCCAGAATCCCTCCGGATCCCATCTGTCATATTCTCCGCCTTCCATCAGAACAAAGCCTGACGTATGTTCGCTTTCTGTTACCGTAAGAGCGAGCTGATCGTCTGAGCCTTTAACATCAGCATTGACAGAAAGAAATCTGCTTACTCCCGCAACGCCTTCAATGTCCCTTATCTTATCTACATCGGCAGACGATATTCCGTCTTCATCGATTATCCTGTAGTCAGCAAATCCGCAGTCCTTGAAGAAAGTCCCGGTATCCCTGCCGATGGTCACCCACTCGGCATTGAAGCCTACAAATACTCCGATGCCCAGAGCGATCAGAAGTATCATGGAAATGAACTGGACTTTATATACTTTTGCGATTCTCCAAAGTTTACGTCTCAGCATTACCACTCCACCTCTTCTGCAGATAACGGATGAAGCCGTTCATCTACGGAAGTCAGCTTGCCGTCCCTGATGCGAATAACGACATCGGCCATTTTTGCGATATTCTGGTTGTGAGTCACGATGATTATCGTCTTGCCGTAGTCTCTTGCCATCTTAAGGAGAAGTTTAAGTACGACTACGCCTGTTTCGGAATCGAGCGCGCCGGTAGGCTCATCGCACAGCAGGATCTTCGGGTTCTTTGCCAGGGCCCTGCATATGGAGACCCTCTGCTGCTCGCCTCCGGACAATTCGTGCGGGAACTGATGAGCGTGATCGTCCAGGCCAACTTCTTTAAGCAGTTCCTCAGAACTCATGTGATCAGGCGCTATCTCATCGACCAGAGAGATGTTTTCCAATACGGTAAGCGTAGGTATCAGATTGTATGACTGAAATACGAATCCCACTTTTGCCGCCCTGTAGTCCGCGAGCTCATCGCTTGAAAGAGTGGATATATCAGTGCCGTCCACGATTATCGTGCCGCTCGTCGGGTTGTCCAGTCCTCCGAGAAGATTAAGGAATGTGCTCTTGCCGGCTCCGGAAGGTCCGAGTATGACAACGAATTTACCGCCCTCGATCTCCAGATCTACATGAGCCAGAGCATCCTGTGTGTGATCGCCCGTCACATACGTTCTTGTTACATCTTTGAATTGAACTATTTTCATAAATAATTATCCTCAAATAAAAAAGTTAGTTAAATTTAACTAACTTTACCACTTTTATCCTCGAAAGAAAAGAGTTCAATATAAAAATGACTGTATTATTTGAACTGGTTCAGTTCCTCATCATATGTATATCCGATCGCTCCAAGCTTATCGGTTATCACGCTCATGTCTGCGTCGTTTGCGGCACAGAACTCCTCAAGCGAAGAATACCTGTCTCTCAGCATCATGTTGACATAACTCAAGAGCATATTGGGATCTTTTGGGATCGTGTAATTCATACTCATAGCTCGTATACCTTTCCGTTTTCTTCTGCAGGGTCATGACTGCACAGCACCTTCATACAGGCCGGATCCTTTGCTATCATTGCTATCCAATCAAGAGTTTTTAGCTGAAGGTTCTTATCCGCGCCAAGCCCCGGCGCTTTCATCTCCTCCCAGTTGTATGGAGAATATGCTGCATCTGCCGCCAGCAGAACAAATCTGCCTCCGCTTCTTACAATGACTCCTGCCTGCCCATCGGTGTGCCCCGGCAGATTCACCATCATGACAGACTCATCGCCGGTGATATCTACCGCCTTGTTCATCGGGCCAAGCTGATAACCTCTGTAAAAAATACGCTCATAAGCGACTGTTTCCCATAGCTCTCTTACCTGACGCATCCTGTATTTAGTGCGAACAGACCAGTATGCTTCATCTTCAGGAACTATTATCTGCCCGGCATTGCCTACAGATCTTAGTCCATCAACATGATCAGCATCAAAATGTGTTATAAGAACTGCTTTTATGTCTTCCGGTCTGATCCCCATCTTTTCAAGATGATCCGTAACAGTCATTCCGTCCGGAATGGACGGATGGTACAGTGCCTCAAGATGCTTTGGAAGATCCGGTTTTCTGCTCCATCCCGTATCCACAAGATAATAGCCGGCAGGATGCTCGATAAGGTAAGCGCTGACCGGCAGCGTTACTCTGTCTCGATCCGGAGTCACCATCGCCTTTGCGATATCTGTCGAGAACCTCCCTCCATTATCAAGGAGTCCTTTTGCTATTCTTATGTATCCGCAGAGCAGAACATGGATTTTCATCCGATTATTTCCTTTTTCTATAAGCCGGAATTATCAAAACCCGGCGTCCAATACTTTGCAGCCGGTCTGATGGCCATTTCCGGACAGACCAGACGGCACAGATGGCAGCCAACACATCTTTTTCCGTTAAGCTTAGGTTTTCTTGTCTCCGGATCGAGCGTTATAGCCTGGTGTCCGCCGTCCATACATGAGATATAGCATCTGCCGCAGCCGTTGCAGCTTTCATAGTCGAAAGTAGGGAAAACTATGGTATCCCTTTCGATGCTGCTGTGGTCAACGACCGTTTTTGCCGCGCCTCCGACCAGATTTCTGACAGAATCTATGCCCTTGCCCTTCATGTATTCACTAAGGCCTTCGATCAGGTCTTCGATGATCCTGTGACCGTACTGCATCACCGCGGTCGTGACCTGAACACTTCCTGCTCCAATCAGTATGAATTCGAGCGCGTCGATCCAGGTCTCTATGCCTCCCATGCCGCTTATGTGCATTCCGGCAAGCTCTTCGCATCTGTAGAGATCCGAAATGAACCTAAGGGCGACCGGCTTTACAGCCGCTCCTGAATATCCTCCTACTATTGACTTGCCCCTTACTGAAGGCTCCGCAACAAGTGTATCGATATCCACCCCCGTGATCGAATTGATCGTGTTGATTGCGGCGATTCCGTCAGCGCCGCCGCGCTTTGCGGCAAGAGCTACAGGGACCATGTCGGTTATATTAGGGGTGAGCTTGGCCAGTACAGGCAGGCTCGTTCCGCGTCT
>JBGUKZ010000074.1:0-2088 GCA_045114795.1 Anaerovoracaceae bacterium
ATCTTGTCTGTAAGGCCATCCATGAACAGACTGACATACGTGTCATCCTTACCGGAGAGATATCCGATGAGCTGTTCGGCTATAAGTATACGGATTTTGCCCCGTCGGCAGAGGCTTTCCAGGAGGAGGCCGCAAAGCGCGTGAGAGAGCTGCATATGTATGATGTCCTGCGGGCTGACCGCTGTATTTCGGGAAACAGCCTGGAGGGCAGGGTGCCTTTCGGCGATCTCGAATTCGTGCGCTATATCATGTCCATAGATCCGGAGATGAAGCTGAACAAGTACGGCAAAGGAAAGTACCTTCTAAGAAAAGCCTTTGAAGGGGATTATCTTCCGGATGAGATACTCTGGCGGGAAAAGGCGGCCTTTTCGGATGCGGTAGGGCATTCCATGGTGGAAGACCTTAAGGAATATGCCGCAACGCAGTATTCGGATGAGGAGTTTGAGGAAGGCCGCAAAAGGTATGACCATGCGAGGCCGTTCACCAAAGAGTCGCTGCTGTACAGGGACATATTTGAGAAGTACTATCCGGGACAGGCAGAGATGGTAACGGACTTCTGGATGCCTAACAGGGAATGGGAAGGCTGTGACGTCGATGATCCTTCGGCAAGGGTGCTGTCAAACTACGGAGACAGCGGAAAATAACAGACGCCGGATGTCCCCGCCTCAACGAAGTAGGCGGCGGGTTCCATTTTCGACCGTCGGTGGTGGGGTTCAATCCCAGACCGACGCTCTCATGAGCTGAAGCTCCCGGCGTCTGTTGACGGCGTCGCTCGCTCCAATCAAGCGAGCTTGTTGGAGCTTTGCTCCTGGTTGAAAGCGATCAACTGTGTGAAAAGAGGTGCGATAAGATGGACAAGAAGTACATTTTTGTTACCGGAGGAGTCGTGTCAGGACTCGGAAAAGGCATCACCGCAGCTTCTCTGGGCAGACTTCTCAAAGCCAGAGGGCTCAAGGTGGCTGCTCAGAAACTGGATCCGTATATCAACGTCGACCCCGGGACGATGAGTCCTTTCCAGCACGGAGAGGTATACGTGACTGAGGACGGCGCTGAGACAGACCTTGATCTCGGACACTATGAAAGATTTATCGATGAGGACCTCAACAGATTCTCAAATCTTACGACCGGCAAGGTGTACTGGAACGTTCTTAACAAGGAGCGCCGCGGTGAATATCTGGGCAGCACGGTCCAGGTGATCCCGCACATAACAGATGAGATAAAGGAGTTCATCTACAGTGTCGGACGCGAAGGAGACAGCGACGTCATCATAACCGAAATAGGCGGTACTGTAGGAGATATCGAAAGCCAGCCATTCCTCGAAGCAGCCAGACAGGTAAGCATCGAACAGGGCAAGGATAACTGCCTGTTCATTCACGTTACACTGGTGCCGTATATCACAGGCTCGGGAGAGCACAAATCCAAACCGACACAGCATTCAGTCAGGGAGCTTCAGAATATGGGGATCTCTCCTGACATAATAATAATGAGATCCGACCGTCATATTGACGAAGACATATACGACAAAATATCACTCTTCTGCAATGTCAAAAGGGACTGCGTCATAGAAAATATCACTCTCCCGGTGCTTTACGAAGCACCTTTGATGCTTGAGGACGCGCGTTTTTCATGGATAGTATGCCGCGAACTCGGGATCGACGCAGGTCCCTGCGACATTGAAGAATGGAAGAATATGGTCGACAGGATCAAAGCCGGCGGCAAGCGCGTTACGATCGCGCTGGTCGGGAAATACATAAAGCTGCATGATGCTTATCTTTCCGTCGCCGAGGCCCTTAAGCACGGCGGTTACGAGACAGGCTGCACAGTGGACATAAAGTGGATAGAGGCCGAAGATATCACAGCTGAGACGGAAGAAGATATTCTGGCCGACGCTGACGGCATTCTGGTGCCGGGCGGCTTCGGCGACAGGGGAATAGAAGGAATGGTCCGCGCCGCAGGTTACGCGAGACGAAACAACATACCATATCTTGGCATATGTCTGGGAATGCAGATCGCGGTCATAGAATATGCCAGAAACGTACTGGGCTTCGAAGATGCTAATTCAGGCGAATTCGATGAGGGAAGCGCACA
>JBGUKZ010000075.1:0-25642 GCA_045114795.1 Anaerovoracaceae bacterium
GTGCGTCTGATATACCTTTATGATCGACCATGTGCAGATGCATGGCGCAAAGAGCATCATGCGAAGCATCATGGTGGATGTCATCTGTACCTGTTGTATGTCGTTTGTGGCGCGTGTTATGAGAGACGATGTCTTGAATTCATTCATCTCAGCGCTGGAATACGACATTACGTTGGCAAAAAGCCTCGATCGGAGGTCCTTGCCTATGCCGGCTCCTACCCTTGCGGCGAGCAGCGATACAAGCGTAGTGAATGCCATGACAATAATAGACATAAGCAGCATCAGTCCGCCGCATTTGAACATGAACGAATTCTGTATCGCCAGAAGATCGAGTCCGGCCTCGGCGTCGCAGTCTCCCGCGTAGGCTATGCCCATGGCCAGCAGATTGCTGTTGGCTGTCTGTCCCTTTCCGCTGCTGTCTATGACGTTTCCCGATCCTGTCCCGGCTGACGCCTCGGCCTGAGACAAAGTCTCGCCGTTCCTTTCCGCGTAGCGCGTGACAAGAGGCGTGAGCAGCGTCCCGTCGAGAACTGTCAGTTCCTCGTCAGTCATTGCTCTGCGCCTGTAGATAGTGACTCCGTCTTCATTCGTCTCAGCGGCGTCCATGACGAAACAGTCCTCCCACTGAGCCAGCTCCTCCGCGCTCATGCCGGCAGACGCAGCCTCAAATTCGGAGACCGTTATCGCCTCCGGCACAATGTGTTCGATACCTCTGTTCTGGATGCCCGTATCGATGAGAGCCTGCGTATACATCGGCAGATTCATCTCACAAAAAGCCTGCCCTGCCATCAGCAGCAGGACAAGCAGCGCAGTCCATTTATAAGGCATCAGCGTCTTGAAGAGATTCTTCATCTGTCAGTCGTATTTGGAGTTCCTTTTTTCGTCAATGACCAGAGCGTTTTCAAGGGCGCGCTCTATGTCTTCTATGCATGTGACTTCTATCACGCTCTCGCGGTCGATCTCCCTGCAGAAATCCTCGCGTCTCATGTCGTCGAGGAAAGCGAAAAGGCGGTCGTAGTAGCCGTTCACGTTATATACCATAATGGGCTTATTGTACTTCCCGAGAAGACCCAGACGCCTGTATGTCATGACCTCTGTTATCTCATCGAGAGTGCCCATGCCGCCCGGCAGAGCTATGAAAGCGTCGCCGTGCTCTATCATCCAGTTCCTTCTAGTGGACATGTCGTCGGCGATCACTACCTCCGTCAGATCGCTGCGCGTCTCCTCCGCCAGGACGAAGAACTGCGGAGTGACTCCTATAGCCTCTCCGCCGCCCTCGATCAGGGCATCCGAAACAGCGCCCATCATGCCGGAATTGCCGGCGCCGTAGACGAGCGTGTGTCCGTTCGCGGCCATCCACACGCCGAGTTCTCTGGCGCGCTCAATGTATTCAGGATCGTGCCCTTCGGCAGCTCCGCAGTATACCGTGATGTTCATGTCTTTTATACCCTATATCACCGAATTCGCCTGCATCTCCTGCAGGACGGTGTCTTCCGTATTCTCTCTGTCCCATTCAGGGTCGTAGAAGAGGTTCAGCCTCAGTTCGTTCGAGATCTCGCGAAGGAGCTTGCAGCCCGCTATGCTGTTGCCCTGCGCGTCAAGCGCCGGTCCGAATACTCCGATGCCGGCGCGCTTGTCGGAGACGCACAGCAGTCCGCCGCCGACTCCGGATTTCGTAGGGATGCCGACCTTGATCGCGAATGTTCCGGACCCGTCGTACATGCCGCAGGTGAGCATCAGCGTCTTGGCTATCCTCGCGGTGCGGGACGACATGAATCTCTTGCCGGTCTCGCCGCATACGCCGTCGTTAGCAAGTATCCTGCCAAGGTTCGCGAGCGAATCCGCGGTCACGTTCATCGAACACATTTTTGTGTAGAATCTCAGAGTATCCTCGACATCGGTGGTGATGATGCCCTTGCTCTCGAGCAGATAAGCTATGGAGCGGTTCCTGGAGCATGTCTTCATCTCCGAATCGAATACGTCCTCATTGAGGGCTACGTCCGGATCGGAGCAGACGTTCCTCGTGTACCTGATCATGTCCTGGAAGGACACCTCAGGCAGCAGCAGTCCGCATACCGCCAGGGCCCCGGAATTGATGAGCGGGTTGTAAGGCTTCGAGTCGCTGACGTCGAGCTCGACCAGAGAGTCAAAAGCTTCGCCTGAAGGCTCCATGCCGACTTTTCTGAATACCGGCTTGAGCCCGCATACCTCGAGCGCGACGATAAGCATTATTACCTTGGATACCGACTGTATGGTGAACCTTACGTCATAATCACCCAGACTGATCTTTTCACCTACGAGCGGGTTTATCACGATGCCCAGCTGATGCGGGTCCGCCTTGCCGAGTTCTGGGATATAGGTCGCGACCTTGCCTTTAGGGATCTCCTCCCTGGCGAGGTTCATCGCCCTTTCTATTATCTCGGACGCCTTTCCGGCATCCATCATCTGGTAGTGCCTGTCTATTACAGGTATCGCCATCGTGGCTCTCTCGACCAGTTTTTCGTGCATTTTGTCTGCCATGTTTTTCCTCCCGTCGCCTTTATCCGAAAACCTCACGGATGAGGTGCAGAATGATCGTATATACATAGTACATTTTACATCATACGGGGCTTTTTTGAAAGACATGGCCGCGTACATCCCCTACGGGGGTTAACATATTCCGGCTCTTTTGCTACAATGCTATGAGAAGCGAAAAACGACGATCGGAGGCAGATATGTCAGATAAGCACGAGCACTCACATGAACATTTCCACGAGCATACGCATGTGGATGAAAACGGTCATGAGTACACTCATACACATGTACACGGGGACGGTTCGCATCACCACGAGCACGGCCACGTACATTCGCCTGAGCACACCAAGGCGGTACTCAACAGGATGAGCCGCATAATCGGCCACATGGAATCGACCAGACGCATGGTCGAGGACGGCCGCGACTGCTCCGAGGTGCTGATACAGCTCTCCGCTATTGAGTCCGCGGTCAAATCGGTGAGCCGTGTGATACTCAAGGAGCATATGTCCACATGCATCATAGACGCCGTGAAAAAGGACGACTTTGAGACCATAGAAGAACTCAACAAGGCTATAGACAAATTCATCAGGTAGAACATGCCTGACCCGATATGCCATTCAAAAAGCATCCCGCCTGAAACGGGATGCTTATTTGTTTTCATGGCACCGGCAGACCGGTTTATGCCCTGTTTCCTATTCTTCCACTTCCTCGTCGACGTGCAGGATCACCGGCTCATGGCCCGTATACGGAAGATATTTTTCCATAAGGTCTGCCCTTGAGATGCTTATATGGGCGTTGTTGGTCGCGTCATTGCACGCGATGTATTCGTAATCCATCAGCTCCTCATCGATCACCAGATGCACCTTGCTGTCCTTGTCGTACACGAGGCTGAACGGATTGGCCGCGCCTATTTTTACGCCCAGATACTCTGTAAGGGCTTCCTCCGGAGCGAACGAAAGCCTGGACACTCCGAGCGCCTTTGAAAAGATCTTGGTCTTGAAGCGCTTGCTGTCTCTGGTCACGTACAGGTAGAATTCGGTCTCCTGACGGTTGCATAGGAAGAGATTCTTGACGATATTAGTGCCGAGTTTCTCATTTATCCAGACGCAGTCCTCCATCGAGACTATGTAATCGTTCGTGACCCTGTCGAACGGGATGCCGAGTTTGCCGAGAGCCTCGTAGATGAGTCTCTGAGTCTCATTCTCAAAAGTTTCCGGCGCTTCGTGGTTTATCTCGCTAACGTAAAACATATACCCTCCTTATTTTTCCTGCGGACCATGGTAAGCCATGCCCAGCATGGTCAGGTCGTCGAATTTCTCGGCTTCGCCGACGAATTCTCCTACCGCCTTATAAACATTCTCCAGCATCTCTTCAGGCGAAACATCCTTGCCCGCGTTCAGGGCATCAAGCATGCGGTCCGTACCGAACATCTCATTGTTTGAGTTGGTAGCCTCAGGCACTCCGTCAGTGTAGACAAAGAGTCTGTCGCCCGGAGCCAGCTGCAGCTCGTAATCCTGATATTCCATGCCTTCCATGCCTCCGATGACAAGCCCGTGCTTATCCTTTACCAGCTCAAATCCGGTGTCCGGATGGCCGATGACCGGATATTCGTGTCCCGCGTTGGCGGCAACCAGTTTTCCGCTGGATATCTCCAGGATCCCCAGCCATACTGTCACGAACATCTCCGCCTGGTTGTTCCCGCAGATCTCCTTGTTTGCCCATTCAAGCGCTTCCGAAGGAGCGACGCCGCTGTGCGCATATGACTTGAGCATCAATTTGACATTCATCATGAAGAGCGCCGCCGGTATGCCCTTTCCGCTTACATCAGCGATCACCAGGCAGAGGTGGTCATCATCGATCATGAAGAAGTCGTAGAAGTCTCCTCCGACCTCTCTGGCAGGGTCCATCGACGCGAAAAGCTCGAATTCATTGCGCTCAGGGAACGGCGGGAACTCATGAGGCAGAACGCTTGTCTGTATCTGATTCGCCATGTGAAGCTCATTCATGACGGCTTCACGTTCACGCTCCTCGCGGTGCTTCTTTTCGAGCAGGTCCAGCCTGCGTTTTACGAATCTCTGAACAACAAGGAGCATAGTGATCGAAGCCGCCAGCAGCGAACCGATAAAGAACGCTGTCGTCTCATAAAAGGCCTTCTCCTTGATGATCGTGGTCGACAGGGACTTGCTCTCTCTTCCAAGCGCGTCCTTTAATTCCATGACGAAAGTGTATTTGCCGCCGCGCAGGTTGGTGTAATACACCGAGTCGAAATCGCTGCGCCTGGATGTCATCATATCCTTGTCGAAACCTTTGAGTTTGAACCCGACCGTCGGGTCAGTCAGTGAATAATCGAAAACGTAACCGCAAATCGCCAGTTTATCCGCGCCCGCAGGGATCGTAAAGACTCCCTTCGCGTCAGGGAACGTCACCACGTCGTCTACTTCTATCCACGGGACAGCCATCTTGACGTCCATGACTTCCTCGAGAGCATCTTCGATGTTTATCCTTGCTACGGCCGATCTTCCGGAGATGTATAGATCGCCGTCGGCAGTGATCTCGTTGTAGGCGTTGCTGGTGGCGATGCACGGAAGGCCGTTTGCGATGCCGTAGTGGACCGGTTCGATCTCTTCATTTGCCAGAAGCTCTTCAGCCGGCACCACATAGATGCCGTCGCTGCTGAGTATCCACATGTCGCCTTTGCTGTTTTTGATGATGTCCAGATTATCAGGGTACGGGAAGTTATGTACCGTCGTTACCTCGTAATCCTCTGTCATGTAGGCAATGGAATTTCCCGTAACCAGCCAGAAGACCTTGTATTCTTCGTCGTATTTTATGCGCATGACCACGCCGGAAGTCAGGCCGTTCTCCTTGTCGATGTTGCGGAGCCCCTGGTCGTTTATGATGTATATGCCGTCCCCGTTTGACCCCAGCAGCATGTCGCCGTTCGGAGCTTCGCAGGTTATGAGCGTCTCTTCATTGATTATGCCGCTACTCTCATCGTAAGTCGCGGTGATCTTTCCGTCTTTTATGATATTCATTCCGCCGGTGAGCGCTACCAGCATGGCTCCGTCCTTCGTTTCGTACACGGAACGCACACGGTCCGACAGGAGTCCCTCGTCCTTGTTGTATACGGTCAGCTCGCCGTGGTCGTAGCACAGCAGGCCCATATTCTGCCAGCTGGTTATCCACAGCCGGTCCTTGCTGTCCCGGATCACGGAGCGTATGCGGCTGTCGCTCAGGAGAGACACCAGATTTGAAGCGCTGAATTTCCCACCTGAAGCGGTCTGCGCCGATGTCACCGGAACGGAATCCACAATTCCTTTGCTGTCGATCACCACCAGGCCCGTGTCTGTGCCGATATACATGTTTCCGTCGAGCAGGCATGTGCTGTTCACGACGGTCTCCGGGATATCGTATTTGTCGAAGATGTTCTCGAAGCGGTTCGATACCAGCTTCATCACACCCAGACGGGACGATGTGAACCAAAGGTTGCCCTGATAGTCCTCCATCATGGTATCTATGGAGTTGTTGAGCGGCAGGTAAGTCAGATCATGGAAGCCGTCTTCGTCTACCATTCCTATGCCTCCGCGCGAACAGATCCAGAGCCTGTCATCCACTATCTGCATCCAGTTTACGCTGTAGAGCGGATCGATATCTATGTGCTCGGCGCTTTCCAGCCCGGCTTTGATGTCAAAGTGATATACGCCCGATTTCTCGGTACCGTAATAGACTTTGCCCGGCACTTTCGGGTCAGGATAAATGGAAGTTATGTTTTCTATCCCGGAATCGTCGTTTTCGTAGAAGTTCACCAGATTGCCGTCACGAAGTATGAACATTTCATCGACATTCGTGGTGCAGTAGATCAGGCCATCGCTTCCCGGGACCATGTTGTCGATATACGCGTTCACGATCCTGCTGTCCGTCAGCCGCGTCATCTCAAGATCCGGGCTGAACATGACGATTCCGGTAGCCGTACCGGCATAAATGTATCCGTTGTCGTCCTCTGCCAGTTCACGCACCTTGGAGGATCCGAGGCCGTCTTCCTCGCCCCAGAAGCGGAACTTTCCGTTTTCCATCACAGCGATGCCGTTTTCGTTTGTGCCGATCCAAAGCCTGTCCTTTTCATCTACAAGAAGGCAGGATATGCTGTTGATGCCCTCTGTCGAATCAAGGCGCACAAAGCTTTTTCCGTCATAACGGATGAGGCCGGCATAGCAGGCTATCCAGATGAATCCGTCTGATGTCTGGACTATGTCATTGGCCTCTGCCGTAGGCAGGCCGTTGGTGTTGTCGTAGAGGACCGGATAAAAGTCAAATTCGTCGTTGAGCGGCTCAAAAGACTCCGAACTCACCGCGCCGGCAACCCGTGCCGCCGGTATAACAAGCAGGCAAGCCAAAAGCAGACTCATGGCGAGCCTCATTACCCTTCTTTTAACACTCAACATATCATGCGTCATTTTGGTATGAATTCCCCTCATGAGTCATCCGCGCATAAATCTGAAATTATTATACAAAAAAAGGCGGTCGCAAATAAACCGCCTTTTCAGTTTGCTATTGTTTTATCGATCGCTTTTTCAGTCGCAGAGGAACGGTCCCACTATCGCGTTGAATTCGTCAGGGTTTTCCCTCGCGCAGAAGTGGTCGCCCGGGCAGAACGCCAGCACGGCTCCCGGTATCTTAGACGCGATAAGTTCAGTATGTTCCTTGAGGATCAGGTCCTCCCGGCCCGCGACTACCAGAGTCGGCACATCTATCTTTGTAAGATCTTCGGCGTCGATGTTCGGGTCGTTGACCATGAGTCCGATTATCTCCATTTTGAGCTTCGCTTCAGGATCTTCGTCTGCCTTCTCTGCTGCGGCCTTATACTCGCCCATCACCCAGTCGATCGCCCAGTCGGCCGCGCCGTCGAGTGTCAGGTTGGCTCCGTCGACTACCATCTTACCTATCCTCTCAGGATACTTCATGGCCATGATGAGCATGATGTTGCCGCCATCAGAGAAGCCGATGAAGTCAGCCTTGTCTATGCCGAGTTCATCCATGAAACCGATGATGTCGTCGGTCATCTGTCGGATGGTCAGAGGTGCTGTGCCTCTTGGAGTTTTGCCGTGAGCTCTTGAGTCAGGCGCGATGCAGCGGAATCCTTTCGGCGCGAAATAGTCGAACTGTGATTTGAAATATTCGCTCGACTCCTCGTTGCCGTGGATCATGATGAGCGGCTTGCCCTCGCCTTTTTCGATGTAGTTCAGTTTGATGTCCATGTTACCCTCCTGTCTTTTTATTCTTTTGGCAGGTATAGCTTGCTGAGTATGAGTTCTTTAGCGCGGTCAGGCATCACGCGAAGCAGAAGCATCAGCGCTTTGTAGTCCATACCGACAGGAACTCTGGCCGGCGGTTCTTTTCTGCCCGCGAGCGCAAGAGCTACCTTCGCGACACTTTCAGGCGATCTGCCGTTCTGTTCGTCTGCCGCCATCTTCGCGACGCTCTTTGTCAGTACGCCGCCATAGCCCTCCGCGCTGCTGCCATCCTGAGTCACCCTTGCCGCGGTGAAGCCGGTCTTCGTGTCTCCCGGCTCTATGATGCAGGCTCTGACACCGTACTTCTTCATCTCCATGCGGACCGCGTCGGTGAACGCCTCGAGAGCGTATTTGCTCGCGGAATACTGGCTTTGCATCGGTATCGATACCCTCCCGGCGATCGAGCCGATGACGATCAGAAGGCCTCTTCCCTGTCCTCTCATCCTCGTGAGGCACGGCTGGGCCGCGTTTATAGTGCCGAAATAGTTGACCTCCATCTGCCGTCTCGTCAGTTCGGACGGGGCAATCTCGGCCGGTCCCGCGACTCCCATGCCCGCGCAAAGGACCGCGATGTCCACGCCGGGCAGTTTTTCAACGAATTCCCGGACCGCGGCCTCATCCGTCACGTCCAGTCGACGCAAGGTAAGACTGCCTCCGCCCGGGAAGGTCTCTGTTTTTTCTTCAGTACTGCGCGACACGCCGGTGACCGCGCATCCGCTTTTTGCGAATGCTATCGCGCACGCCCTGCCGATGCCGGAGGACGCTCCGGTCACGAACACATTCTTTCCGTATAAATTGCCTGGTCTATTCTTTTTTAGCATTTCTGTCTTCCCTGAGTTTCTGCTTCCAGAGCCAGCGCAAGACCATATCGTTAAAGTCCTTTGCCTGCTCATAGACGCCGTGACTGTAGCCTTCGAACATGTAGAGCTCGCTGCCCGGGATCGCCTCATGCATCTCAATCGATGCTTCAAGACCGAGCACCCTGTCCAGGGACGCTCCGATTATGTAGACCGGGCATTTGATCTCCGGAAGTTCTTCATAAACATCATGCGAAAGGCATGATTCGCAGAGTATCCGGAAACGTTCGTAGCTTTTTGGCTTCGCCAGAGCAAGCAGTCTGTTCATCCGCTTTCCGCGCTCAAGATACGCGCCGGTGTACGAGCGCTCTGCTGTGTCGAGCATGATCCCTCTGTAGTCGTCGCGGTCTGCCATAATGAGCCATGATCCGAGCGCCTCCCGCATGATCTCAGTCGGCCTCGAAGCGGTGACAGCAAGCACCAGGCTCTTCACCTTCTCAGGATGCCTGATCGCCAGCTGCTGGGCTATCATGCCGCCCTGCGACACGCCGAATACGTGCGCCGCGCCGAGATCAAGCGCCTCCATGATATCGCTTAGATCGTCCGCCATGTCGGCGGATGTAAAGCCATGCGGCAGGCCGTTCCTCCTGCTGAACACGTATACCCTGAAGCTGTCCGCAAACATTCTGTACATGTATGCGAAAGGGACGGCCACTCCCTTCGCGGTCTTGAAGCCGTCCCCGACTCCCGGAAGCATGATAAGCGCGTCACGGCCGGAGCCGAAGCTTATGTAATCGAAATCATGTCCGTTTATCTTTATATTCCCGTTTTTCGCGTTGAGCATGCCGCCCCCGTTATGTCTCTAGTCGAAGTCCTCTTCATCCTCATCGTCATCGTAAGGCAGGAGTTCATCAAAGAAATCGATGATCCCTTCTTCCACATCCTCCTTGAGATCGTCATAGTTGTGGATCTCGTGCCGATACCCGGAGTACAGCACTGTCCTCACGTCGACTCCCGCCGCCGCCAGCCAGTTGGACACCTGATAGACGCCCTCACCGTACTGTCCGACCGGATCCTGGTCTCCCGCGATGTTGTATACCGGAAGCTCCGCCGGGACCTTTGCAGCCCATTCCGGGCCGGTAATGATATCTATCATCTTGCAGAAATCCAGGAACGAACGGTTGCTGACCGGTCTTGTGAAAGCGTCGAACGGATCCTTCGCGTGGTCTATCTGTACATATTCGTCATCACATATCCATTCGTTGCCCAGTTTGACGCCTTCGTCACAGCGCGCGAACATCCACCCCATGACGATTCCTCCGACATCCGGATCGGACTCAAGTCCCTTGCCCTCGTCGACCAGTTTCTGCAGGTAAGCGATGCTGTTGTCGAGGCCCGGGAAGACTCCCGACGTGCCGCACAGCGTCACGCCGTCAAGCTCGTAGCCGTACTTTGTGATATAGTCGCGGGCGATGAACGAGCCCATGCTGTGGCCGAACATGAAATACGGCAGATCAGGATACAGAGCCTTGACCTGTTCCGTCAGCCTGTGCTCGTCTTCCATCATGGTATGCGGGCCTCTGTCGCCCCAGTCGCCCCAGCAGTCATTCACCATGGCCGTCTTTCCGTGTCCGACATGGTCGTCGGCTGCCACTATGTAGCCCGCTTCCATGAAACTGACTATCATGTGCAGATATCTGCGCGAATGCTCGCCGAATCCGTGCACCAGCTGTATTATTCCCGCAGGCTCCGCGGCAGGCACATATATCCAGCCCTGCACCTTGTCTCTTTTGTTATACGATTCGAAACTTACTTCATGAAGCATTATGGATCCCTCCTTTGATGAAATCTGCTATGTCTTTTATGACTTCCTCTCCTATATGACGTTCAAGACTGTATTCTTTTGATGCTTTAGTTATATCGTCATAGAGCGCGGTCACGAAGCAATGGTCCAGATACGGATACAGTTTGTATTCCGTGTTCTCCCTGCATGCGAGCTGCTCCTGAAAGCCCTTGAAATCAACGTCCGCCAGGCACTGGAAATCCTTTCCGCCCTGCATTATCAGAACAGGCTTGCTGCTCTCCAGCAGGTAGCCGGCCGCCGTCTTTTGGCCCATCTCCTTGAAGTAGTAAAGGGTAGTTCCGCCGGCAAACTTCTTTTTCTTCGCTTCCTCGTCGCTCATCTCATAGAGCCCGTCGAATTTGCCGGCATAGATCCTGCGCTCCAGCCCGACTAACCCCCTGATAATAGGGTTGTAGCCTTCTGCCTGACCAAGCTGCCTCACTACTATGTCTTCAAGACGGTATGGCGTGCCGGCCATCATTATCAGGCCTTTTACATCTCCGCCCTCCGCGTCTATCCTGGGCGCGAGCATGGCGCCCATGCTGTGGCCAAGAATGTATATGTTGTCATGGTCGATGCGGGGATCCGCCTTCAGCATGTTTACCGCCAGCACCGCGTCCTCAATGGTCTCTTCTTTGACCGTGATATTTCCCGCTTTCAGCATTTTGCGTCCGTGAGCGAATGACCTCTTGTCGTAGCGAAGCGACGCTATCCCGTGTCGCGCAAGGCCTTCCGCCAGATCCCTGAAAGGCGTGAGTTTAAGCACCTTCTCGTCCATATTGCTGGACCCGCTGCCGTGGACCATGACGACCGCCGGCACAGGTCCGCCGGCTTCAGGTATCGTCAGCATGCCGTTCAGCGGGTATTCAGCGCCTTCTCCGACTATCACTTTTTCTCTGATCATGGTGTACCCTCTCCGTTTTGACCAGCTGTCAGCATACGATCATTCCTGTTTACATTTTACCAAAAAAGGAGGCCGGCACATACTGTAAATGTGTCAGCCTCCCTCATATTATCCGGTCATATTATTCTGTTATTATCCGAATATCTGTCCCGGCAGTTTCAGCTTCTGTTTAGGCGGAAATCCTTTGTCGAATTCCTCCACATCCGCATCGTCCACGTAGTAGCCCGCAGGTGTCTGATACACTCCGGTCACGCCATCGAGATAACCCGGTATCAGCTCTCTGCACAGAAAGAACGAATCATCAGCGTCCTCCGGCAGATCATGGTACCTTATGCCGAACTTGCGGGCATAGTCGAATCCGCAGTTGCTGTAAAAGTCTATGTTGCCCTCGAACAACACTGCTCCGAAGCCCATCTCCGCAGCCTTCTCAAGCGAATAGTCCAAAAGCAGCTTGCCGTAACCCCTGCGCTTAAGATCCGGCGTGATGCAGATCGGTCCCATCGTCAGGACTTCCGCGTCCCTGCCGTCATCAGCTTCGATGACAGTCCTCATGAACATGTTCTGGCCTATCAGCCGGCCGTCCTTTTCCATCACAAAATCCAGTTCCTTCACGAAGGCCGGATCATCGCGGAGCACGTGCATGACATAGTGCTCGCTGCATCCCGGTCTGTAGACGTTCCAGAACGACTCTCTTATAAGGTTCTCGACCTCTCTGTATTCGCCTTTTTTCTCTGAACGTATGATAACGTCGTTTGTATTCATTGTTTTACCTCCTGAAAATTGTCGACTTCAACTGCCTTTCAGCGGGAGGTCTGTGATCGTCCGCAAACCTCCCGGTCAGCCGACAATCTCCGTTGTGTTGTACTTTTTCAAACAGCACACTCCTTATTTATTTAAAAGTTTTTCAACTTGTTCTCTTTTCTCATGCAGGACACAGCCGCCTATGTGGTCGTCCGCCAGGATGTCGCTTGTTCTGAGTGCCGTGAAGAGCTCTGACTGAAGCGCTTCTCTGAGCGAAGTGTCTTTGACGTTGATGTCCGAATACGGCGAGAACGGACAAGGCTCTGCTCCGCCGTATGAGTTTATGTGGAAGAAGCCGCGGCCTGCCGCCAGACAGCCGCCCGAACTCTTCTCGTCTCCCGGGAAGGAGATGTATATCATATCCTGCCTGCTGCTTCGAAGATCATCTACCCTTGCGGTCATGAACTCACGGTCAGCATCGTCAGGAGCAAGATCCGCCCCCTCATCCGAGACCGGCACGAATTCTATATAGAATACAGCCTTGCATCCGCGTGCTCTGAGTTCATCCAGGAACTCATCGGAATATACCTGCCGCATGTTCTCTTTCGTGACTGTAACGGACACGCCGTAGATGATGCTCTTTTCACAGAGGCTGTCCATCTTTTCGATGACAGAGTCATACACGCCTTCGCCCCTTCTGGCATCGGTCTCCTCACGGCCGCCTTCAATGCTTATGACAGGCACTATGTTGCGGCATCTGTCCAGAAGGCCCAGATGTTTGGCGGTCATGAAAGTGCCATTGGTGAAGACCGGGAACATGATGTTCTTCATGCCGCCCGCTGCTTCTATCACGTCCCAGCGGAGCATAGGCTCGCCGCCGGCCAGAAGTATGAAGCTGACACCGAGTTCCTCAGCCTCTTTGAATATCCTCTGCCACTCGTCGCCGCTAAGCTGCATGCTTGGCTCGCAGTCGATCGTCGCGTTATTGGCTCTCGAATAACAGCCTTCGCAGTGCAGGTTGCAGCTGGAAGTAATGCTCGCGATCAGGTACGAAGGCACGTGCAGTCCGTCCTTTTCGTTTTTCGCTCTTCTTTTGTCCGCGACCGCGCAGGCGGCGGCAAACTTCACCAGGAATGCGCTCTCGCGCGGATCTTTCAGCGTCGCTTTGAGAGCGTCTTTGATTACCTGCTCGACCCCTTCGGTCAGGTATTTCTGTAAATCAAATCTTTCGTCCATTTTTATCCCCGTTTATTTCACCGAGCGCATCGCCAGAAATGTCGGTATGTTCAGTTCGTGGAGCCGGCCTTCACCGTTTGTGTCCTCGTACAGATCGAGGAGCGTGAATCCTGCTTCCAGCTGACCGGTGATCTGCTCTTCAAGCGTGTGCGAGAATTGCATGCCGGCATCCTCTCTCTCTAGCTGTTTTCTCTGCTCTTCGTTGGTCAGCGGGTCAAACGGGAGTGAATTGACGATCTCCTTTTCCTCTTCATCGACGATGTAGTTTATGTAATGGTCGACTCCTGACAGCAGGTATCCGCCCGGCTTCAGAACACGGAAGCATTCCCTCCAGATCGGTCTGACCTCTCTCACATAGCAGTTTGAAACCGGATGGAAGATCAGGTCAAAGGTGCCGTCTTCAAACGGCAGAGGTTTTGTCATATCACCTTGGATCACAGTGATGTCATATCCTTCGCGTTCTGCGACCATCCTCTCGCTCTCGATCTGTTTCGCTGAGTAATCAAGCACGGTGCATTCCGCGCCAAGCGCGGCAAAGACAGGCATCTGCTGCCCGCCGCCGCTTGCAAGGCCAAGTATCTTTTTGCCTTTAAGGTCACCGAACCATTCATGCGGGACCATCCTGGTAGGCGTCAGCTTGACATCCCAGATGCCCTGCGTTGCCGCTGCATAAACCTCGTGGCTGACCGGCTTGCCCCACTCCCAGCCTTCTTCTATCCAGCGGTCTATGGTTTCTGCGTTTATATCCTGATAATCCATAGTTCCCTCAGCAGGTATTTATCTGTTGTTCGTTCCGAGCCATTCTTCTCTTGTCAGGCAAGAGATATGCTCGGTGCGTCTGTCCATCATCTTGACCCAGGGAGCATCCTCATTCGTATACTGATATTTGAAGCCGCACTTCTCCTGGACGCGCTTTGACTTGTCATTTCCTTCGAAGTAGCCGCACCACAGTTTCTCAAGATGCAGGTCTTCAAACGCGTAACGGATTATCTCTCTCACGCCTTCAGGTATCAGTCCCCTTCCCCAGAAAGGCACGCCGATCCAGAAGCCTATCTCAGCCTCTGTATCAGGGAGCCCTATGTTGCTCTGCTCTCCGACCATAAGCCCTATACTGCCGATAGCCCTGTTGTCCTCTTTAAGACATACAGCGTAAGTCTCAGGAGCTGCCAAAACAGTCCGGATTATGTCCAGACTGTTCCTGACGCTCGTATGGGCAGGCCAGCCAGTAGGAGGCCCTATGCGCTCGTCTTTGGCATATTCATATAACGACTCTGCGTCCGATTCTTCCCACGGACGCAGAATAAGTCTTTCGGTCGTAAGTATCATCCGTTTTCCCTTATTTGCGCTTCGCCAGAGACATGACTCTCAGGTAGCTGAGCGCGGCGAGCAATGTTGCCGGAAGTATGAACGCCAGTGCCAGCAGCCTGTGATCCATCCTGAGGCCAAGAATCACTACCAACACTACAAGGCCCATGACCACAAACATGTTAGGAAGCATGTATAAGGCGACAGCAGAGCCTTGCTTGATGGCCTCTATCTCGTTCTCCCAATCCAGCCTTATGTGCTTTACACCGCACACGCACCCCCATGCCGTGGAGAATGCGCACAGCGCAAGTCCCAGTATCAAGTATAGCACAGTATCGACCGCCGGTACCCCAGCGGATATGCATATGCACAAAGTCGCAAAGGCCATGGCCGGAACAGTCAGGTACATGTTGAAAAGCATCTTGCCCTGATAAAGCGTCTTCTTTTCTATAGGCAGGCTCTGCACGATCCAGTAATTCCTGCCCTCAAGCGACGGCGACATCGCGGTGGTCGCTGCCATGCCGATAAAGAAATAGACAAAGAACGGTATGGCCGGCTGCAGCATGGCGTGATCGAACGGAGCGTCATTGGTCACCACCTGCACTATCCTGTCAAATCCCAGGATAAGTGTTATCAGCCCGAACAATATGGCCAGGATCTCCCCCATCGCTCCGTTAACGGTATAAGCAGTAGACCCTATAAGCCTCTTGTACTCCTTGAACGCCACAGCTCTGACAACGCTGCGCTTCTTCTGTCCGCTCAGCTTGTATTTCTTTGACGCGGCGTGCGACTTCAAAGCTGAATTGATGCTCCTGTATGAATTGCCGACTACAAAGAATACGGCCGTAAACAACAGTACGCTCACGCCTATGAGGAGCAGCATTGCAACGACGCTGTTCTTAGTGATCGCGTCGGCGAACCACTTCGCGGGCAGGTATACTCCCGCTGCATCAGACGTCATCTCCGATGCCTTTTCGAGCGTCGCTTCAACTCTGTCATTCCTGAAGATGCCCTCGATTATAAAGCGGAGCGAGAAGCAGAAGATCACGAAGATCATCGTCAGCACTGTCTGTATGATGTTCGTTTTCCTGAAGCCGGAGCTTACCCTCGCGATCAGGAATCCCAGGAAAGCCGCGATCAGCATAGGTATCACCGGCAGGAACAGCGACAGTATGATCCAGACCGGATACACGACCACGGCCGGATGAGCGTAGGCAGCGTATCCGATCAGCATTGCCAGCGAGATGCTCAAGTACCACGGCAGACTTTTGACATACATGTAAAGGAACTTGCATCCCGCTACCGTTCTTGCCTCAAACGGCAGAGACATCAGCATGTCGTATTCCTTGAAGTTGAACAGATATCCATTCGTCTTGAAAAAGGTAAAAAAGAAAGCGAGTATGCTTATCGTAAGCGCGCACATAACAGGCGCGGCGTCTATCATGCCGTTCAGTCCATAGCCGGCGCACATCAGGATGCAGTATCCCATGAGCATCACGTACAGCAGGCCTGCGGCAAAGAACCCGCCGGCTATCTTGCCGCGCTTTTTCCTGTCTTTGCAGTGCCTGAATATATTCCATTGGCTCGTGGACAGCAGCAGTATCCTCAAAAGCAGGATGTTCTTATTCATGGTCTGCCTCCGCAAATGTGTCACCAAGGAACGCCTCCTCCAGCGAATGGCCTTCCGTGATCTCTTCCATCGTTCCCGTCGCGATTATCCTGCCCTTTCTGATTATGGCGACCTTGTTGCACAGCTTCTCGGCGACATCCAGTACGTGTGTTGAGAAGAAGATGGCCGAGCCGTTCCTGCACATCTCACGCATTATCTCCTTGAGCGTGAACGATGCCTTAGGGTCCAGGCCGACGAAAGGCTCGTCGAGCACCATCAGCTTAGGCTCATGGATGAGCGCGGAGATGATGGCCACCTTCTGCTTCATTCCGTGTGAATAAGAGTTGATCTGGTCTCCGAGCGAATCAGTTATCTCAAACATGTCCGCGTATTTCTTTATGCGCTCCTCGCGGTCCGCCGCGCTGATATCAAATATGTCCGCTACGAAGTTCAGGTACTGAAGGCCCGTCAGATTCTCGTAGAGATCCGGATTATCCGGGATGTATGCCGTGACCTTCTTGCATTCGATCGGTTCATCCTTGACTGAATGGCCGTCTATATAGATGTCGCCCTCGGTGAAATCGAGAACGCCTACGACTGCGCGGATCGTTGTCGTTTTTCCGGCTCCGTTATGACCTATGAAGCCGTAGATGTCGCCGCTCTCTATAGTGAGCGAAACATCGTCAGCAGCCTTTTTCCCCTCACCGTATGTCTTGGAATAGTGCTGTATGTCCAGCATGGCCTTTCCGCTCATGTATCTATCTGCCATTGTTCGCCTCCTGGTTCCTTATCATGTCAGCGAGACTCAGGAAATCATTCGCCTTTATCAACGCGAGACCCTCACCATCCGAGCCGAGCACAACGAGCTGATCTCCCGTACCGATCTCAAACAGCTTTCTGGCCTTGGCAGGTATCACTATCTGCCCCTTGTCTCCGACCGTAACGACTCCGAAAAGGTGCCTGCCCTTAGGCGGCACGGAAAGTCCCATGTTTTCCTCGGGTTCGAAGCTGGTAAGGTCATCAAGCGAAACACCGAACACGCCGGCGATCAGCCTTGCCTTTTCAAGATCCGGAGCTGTTTCGCCGGACTCCCACTTGGCCACTGCCTGTCTGGATACGCCGACTTTCTCAGCGACATCTTCCTGTGTCATGCTGTGCAGCTTTCTGAGCTGGATCAGATTGTCCTTAAACATTGTTTGAATCCTCTCACTTTTTGCGTTTTCTCTTATTGTTCACACTTTTGCAATTTTTATTGACACCATTGTACCGCTGCCAATTGGCTCCGTCTACCAACCAAAACTGACAATCATACGCTTTTTATGTTATGAATAGTTGCTTTTGCAATAAAAAAGAGCCCCACGGGCTCTCTTGCGGGTCACTGCCGCTTTGCATCGTCCCTTCCTATCAAAATTATCGCCGCTATGACCATGACGATGCCGGCTATCTTCATGAGGTTTGATTCCTCGTGAAAGATGAAGATCCCTACCAGAGCGCCGACAATAGGCTCAGACGCCCCGTAGATGGCAGCCTTGCCGCTCTCGATCATCCTGAGTCCCACCGAGAAAAAGAACTGCGCAAATACGGCTGTCACCAGACTCATCAGAATAATGACCGGCAGGATCTTCGGGTTTGCCCTGCACGATGCCATCAGGCTGCTGAAGCCACTGAACGGTATCAGGAACAGGAAGCTGAAAAGAAATGTATAAAGCGTGACCGTCTGCGGGTCGTTCTTTTTTACCGCCTGACTGGTGATGATATTGTTGAGCGCGTATGCGAGGCCGGTCAGCACTCCGGTCAGTATCGCGACCGGCGGCGGAGTATATCCCTCGCCCAGCACACCTGTAACAAATATACATCCGGCTACCGTCAGAGCCAGAGCGAGAAGCTTGCCGGGCGTCATCCTCTCCTTGAAGAAGACGCGTGCCAGTATCATGACAAAGACCGGCGATGTATAAAGAAGCACCACCGCGATCGATGCCCTGCTGTTGACTATGGTGTAGAAATAGCAGAAATTGAAGACCACGCCGTTGATAAAACCGACCAGCATCAGCAGCCAGAGATCCTTAGGCTTTATCCTGAATCTGGAGCGGTCGCGTATGAAAATGAAAAGCGCAAGGACCAGAGACGCAAAAAACTGACGCGCAAAAGCCATCTGAAGCTCGCTCAAGCCGGAGCCTGCCAGAAAATAGATGAATATGCTGATCGTTCCCCAGCAGGCCCCTGCCAGGATGACCAGTAACGCGCCTTTCCTGCTGCTGTCCATGATCACTCCTGCCAGAGGAACGGCATGAATATGCCGAGCTGCTTTTCCCAGTCTGCCTCACAATGCCTGCCGCCTATCTGGCAATACAGTTTTGCCTTGCCTCCGGCAGCGATCACTTTGTTCGCGGTCCCGCGGCACGACCTGTATATCCAGCTGGATGTGTCTTCCTTGTCCGGGTCCTTTATCTTCCCGTAGCCTTCTCCTGTGCCCCACGACAGATAGATCCTTGTGTCAGGACTCATGTCAGTTTCGTTCATATCATGCCAGAGCATGCCGCTGACGCTGCCAAGCGACGGCGAAAGACAGGCTGCCTTGGAAATGTACTGATTATATTTAACAAGAGCATAGGCAGCCATCAGCCCGCCCATGCTCGATCCCCCTATCGCTGTGCATTCTCTAAACGGGATAGTCGGGAATGTCGCATCGATATACGGCTTTAGTTCATATATGATGCCCCGCATGGTCGCATCGCCCAGGGGTTTGTAGGCGCTGAGCCAGCCGCTTTTCCTTTTGTACGGCAGATACTCAGACATGCGGCCGTTATGTTCATGCGAGCATTCTATGCCGACGATGATGAGCTGCTTGTCCCATCTGCCGCAGAACTCGTCGAGGCCCCACGACTTTCCGAAAGTCGCGTCCTCATCCCTGAAGAGATTGTGCCCGTCAAAAAAGTAAAACACAGGAAAAGGCGGCTCCCCGTGATCAGGGATCCTTATATGGAGCCGCCTGTATGCACCTATTGAGTTAAAGTAAAAATCCTGTTTTATCAGCATGAGACCCTAGTCCCAGAGCGGTTCAACTTCCGGCTCTTTCGGATCCTTCTTAAGTACTATGTTGAGAATGATCGCACAGATAGCTGCCGGAACGATTCCGGATCCGCCAAAGATGTATCCTACAAATGCCGGCATCTGAGCCAGTACGTTAGCTGTCGAACCGAGTCCATAGCCAAGACCGAGCGATACGGCAACGATAGTGACCTCACGTGTGGTGATCGGTTCTCTTGTGATCAGCTGGATACCGCTTACTACGATGGAAGCAAACATGAATACTGCTGCTCCGCCGAGTACTGACTGAGGCATCAGCTGTACGATCGCAGCCAGCTTAGGGCAGAATCCGCAAAGCACAAGGAAGATAGCTCCCATAGTGATAGCAAACAGGTTTACTATCTTTGTCATTCCTACAAGTCCTACGTTCTGGCTGAACGATGTGTTTGGAAGCACGCCGAAAAGCGTAGCGAATGTAGAACCTATACCGTCGCAGGCTACTCCGCCGGAGAGCTCCTTGTCTGTGGCTTCACGTCCGAGTCCGCCTTCTGTGATACCTGAAAGGTCTCCGATAGTCTCAACCGCTGTTACAACGAACATGATCATGATAGGTATGATAGCTCGTACATCGAATACAAACTTCACAGGCATTATCTTAGGCAGTGATACCCATGAAGCCGACGCTACCTTTGCCCACTGCAGTACCCATGAGCATGTGAATGTCTCCCCGTCCACGACATATGTGGTATCGAGGAACAGTGCCAGGACAGCGCAGAGGATGTATCCGAAGATGATGCCGAACAGTATCGACGCGGCGCTCCAGATGCCCTTTGTGAAGTGCTTGAGTACGATGATGAAGATCAGCACCGCAAGACCTATGAGCAGGTTGGTAGGCGAGCCGAAGTCCTGATTGTTATTGCCTCCTCCGAACGAATTGATACCTACGCTGATGAGCGACAGTCCGATAGCCGTAACTACCGTACCTGTTACAACGCTGGGGAAGAACTTGCGGAGAGGCTTGAGCAGGAATCCGAGTATCATCTCGAATATGCCGCCGATGAAGCAGGCTCCGAGGATAGCGCCATATGCTACTACTCCGCCTCCCATAGATCCGGCAACACCGCTCATTACTCCTATGAATCCCGAGCTGGTACCCATTACACACGGCAGCCTCGCGCCTATAGGCCCGATCGTCCACAGCTGTACCAGTGTGACGAGTCCCGCGACCAGCATCGCGTTCTGGATGACCGGCACCATCAGTCCCGCATCACCAAGAGAACACGCTCCGCCGATTACCAGGATAGGTGTCAGGTTGCCGACGAACATGGCCAGTACATGCTGCATGCCGAGTATGATGGCCTTGCCGGTAGGGATACGGCCTTCAAGCTCATATTCGGAAGTCATTACGCTTAGACCTTTTTTGACCTTTGTTTCTTCTTTTGACATCTTTAGACCCCCTTTTCTTATTAATTAGATGATTGATTATATCATATCCCCTGACAGCGCCGACACTACTGTTTCCACCTCCGGAAGCTCCAGATCCAAAGCTTCGCCCTTGAGTCCGGCCATCATGATCTCAGGATCGGACGGGATCTCCGATATAACAGCTTCCCTGTCGCGTATCGTTGACTTTATAAGGTCGGCCTGATCTTTGTCCACCTTGTTCAGAATAAGGTATACCGGCTTTCCGAGAGCCCTGCCCATATCGCAGACCTTTTCGGAAAGGCGTATCGATTCATAAGAAGGGTCGACCACCATGAGTATCACGTCAGCGTATCTGTCCACCCCTCGGCCGAAGTGCTCCACTCCTGCCTCGGTATCTGTGATCACTATGTCGTTCTCACCGGTCTCGAGATTGTCGAGGAACATCTTGGCTGTAAAGCCCATCCCGCAGGCGCAGCCTTCTTCCGCTTCCGCGATCTTGCCTATCGCGAGCAGGTGCAGCCCCTCTTCGCCCGTCAGGAATTCTTCCGGGATGTCGGATATATGCCACTTCTCTTCGAACAGGTATCCCTTGTCGTCGAACTTCCGGTATGCCCCTTTTTTACCGCCGAAGTAATGCGTGAAGTCCTCCGGCAGTTCGAAGCCAAGCTGCCTGTGCAAACCGTAATTCGATTCGTCGGAATCGATCACCAGGACATTTTTGCCATGTCTTTCATATGCTCTGGCGAGCAGCGTCGCGACCGTGCTCTTGCCGCAGCCGCCCTTTCCGCAAAGTATTATCTTCATGATATTCTCCTTTTTGATATGTGATTATAATACCACATGACTAAGGTCATTTGTAAAAGACGCGTTGTTTTGAATTAAATGCAACTTAATGACATATACAATATTATTAACTTTACTTTAATATAAATACTTCATATACTGTAATCGGAAAGAGAAATGTCTTCTATGGAATTATATGTTTCCTGTTATTGGGAGGAGGTACATGTCATGGCAACAGCATTCGTGGTAGTATCATTTGGTGCAGTACTCATAGCAAAGTGGAGATTCTACGCAAAGTACAGCAAGACTCACAAATAATGGCATAAGCATTTCAGAATTATAAATAATCCTTCTAAAAACGCCTTTTCACTTCAGTCCGTGAAAAGGCGTTTTCTTTTCTTATTTGCCGAAGTATTGCAGCGTACAGTCGAGGAACTTCCTCGCGGCGCCCGTCATCCTTTCTTTTGACGGGAATGCCACGCCGAAAGTGATCCTTTGCGGCGGGTCAAGCGGCAGCTTCACAAGATGCTCGTTCCAGAACTGAGCCGAGAGCTCGTTGACATAGGCAGTCCCGAGTCCCATCCTGACCATCGCGAGGGACGCAGGTGTATCGTATGTCGTGTATTTCAGCTCGGGATGCACGCCGTTCCTGTTCAGGATCTCCCATATCTCCATTTCCTTGCCCCACGAGCCCATGATGAAATCATCGTTTTCGCACTCGGCGATCGGGAAACTGTCAGCCCCGGCAAGTCTGTGATCTTCCGGTATAGCTGCTATCACATTGCTTTCCGCGAGCGGTATCCACTCGTAAGGGAAAGGCTCGGAATAAGCCAGAAATGCCAAGTCAGCCTCGTTCTGCTCAAAGTGGTGTATGATATCCGATTTTATGCATTCCATCAGACTGACCTGTATGCGCGGATAATCGTTCTTGAACCGCCTGACTATCTCCGGCAGCCATGTGGTGGCAATGCTTGGGTATGTCGCTATGGTTATCCGTCCCCGCGTGACTCCTTTAAGTTCATCAGCAAAGGTATATATCTCTTCCTCGTGGTTGAGATACCCTCTGACGACCGGGATCATCTCGCTTCCTTCCGACGTCAGCTTCATTCCTCTCTGCGATCTCACAAAGAGAGTGAGTCCAAGTTCCTTCTCAAGGGCCGTGATCAGCTGACTTATTGCCGACGGCGTGTATCCGAGCGCGTCAGCAGCTGCCTTGACGCTCCCTTTATCCGCCGTTTCAATGAACGCTCTTAATCTTGCTGTTTCCATAACCATTCTCCATGTACTCACACTACATGTTCCGAAGATTATTTTAACACAAACTTAACGCAAAGAATATAAAAAGCTCCGGAGATCATAAACCCCGGGGCTCCTGATCATTCATTGATTGCATCCCTGCCTGTGTCTCGGGCAGGAATCAGCGTACGGGCAGCCTATGCAGGTCTTGCCCTTCTTCTTTTCCTTGTAAATATACCTTGCGGCGAAGAACAGGATAGCTGCTATCGCTATTATCGCCAGGACAGTAGCCATATTCACTGCGCTGTCCTCCTTTCATGTTTTTATCAGCACAATGCGCGGCGTAATGGGACGCCGCGCACCATGCTTAGTTAAGTAACCTTTATACAGGTGGTTATGCTGTTGCCTTTGCGGCACCTGCAGCCTTGTGGAGCGCGTACTGCTCGTCGAAGTGAGCTCTCACCTTTCTGGCGATGAGCACGAGTGCTGCTAACATGACTGCTTCAGCGATAAGTCCCGGAACGAATCCGGCCGCGAAGTGGCCTTCAGTAAAGAGTGTGCCGAACTGGTTCACGAGGAACGCGATGGTGTAGCCTGTTCCAAGCTGCAGTCCGATAGCTCCCCAGAGCCAGCCTCTGCTCTTCATCTCTGAGTTCATGGCTCCGATAGCCGCGAAGCAAGGAGGCGAGTACAGGTTGAAGAAGAGATATGCCAGCGCTGTCACGGACGTAAGTCCCATCGTAGCCGCGACCGTGTTGGCTCCGCCTGTCATGGCAAGTTCTTCAGTATCGATGAACGATGTCAGCGCGAATACTACAGCAAGCGTACCGACGACGTTCTCCTTCGCGATGAAGCCTGTGATGGCTGCCGCCGCGAGCTGCCATACTCCGAAGCCCAGAGGTATCAGCAGGACCGCGAACGGAGTCGCGATCGAAGCGAGGATCGATGTGTCCTCAGCTCCTTCCTCAACTACCTGGAAGTGCCAGTTGAAGGTCTGCATTACCTGTACTACGGTGTTGCAGATGAGGATGATGGTCGCAGCCTTGATGATATATGCTTTTGCGCGCTCCATCATGGATTTGAACGCGAACTTGAGGCTCGGCGCCTTCCATTTAGGAAGCTCCATGATGAAGAACGATTTTCTGTATTTATAGCCTGTGATTCCCTTGATGAGCAGAGCCCCGAGGAAGATCAACAGGAGTCCGAGGAAATAAGAGATCGTGCTCACCCAGCCTGCTCCATTGAAGAACGCGCCTGCAAAGAGAGCGATGACCGGGATCTTGGCTCCGCAAGGGATGAATGTTGTGAGCATCGTTGTAGCTCTTCTCTCCCTCTCGTCACGGATGGTGCGGCATGCCATGATGGCCGGGATACCGCATCCTGTACCAATGACTACAGGGATAACGGACTTGCCCGAAAGACCTACTCTCTTGAAGATAGGGTCCATGACGGCGCTTACACGCGCCATGTATCCGCAGTCCTCCAGAAGAGCGATCAGGAAGTACATTACCATTACCAGAGGCAGGAAGCCGACTACGGCTCCGACGCCGCCTACGATGCCGTCCGCGAGCAGTGCCGAGAGGATCGCCGGGCTGTTCTCAAGCTGTCCCGCTACCCATTCCTGGAAGGTTTCGATCCAGCCTACAAGCCAGTCTGCCACGAGTGGTCCGAGCCATGCCTGGGATACCCAGAACACGCCCCACATCACTACCGCGAATACGAGTATTCCCATGATCGGGTTTGTCAGCACTCCGTCCAGCTTATCTGTGGAAGTCGTTTCCGCGGAAAGGGTCTTCCTTGTCTCGACATCGGCGACGATTCCGTTCACGAAGCTGTAGCGCTTGCGGTCTTCAGCATCTACGGCGTTCTTGTCATGCAGGTCGATGTCCGCCTGCAGATAAGGCGCCTCCTGCGAAGTTCCGGCAAGAGAGATCGCCTTTTCTATCATCTCCGGGAGTCCCTTGTTTTCCGTGGATACGGTCTCAAACACAGGGCAGTTCAGTCTCGCGGAAAGTTTCGCGACATCGATCTTTGTGCCTTCCTTCTCATTGATGTCCGTTTTGTTGAGCGCGACAACTACAGGGATGCCCAGTTCAAGCAGCTGTGTCGTGAAGAACAGCGATCTGCTGAGGTTCGTAGCATCCACGATATTGACGATGGCGTCCGGGTTCGCGGTGCGGACATACTCGCTTGTGATGCCCTCCTCCGGCGTGAACGGAGACATCGAATAAGCTCCCGGAAGGTCGACCGCGATGACTTCCTTGTCACCGGCGTATTCCTTCTTCAGCTGGAACTCCTTGCTGCCTACCGTGACGCCGCCCCAGTTGCCTATCTTCTCATTCCTGCCCGTAAGGGCATTGTACATTGTTGTCTTGCCGCTGTTTGGGTTGCCGGCAAAAGCAATTCTCATAGAAATACCTCCTTATATATACATTTCCTTTTTATGATCTATATGATGATCGCCTCGGAGAGCATCTGATCGAGGTTGTATCTCCCGTCTTTGATAACGACAATACAGCTCTTTCTCTTCTTCGAGATAAGAGTGATCGGCTCTCCCGGATAGCAGCCAAGCCTGAACAGGAACGAATTCATCTCGTCATCGTCAGTATTGATCTCCCTGATAGTGTAGGTCTGTCCCGGCTCGGCATCCAGCAGCGTCATGCTGCCTGCTGAGGCTTTTATCGATTCTTTTTCGATTCCTGCGCCTGCAGAGTTTTCATTCATTGCGTAAGCAAGATCCATAACAATTCCTCCTATATGGTTAGGTTTCCTTAACTATCGTTAGTTATATCTAACCAATGTCGTTTTGTCAAGATATTCCCACTATTTTTATGGGATTTTGTGCAATAAAACCTGCTAACAAAAGTCAAGTCTTACCTTGCGTTTGCTAGCAGGTTTTTTATCATTAGCACACTTATGCACCACAAAAAG
>JBGUKZ010000076.1:0-6200 GCA_045114795.1 Anaerovoracaceae bacterium
TGGATGCGCAGCTGGCCTATGACACCTGAAAAGATACTGAGAGAACTTGGAAAGATATAGTGAAGGGAGGATGAAACATGCTTTTAGTAGGTAACGGTCAACTTATCACAAGAGACCCGGAGTTCCCTTATCTGAAGGACGGCGCTGTCGTGATCGACGGCGAAGTCATCAAGGACGTGGGAAGCCTGGCCGACATGAAGGCGGCTTATCCTGACGCCGAATTTGTGGACGCGAAGGGCGGCGTGATCATGCCGGGTCTTATCAACGCGCATACGCATATCTATTCGGGCCTTGCGAGAGGACTCGCGATCGAAGGTCATAACCCGACCAACTTCTTCGAGATACTCGACGGGATGTGGTGGAACATCGACCGCCATCTGACGATAGACGGCACAAAGGCCAGCGCGTACGCGACGATCCTCGACTGCATCAGAGACGGCGTGACTACGATCTTTGACCATCACGCGAGCTTCTGCGAGATACCGGGATCGCTGTTTGCCATCAAGGACGTTGCCAAAGAACTTGGCATGAGATCCTGCCTCTGCTACGAAGTATCCGAGAGAGACGGCGAGCAGAAGACCATGGAGGCCATCAAGGAGAACGCCGACTTCGCGAAGTGGGCGATAAAGGAAGACGACGACATGATCAAGGCCATGTTCGGCGGCCACGCGCTCTTCACCATCTCCGACAAAACATTCGAGAAAATGGTAGAGGCAAACGACGGCATGACGGGCTTCCATATCCACGTTTCCGAGGGCATGAACGACGTATATGACAGCATCAGAAACTACGGCTGCAAGCCGATCAACAGGCTGCTCTACAACGGCATCCTCGGAGAAAAGACGCTTCTCGGACACTGCATCCATGTGAGCCCGGCCGAGATGGACATCATCAAGGAGACAGGCACCATGGTAGTCAACAACCCTGAGTCCAACATGGGCAACGCGGTAGGCTGCGCTCCTGTCCTGAAGTTCTTCGAAAAGGGCATCACCGTGGGAATGGGCACCGACGCTTACACCCACGACATGCTGGAGAGCCTTAAGGTATTCCTGATCATCCAGAGACACAACGCTCAGATGCCTAATGTAGCCTGGATGGAGGGAACAAGCATGCTCTTCGAGAACAACCGCAAGATCGCGGCCAAGTACTTCAAGAAGCCTCTTGGCATACTGAAGGCCGGCGCCGCCGCGGACGTGATCGTAATGGATTACAAGCCGTTCACGCCGTTCTCGGATGAAAATATCGACGGACACATGATCTTCGGCTTCATGGGCAAGAACTGCAGAACGACGATCATCAACGGAAAGGTCCTGTACAAAGACAGAGAATTCGTGGATATAGATGAGGAGGCGATCAACGCCTGGACTCTGGAGCAGAGCAAGAAGCTCTGGGGCGAACTCAATCACAGAGTTTATTAGTCAGTGCTGAGGAGGGATGACTATGAGTGACATTATGAGACCTATGCCGTATAAGCACCTTCTTGACTGGGTACTTGAGGAGTACGGCAAAAGCAAAAGCATATTCGGTGTTTCAAAGATGGTGAAACACACAAACGGCCAGGCGCTGCCGATCTTCGATGAGAAGATCGAGTCGCCTTACGGACCGGCGGCCGGCCCTAACACACAGCTGGCGCAGAACATCATCGCGTCCTACGTCGCGGGCTCGAGGTTCTTCGAACTCAAGACAGTTCAGGACATGGACGGCCCGGACCTGGCGGCCTGCGTCGCGAAGCCTTGCATCACGGCTCACGACGAGTGCTACAACTGCGAGTGGTCGACGGAGCTTTATGTACATCAGGCTTTTGATGAATACGTAAAGGCATGGTTTATCTGCAAGATCCTCGCGAAAGAACTCGGACTGGGCGATCCTGACGGATTCGTGTTCAACATGTCCGTAGGCTATGACCTCGAGGGCATCAAGAAGAACAAAGTGGATACATACATCGACGGAATGAAGGACGCTTCGGATACAGAGGTGTTCAAGGACGCGATGGCTGTATCGCTTCAGGCAGTAAAGGACGGCAAGTTCAAAGTCGTTGACGAGGAATTCGTAAAGTCCATTCCGGCAAGGATATCCGAGTCGATCACTGAGTCGACACTGCACGGATGCCCGCCTGATGAGATCGAGAGGATCGCTTCCTATCTGATCAAAGAAAAAGGACTCAACACATTCATCAAGTGCAACCCGACGCTGCTCGGCTATGAGTTCGCAAGAGAGCGTCTGGATTCGCTCGGATTCAACTATATCGCGTTCGATGACCACCACTTCCTTGAGGATCTGCAGTGGGCAGACGCAGTCCCTATGTTTGAGAGACTGCAGGCGCTCTGCGACGAGAAGGGTCTCGAGTTTGGAGTCAAGCTCACCAACACCTTCCCTGTGGATGTCAAGGCAGGAGAGCTTCCATCCGAGGAGATGTACATGTCCGGACGCAGCCTCTTCCCGCTGACCATAGAGCTCGCGAGAAGGATCACGAAGCAGTTTGACGGAAAACTGCGCATAAGTTTCTCCGGCGGCGCTGACTTCTTCAATATCGCTGAGATATTCGACGCGGGCATATGGCCTATCACGATGGCTACGACTGTCCTGAAGCCGGGCGGCTATCAGAGGATGAGCCAGATAGGCGAAAAGCTGATGGACTGCGGAAATGAAAGATTCAAGGGCGTCGATCTGGCAAAGGTGGAGGCTCTTGTAGAGTTCTCGCAAAAGGGAGGACGCAACAGCAAGCCTATCAAACCGCTCCCTGACAGAAAGAACGGCGAAGAGCTGCCTATGCTGGATTGCTTCACGGCTCCTTGCAGCGGCGGCTGCCCGATCGAGCAGGATATCCCTGCGTACCTCGACGCTATGGACGAGGGCAGATATGAAGACGCTCTGAAGATCATCCTCGAGAAGAACGCCCTGCCGTTCACGACAGGAACGATCTGTCCGCACACCTGCGCTGACAGGTGCATGAGGAACCACTATGAGTCGGCTCTGCGCATCCGCGAGGTCAAACTTCAGGCTGCCGAAGCCGCGTTCGACAAGGTGCTGCCTGACCTCAAGGCTGAAGGCGCTGCCGCAAAGAAGGTAGCGGTCGTAGGCGGAGGCCCTGCAGGACTCGCTGCCGCTTCGTTCCTCTCAAGGGCAGGAGCTGACGTTACCGTATTCGAAAAGAATGACAAGATGGGCGGCGTACCTCGCTATGTGATCCCTGGATTCAGGATCGGAGACGACGCTCTCGATAAGGACGTCGCGCTTTGCTCCGCGTACGGCGCAAAGATGGTGACGGGCAAGGAGATCACATCCGTAAAGGATCTCAAGGCTGAGGGCTTCGACGCGATAATCATGGCGATCGGCGCGTGGGCTCCGGGCCGCAAGACGCTCAAATACGGCGATGAGCTCGACGCGCTTGAGTTCCTCGAGGCAGTGAAGGCCGCTCCGGGCTCTGTCGACATCGGCACAGACGTAGTGGTCATCGGAGGCGGAAACACCGCGATGGATGTCGCGAGAGCCGCCAAGGTACAGCCGGGAGTGGAGCATGTGCGTCTCGTATACAGAAGAGACAGAAGGAACATGCCTGCCGATGAGGAAGAACTGGTAATGGCCATCGAAGACGGAGTCGAGTTCATGGAACTGCTGGCTCCGGTCGGAGCAGAGGGCGGAAAGCTCAAATGCGAGATATGCAGGCTCGGAGAGCCTGACGCGAGCGGAAGACGTTCGCCTGTGGGCACGGGAGAATTCACCGAAGTTCCTGCCACCGCAGTGATCTGCGCTGTCGGCGAACGCATCAAGGCAGGCCTCTATGAGGAGGCGGGAGCAAAGATGGATGACAGGGGCAGACCTGTCGTCGATGACAACCTGATGACGACAGTTGAGGGGCTTTACGCAGCGGGCGACTGCCGCAGAGGTCCTGCGACAGTAGTCAAGGCAATAGCAGACGCCCAGACCATCGCATCGGCCATCCTCGGAGTCAAGTTCGACAAGTACGCTGAAGTCAACGCCAAGGGCAAAATGGAAGACCTTCTTGAGAAGAAGGGCGTACTCGCCGATCCACCTGCAGGCAAGCCTGACCCGAGATGTCTCGGCTGCTCCACGGTATGCGAGGTCTGCGCGGACGTATGTCCGAACAGAGCGAACGTCGTCATCGACGTGCCGTACTTCGAAAAGCCTCAGATCCTCCATGTGGACGGAATGTGCAACGAGTGCGGCAACTGCGCCGTCTTCTGTCCGTACAGCGGACGCCCGTTCAAGGACAAATTCACTCTGTTCTGGAGCGAAGAGGACTTCGCAGACAGCGAGAACAACGGATTCCTGCCGCTCGGCGGAGGCAAGGTACGCGTAAGGCTGTACGGCAGCGCGGCTGATTACGATCTTGCCGGAGGCAAGCTGCCTGAAGGCATAGCGGCGTTCATCAAAGCTGTAATAGACGATTACGGATATCTTATCGGCTGATCCGAAACAGGAGCAGGGCTTAGGGAGGAGTTTTTTGGAGAATGATGCATAAACTGCCGGTTTTACATGTTCTATGCATCATTTGAAAAAGAGTTCTCTCCGTGTGCTTTACCATAACATGAAAAATCCCGGTTATCGTAAACTGAAAAGCGCTGAAAACAGCCATAATAACTAAAATTTGAGGGGACTGACAGAAAAATGATGCATATTTGCCTTCAAAAGGCTCATCTGTGCATCATTTCTCCAAAAAGTCCTTTATAAGGAAAGAAGTTACAGAATAATGCTTGTTTGTGTAAAGGGCGCCGGCGATCTCGCCAGCGGTATAGCGCTGAGGCTGCGTCATTCAAAGATCGATGTGGTCATGACGGATCTGCCGGTGCCTCTGGCGGTACGCAGGACGGTGGCTTTTTCGGAAGCCATCCGTCTTGGCAGTACTGAAGTTGAAGATGTTAAGGCTGAAAGAGCCGTAAATATTGATGAGGTGAGGGACTGCCTGAAAAGGGGAGTTATTCCTGTACTGGCAGATCCGGAAGCAGAGATAGTCAAAATCCTGAAGCCGGAGGTAGTCGTAGACGCGATTCTCGCCAAAATAAATACAGGAACGACAAAAAATGACGCAAAAATGGTCATCGGAGTCGGCCCGGGATTTACAGCGGGCAAAGACTGCCACGCAGTAATAGAAACAAAACGCGGACATACGCTTGGAAGAGTCATAAGAAAAGGCTCTGCCATTCCTAATACCGGGGTGCCCGGAAATGTAGGCGGCCAGACTATAAGACGTTTATTAAAAGCGCCTGCAGACGGGATATTTCATCCTGAGAAGAAAATCGGAGACCTGGTCAAAGAAGGTGATCGTGTCGGAAATGTCGACGGAGTGCCTGTAGTTGCACTGACTGACGGCAAGATCAGAGGCCTGCTTCAGGACGGCGTACCTGTGACAAAAGGACTGAAGTCCGGGGACGTTGATCCGAGAGGCGCCTCAGTCGATCATAAAACAGTCTCTGACAAGGCAATGGCCATAGGCGGAGGAGTGCTTGAGGCGATTTTGTCTTATGCCGGTGACAGACTCTGAGGATCTGGAGATAGAATATGGCTAAAAGGATCAGAAAAACATCATATGTCCGCTGCAGGGGCGGAAGTCCGCTGCTCGAAGGGATAGACAGGACGTCTCTCCCAAGAGACTGCAGCGCGATACTCAAATTATATCCGGACGGTATCAGCAAGTGCAGATACGGATGTCTCGGAGGCGGCTCGTGCGAGGCTGCATGTCACCTTGCGGCTATCAAGGTCGTGGACGGAGGACCTCCGGTCATCGACAATGAAAAATGTGTTGGCTGCGGTCTCTGCAAGCGCGTCTGCCCGCAGAACCTCATTGAGATAATTTTACCGGACAATAATATACAGCCGAAATGCAGTAACTGCGACCCCGGGAAGGCCGCGCGCGAAGCGTGCGTTAATTCGTGCATTGCCTGCGGTATATGCGAGAGGGAATGCCCTGCCGGCGCGATCACTGTTGCGGAAGGAAAACCTGTGATCGACCCTTCAGTCTGCATATGCTGCGGCATGTGCGCAGTCAAGTGCCCTCGCGGAGTCATCAGGGATTCCAACGGTATTTTTACTGCTGACTGATCTGACAGAGGAGGTGAGTATCATTTCTTACACATTCACAGTAAACGGAATAGAAAGAACTACCGACGAAAAGAAGCCTCTGATCAGGTATCTCAGGGATGATCTCAAGCTGTACTCGGTAAAGGACGGCTGCTCGGAAG
>JBGUKZ010000077.1:0-1646 GCA_045114795.1 Anaerovoracaceae bacterium
GATTTCGGAGTAGTCGCGCTTGTTATCGTGCTTTCGCTCTTCGGAGTCGCCATGGTATTCAGCGCAGGCTATTACCAGACGATCAATACGGCGCATCCTGATCCTACATACTATCTGTTCAGACAGCTTCTGTGGGTCGGCACCGGACTGTTCGTAATGCTGATAGTTGCAAACATCGACTATCACGTGTACATGAAGGTCAGTTATCTGATCGTGCTGGTGTCCATAGTGCTGCTCGTGCTGGTTATCATGACGAGTTCCACTGTAGGCGGAGCTCAGCGAGGCATACGAGGCATCGGCGTAACGCCGAGTGAGTTTTCAAAGGTAGCCATGATCGTGTTCACGTCATGCTTCCTCATAAAGAACCCTAACAATATAAGGACGCCGCAGGGACTGGTGATGCTGGTTGCCGTAATGGGGATCCATTTCTACCTGATCGTAAGGCAGCCTAACCTTTCTACGGCTATCGTAATCGTAGCCATCATGATAGCGATCATGCTGGTAGCAGGGCTCAATTATCTGTTCCTCGTGGTGCCTCTTGGCGGAGCGATCGCCGGTTACATGTACATCATGGCTGCGAAAACACCGGCTCACTGGTACCAGAGAATTACGAGCTTCCGCGATCCGTTCTCTGACTTCCAGGGAAGCGGCTATCAGGTATCACAGGGACTCATCGCGCTTGGCAACGGAGGACTCAGAGGACTCGGCTTCGGCCGCAGTATCGCCAAGAACCTCTATCTGCCTGAGCCTCAGAACGACTTTATTCTGGCAGTAATAGGCGAGGAGCTCGGATACATCGGATTTGCTATCCTGATGCTCGTATACATAATCCTGCTGTTCAGGATATTCATGGTAGCCCTTAAGGCGAAGGACAGACTGGGATTCTATCTTGCCACAGGTGTAGGCGTAATGCTCGGTCTGCAGGTCGTTATCAATGTTGCGGTCGTTACTTCTTCGATGCCGGCGACAGGTATCACACTGCCGTTCATCAGTTACGGAGGAACGTCCATCTGGTCATTCATGATAGCCATGGGAATTGTGCTGAACGTGTCTAAGAAACGGATACCCAAAAGCAAGGTGAAGGCAAAAACGGAGGCGGCGGCATGAAGATCGTTCTGACAGGAGGCTGCACCGGCGGCCATATATATCCGGCACTTGCGATAGGCGATAAATTCAGGGCGGAAGATCCATCCGGCGAAGTCATTTATATCGCGAAAGGCGAGGACCTCGAACGCCAGATCATACCGGCTCATGGATATACACTGTACGAGGTCGACTCCACCTGGTTTGACCGCAGCAATCCGGCGAGACTTGTGACAACTATCAGAAGAACTCTGAACGGAAGACGTGATGCCATCAAGCTCATGAAAAAGTTTAAACCGGATGCAGTGATAAGCACCGGAAGTTTTGTGAGTGTACCGGTAGTACTTGCGGCCAGAAGGCTCGGAGTGCCTGTATATCTGCATGAGCAGAATGGATTCCCGGGCGTATCCAACAGGCTCGGTGCGCGTAACGCAAGAAAGGTGTTCCTCGGATTCGAGTCCGCACGTGAGCACTTCAAGAACAAAGACAACATAATTTACAGCGGCAACCCTGTCAGATCCGAATTTGACGGCAGGGACAGCTCTGCTGACAGAAAGGAGCTC
>JBGUKZ010000078.1:0-23728 GCA_045114795.1 Anaerovoracaceae bacterium
AGAGAGCTGAGAGACTGCGGTTTCATGAAGATCGTGTCCCTGGCACCGGAAGTACTGTAGGAGGTGCAAGTGATGCAGATCAAGAAAGACGATACAGTAGTAGTGATCGCCGGTAAGGACAAGGGCAAGATCGGCCAGGTCCTCAGGACGATCCCTAAGAAGAACAAAGTAGTTGTCGAAGGCGTAAACATGCAGACAAAGCACGCTAGAGCAACAAGGACATCCAGTGCCGAGATCAAGCACATGGAAGGCCCTATCGACGCTTCCAACGTCATGCTTTATGACAAGGACGCCAAGGCGGCCACCAGGATCGGCTACAAGGTAGTGGATGGCAAGAAGGTAAGAGTCTCTAAGAAGAGCGGTAAGGAAATCGACTAGGAAAGGAGGAGCAAACGTGGAAATCAGACTTAAAGACAAGTATAAAAACGAAGTTTTCAAGGCCATGAAGGACCGCTTCGGCTACTCCAACCCTATGGAAGTTCCTAAACTGACCAAGATCACCATCAACATGGGTCTTTCAGAGGCAAAGGACAACGCGAAGGTGCTTGAGAGCGCGGTCAAGGAGATCGCTCTCATCGCAGGTCAGAGACCTGTAGTAACCAAGGCAAGAAAGTCCATCGCCAACTTCAAGGTCAGAGAGGGAATGCCGGTAGGAGCCAAGGTCACGCTCAGAGGCGACAGAATGTACACATTCGCCGACAAGCTGTTCAACGTCTCTCTTCCGAGAGTAAGGGACTTCAAGGGTCTCTCGAGGAACTCCTTTGACGGCAGAGGCAATTACTCCATGGGTCTCAAGGAACAGCTCATTTTCCCTGAGATCGTGTACGATGATGTAGATACGATCAAGGGCATGAACATCGTCTTCACAACAACAGCGAAGACTGACGAGGAAGCTCTGGCGCTGCTCGAGCTGCTGGGAATGCCTTTTGAGAAGAGCGTACGCTAGTATAGGAGGAAAACATGGCAAAGACTTCACTGAAAGTTAAGCAGACAAGGAAGCCTAAGTATTCGACAAGAGCTTATACAAGATGCAAGGTCTGCGGAAGACCGCACTCCGTGCTCAAGAAGTATGGCATTTGCCGTATCTGCTTCAGAGAGCTTGCTTACAAGGGCGAGATCCCTGGTGTCAAGAAGGCAAGCTGGTAAACAACAGACAACATTTTCGCAGGCCCCATACAGACCCATATATATATATAAGTAGAGTATGGGGAACCACGTTAAGAAAGGAGAACTTACTGTTATGTCAATGACAGACCCAATCGCAGATATGCTGACAAGGATCAGAAACGCGAACACTGCAGGTCACGCTTCCGTAGACGTACCGGCTTCGAAGATGAAGAAGTCGATCGCGGAGATCCTCCTCAAAGAGGGATTCATCAGCGGATATGAAGTAGTTTCTGACAATGCTCAGGGTACTATCAAGATCGACCTCAAGTACGGCCCTGGCCGCGAGAGAACGATCGTAGGAATCAAGAAGATATCAAAGCCGGGACTCAGAGTCTACGCTAAGGCTGACAGAGTACCGAAGGTCCTCGGAGGACTCGGTATCGCCATCCTGTCCACTTCCAAGGGTGTCATCACCGATAAGGAAGCGCGCAAACTCGGAGTCGGCGGAGAAGTTATTTGTTACGTTTGGTAGGAGGTAGACGAAATGTCAAGAATCGGTATTAGACCAATCACCATCCCTGCCGGCGTAGAAGTAACGGTAGAAGATGGAAACGTCGTCAAGGTAAAGGGACCTAAGGGCGAGCTCTCCGAGCAGATCGGAAGCTCCATGAAGGTCAGCGTCGAGGACGGAACTCTCAAAGTCGAGAGACCTGATGACAGCAGAGAAAACAGATCGCAGCACGGTCTGGCAAGAACTCTCATTGATAACATGATCACGGGAGTTACAAAGGGATTCGAGAGAAAGCTGCTGATCGTGGGAGTTGGATACTCCGCAGCAAAGCAGGGCAAGAAGCTCGTGCTGAAGCTCGGTTATTCTCACCCGATCGAGCTCGAAGACCCGGAAGGTATCACTACGGAGACTCCGGATGCGAACACAGTCCTTATCAAGGGGATCGACAAGGCGCAGGTAGGCAACTACGCAGCCAACATCAGAGCATGGAGACCGCCTGAACCATACAAGGGCAAGGGCATCCTGTATGATGGAGAAGTCGTCCACAAGAAGGAAGGCAAGAGCGGAGCAGCATAGGAAAGGAGGAAAGAAAATGGCAGATAAAAGCAGAAATGACAGAAGACTCAAGAGACATGCAAGAGTCCGCAAGAACGTTTTCGGAACTCCTGAGAAGCCGAGGATGTGCGTGTTCAGATCGAACGCCAATATCTCGGTACAGATCATCGACGATGTCAACGGCAAGACTCTTGTCAGCGCAAGCTCGCTCGATAAGGATCTCAAGAAGGAGATCGCTTACGGCGGCAACAAGGAAGCTGCCAAGGCGGTCGGCAAGTCGATCGGAGAGAAAGCTGTTGCAGCAGGAATCAAGGAAGTGTGCTTTGACAGAGGCGGATACCTCTTCCACGGCAGAGTCAAGGAACTCGCTGATGCAGCACGCGAAGCCGGATTGGATTTCTAAGGGAGGATACGTAAATGCAGAGTAAAGTAGACGCATCCAAGCTGGAACTTACGGAAGAGATCGTGGACATCAGACGTGTTGCCAAGACAGTTAAGGGCGGAAGAAACATGAGATTCTCCGTCACAGTAGTTGTCGGCGACGGCGAGGGTCATGTAGGAATGGGCCTCGGAAAGGCGATCGAGATCCCTGAAGCTGTAAGAAAAGCTACAGAAGATGCTAAGAAGAAAATGATATACGTACCGACAGTCGGGACAACAGTCCCTCACGCGACTGTTGGTGAGTTCGGAGCGGGCAAGGTCCTCATCATGCCGTCAGCAAAGGGTACAGGAGTTATCGCGGGTTCATCCGTTCGTACAGTACTCGAGGCAGCAGGCATCAAGGACGTAAGAGCCAAATCGCTCGGAACGAGCAACACCGGCAACATGGCCAGGGCGACTATGGAAGGTCTCAAGAACCTGACTACCGTAGAGGAAGTCGCAAGACGCCGCGGCAAGACGCCGGAAGAGATCATCGGATAGGAGGCAAGGGAAATGGCAAAACTGAGAATCACATTGGTCAAGAGCCCTATCGCTTGTCAGCCTAGGCAGAAGAAGACCGTTGAGGCACTCGGACTCAGGAAACTCCATCACTCGGTAGAGCTTGAGGATTCTCCTGCGACAAGAGGAGCGATCAAGAAGGTCTCTCATCTGCTCAAAGTAGAAGAACTGTAAGGAGGGCAAAGGCCATGAGAATTCATGAACTTAAAAAGCCTGAGGGCTCCACGAAAGCTCCTAAGAGGATCGGCCGCGGCCAGGGTACCGGACAGGGCACAACTGCCGGCAGAGGCATGAACGGTCAGAACTCCAGAAGCGGCGGCGGAGTAAGACTCGGCTTCGAGGGTGGCCAGATGCCACTCTACAGAAGACTCCCTAAGAGAGGCTTCAACAACAAATGGGCTAAGGAATACGCCGAAGTAAACGTCAAGGATCTCAACAGATTCGAAGACGGAACAGTAGTAGATCTTGCTCTTCTGCTCGAGACCGGCCTTGTTGGCAAGGCGCTCGACGGAGTAAAGATCCTCGGAAACGGCGAACTCGAAAAGAAGCTCACCGTAAAGGCTGAGAAATTCACAAAAAGCGCTGCTGAAAAGATCGAAAAGGCAGGCGGAAAGGCAGAGGTCATCTGATGGAACTTGTGAAGACATTCTCTAAGGCGTGGAAAATACCGGAAATCAGACAGAAGATCATATTCACTCTTCTGATGCTCCTGGTATACCGTATCGGTTCGAATATTCCGGTACCGGGCATCGACAGAGAGTATCTTGCGCAGATGTTTTCGGGAGAGACCGGACTTCTCGATCTCTTCGACCTGTTCTCGGGCGGTGCGTTCAGCAACTTCACGATATTCGCGCTGAGCATCACCCCATACATTACCGCATCGATCATAATACAGCTGCTGACGATCGCGTTCCCGTACTTTGAGCGTCTCGCCAAAGAGGGAGCGGAAGGCCGCAAGAAGATGGCGACGATCACCAGATATCTGACAGTCGTGCTCGGACTTATCCAGGCGGTAGGTCTCACGGTAGGTCTGTTCAGAAGGGCGATCGTCGACACGGGCGCTTTCAGCATGATCACCATCATAATCGTCCTGACCGCAGGCACATCGTTCCTGATGTGGCTCGGTGAGCAGATCAACGAGTACGGTATCGGAAACGGTATCTCGATGATCATCTTCGGAGGTATCGTAGCGAGACTTCCGTCCACAGTCAGAGGCATTATCACACAGATCAAAGACGGAGCCGTTTCGGTAGTAGCTGTCATAGCGCTGCTGATCGTGGCTGTCCTGATCACGATGGTCATCATCGAGATGCAGCAGGGCGTAAGAAAGATTCCGGTGCAGTACGCGAAGCGCGTCGTAGGACGCAAGATGTACGGAGGCCAGTCGACTCACATTCCTATGAAGGTGAACGCGGCGGGCGTAATCCCTATCATCTTCTCGATATCGCTGCTGCAGTTCCCGCTGACGATAACATACTTCGTACCGAACTCGGGATTCACCGATTTCGTCACAAAGTATCTGTCGCCTTCGGGCAATCCGGGCGTGTGGGTATATGCGGCACTCAACATTTTGCTGACAGTGTTCTTCACATATTTCTACACAGCGATAATGTTCAATCCGGCAGACGTTGCCGACAACATGAGGCAGAACGGCGGATTCATTCCGGGCATCAGACCGGGAGCCGCAACCGTGGAATATCTGTCCAGGATCATGAGCAGGCTGTGCTTCGCCGGAGGAATCTTCCTCGCGGCAGTAGCAACCATCCCTACGATCGTAAGCGTGTTCACTCCGTTCAACTTCAGCTTCGGAGGAACATCACTCCTGATCATGGTGGGCGTGGCGCTCGACATAGTACAGCAGCTTGAAAATCAGATGCTGATGAGGAATTATCAGGGCTTCCTGAAGTAAAAGAGGTAATCATGAGAGCAGTATTGTTAGGACCTCCGGGTGCGGGCAAAGGCACCCAGGCAGTTAGACTGGTAGAGAAGTACGGCATCCCTCAGATCTCTACGGGAGACATCTTCCGCAAGAACATCAAAGAGGGTACCGAACTCGGCAAAAAGGCTCAGGAGTACACAAACTCCGGCAGACTCGTTCCTGACGAGCTGGTAGTCGACCTCGTGGCCGACAGACTCACATGGGACGACTGCGCAAACGGATACCTTCTCGACGGATTCCCGAGGACCATCGCTCAGGCGGAGGCCTTCGACAAAATGCTCGAGAAGAAAGGTCAGAAACTCGACGCTGTCATCAACTTCGAAGTCGGCTATGAGACTCTCATGCAGAGACTTACCGGCAGAAGACTGTGCAAGGACTGCGGAGCAAGCTACCACGTCGTATTCTCGCCTCCTGCAAAAGAGGGCGTATGCGACAAGTGCGGCGGCCAGCTCGAGCAGCGCAAGGATGACACAAGAGAGACCGCTGAGAAGAGGATCGAGATCTATGAGGAGTCTACGGCTCCGCTGATCGAGTACTACACCAAGGCGGGAACTCTTAAGAACTTCAACGCAGAGAAGACCCCAAACGAAGTATTCGCAGACATAGTCGCGGAGATGGGAGAGTAAGCGGGACATGATAATAATCAAGTCTAAACGCGAGATCGAACTTATGAGAGAGCCTTGCAAGGTCACGGCGGAACTGCTCGATGACCTCGCGGGATTCATCAGACCGGGCGTATCGACGATGGACATCAGCGAATTCGTCGAGGAAAGAATAACCGGACACGGCATGACACCGACATTCAAGGGCTATGGCGGATTCCCCGCCGCAGCCTGCGTGTCAGTCAATGAAGAGGTCATCCACGGCATACCGAACGCGGCGAGAAAGCTCAGGGAAGGAGACATCGTGAGCATCGACGTGGGCGCGACGTATAAAGGCTACAACAGCGACGCGGCGCGCACATATCCGGTCGGCGTTATAAGCGCCGAGGATCAGAAGCTCATCGATGTCACCCGTCAGAGCTTCTTCGAAGGCATCAAGTACGCGATGGAAGGCTTCAGGATAGGAGATATAGGACACGCGGTCCAGCAGTACGCCGAGAGCTTCGGCATGGGGGTCATCAGGGACTACACCGGTCACGGGACCGGCACCAAGCTCCACGAAGACCCGTACATCCCAAACTACGGCAAGCCGGGCAAGGGCGCGAAGATCGAGAGGAACATGACTCTCGCGATCGAGCCGATGATAGCCCTGGGCAGCTACGAAGTAAGGGTGCTGGGCAATGAATGGACCGTAGTCATGGCGGACGGCAAAAAGGCCGCTCACTATGAGAACACGATATTAGTCACCGACGGAGAACCGGAGATATTGACGCTTCAATAGGAGGAACTAATGGCTAAAAGCAACACGATAGAGGCGATGGGCACCGTTATCGACGCTCAGCCTAATGCAATGTTCAAGGTGAAGCTGGACAACGGTTTCGAGATTCTCGCTCACATCTCCGGCAAGATCAGGATGAACTACATCCGTATCCTGCCTGGAGACAGAGTCAAGGTCGAATTATCGCCTTATGATCTGACCCGCGGAAGGATCACCTGGAGAGAGAAGTAAGAGTAAACTGGAGGACATGAAATGAAAGTCAGAGCATCTGTTAAGCCTATGTGCGACAAGTGCAAAATCATCAAGAGACATGGCCGCGTAATGGTCATTTGCGAGAACCCTAAGCACAAACAGCGCCAGGGCTAGTACTGATAATAGTTAAAAAGTGCGCAGCGCCGGGGCTGCGGTAAACACTTCAAATCAAACATGGAACACCCGTCTGTATCGCCCCCGGAAAGGCGACGGAAGATGGGAAAGGAGGAACAGAATGGCAAGAATTGCCGGAGTAGACCTGCCTAGAGATAAGAGGATCGAATACGGCCTCACATATATCTACGGGATCGGTCTTCACACATCGAGAGAAATTCTCAAGAAGGCTGGCGTAGATCCTGACATCAGAGTCAGAGATCTGACAGAAGAGGACGCCGGTAAGATCAGAAGAGTCATCGACGCTGACTACATGGTAGAGGGTGACCTCAGAAGAGAGGTATCGCTCAATATCAAGAGGCTCATGGAGATCGGATCTTACAGAGGCATCAGACACAGAAGAGGACTCCCTGTAAGGGGTCAGAAGACAAAGACGAACGCAAGGACACGCAAGGGTCCGAAGCGCCTCGCCGGAAAGAAGAGATAAGGGGAAGGAGGTATAAGTTATGGCAGCTGTTAAGAAAACAGTACGTAAAAAGAAAAGAGAACGTAAGAACGTTGAACGTGGCCAGGCTCATATCCAGTCCACCTTCAATAATACGCTGATCACACTGACCGACATGGACGGAAACGCACTCAGCTGGTCTTCCGCCGGTTCGAACGGTTTCAGAGGCTCCCGTAAGAGCACTCCGTTCGCGGCAGCAGAGGCAGCTACAGTAGCGGCTAAGGCGGCCATGGAGCACGGTCTTAAGACAGTTGAAGTTTATGTCAAGGGACCGGGATCCGGCAGAGATTCCGCAGTAAGAGCACTTGAAACTGCAGGCCTCAAGGTAACCATGATCAAGGACATCACACCGATTCCGCACAATGGTTGCAGACCGCCTAAGAAGAGAAGAGTCTAATCGGGAAGGAGGAGCATAGTATATGTCAAGAGATAGAGGACCTGTACTGAAGAGAGCAAGAGCCCTCGGCATCGAGCCACAGTACCTGGGTGTAAATAAGAAGTCTAAGAGACATGGCGCTGTAAGACGCCGCAAGAAGAGCGAATATGGTATCCAGCAGACCGAGAAGCAGAAGGTAAGATTCACCTACGGACTCAGCGAGACCCAGTTCCGCAACCTGTTCGAGAAGGCCTCGAAGAGGAAAGGCGGAGCAGGTGAGAACCTCCTCATCATGCTCGAGAGCAGACTGGACAACGTAGTATTCAGGATGGGATTCGCTGCTACAAGAAGAGAAGCCCGTCAGCTCGTTAATCATGGCCACTTCCTGGTAAACGGCAAGAAGGCAGACATCCCTTCGATGGAGCTCAAAGCCGGTGACGTCGTATCCGTAAAGGCAAAGTCGCAGTCATCCCCGAAGTTCAATGAACTCAAAGAGATGATCATCACAACTCCTGCCTGGATCGACCTCGATCTTGATAAATTCGAGGGTAAGATCACCAGAACTCCGGAAAGAGGAGATATCGATCTTCCTATCGAAGAGCACTACATCGTAGAGTTCTATTCAAGATAGTCGCTTGAGCCGGCCTGTGCCGGCGATATAAGCAGTCGTTTAAAACTGAATAATCCAGGGAGGGAAGATAATGATCGAGATTATTAAGCCAACAATTACCAAAGAAGTTGATGAAAACGGACGTTACGGCAAATTCGTTATCGAACCTCTCGAGAGAGGATACGGTACGACTCTCGGCAACTGCATGAGAAGAGTACTGCTGAGCTCTCTTCCGGGCGCAGCCATCACAAGCGTCAAGATCGACGGGATCCTTCATGAGTTCTCGACGATCCCCGGCGTAAAGGAGGATGTGACCGAGATCATCCTCAACCTCAAAAGACTCGCTGTAAGAGTCGACGGAGATGAGGACAGAAGAGCCATCATCAATGCCGTAGGACCTTGCGAAGTCACGGCCAAGGACATCATCGTGGATTCGAGCACTGAGATCTTCAACCCGGATCTGCACATTGCCACTCTGGCGGACAACGCGACACTGGTCATGGAGATGAACATCGCGACAGGTAAGGGCTACGTTCCTGCAGAGCAGAACAAGACCCCTGAGACACCGATCGCCGTCATCCCGGTAGATTCGATCTTCACACCTGTAAGAAAGGTCAACTTCACGGTAGAAAACACCAGAGTCGGTCAGGTAACAGACTTTGACAGACTCGTCCTGGAGATCTGGACTGACGGTTCGATCGCCCCTGAAAAAGGCGTTTCGATCGGAGCCAAGATAATCCAGGAGCACCTTGAGCTGTTCATCGGCCTTGGTGAAGAAGTCGGCGACATGAAGTTCATGATCGAGAAGGATGAGGACCGCAAGGAGAAGGCTCTCGTCATGGCGATCGAAGAACTCGAACTGTCCGTGCGTTCATACAACTGCCTCAAGAGGGCGTCAATCAACACGGTCGAAGAACTCACGCAGAAGACCGAGGAAGACATGATGAAGGTCAGGAACCTCGGAATGAAGTCGCTGGTAGAAGTTAAAAACAAACTCGCTGAGCTGGGGCTGTCACTCAAGCCGAGCGAAGAAGAGTAATTTGAAAGGAGCCATCAATGAAAGGTTATAGAAAGCTGGGCAGAAATTCTGCACACAGAAAATCCATGCTGAGAAACCTGGTTACCGATCTTTTCAGAGAAGGCAGAATCACAACAACGGAAATGAGAGCTAAGGAAGCAGGCCGTCAGGCTGAGAAGCTGATCACTATTGCCAAGAAGGGCGACCTTCACGCAAGAAGACAGTGCCTTGAGTATCTGTTCGATGAAGATGTTGTGACTAAACTCTTCGATGAGATCGCTCCGGGCTATGAGAACCGCAATGGAGGATACACAAGGATCCTCAAGCTGGGACCTAGGCAGGGAGACAACGCGGAAGCAGTATTCCTCGAACTCGTGTAATGATCACTGAGTAATGAAGGGACTCGCCTTAACGGTGAGTCCCTTTTTATTGCAGCCGTGCGCAGGCTGCTAATAACGCATTGTTAACTATTTTAAGTAAACGATATTGGCTGTATAATATTTTATTGTAATACGCGCATTTGAAAGGGAGCTGACTGATGCCGAAAAGACAGTACACTGTGCTGAATATGATGATCCTCGTTCTGACGCTTTGCGTCGTATTCTTTGCGTGTATGCCGGTTCGCGGCTACGCGGCAGGCGGCACAGAGCTGGAATGGGGATACGGCAATCCGGAAAAGGGCGTTATATGGGTGCTCAAAGACGGGACCATGACGGTCTACCTTAATAATGATCCAAGTCTGCCTAAGGACTCGCTCGAAGGTTTTCCTGAAGACCTTCCGGCACCGGCCTCAGATGAGGAAAAAGCGGTCACGCAGCTGTTCAAGAATACAGGCACCGGGAAAGACGACTCCTACAGAAAGGTTGTCAGCGGCAAGCTTCAATTCACAGACGGCGGGGCTCTTAAGAATAAAGTAGATAAGATAGTGATCAGGGACGGGATCACGGGCATAGGATGGAAGGCAAAATGGGACAATAATTCCTATGTGCCGCCATATGACGGGGAATATAAAGTCGATCAGCTGAATACCGGAGTTTTTCAGGATTTCGACAAGCTTACGACCGTAGAAACATGCAGTTCCATACAGCGCATCGGCTGGAGCGCTTTCAGAAGATGCAGCAAGCTCAGCAGTTTCGACTTCTCAAAGATGACAGATCTCGAAGAGATCATGAATCAGGCCTTCAGTCCGTGCGACGCGTTGACAAAAATAGATCTTTCGAATTGTACAAAGCTCAAAACGATCAGACAAAACGCATTCGACGGGTCTAAGAACATAAGCGGAGTGATCCTCCCTGATGGGCTTGAAACAGTCGGGCAGACCGCTTTCAAAGGGTGTAACAGTCTCGAATATGTCAAATTCGGGGACACGTCAAAGGTGAAGAAGATCGGGGCACAGGCTTTTCAGGGAACAAGTGCCGGCACACGAAGCAAGCTTGCATATGTCACGGACGAGAAGACTAAAAGGAAGGCTGTTGTAGTCAGAGCAACACCGAAGCTGTTCGGTGATAACGTGCTGCCGTCCGCCGGTCGTCCGGACGATGTATTCTGGTTCGGAGCTCTCGAGGAGAACTTCTGGGATCTGGATGTCACTGTAAAGGATAAGACCGTTGCGTATAACGGTGAAGAGCAAAAGGGGTACGAGGTCAGCGAAGTGACCGGTACCGGGTCGGATCCTGTGGAGACCGACGAATGCAAAGTAACGGGACTGCATAAAGATCATGTGCTGACTCTTACCGGCTACAAACCTTCATATGGCACGGATCCGAAAAGAGATCCGTATGATAACGGATCTTTCGATTCCGACCCGGGCATCGAAGCCTGGTCTGACAACTATGATTACGGGATCAATTACGAGCTCGGAACGATGGAAGAGGGAAAGCTGACCATACAGCCTGTAGTCAAATTCGTCGATGACGACGGCGAAACTGTCCTGAAGGACGCAAAGGCCTACGCTTTTGATACGCCGGCTTCCGATATTGAAAAGCCTGCCGATCCGACCAAAAAGTCGACCGCGCAGTACGATTATACTTTTGACGGATGGGAGCCTGAGGTCTCGGCTGTAACCGGGAATGCCACTTACAAGGCAAAGTACAAAGCAACGTTAAGGAAATATGACGTCAAATTCGTTGATGATGACGGATCGGTAATCAAGGATGCTGTGAAGTATGATTACGGCACTGAAGCTGACAACATCAAAAAACCTGCTGATCCGACCAAAGAGTCGACCGCGCAGTACGATTATACCTTTGCCGGATGGAATCCTGAGATCGCGGATGTCACCGGGGATGCCACTTACAAGGCGACGTACACTGAGACGGTAAGGAAGTATGACGTCAAATTCGTAAACTATAACGGCACGGTGCTTCAGGACACAAAAGAGGAATACGGAAGCACACCTTCATATGACGGAAGTACTCCGACCAGGCCTGAAACCAAAAAATACACATATAAGTTCAAAGGCTGGACACCGGATATCTCTGAGGTGACCGGTGACGCGACATACAAGGCGGAATTCACGGCGGTTGCCAAGCCTGAGCCGGCGCCAGCCGACGATGACGACAACGACGGCGGCAACGGCGGTGGCGGCAATAATGGCGGCGGCAACGGTGGCGGCGGCGGAAACGCCGGTGGGACTGTAACACCGGCTGCTCCTGCAGGTACGGATATCGATGACGGACCTGTTCCGGCTGCCGACACACCGGATACACCGGATACGCCGGATGAACCGGCAGACATCGATGATCAGGACGTGCCTCTTGCCGAAAACGGAGGATGGGCCCTGGTCAATCTGCTCTGTATGCTGGCTACGGCAGCACTGTTCGTGTTCATGTTAGTGAGATCCATAAGGAAGCGCAGAGAAGGCGAGCGCTCCGGCATTATATTTGTGATCGCCGGACTGATTGTCGCAGTGTTTGCCGCGCTGGTATTCTTCATGACCGAAGACCTGACACAGCCGATGATCATGACAGACAGATGGACCCTGCTGATGGCCATCATACTGGCAGTACAGCTTGCGGTCACGATCATATTCAGAACGCTTACTGCGGACGGAGATGAGGAAGAATAACAATAATAAAACAGGAATGACACTCAACATGTTGTATACGGCCGCTTCCCGGGGATAGGAAGCGGTCATGTTTATGCTCCGGGACCGGCCGGGCGACACACAACTTGAATCATAAGGGTGTTAATTGAGGCCCCAAAGTGGTAAAATCTACAGTTAGAAATGATAAAAGGAGCATTATGCTTATGACCAAAAAAGAGCGTAAAAAAGCGATAATCTTCTTTTCTGCAGTTGCGCTGGTTTTCATGATCGGAGCAATCCTGACCGGTGGTCACGGAGGCGAAGAAGAGTCTGTGCAGGTCGTCATGCGTGACGCTGTCATGCATGATGTCAACAGGATCAGCCTCTTCGGACTCAAGGATGTCAATCCGGGACTTATCGCGGGCTTCATGGTGTCCGGCATCATGATAATCTTCGCGCTCATATGCAGGATATTCGTCATACCGCGCTTCAAACTGGTACCGGGAAAGTTTCAGATGATCCTCGAGATGGTGGTGGGCATATTCGACGGAATGGCCAAAACCAATTCGAAGCATCTCAACGGATTCCTCGGCGCTTACATATTCGCGGCCGGCTCGTATATTTTTACGGGCACGCTGTTTGAGCTTCTGGGAGTGCAGGTGATGACGACCGCAGGGCACGCGATATCCCTGCCGGCACCGCTGGCGGATATCAACGGAGCGATCATGATGGGCTGCCTTTCATACCTGGTGATCATGTCGGGCGGCATAGCCGGCAACGGGATCAAGGGCATAGGCAAGACGCTCAAAGACTTCTCACTGCCGCTCTCGCTCAGCTTCCGACTTTTCGGAGCCCTGATATCCGGAGCGCTGGTCACGGAGCTCGTATACTATTACACGTCGATGAGCTATGTGGTGCCGGTCATAGTCGGAGTGCTGTTCACATTGCTGCACGCGCTGATCCAGGCATACGTGCTTACGATGCTGACCTCGCTCTTCTACGGAGAGGTTTCCGAGAAAGTGGAGAAGAAGCCAAAAGTAAAGAAGCAACGCGGAAAGAAACGCGTTACTGTTGTAAATCAGGACCCTGTAGCATAGCAGCGGCACACCTGAACAATCAATCAGTCAATTCATATCAATGAATATATAAGGAGAAAAGAAATGCGTAACCTGAATGCAAAGAAACTGAGAAGACTGGCGATCGTACTTGCAATGGTCGCTGCCGCCATGATGATGATCCTGACGGCCGCAGTATTCGCTGACAGCGGCGATGGCGCGGCTGCCGGCGATGCAGCCGCTGCAGCAGCAGCTACTACTACAGGCCTCAAGGCCATAGCCGCGGGAATCGCGATCGGACTCGCTGCATGCGGAGGCGCGATCGGCATGGGTATTTTCGGTGCCAAGACTTCCGAAGGTATTTCAAGGCAGCCTGAAGCAGACGGCAAGATCCGTACAAGCTTCATGCTCGGACTCGTATTCATCGAGACAGTAGTCATCTACGCGCTGCTCACGGTCATCCTGATCATATTCGTGCTTTAACGGAAGCTTCAGCAGACCGTTACATTTGAAAGACAGGGAGATATCAGATGACAGGAGTACCACTTAATATCGACTGGCAGCAGATCTTACTGCACCTGTTCAACTTCACCATTCTCTTCGGAGCGCTGTACATACTCCTCTACAAGCCGGTCAAGAACTTCATGGACGGCAGAGAGGCTCATTATGCTGACATGGACAGCAAGGCCACTCAGGCGCTTGCCGACGCCGAGTCCAGCAAGGCTTCTTATGAGGAAAAGGAAAGAGCCTTTGATGAAGAGGTAAGGGCTGAGAAGAGCAGGATGAGCAAGGAGATCGAAGCCGAGAGAGAACGCAGACTTGCGGCTGCGCGGGGAGAGGCGGAGAAGATCATTTCGGATGCCCGCGGTGAAGCCGACAGGGAGAAGAAAGAGATCATAGAGTCCGCGCAGAAGGAGATCACGGAGATGGTCACCGACGCGATGGAGAAGCTCACTCTCGAGCAGACGGCTTCGGATGCTTTCGACCAGTTCCTCGATGCTGCGGAGGAGGCGGATAAATGAGTAAGGAAGAAATGATCCGCACCGCAGTCATTTACTCGGCGGCAGAGCCGAGCAAAGAGCAAAAGGCGAGGTTCGGACAATTTTTAAAGAAGAAATACGGCGAAGACATATCCCTTGAATGGGAAAAGTCCGACGCTTTCCCGGGCGGCTTCAGACTTGAAGTCGGATCGGACATTTACGACTGGTCGGTCGGCGGAAGGTTCCGCCAGCTGAGGGACACGCTCGTCAAGGTGCCTACAAACAACGGCAACATCATCCCGCTGCTCAAGGAGAGCATCAAGACATGGACGCCGGAGGCAATGGCCGAGCAGGTCGGCGAGGTCATCACGGTAGGCGACGGCATCGCGACTGTTGCAGGACTTCCGCACGCGACATTCGGAGAGATCCTTCTCTTCGCGGACGGAGTCAGGGGCATGGTCCAGGATATCCGCAGAGACACCATCGGCTGCGTTCTTTTCAGCAGTGATGAGAGCGTCACGCAGGGTTCCTCGGTAAAGAGGACCGGAAAGACAGCGGGTACACCGGTAGGCGAAGGATTCCTCGGAAGAGTAGTCGACTCGCTTGGTACGCCGGTGGACGGCCTCGGTGAGATCAGGGAGTCGGGATACATGCCTGTAGAGGCTCAGGCCCCGCCTATCATCGACAGGCAGCCTGTAGACACGCCGCTTGAGACGGGCATCTTCTCGATTGACTCCATGTTCCCTATAGGCAGGGGGCAGAGAGAGCTGATCATCGGCGACAGGCAGACGGGCAAGACCGCTATAGCGACCGACGCCATCATCAACCAGAACGGCAAAAACTGCATTTGCATTTACGTGGCCATAGGCCAGAAGACTTCTTCGGTGGTCCAGATACAGCAGACCCTGAAGAAGCACGGCGCCATGGACCACTCCATCATAGTCACAGCTTCGGCGAGCGACCCGGCTCCGCTGCAGTACATCGCGCCGTACGCGGGCTGCGCCATGGCCGAGTATTTCATGCACCAGGGCAAGGACGTGCTCATCGTTTACGACGATCTTTCAAAGCACGCCGTAGCTTACCGTGCGCTCTCGCTGCTGCTCGACAGATCGCCGGGCCGCGAGGCGTATCCGGGCGACGTATTCTACCTGCATTCGAGACTGCTTGAGAGAGCCGCGAGACTTTCCGACGAGATCGGCGGCGGTTCCATAACTGCTCTGCCTATAGTCGAGACGCAGGCGGGCGATGTATCCGCATACATCCCTACAAATATCATTTCGATCACAGACGGCCAGATATTCCTGGAGTCAGACCTCTTCTTCTCGGGTCAGAGACCTGCCGTAAACGTCGGTCTGTCAGTTTCCCGTGTAGGAGGCGACGCCCAGACAAAGGCCATGAAGAAGGCCGCCGGTACGCTGAGGATCGACCTCGCACAGTACCGCGAGATGGAAGTCTTCACACAGTTTGCGTCCGACCTGGACGATCAGACGCGCGCTCAGCTTCAGTACGGCCAGGGCCTCATGCGCATGCTGAGACAGAAGCAGTACAAGCCGAAGCCGCAGCACGAACAGGTCATCACCCTCGTGATGGCGCTGGCGCACACCATGCAGGATATCCCTGCGCCGGAAGTGCCTAAGTTCATCGAAGCGCTGATCGAAATGTTCGAGTCGGATCACAGGGACCTCTGCGAAAGGATCGACAGGGAAGGACAGCTTCCGGATGATCTGAAGCAGGAGATACTGGATATATCCGCTAAGTTCAAGGAAAAGTATAAAGCGGCGTAATCAATGCCTTCGACCAAAGAGATAAAAAACAGAATCAAGAGCGTAAGCGACACCCAGAAGATCACGAACGCGATGTATCTTATCTCTTCGACCAAGATGCGGCGCGCCCGCAAGGAAGCCGAGGAGACGAAGCCTTACTTTGACCTTCTGAGGAAGGAGATCCGCAGGATGTTCGCCATTGAAGGCGACATAACCAGCAGATATTATGACTCCGGGGTCGACGAGTCCGTAACAGGCGGGCGCAACGGCATACTCGTGATAACAGGTGACAAGGGCCTTGCCGGAGCGTACAACCAGAACGTCCTCAAGGAAGCGCTCGCGCTGATGAATAAGAGCGACGAGTACAGGCTGTACATCGTGGGCGATTTCGGATGGCGCTTTTTCAGGACTCGCGGAGAGCAGGTCGTTGAGAGCTTTACGCATTCGATGAATCAGCCGTCGCTGGCGATGGCCAGAGACATCACCAGGGAGCTCCTCGACGATTTCGACGCCGGACTGTTCGACAGGCTGTATGTATGCTACACGGAGTTCTCCGGCGGAATGAGTTCGGGCACCGCGATGTACGACAGACTGATCCCGTTCGACAGGGACGACTTCGTGCCTGAAGGCACCGAGACGGATACGAACGCCTCGACGGTGTTCGAATATGAGCCTGATGTGAAGACCGTGCTCGAGAGGATAATGCAGTCGTACCTCGTAGGATATGTGTATTCGGCGCTGGTCAACAGCTATTCATCCGAGCAGAGCGCAAGGATGATGGCGATGGATTCCGCCAATGACAACGCGAGCGAACTGCTCGATCACCTCGAACTTGAATACAACCATCTGAGACAGAACGCGATCACTCAGGAGATCACCGAGATCTCATCCGGAGCGCGGAGTCTCAGAAGCAAGAGCAACAGATAAAAACCAAGGAGATTATTATGACCGGACGTATAGTGCAGGTCTCGGGATCTGTAATAAACGTGGAATTCGATGAAGGCCAGATGCCAAGGATCAACGAAGCCCTGACCGTAGAACTCGGAGACAGGACCCTCGTCATGGAGGTGGCGCAGCATATCGGAAACAACACCGTAAAGTGCGTCATGCTCTCGGGCTCCGAGGGAATGAGCAGCGGCATGGAAGTCACGGCAACGGGCGACTCCATAAGAGTGCCTGTAGGAGACGTGGTGCTCGGCCGCATGTTCAACGTGCTGGGCGAGCCTATCGATGACGGCGAGCCTATCCCTGATGACGTCGAAAGGATGTCGATCCACAGGAAGGCGCCGGGCTTTGACGAGATCAGCCCGTCAGTCGAGATACTCGAAACAGGCATCAAGGTCATCGACCTTCTGGAGCCGTATTCGAAGGGCGGAAAGATCGGCCTCTTCGGCGGCGCCGGAGTCGGCAAGACCGTACTCATACAGGAACTCATCCATAACGTAGCCATGGAGCACGGCGGCTACTCCATATTCACGGGAGTAGGCGAGCGTTCCAGGGAAGGAAACGACCTCTGGAAGGAGATGAAAGAGGCCGGCGTCATGGACAAGACGGCCATGGTGTTCGGACAGATGAATGAGGCGCCGGGCGTAAGAATGAGAGTAGGCCTGTCGGGACTGACGATGGCGGAGTATTTCCGCGATAAGCAGAACAAGGACGTGCTGCTCTTCATCGACAATATATTCAGATTCGTACAGGCGGGTTCCGAAGTGTCGACACTGCTGGGCCGTATGCCTTCGGCCGTAGGATATCAGCCGACGCTGGCATCAGAGATGGGCGCCCTGCAGGAGCGGATCACCTCCACGAAGGCGGGCTCGATCACATCCGTACAGGCGGTATACGTACCGGCCGACGACCTGACCGACCCGGCTCCTGCGACGACGTTCGCCCACCTCGACGCGACTACCGTACTTTCGCGTAAGATCGCTGAGATGGGACTCTATCCGGCGGTAGACCCGCTCGATTCGACATCGCGTATCCTTGAGGCTGACATCGTTGGCGAAGAGCACTACGAGGTCGCCAGGAGGGTGCAGGAGATACTGCAGAAATACGCGGAGCTGCAGGACATCATCGCCATCCTCGGCATGGACGAACTTTCCGACGAGGACAAGTCGACCGTGTACAGAGCGCGTAAGATCCAGAGGTTCCTGTCGCAGCCGACGCATGTTGCCGAGAAGTTCACGGGACTGCCGGGCGTGTACGTTCAGCTTGCCGACACCATCAAGGGCTTCGGCGCGATCGTAAGCGGCGAGATGGACGCGTATCCTGAGCAGGCATTCTTCAACGTCGGAACCATCGACGACGTTATAGCAAAGGCAAAGACACTTTAAGATGAATACATTCAAACTTCACTTTATGGCCAGCGAGCATATGGTATATGACGGAGACGCTGAATCCGTGTCACTCATGACAACGGAAGGCAGCGTCGGTATTCTGGCGCACCATTCCAATCTCATCATGGCTGTGGTGCCGGGCATAATAGAGTTTGTCCCGGCAGGTGAAGAGGCTAAGGCTCTTGGGATATCCGGGAAACAGGTGTGGGCCGTGTCAGACGGTCTGCTGAAGGTAGAGAACAACGAAGTGATGATACTCGTCGACACTGCCGAGAATCCGGAAGAAATAGACGAAGCCAGAGCCAGACGCGCGGAAGAGAAGGCCAGAGAAGACATGAAGAGGGCCAACTCCCAGCGCGACGTGGCTCTCGCGAGCGCCGAGCTCTCCAGAGCCGTGAGCCGTATAAAAGCATCAAAACACAAACATCGTTTATAGAAGCCGCTGTGGGCGGCAGTTCCGTTATTGTAAGGGAAGGTTATTACTGCGTTGAGGACAGTTTTGTCCATATTCAAGAATGACATTTTTTCAGTAGGCCGGCGCTTTTTCGCGCTGGCTATTGTAGTGGCGATTTCCGTGCTGCCGGCCCTCTACGCCTGGGTAAACATCTACGCCAACGGCGATCCTTACGCCAACACGGGCGGGATCGAGATAGCCCTCGCGTCGCTCGATCCGGGCATCGACCTTGAGGACGGCACGCACGTCAACATGGCAGAGGAGGTCTTTGACGATCTGCGCGGCAGCGACAAGATAGGATGGAGGTTCCCAGACAGCGCCGACGAGGCCATAGAAGGAGTCCGCTCCGGAAAGTACTACGCCGCGATCGTCTTCGAGGACAACTTCACCTACGACATGTACCACTTTGAGCAGGCCCTGCTGGATCAGAAGGAGCCGATCACATTCTACGAGAACACAAAGAAGAACGCTGTGGCGGCAAAGATCACGGAGACTGCCGCGTCAAACGTTCGCGAATCCATAAAGACCAAATATCTTGAGACGGTATTCGGCCAGATATTTGATGAGACCAATGAGCTTGCGGACGAGATCTCCGACAGGGACACCGCGGACTCCATCATCGAACGGCTCAAGGATCTCAGGGACACGCTGAACGCCTATGACTCGGCGATCAGCTCGTTCACGTCCAGGAGCAGCGGCATCCACTCGGGCATCAGCAGCGCCGAGACTAAGCTGAGCAAGGCGAGCAGGGAAGCCGGCAGGACGGCCTCCAACGCGGGAAGCGACCTCGCGAAGGCCAGAAGCAGCCTCTCGGTGCTCAGCAAAGTGCTGAAGAGCAGGGAGAAAAGCATTGAGAAGAAGCGCGCGGCACTCGAGGAGACTCTCGATAAGCTCAGCGGAGGCGGCCTTTCGGATGCTGAGAGGCAGGCACTCATCGATGAGGCGAAGGAGCAGGCCAACGCGCTGAAGTCCGACCTCGAGGGTCTGCTTGCCATGTTTCCGGAGACTGAAGGGGCGCCGGCTGTCAATGCCATGAGGGCGGTCCTCACCAGCATGATCAGCGACATAGACACACTAGCCAACGCGCTGCCTGACGTGGGTGAGGCCTCGGCTGTGGCGGAGGAACTCAAAAAGCTGAGCCAGACGTCCCTCAGCGAGGCTGTGGATTCCCTGATAGAGTCCATGGACACTACCATCAGTCTCATGGAGCCGCTGATGGAGAGCATGTCCGTGATGCTTGGGGACATGCGCCCTGTACTTGAAGGCGCGGACAGCACGGTCACCGAACTCGACGCGTCTCTGCTGCAGATGCAGACGATGTTCCGCGCGACGGCAGACAAGATAGACGACATCATCGCGAAGGTGGAGGCGGCGTCGGACGACGACAGGCTCGCTCTTCTGGTGGAACTCCTTGGAGGAGATCCGAAGAAGTACGCAAGGTTCTTCTCATCGCTTGTCGACACCGAGGTCGAGGAGATATATCAGGTAGCGTCATACGGAGCCGCGATGGCGCCGTTCTACTCCGTGCTCGCGATCTGGGTAGGAGGGGTAATACTCGTCTCGATACTCAAAACGCATATCGACAGAAAGAAATATCCGGAGGCGACGGAAACACAGGAATTCTTCGGGCGCTTCCTTCTGTTCTTCCTGATAGGGCAGGCGCAGGCGGCTGTCATAGTCGCGGGGGACATATTCCTGCTCCACTGCAGTCCGGTGCATCCTTGGCTGATGTGGCTGTCGGCCGCGGTCACCAGTTTCGTCTTCGTCATGCTCATATACGCGCTGACCCTGGCGTTCGGCGACGTGGGAAAGGCCATCGTCGTAGTCGTCATGGTGCTGCAGATAGCAGGCTCGAGCGGCTCGTATCCTATCGAGATACTGCCGCCGGTCTTCAGCAAGATATTCAGATTCTTCCCGTTCCCGTACGCCATCAACGCCATGAGAGAGGCTCTCTGCGGCACTTACGGGCACGACTTCATAAAATACCTGGCGGAGCTGATGCTCTTCGCGGTGCTTGCTCTCGCCATAGGTCTGCTGATACGCAGGCCTTTCATGGGCATGAACCGTTTCGTGTCCGAAAAGCTCGAAGAAACGGAGGTGCTGTAGATGGACGACAGACAGGACAGCCGCTACGAAGAGCTTTACCAGCAGCTGCTTGAGCGCGGGCTAGACATGCATTTGCACAACAAGAGACGCATCAGGAACGGCATGATACTGCTCCTGCTGCTGCCGGTCATACTCGGAGTCATACTGTGGGTCACCGGAAGCGACAAAATTGTATTCCTTATCATTTGGGTGCTCTGCATGTTCGCGCTCTCGATATACCTCATCACCATCGAGTACATCGATGACTCAGTGGAGAAGACTCTCGAGGAGGTCACCGACCGCGAGGCAGACTTCGGCGTGCTTTTCCCCGGGACAGAGCAGCTGGGCGAGAGGATCAGCGAGAGGCGCGAGATGATCCGCGGAAAGATAGAGGCGCGCAGGCCAAAGGAGGATGAGCAATGAAGAACATCCTCAGGATAATGCGGCGCGATTTAAGGAAGATAACGGGCAGCGTGGTCGCGATGATCACCATCATGGGACTTTGCATAATCCCCTGTCTTTACGCGTGGTTCAACATATTCTCCAACTGGTCACCGTACGAGTCTGACGCGACTGGGCGCATATCCGTCGCCGTGACCAATCTGGACGGGGGATCTTCCGTAGCGGGACTGAAGATAAACGTGGGCGACAAGATAGTTGAAGCGCTGGAGGCAAACGACGATATCGGCTGGGTCTTCGTGGAAGGAGAAGAAGACGCGATCGAGGGCGTGTATGCCGGCGACTACTATGCGGCGCTCGTCATACCGGAGGACTTCTCCGCTGACGTGCTGAGCTTCACGCGCGGCGACCTCTCCAACCCGGAGATCAGGTACTACGAAAATGAAAAGAAGAACGCGATAGCGCCTAAGATAACCGGCAAGGCCAAGACTGCTCTGCAGGAGGAGGTCAACGCGGCGTTCGTTGAGACCCTCGCGTCCTATGTAACAGACGCGGCGGAGGTGGCGGAAGCGAACGGGACCGATCCGACTCAGCTGCTTTCCGACCTCGCGGACAGGATAGATGACCTCAGCGGGGACATCAACGGCTGCATCACTCTCGCGAATTCGGCGGCGGGACTCACTGATGCGGCGGGCGATCTGCTGAAGGTGTCGGGCAACTTCATAGGCAGCACACAGGACGTCCTATCGGCAAACGATAAGGTCCTCAAGGAGGCTGAGAAGGAGCTCGCCAAGGAAAGAAAACTCGATACAGACGCGATCGACAAAGCCGCGAAGTCCGCGAAGGACACGGCATCATCGCTAAAGACGCTGGATGCGGTCACGGTAGAGATACTCAGCACTGACGCGGCATTCAATGCTTTCCTGTCCAATGACAGGGACGGCTGGGTCACCAGGGTCAATAAGATGAAGGCGGCGGCCGAAGAACAGGCTAAAGCGGTTAAGGCCGAGGGCTTCACCGCGCTTGGCTCGGAATTCGACCAGCTTGCCGGGACACTCGAGGACATTTCTTCGGGACTCTCCGGGCTCAACAGCGGCATGGACTACTCGCAGCGCGAGGCGGCGCTGAAAATGATCTCTGACAACATAGATAGGGCGGCCGGGCTCACCGACGCGATACAGAACCAGATCAGGTCGGACATCGATGAAAGCATCGGGACGGCACTGGCCAACACGCGCAGGTCACTCTCGTCCTTCAGGAAGACGATGTCGGCGGCCAACAGCGACCTTGGCTCGCTCAGCAGGAAGATGGGATCGTATACGGGTTCGCTCGCTTCACTGAAATCGAGTATCAAAAGGACCTCATCCGGACTCAGCTCGCTGCAGGACGGAGCGGGAGACCTGTCGGGGCTTCTCTATGACGCCTCCGGCAACGAGCTCCTGCAGCAGATCAGCGGGATGATGGCGAATGACGAGGCCGCTGTCGCGGAATACCTTGCCAATCCGTTGAAGATGAGGACAGAGGTCATCTGGCCGATCGAGACCTACGGTTCCGCGATGGCGCCTTTCTACACCGTGCTGGCGCAATGGGTGGGATCGCTGCTTACAGCCGTGCTTATCAAGGTGAAGATACGAAAGAAGAACGATCTGCCCGGTCTGAAGCTGCGTGAGTGGTATTTCGGACGCTTCGGGCTATACCTGCTGATAGGGATCGCTCAGGCGCTGATCGTTTCGCTCGGCGACCTGCTGTATATAGGGATACAGTGCGTGGCGCCTGCGCGCTTCGTACTGGCTGCCTGCGTCAACGGGCTGGTATTCATGATGATCAACTACGCGCTTGTCTTCGCGCTTGACAACATCGGGCTGGGAGCAGGTGTCATCGTGCTTGTGCTGCAGGTAGCTGGCTCAGGCGGTACATATCCTGTGGAAGTGCTGCCGCCGGTATTCCGGACGCTCTATCCTCTGATGCCGTTCCGCTACTCGATGGACGCGATGCGCGAGTGCATCGGCGGCATGTACGACGGCACCTACTGGAAGTGTCTGGGCGTGCTGATGATATTCCTGCTGTTCTTCACAGCTTTCGGGATGGCGATGTACGGGCCGGCAAAGAAGCTCAACGAGATGATCGCCGTCAGCAAGGCCAAGAGCGAGATAATGCTTTAAATAATGCGCGGCGTTTGCCGAGCGCATTGTAGACAAGCATGATTTATGTTAAAATGTATGACGAATCGGGCGGGTGACCTGCTGTGCGCGGGGGCCCTGCGCAACGGGGCTCCGTGAACCATGTCAGGACCGAGAGGTAGCAGCATTAAGCGATCTGTCTTGTGTG
>JBGUKZ010000079.1:0-34791 GCA_045114795.1 Anaerovoracaceae bacterium
ATGCAGCCAGTGCGAAGTTGTTGTTTGTTTTAGCGTTTCTTCTTAACGGGTACTTTTAACGTGGATCACCGCCACGGCTCGCTTATCCTTGTTCCACACACCTGTCGAAACCATTACACCCCCACAAAGGGTTGGGCGGCAGATCACTCTACCGCTCCACTATTTTATACAAATATGCGTATTTGTCAATACAACCGGCAGTTTAATTTAAGAGCCGTTTATTCAGTATTCGCATTGGTCACGTATATGGCGCGTTTTGGGCTTTTGTGCGTGACTTTTGATTCCGGGTTGTCACGCACGGAGTCCGTTTTGGGCCTTTGTGCGTGACTTTTGGTTCCGGGTTGTCACGCACGAAGCCCGTTTTTGCCCTTTGTACATGACTTTTGACTCCGGGTGTCACGCACAGAGTCCGTTTTGGGCCTTTGTGCGTGACTTTTGGTTCTGGGTTGTCACGCACGGAGCCCGTTTTCGCCCTTTGTGCGTGACTTTTGGCTCTGGGTTGTCACGCACGGAGCCCGTTTTCGCCCTTTGTGCGTGACTTTTGGTTCTGGGTTGTCACGCACGGAGCCCGTTTTGAGCCTTTGTGCGTGACTTTTGGTTCTGTATTGTCACGCACGAAGCCCGTTTTGAGCCTTTGTGCGTGACTTTTGGTTCTGGGTTGTCACGCACGAAGCCCGTTTTGGCCCTTTGTGCGTGACTTTTTGCTTTTTCAAGGTAACACTTTGGCCGTGCAGGAATTCCCGGGGAATGAAAGCGGCCCCCAAATGAGGGGCCGCTCTCTACATGCTCTTCAAGCCATATCCAGTCATATGACTATGCCAAACTCAGGCTGCGTCAAATCTGTGATTGTGCTGACTCTGCTTTTGTCAAATCGATTGGCTGTGTCGGATCTCTGCCTTTGCCAACTCAATCAACTATGTCGAGTCACCTGACTAAGTCGTCCGGCTGTGTCAAATCATTTTACTGTGACTTTGATCTTCTTTCTGACGCCGTTGTGAGCGTAGACGTATACGTAGCATGTGCCTTTGCCGACTGCCTTGATCTTTCCGCTCTTGGTCACTATAGCTACCTTCTTGTTGGTGCTCATGTAGCGGAGTTTGGCAGTGTGCTTGGAGGACAGCAGCGTCTTGCCCTTCTTAAGCTTCTTCACGCTTGCCTTTATCTTGTACGTCTTGCCCTTCTTGAGTGTGACAGTGGTTTTCTTTACGGTCACGCTCTTGGCGTTTGTGTATTTCTTGTTTCCGCCTCCCGTGAACGCGTGTACATCCGGGCTGGTCCTGACATATACTTTCTTGCCGTCCTTCATGATCCACGCTTTCACGTAGGCCTTGTAAGCGGTGCCCTTGGCCAGGCCGGTGATAGTGAAGCTGAGTTTTCCGTTCTTGACGGTCTTGATCAGCTTGTAGCCCTTCTTGCCGCCGCATACCGCGAAGAATATGTCGTATCCATCGGCGCCGCTTATCTTGCTCCAGCTGACGACGAGGCTCTTTTTGCCCTTCGCGGTCATCTTTGTCGCGAGCGTTCCGCTGACCTTCTTCTCAGGCTTCTTGTAAACGTTGGTGATGTAGGCTTCCTCGTACTGTGTCGTCGGATCCACATTGCCGGAAACGTTTACGATCAGAGGATCGTCCTCGCTGCCTATGCCGCCGAACGAATCGATGCTCAGGTCATCCGCTGTGACATTGGTCTTGCCGGAGCCGGTCTCCACTCTGCCGTCAGCCGTGATGTCCACATCCTTGCCGCTGATATTGTCGACAGTGACGTCTGTCACGGAGTGGATGTCTATATCCTTTCCGGACATGCTCAGGTCGTCGACTGCGGTCACGAGCGGTTTGTCCTCCGTTCCGATATCGCCGTTCGCAGTGATGTTGGCCTGATCGGCGGATACATTCGCTTCGCCGTTCGCGTTATCGCCCGCGGTCACGCTGCCGTTGACGGAGATGTTCAGGTGGCCGTCCGCCGAGAGATCGCCGATCTCCAGATCCTTCTTGTTGGTGATGTCGCCGTTGCCGGTGTTCTGACCATCGCCCGAGATCGTTCCGGACAGGGTGTCTACGCTGAGCTCCAGCGGCTTGTCGGTTGATCCGACATTGCCGTCCAGAGTATTGATCTCCGCGTTTCCGCCTGTGATGACCTTGTCGGAGTTCAGGTCGCCGCCCGCGGTCAGTGTTACGTCACGGTCAGAAGCGGCATTGCCGTCCGCGTTCAGGTCGCTGATGTTCAGGTCTCCCTGATTCGCGATGTTCACATCTCCTGTCGCTCCGATCGTCAGGCTTCCGCCCACGTTCGTGTCGAGAGGAGCGTTATCTGCGCCGACGCTGCCTCCTGCGTGGATGGTCAGGTCTCCTGCAGTCTCGATCGCCTGATCCGCGTTGTTCGCCGCTTCGACAGCCGCGTCCGCATTCTGCTGAGCGAGATCTGCCGCAGCCTGAGCGTCGTTTGCCGCCTGCTGAGCGGCGTCAGCGTCCAGGCGTGCTGCTTCAGCGGCTGCTTCCAGACCGTCGGCGATAGCGTCTTTCTCGTCCGCTATGCCGTCCAGTCTGTCTGCCTCAGCGCGGGCTTCATCAGCTGTCTTGCGAGCTTCGTCTGCCTTTGCGCGTTCCGCTTCGGCAAACGCCTGCTTTTCATCCGCGTCTTCATCTCCGTTCGCTATCGCCTGCGCGGCTGCCTCCTCAGCTTCCTGAGCCCGTCCTTCAGCGTCAGATGCCGCGTCTTCCATCGCGGATGCGCCGGCTTCTGCAGCATCGGCCGCGTCACGGGCGTCGTTCGCGTCCTGACGCGCCTGCGCCGCTTCTGCTTCGAGCGCGCTTGCGTTGTCGTTCAGGATGTCTGCGCGATCCTGAGCGGCGTCTGCCTTGTCCTGAGCATCGGACGCGGCGTCCTGTGCGGCTGCGGCGTCCGCGACCGCGCTGCCTGCGTTGGCGTCTGTCACATTTCCAGGTGCGACTATTTCGGTGTCGCCCTGTGTCGATGTGATATCGCCGATCGCGAGGTCTCCGCTCAGCTCTGTCACGTACACTTCAGTACCACTCGCGCTGAGGGATCCGCTTCCGGTATTGCCGGAAGCCGTGTCGACCAGTATCGGAGTATCCTTGGTGCCTACGGCTCCGGTGCCGTCGCCGTCAGCGTCCGCTGTCAGTGAGACATTGTCGCCCTTGACTGTTGTGTTCTGGATATCTCCGTATGCCGCGACGTTCGCGTCGTCTCCGGCTGTCACAGGAGCATCCGTGATGTCTCCCTTGGCTGTGACGTTGGCGTCGCCTCCGGCTGTCACATGTCCGCCAGGGATGATGTCGCCTTCAACGTTCACGGTGAGATCCTGTCCGCCGTCCACATGGATGACGCCTTCCCCTGAAGTGATCGTCACTGTCAGATCGTCGTCTGTCACGAGATCGACGTCTCCGGTATCGATGACTGTCATCTCTCCGCCTACGCTTACCTTGAGCGGATCGTCTGTCGTTCCGACTCTTCCGTCCGGAGCGTTCAGGATGGCGTCGCCGCCTGTGGCGATGTTGTTCTCGCCATCTGCCTTTTCCTGCTCAGTGCGGAAGTCGATCAGATCGCCGTTAGTTGTGAGCGTTGCGTCTTCACCCGCGGATACGTTTCCGAGGCCGATGCTGCCGTCGAGTTCATTGATGTTGAGGCTTCCCGCGGTCGCTTCAGCGTCGAGGCGCATCGTCTCGTCGTTCAGATCCTTGCGTACCCAGTCATAGCTCAGTACGGTATCCATTACCCAGCTGCCGTTCTCATCAAGGTGGATGAGGCCTGTGCGGCTGCCGTTTTCACGCTCGCCCTCCGTTACGACTACTGTTACGACAGGTGCGGTATCCTTCTGCTGCAGGTCGAACGCGTCATCGTCTGTTCCGATATCATCGGATGCTTTCAGACTCACGTTCTTTCCTATGATCTGCTGATCGCGGTCTCCCGCAGCCAGTATGCTTCCGTTGTCGACTGTGATGCTGACGTCGCCGCGCTCGGAGCGGATGTCTTCGACCGTGAGGTCTGACGCTGTCGCGTTGCCGTTTTCATCCTTTCCTCCTGTCACGGTGATGTTTATCGTTCCGTCGTTGAACAGGTCGGTCTTTCCGGTGCTTGTGCCTATGACCACGTTGAGCGTACGGGAGTCGCTGTCGTCATAAGCCGGATCCGCCTCGGCAGGTATGCTTGCCTCGCTTACAGCCTGCGCTATGAGAGCTTCTTTCTCAGTGTCGGTGAGCACTGTGCCTATCAGGGCGCCCATGTCCGCGACTACCTGATAGACGCTTCCTTCAGCTGCCTGGACATCCAGCAGGGTCTTGATGACAGTGTAGAGTTCCTCGCTGTCATCTGTATCCTTTATTGCGGACCAGATCTTTCCGGCCCCTTCCGGATCGCCCTGAGCGCTGACGATACCGAGGATCTTCTCAAGGCGTATATCTCTATAGACATCCGCCGCCGTGCCTTCTTCAGGTACGTATCCTGTCAGTATGGTCTGTATGTCTTCATCTGTCAGAGCATCGAGCAGTGCCGTGAGGGCTGCTTCCGCCGCCGCAATCGCGTCCGCGTCGCCTGTCAGCTTCGCGTCATCCAGATCTTTCTGAGCGCTTCTGATACCCTCGATCTTCTGCGCCAGTTCAGTCTCCGCGTCTGCAGTCCAGACTGCCGGGTCTCCGTTCATGACGATCCATGCAGCCAGATCCTTGTCCGTCCCGCTTACCGCGTCATTGCCGCGGAGCTCGCTCAGTATCTGCGCGATCTCTTCCTCGGAAACCATTGAGAGGAGTTCTCCGCGGGCTTCCGGATCGGCAAGTATAGCCAGTATCTGATCTTCGCTGAACATCGCGGACCAGTTGTAATTCGGATCTGCCGCGATCAGTTCGGCGAGCCTGCGGGCCAGGCCTTCATTGGTCTGGAGGTCTTCAGGCAGGGCTCCGCTGTGCGTCTCGTCTACGATGTGTTCGAGATAGTCGCCGGTCACGTCATTGCCTGTGCCGGTGCCTTCGGTATTGACCTCCGGAGCAGTGTACTCATTCGTCTTCGGGTTGACCGGGAGCACCACTCTCGTCAGTCCGAATCCGAGGTCTGCCTCATCGATCTCTACATCATAGTAGGATCCGTCCGTACCGGTCTTCTGCGGGACCAGTGCCTGAGCGTCCAGATACAGGTTGCCGACATTCGGGATCTGCAGCGTGACTGCCTCAGGGATATCCACCAGGAGACGGTTGCCTGCGCTTCCGATGTTAGCTCCGCTCAGCGAGATCGACGCGTTGCTGTCGGTATCGTTCTCATCGAGTTTGATGAATGCCTTCATGCCGGTATTGCTGTCGATCTCCTTATTGTAGAGCATCGTGCCTCCGGCCGTGCTGCCGTCAGCCTGCTGATCCGTGCGCATGCCGAGTCTGCCTTTCTCCGCTTCAAGCGTGAGGTGGCTCCTCTTTGTGATGGCGTTATCGAATACGTTGTCCTCTTTGGCGCTTATCGATACCGTGCTGTCGATCGCGCGGATCTCGTAGATGGTGCTGTTGGTGCCCGCAGCTACATTCAGCGTGCTGCCGTCCACCACGGTCACGTTCTTGATGAGGACGTTGCCTTCCTTCTGCGCGTCCGGATTGTCGGTGTAGATGTATACCGGGTCTCCGTTCTCATCCACTTGCTTATCAAGCAGCTTGTTGGTCGAGATGGATGCCGTACCGCTGTTGATGACCGTCAGCGTATACTGAGCCTCCGTGGCATCTATCGTATCAGCGAATACCACGCTGCCCTCTCTTGTCGCGATATCCCATGTGACTCCGTCGACGATCACATTTTTGTCGATCTTCACTCCGTCTTCGAAGTAGAGATGCGTTTCAGTATCGATGTGGTTGACATCCGGGACGGTCTCATCGTCGGTCATTATCAGGATATCCGCGTTGGCGTCGAGCGGATCCTCGTCAGTACCTATCGTGCCTGTACTGCTGGAGATTATGGTGACTGTGCCGCCTACCTCGATATCCGTGTCGTCTTTTCCGCTGTCGCCGTCCAGGATCGATCCGTGATCGTCTGTCAGCCTGATGACGAGGTCCCCACCGGCTTCGATGAGCGACACGTTGAAGTCTGTGCCGTTCTCATCCTCTGTGAGTTTGAAGGACGCGTTGTCCTCGCTGCCCAGGATGACTACGGTGCCGTCGCTGCCGGCCTTTGCGGTCGGTACAGGCATCTCGTAGTAGAGCGTGTTATCTCCATCCTCGTTCTCATCGAAGTACGCCCTCAGATAGACCTTGCCGCCGTATTCGACGGTACCCGTACCGTCCGTATTCATGGCCACTCTGCCGTTATCGCCGGTGATCAGTATCCATTCAGCGTCTTCGGACTCGCGGAAGTAGTAGTTGCCCTTGTTGTCTTTGGCAATGTAGTCTGTCACGAATGCAAGCTGTATGTCCTGTCCGTTTTCGATCTCGATCACGCCTCCGGTCAGATCTGCCGCCGTGTAGACGGTCGGATCGCCTATAGGCATCTCGTAGTAGAGTGTGATCTCTCCGTCTTCATTCTCGGCGAAGTATGCATTCAGGTAGACCTTGTATTTGTATGTGACGGTTCCCGTACCGTCATCACCCATATCCACGCTGCTGCCATTCCCGTTGGTGATCCGTATCCAGTCCTCGCCGTCTGCCTTGCGGTAATAGTAGTTGCCCACTATGTCTTTGGCGATGTGGTCTGTCCTGAGTTCAAGCTGGATGTCCTGTCCTTCTCTGACCGTGATAACAGGGTGACCATCGCCCGCGTTCAGATCTCCTGCTATGATGCTTGAGGAAACATACTTTTCTCCGTCATACTTGGAGGCGAACGTTATATTGCCGTCCTCATCTGTCACTATGTAGATTATCAGGCCGCTCGTAGTGATGTACATATCCCCGCCGAGCCTGAAGGCGACGAGGTCGTCTCCGCTTATGCTGAGCTTGGTCCTCATCGCGGCGTATTTATCCTCCGCGAGAGGCAGGGTCACCTTGTTCAGCTCAACGCCTTCGATCGGTCCGAAGAGGGACATTACCGGTTTGTCTGACGGAGTTCCGAAGCGGAGCACCAGCTGCTGGACGCCCGAATCGCTCTTCGCGTCGACCCTGGATCTCTGCTTGCTGAAGTCGAGCTTGCCGTACGTCTTGGCCGAGCCGTTCGCGTTTTTCTCGAATACGACGATCTTATATGAGCCCAGATCGGTCTCAACGATGATCTCCTCAGCGTTATAGCCCGTATGACCCGGTACTTCGGAGTATTCCTCGCTGAGTACCAGCTGCTCTGCATATTCGTCCTCACTGTCTTCTACCGGAACTCTCATGTGCTTCAGCTCCGTTCTGGTGACTTCGTGCGTGTTCATGTCCAGAGTATAGACAGTCCACGTGCTGCCGCTTACGACCGCGTAATAGTAGCTCAGATTGCCGTTTTCGTCCATGACAGTCAGTCTGTCTGTTACGAGCTTCGGGTCATCTTCGCCTTCCATGACCGGTTCGAAAGTGAATTCCTGACCAATGAGTTCGATGCGTTCCGGACCGTCTTCACCCAGCTTGTAGAGCGAAACGGTGTACTCGGCCGTCTCAGGATCTATGGCGCTCGTCAGGAAATATCTGTCCGTTCCCGCCGTGAAGTAGTTGCCTTCCAGAACGGCTTCCTGACCGCTCTCATCAACTACTTTGAGTCCGCCCGCGGTGACCGTTCCGGTAGTCGTGATCTTACCGGCGACCGTATTTATGCTGATATCGAACACTGACTTGTTTACGGTTATGACGCGGCGCTGTGTGAACTTATACGTGGTGTTCAGATATGCCGGTTCAAATAGTCCGGTCTCGGCGTTGTAGACATACCAGCAGTCGTTGTAGTTTTCAAAAAGTCCTACATTCCCGTCACCATAGAAGTATGTCGCGCTGTCTCCATAGTAGAAGTATCCTTTCGGATTTCTGACAGTGCTGATTTGGAGCTCGCCCGCTTCTCTCCTGTAGAGGGAAGTATCATATGTTATATCGATCGATGGATCGCGTTCTACTTCTATCACCAGCGAATAGATATTGTCTTCGTATCCGGTGATATCGATGACCTCTTCTTCGCGGTAAGTGACCAGTGATGCCGAGGTGATCACGCCGTTGACCCTATTGACCATCACGAGGTAATCATCGCTGACGTCTTCAACATTTCCTTCAGCGTCAACGAGTACGCAGGAATAGTATGTGACGTCCGCGGTATCTCCGTCTCCAGGTATGAATGCCGCGATCTTGCCGTCGATCCTGACTTCGCCGTTGCCGGCACTGATCAGCTTCCAGACCTTGGTGTGTACGCTGACCTTGTTCTCCTGATCCTTTACCTCAACCTTTACCCTGTGTTCATCTCCTACTATTTGACCATCTACTATGTCGTTCCATACATCCCAGTATTCGATGACATCTCCGTTCTTTACAGGGAATACGTTGTGTTCTTTGCCGGTGTTGTCAACGACCACATAATAGCTCACCGTAGTATAGTTTTCGTTGGATATGGATGCCGAGATCTCTTCGAGTCTGAAGTAATCGAAGCTCAGTCCTCTTCCGTAGAGGGTATAGTACTTCTTGTGCCATTTGTATGTGGCAGTGCTGGTCCTGTACGTAGGCTCCGTGATCACGAACTCTTTATCCTTGTTGGCTCTGATCGTTATATCGCTGTTCTCGCCGTCCGCGCTGGCTTCCGTCAGCACTTCCCTGGTCCATATCGGTTTCCAGAAGACATTGCGCAGAGCATCGTAGATATCGCCGGTCTCGCTGCCGGACACTGTTATGCCAAGCAGGGAATCCGTATCTATCACCAGATCCTCATATCTGACCTTATCCCAGTACTCATAGGTATATGTGTCTTTAGCCGTGCGGGTCACTCTGACCTTATAGCCGCTGCCGAGGAAGTCATCGATGATGAACGGATCATCATCATCCTTATGGACTACAAGTTTGGACTCCCACAGCCATACCAGACCGTAGTAAGCCTTGCCGTTGCCCCAGAACGCGGCGTCTTTGCTCTGCCTTGTCCTGGCGTGGCCGTCATGCGTCGTGACAGCGCCGTGCTCTATCATCAGGTTGTGGAAGTAATCTTCATTCCATGTCCATTCCGAAGTGCCGACGTCCGTCGCGCTGTAGAATTTCACAGTGTTGGTGGCCGGATCGCGGGCTATGAAGAAGCTCTCAGTACCTTTTTCAAGAGCGCTGTTCGCGTTCTGTATAGCGCCTTCCATGCCATACCACTGGAGATTGTTCCATGTGCCCAGAGGCTTTATAGTGTACTCTACCTCTACCGACTTGCTGCCGGAGACTCTCGCGAGACGCACTACTATGCCCTTGTTGTTGTACAGGCCGACTCCTGATACATTGCCGCCCATCTTGTCGAGCCACGTGTCGGAGATGATCTCCATGAACACATCCAGCTGAGTGTCGCCGGCTACGCTGATCGTTCCGTGTTCAACGTCGATCACTATGCCGTTCCCGAAGTCGATCTTGGTTACCGTAGCGCCGTCATTTTCCGCTACATGGAAGGTGTAATCGCCGACCGCCATCACGGTGCCGCTCTCCTCGATCCTGGAGACATTGCCTTCCGCGTCGATGTAGAACAGCGTTCCGTTAGGAAGCTGGCATACAGACATGCCCGTTGCCGGATCGTAAGCGATGCGGTAGTACTCCAGCATGTCTCTGCCGGTCAGTACGTACTGCTCTGCCAGTTCGACCGTTGACGCGTCGTATTCCAGACTTCCCGGTACAGGGATAGTTACTGTTGTGGCATCATCCATGGTGAAGATGTTGCGGCCCTCATCAAAGACGAGGTATATGTCGCCTTCTTTGGATGTGATGTTGTTAATGTCGAGGCTCAGTTCGTTGGTCGTTATGTCGCCTGTCGTTTCATCCTCAAGCGAGTCGACCGTGATGAACTGCACTGCTGTGAGGACCATGTGGATGTCACCGAGAGCGTCAGCCTTGATGCTGCCCGGATCACTCCCGCCCTTCGACACGATCCATGCGTAGACCTGCTCATAGTCATTCGCGCGGGTCTTAGGAAGACCTATGTAGCTCGCTCCGCTGATGTTCAGCTCGTGAGCCCAGAGCGGACGTATGGCATCGTCCTTAGCCACTACCCAGGTGCTGGATGTTACGCTCGGTACCGCGAGGAGGTAACCTCCGCCTTCTTTGCCGGTCCACAGGAAGTTGACGCTTCCCCTGGCGTTCGGGATGAGACCGTTCAGAGTAACGTTTCCTTTCCTGCTGTTTTCGACTGTGAATTCCGGATCGTACGCCGTGTTGACCGGCGTCACTTTGAGCCTGATGCCCTTGACAAAGACCGCAGGATCCACGAATCCGACGTTATCGAATGTCACATTGTTGAATACAAGCGACTTGTCCGTGCTGTTGGTGATGATGATCCTCGGGATGACTTTCTGGTCGTATACGACCGGCGTCCCATCCAGCTTGCCGTTCAGGTAAGCGTTGCCCGGCAGCGAGTTCGAGATGTTCGAGAACGACACCGTTTGCTCGCCCGCTGTCCATACCGGCTTCTCGTACTTCAGGCCTACCTCGCGGATGCCTCTGTCGCCCGCGTCGATTCTGTCGGAGATATCGATGTAGATACCTCCGGCAGCGTCGCCGAGGTACAGCGTCGGAGCCACGATGTCAGATGTCGCCGTGCTTGAAGGATCTTTGCTGTATGTCGCGCTCGCTGATGAATCAAGACCGCCCGTGGAAGCCTTGTTGTTCACACGGTCTGTGTCGAGCTTATAAGTCGTCACATAGAGGTACGCGCCTGTGTAGGTGAATCCGGCTCCGATATCCAGATCGGCCTTCACCTTGGTCGTGAGTGAGCTCGACGCCTTGCCGCCGCTGAGAGCGTTCAGCTGTACATGAGCGTATCCGTTGATGTTGTTCTTCTTGTAGGCCGGTTCTGTGGAAGCGTAGATAGTCGCGTTGTCATGACCTGTGATATCCACGTTCCTGACATCCGTCACGGCGTCGATCGTGGTAGTGATCTCATTTGTCGCCTTGATCGCGCTGGTGCTGAGAAGAGCCGAGCCCTTGGCGTATACGTAAATGTCCAGATCAAGCTTTCCGATGTTCGAGGTTATATATACATAACGTCCCTCGATCTTCGTCTTGCCCTTGCCGTCCTCTCCTACCTTGACCGTGCTTGTCAGAGTGGATTCGCCGACGTTCTTCGCGTGCGGCTCTACGTCCACGCCCGAGCAGTCGGACGCCGCGTGGATATCAGTGTCATCCATGGAAGCGTCGCTGCGGATCGTGATCGTGCCGAAGCGGTTCAGTATTTCCACGCCGCCTTCGACGGTCACTTCCGATGTAACGGTATTTTCAAAATTGGTCTTTGAATCGCCTATGGATACGAAACCGCCGGAATCAACGTCCGCGTAGGTGGTGATGTCGTCGCCGTCTCCGATCGTGCTGATGACGCTGATGTCGCCGAAGTTGGTCTTCAGTGACGAGCCCTCCGCCACCGTGATGGTGCCGGTCCTGTTGATGATGTTCTCCGCGTAAGCCGCCTCGCCGTCGATGAATCCGCCGCCGTGGCAGATCGTCTTGGCTGTTATCTCCGCGGAATTGTCTATGTGGATGTCTATGCCGTCGACGGCAGTGATATCGGCGTCGATCTGTATGTCGCTGTTTTCCGTGACGTGGTTGCTGCCCTTCGTGATGTTTGCGTTAAGCAGCAGCCCTATCGCGGAAGCGTTCGCGACGCTCTCCGCTGCAAGCAGGTCTTCTATGCTCACATTGACAGCGCCTGCCGAGTCGATCACAGCTCCGTTCTTTATATACGCTTCCGTGCTGTACCAGCTGTTGGTAGGCAGTGAAACCTTGGTGACTCCCGCTACGCTTACGCTGACATCCTTGAAGGCGTCCGCTGTCGCGTCTCCTATGTTCGAGGCGTAAACGCTGACGCTGCCGCCTGCTGTCGTTGTGATCTTTCCTCCGTCGATGCCCGCGGATACTGTCTGCGGGTTATCTTCGTCCATGCCGATCTTGGCCTCGGCATTGATCACGTCGACTCCGACGATGTTCACGGCTGTGCCCTTCTTGGCTGTCGAAGTCGCGTTGGTGTTCGCGATCGACTCGATGCTTACGTCTCCCGTGCTCGTGATGACCGCGTTCTTTATGTAGGAGATCACGTTGTCCGTTGACCATGTCGACGTGCTTATGGTTCCGATGGATACCAGGGAAATGCTGACAGGCTCGATCGTCCACGCGTTCACTGTCGAGGTGGTGTTTGCTTTCACCTCAACGCCTGCGGCTTCATGGACGCCGCCTTCGATGTATGCCGTATTCGTTGTCGAGGACGCCGCGTCCGCTACGTTGACCTTTACGCCTATGAGCGTAAGTTCGATCGCGTTGCCGTCTTCATCCTCATCGCCATCCTTGCCGCCGGTAGGACCGGTGCTGGCGTCGGAACCGGCTGTCAGTGTGGAGACCGCCTTGATGAGCGCGCCGTCGATGCTGACGTTTTTGATCACTGCCGACTGGTTGACCGCGCTCTTTGTTCTGACATCGTTCGTATTGATGTTTGCCACGTTCACTGTGACCTGCGGGGACTTGACAGTAGCCGTCGTGCTGACTGTTCCTGTCGCGTTCGCCTCAACGTTGCCTTTCGCGTCGATCTTTCCGCTGCCGGAGATCTCAGACTTAGCCGTAGTGCTTGTTTCGGCGTAGGAGATGTTCACTCCGACCGATACTCCGTCCACCGCGCACGCACCGCCGTTGGCCGGTGAAATGATCGAGTCCGCTGTCGACTGATAGACATTGTTAAGTATGAACTGTCCAGTGTTGAGCAGGCCTCCGGCCTTGGCCTCCGCAAGAGCCTCGAATGTGCCCTTCGCGTACGCGTAACCGTCGAGAACTCCTATCGATACCGCGGCGCCTCCGGTCTTGTCGATGCTGACCTCCGCGCTGGAGTTTCCGCCCGCTGTGATGCTGACGTCTCCGGATGTCATGTTCTTGACAGCGAGCTTCGCCCTGTTGGTGCTGTCGCATACCGAGAGCGCTACGCTGGCGGTGACTGTCACGGCGCCGACGCCGCAGGTGAAGAGATAGCTCTTTGCCATCGAGTCACCGAACGTGATAGTGTCTTCCACGTCTTTGTCGTGGTCGTCCGTATCCTTCTTCTTGAAGGTGTATCCGGTCCTGCCGCTCTTTGTCGTGTTCTGTGTCGATGTCACGTTGACTCCGGCAGTCTTTGTGGTTCCCGGGACCTTTCCGGTCAGGGTGATGCTGCCGTTCAGATCAACTACAGCCTCCTGGACATTGGTAAGGCGCGCCTCCGCGACGGAGACGTTCACGGCTGCGGCGCCGCCTGCAGCGCTGTAGAGTGCCGAGTAAGCGCGTCCGCTGCCGTTGGCCCTGACGTTGAGTCCGTCCTTGCCTGTAAGATCGATCGTTCCGGACGTGCCTGAAAGCTGAGCTCTGTTGGTTCCCTTGTTGAACGCGAGTCCGATGTTGAAGTTCGCGGCGACCGCTCCGACTGAACCGGTTATTCCGAGAACTGTCGCCTGAGTATTATTAGGCTTCTCAACTGTTCCGGCATCCATGTTGAAGTTCGCCGCCTTGACAGCCGTTCCGCTGATGTCTGCAAGAGCTTCGTTCCTGCTGCCTATCTGAGCGACAGCTACCGAAGCGCCGACCGCTACCGCGCCGGCCGCTATGGATGTCGTTATGGTCTCGGTCTCGCCCGTGAGTACCGCTGTGATGTCCAGATCCTCGGTGAGGGTCACAGGCATCATCTTCAGGGAAGCGATGTTTTCTGCGTATCCGAGCGATACCGCGACTGTCGCGTTCACCGCGATGGCTCCCGCGCTCACTCCGATGCCGAGAGTATTTGTCTCAGCTTCGCCTGTGCCGCTGATGCTGAGCGACCTGGCCGTGATGCTTCCTGTACCTTTAGCCGGTCTCTTGTCGTCAGGCGATACGCCGACGTAAGCGATCGCGCTGAGCTTGTTGAGCGCTACCGACGCTGTCGCGCCGACCGCTACCTCTCCGATCGCCACCGAGAAGATGAAGGCCTCGGAGTTGGACTTGGCGTCGTGCGCAACTGTGACTGCGGCAGCCGGGGAATTGATCACGACGTTCTTGCCGATGCCGGTCCTTACAGTTGTAGTATTGCTTGACAGTGCCACGCCGGCATTCACCGCAACCTGTCCGCCCGCGAGAGCCGCGGCGGCAACGGTCGCGTTGGTGACTGCGCTGTTGGTCACATTGATGGCGTTGCGGACACCGCTGACCGCCGAATTGCCATCGATCAGCGCGTTCGATTTGCCGTTGAAGAACGTGAGCGCCGCGGATACGTTCACGCCGACCGATCCGCCTGCCACGCTCGTGTTGACGGTGAGCACCTTGCCGAAGTCCATGCCGGCTCTGACGTTCACGTCCTTTGCTCCAAGGACGTTTCCGTAGAGTATGGCGTTCACTTCGCTGTAGACCATGAGTATGGAAGCGCTGACGCCTACGCCGACGGTTCCGCCCGCCGCCGTTATGGAGATCAGACGGATGGTCGACTTCTCGACGCTTTCTTCTGTATCAGGGTCTTCAGTGTCAGGGTCCGTCGTTACAGGATCTGTTGTGTCAGGGTCCTGTGTATCCGGATCCTGCGTGTCAGGATCTTCTGTGTCATCGTCGCCTGTTGTATCTTCTTCATCATTTTCAGGATTCTTTCCATCCTCCTCGCCCTTCGCGTCGGCAGCCTTGATGATGTTGTCATCGCTGTCCTTGTTCTGGAGCAGAGGGTTGTTGTCGCTGTCGATAGACAGGAGCTTCGCGATGGCGTTGTCCTTATCGTATCCTTTTGTGCCGGAAGTCGCCTCGACCAGGATCTCGTTGCCGGCCGTGAGGTTAGCGCTGCTTCCTACCAGAGCGTTCACGTTGGTGTGCAGTATGGCAACTGTGACTCCAACGCCAATGCCTGCGGTGCCGCCCGCGGCGACTGTTCCGGAGATGGCCAGCAGGTTCGGTACGTCGTTCGCGGTGACCTTGATGTCGTTCGCTGCCGTCACGTTGCTGCCTGACCCGATAACCGCGGATACGGAATCGTGGAGGCCTTCTATGGTGCTCTCGGTGAAGGTCACGCCGTTTCCGTCAGCGGTGCTGTCGAATTCATTGGTCTTGTAACCGTCATCGGTCTTTGTGCCGCCCTGGCCGTAATCGCCGTAATCCTTATCGCCCGGATGCTGCCCGTCGCCCTTGAGCATTTCTTCCATCTGATCCGAGTCATCGTCTGTCCAGTAGTCTTTTGCAACACCTTTTTTCTGATCAGATGTGCCGTTGCTCTGATCGAATGCTCCTTTGATCTGAGCCAGAGGGTCCATGCCGGTTCCGGAAAGCTTCGTTTCATCCACCTCATAGGTAAACTTCACGAATTCAGACTCGGAGCTCTGGATATTCTTCTTCTCTACGCCGGTGTACTTCGTGAGCGAGCCGTTCTGTTCTCTGTAATAGACTCCGTTGATCTCGATCAGATCGAGTATGGTGTCTTTGTCTTTCTTATACTTTACGGTCTTCTTGTACCAGTAGTACTCACCATCCAACTCATAGAGGGTGAAGCGTTTTTCATTGCTGCCCGTGCCCTGCTTGTAGTCATAGACCTTGTACGTATTTTCGTCTATGGTCTTCGTTCCGTAGATGGTATCGTGCGCGTCCTGGCTCATCCTTGTGCCGGACACGATCACGGTCACTGTCGCGCCTACGCCTGCAGTTCCGCCGACTGCTACCGAAGCGTCCGCCGTCACGAGGTCTCTGTTGTCGGAAGCCGTTACATAGACGTTCTTTCCGTGGATTTCGTTATTGGCTCCGATCGCCGCTTTTATCTCAGCGTAGCTTACGCTGACCAGAGCCGTGACTCCCACGCCTGCAGTGCCGCCTACCGCTACGGTCGCGACTGCCGCCACCAGATCATAGCTGTCGATGGCTTCGATCGCGATGTCGCCATCCGCGTAGATGGAAACATTGTCATTAGTGTAAGCCTGTGTCGTCAGCTTGGTGACGATCACGTCGACCGTGCCGCCTACGCCCGCGTTGCTTCCGATAGCCGCGCCGGCCGCGTCGGCTGTCACCAGTTCGGAGGATCCCGCGTGGATCGTTACATTTCCTCCTACCGGCTTGTCTTCGCTGCCGATTGAAGTGTTCGCACTGACAATAGCCGTCGTATCGCCCCTGAAGTAGGTGACGATGGCCACGGCTGATACTCCGGCGCTTCCGCTCAGCGAAACGCCGGCCGCTATGTTAACGACCTTGTTATTTGAATCCGCTGTCGCGGAAACGTTCTTTCCTGCCTTGACTTTTCCGCCCAGAGTCGCAGTTGTCGAATCCTGATATACCAGGGCGCTGACGTCGCCTGCTACAGCCGGATCCTTGCCGGCCGCGAAGCCGAGGGCCAGAAGTATCAGAGTGCTGTTGTCGTCCGCGTCGACCGAGATGCTGCCGGACGCGCTCATGTCTGCCTCTGAGAAGGCTTCGACCGTCTTGTCGAATACCATGACGTCGACCGTAGCGCCGACGCCCACGCCTGTGGAGGCCGCGAGCGCTCCGGCGAAGCCGAAGACTATGGTGTCGTCAGAAGCCTTTATCTCTATGTCTGCGTCATCAGATGACGCCGGTTGGCCATCCTCGCTTTCGTCAGATGAGGCAGCTGCTATCTTCACGCCCTTGGTCACCTTGGCCCGGCTGCGGCTCTTTATTACCAGAGTCGTTACCGATCCGCCGACCGTCACGTTGGAATCGCCGGCTGCTGCTGAGACTGCCGCGAGAACTACCGTGTTCTTTCCGTTCGCGCCTATATAGACTCCGCGCCGCTTCTGTTTGCGGTTCTGAGGCGATGAGACGCCCGCTCCGCCGGCCGAAGCCATCGCGGTGATCACGGTGTCTCCTGTGATGTCTGTCGAGACTGTGTTGTCGAGCACGGTGACGCCTACCGTCCCGCCTACGCCAACACTGCCGCCGGAGATGGAGACTCCGCCGCCGAACATGTAGTAGCCGCCGTCAAGGTCGCTGAATATCCCTACGGAATCGCCGGCCGTTATCAGGACGCCGTCTGCGTTTTCCGTACCTATTACGATCTCTATCTTGGTATTGGAGATCAGGATCGGTATCACGCCCGAGATGGCGTTGCCGTCCGCCGTAGCAGCGGCCGCTATGCCGACTATGATATTGAGGTCCTTTCCTGTGGCCTCGATGACCACGTTGCCGTCGCGGGCGGTGATAACCGCGCCGTCCAGTACCTTGATCAGTGCTGTGCGCTTAAGGATGTTGACGAGCGCCGTCGCTCCGATAGCCGCTGTCTGGCCTCCGATGGACACCGCGGCAGCGACTTCGATGAGTTCGCTCGAGGTATCCGTGAGGATGTTGACATCCTTCTTTGCCGTTACCTTCGCGTTCTGATTTACATCGACCTCTGCCAGTGTGTTGGAGATCAGCACGCCTATCGAACCGGCCGCGGATACTTTTCCTTCAGGTGTGGCCGAAGCCGAAGCCAGAACGTTGATGAGTCTTTCATCGTTCGCGCTCTTCAGGGTCACGCTTCCTTCATTGCTTATCACTGAAGCGTTGTTGTCGATCACCGTGTTTGCCGAAGCGTTGTCTATGACGACCGCTACGGTGCCGCCCGCGGCTACCTTTGATCTGCCGCCCGCGGCGGACAGGGATACCAGTATCACATCCGTATCCACGCCGCTGGCTACCGTGACATCGTCCTTCGCTGTGACGCTCGAGCTCTTGCCGATCTTTGATTCGGCTGAATTGTCTGCAGCCACTACGTTGATGGCGCCGCCCAGCGTCAGGTTCGACTGCTGAGCTCCGTCAGCCACGGAGGCGGCTACCGTGACGAGCATTATGTCCGCGTTGATATTCGCGGTCTGCTCATATCCGCCGCCTATGGCGCTGTCTGCCGTGCCGACTGTGATCGCGGTGTTGTCGCCGACAGTGGCTTTCGCCACATCCTGATTGTCCAGGAAGGCGATCGTCAGACCGACGCCCGCCTTTGACGGAGCCGCGCTCACGGATCCGGCGAGGATGCGCACGTTAGCGTCGTCCCTGACTCTCATGAGCATGCCGCGGATCAGGTCTTCGCCGCTTGCCGACGCGTTCAGGATGGCCCATGTAACGTCGCTTGCTGCGAGCTTGCCGCCGGTCTTCTCATAGACTCTGTGGACTCCGCCGTTGCCTTCGTATGTATAGAAAACCCTTCTTCCTATTGTATATAGCGTGTAGTGGTCGGACTCGCCTATCGCCTCTGTGCTTCTGGAAGCAGCCAGTTTCGCGATATCGTCGCTTACGATCTGGCCGTTCTGGGCCGCCGCCTCAGCAGCCGCGACAGCAGCGTCTATGCGCGTCGCTCCGCCTATGACATCTGAACTGAAGCCTGCGTCGACCAGAAGGCCGTTTTCCGCGAGCTTATAGACTTTATTTCCGCGCAGATACCAGACGTTGCCGTTCAGGTCCTTCCACGTATCGTATGATGTTCCGTCAAGATCGATCAGCACATTGTTGCCGATGATCGCGTTGACCTTGTTGTTGAAGAACAGCATCGCGACCGAACCGGCTACCGAAGCCTCGGAGTTGTTGGTCTGGCTGCTCATGATGGAGCCTGCGACAGCTTCCAGATAGTAGTTTGTGGAAGACAGAACGTTCAGGGCGTCTACCAGCGCCAGAGCGTCCTCTGTCTTGACGTTGATCTCGATGGTGTAGCTGGAATCGTCCTTGGTCTTGTCTCTGTCGAGGTTGATGAATCCCTTCTTGGCTGTCGCCTTTTCAGTAGCGCTCAGATCCGAGGTGTCTGTGATGAAGGTCTGGAGACCGAGAGCGAAGCTGTAGTCGCTGAAGTCGACTCTTGCCTTCTCGGCGTTGATCTGCAGGCTGTCGCCTCTGATCACGGTGCCGTCTCCGATGATGACATCTACTTTGTCATTTGCGTAGATGAGAGCGACCGCTACGCCGACGCCTACCTTGGAGCCCTTCGATACACTGACTCCGCCGGAACGTACTGCCAGCTTGGTCTTGTCGTATGCTTCAAGGTCGATCTTGCTTCCGGTCATGGTGATCGGAGCCACCTCTGTGTCGTCCTCGGTGCTGCTGATCAGGACCTTGGTCTTAGCGTTGTCCACGACTACCACGATGGATCCCGCGATCGAGATGCTTCCGTCCTCGCCGCTGACTGCGCCTGCCAGAGCCTGCGCCGCCAGGAGTCCGCGGTATACATCATCCATGTTCTGAGTGGTCTTTGCCTGCACGCTGATGTCGCCGCGCTCGTTTTCTTCATTCAGCGCCGTGAGGTCGCCGTTGATGATCACGATGCTCTCGTTGCGGTCCACGCTGACCGCGACGCCCGCGGCTATCGAGTTGGCCTTGCGGGCCATGCTCATGGCCAGGCCGGTGCCCTTCGTGAGGAAGTTGCCGCGGTTGACGGCAGCTGCGTTGATCGATGCCGCCTTTACCGAACCGTTGATCATGGTGCCGGCCTTGTGGCCCGTGATGTTCAGGCCGACCGCCGCTGCTACCTGGAACTTGGAGCTTTCCTGACCGGACTGCTGCTGGTTGTTGTTCTGGTTATTGTTCTGTTTATTGCCGTCGAAGTTCTGGCCGCTCTTGTTCTTGGTCTCGTCCATGCCTTCGTCGCTCTTGCCCTTGGCTTCATTGCCTGAAGGCATCTCTACGTTCATGCTCTTCAGGATGTTGCTGGACAGGCTGGCGTTGTCGCTCGTGCTTCCGCCGTTATTGTTCTCGTCCAGAGCATCGTTGCTCTTCTTCTTTGTGTCGTTCTTATCCTTGTTGTCGTTGTTCTGGTTGTTATTGTTATTATTGTTGTTATTGTTGTTGTTATTGGTGAAGTACTTGCCCGCGAGCAGGTCATTGGCCTTCGTCTGGAAGTTGCCCGTCGCTGACGAGAACTTGTTCAGATAGCGGTCGATATCCGCGCCCATCGCTGTCGCGAGGGCTTCACTGTTGTCTCTGTTGTACGTCGAAGCCGTGATGTTGGCCGCGCCGTCAGAGATCACGTCGCCGTCCAGCACCGTCTTCACATTCGAATTGACGATGTTCACGGTGGCGCTCGCGCCTACCGCCGTGGACTTGCCGGCCGCGAACGAGCTCGACTTTGTCTGCGTCTTTCCCTTCTGGCTCGAAGAGAGGTTGAAGCTTACCAGAGCGCTGCCCGGATCAGTCGGATCCACGAATACAGTATCATTTCCGCCTGTAACGATGAGCGTTCCCTCTTCGATCACTGTGCGGATCGAATCGGAGATGATGGTCAGCGCTGCGGAAGCGTCGATCGAAACGTCTTTCTGGGTCTCTGTCTGCTTGCCGCCCGAAGATGCCGCCAGCGGATCTGTGCCCGCCGCCGCGGCTGTCTGCGTATTATGGATGGAATCAGCGCGGATGTCAGCCGTGCCGGCACTGACCGAACGGTTCTTTCCGATGCCCGCCGTTACGTCGACCTTGCTGTATGTCATGGCAAATCCGGCACCGACGCCTACGGTCTTGCCGCTTGCCGTCTTCTTCGGCTCTTCCGGAGGATCCGTTTCGCCGGCTGCCTTCGGCACGAATACGGCTACGATCCTCGCGTCCGCCTCAGGCATGTAGAAGAGATATGTGGTTCCGCCGTCCGGATCGATGATCGAATCGTCGACAGTAACGATCTGCTGGCGTCTCTGGACCGGATTCCCCTGATTATCCGTGCCCATGAAGACCAGAAGGAGCTTCAGCAGCTTGTATCCTTCCGCAGCCTTTGCGGAGATCGCGATGCGGTCTTCGTATGCCGCTCTCAGCACTTCGCCGTCCTTATGTGACGTCGTGCCCATTTCGCCGTTCAGGTCAAATATCTTGACTGTACCATACACAGGCGAAGTCTGATTTTCAGGAGTGACTTCTATTACATGTGTATAAGTGCCGTCGGTATTAGGTGTGATCTTCTTAGGATCGATGCCCTGGTATTCGTCGTGGAATGTGATCTTGTCGTTATCGTTGCCGTTGCTGTTTCCTCCCTGGATCACGCTGATCCTGTACTTTCCGATGAAGCGCACGGAACCTTCGACAGTGGTGCCCTTCTTTATCCAGACTCTCTTTTCATTGGAGAATATCACCAGCACGCGGCCGTCCTTCAGGGTCTTTACGGAGATCCGCATCTGCTCCGTTGCCTCGCGGCTCCATTTACCTGAATTGCCGTTTTCCTCTGTGTAAGTGAAAGTTATGAGCTTGTCCGCTACTTTGTATCCGTCCTCTGCGTTTACCTTGATAGTCAGTTCTTCCTCTGTCCAGGAATCATCCGCATCCATGTCGTCGCCGCCGGTGCCGGTGGTCTTGTTGCCGGAAGCAATGCTGCCGCTTCCTTCGCCTTCCCAGATAAGGTCGATGACATTGAGGCTGGAAGAATTCTTGCTTATGAATGTGACTTCATAGATCAGCTTGGATCCCGCGAGGACTTCCAGCGCCTGGCCGTAGAAGTTGTTGATGAGGTATTTTCCGTCGCCGTCCTTTCCTGTTTCAGGTACATCAAGCGAGAACGCGCCAAGTTTTTCGCTTTCCGTCAGGCGGATCTCACGGATGCCTGTAGTCTTGTCAGGCTTTGTATATGTGACCCTGATGTACTTGATCTTCTTATCGTCGTCAGGCGTCACAGTGACGGTCCTGTCAGCCGTGGTGGAGCTTCCACCGGAGCCGACTCTGACCTCCGCGTTGTCGATGGAGTTATCTGTTGAAGGCTGCGTCGAATTCTCAGCGCCCGCGGTCTGCGAAGACGCGCCGGCGTTCATGTTCGCGTCGGCTTCGCCTCTGCTGTCCTCGGCGGCGGATGCCGTCGTCTTCTCTACCTGGTTGCCTTCAGCCTTGATTGTGAGATCTTTGCTCACGACCACTTCGTGCTGCGACGTCGTTTCCGAACCTGCGATCATGGCCTGTGTGTCGCCGTTGATGACCGCGATCGATACCGCGCCCGCTACGGATACCTGCTGTCCGCTCGCGCCCGCTACAGCCTGCGTCGTGAATGTGTGGCCGTTGACCTTTTCCGTGGTGACCTTGGCTCCGAGTATGCCGGTGAGCTGGTCGAGCGCCGCGTTAGTCAGCGCCTTGCCGAGCTCCTGAGCCGCGTCCTTGAGGTTCTTGATCAGGGTATCCTTGATATCTCCCTTGATGAAGTTCTTGAACTCCTGGATGTCGATGATGCCGTTCGTCAGGGTATTCGCTACCTTGTTGAAGACTGTCTCCATGACATTCCTCATGTTCTTCTTGGCATCCTGCTGGAGCGTTGCCTTGTGGGTCGGTGTGAGCTGTGTACCGAATGTATCGTTGATGTATTTGAGGAGATCATTCTCGATCTTGTTGAGCGCGGCGATCAGGATGCCGTCTGTCTCGTTCAGGAACGCGTCCTTGAGTTTGGCGGAAAACGCCGTCTCGTCATCCCCGCCTGTCCCGTTATTCTGCTGGGTGAGTATGTCTGTCAGCATCGGGGCCGCGATCTTCGTGACATTTGCCAGGATGGAATCCATGATGACCGGCCACGCTTCCGTCTTCAGGTACTTCAGCGAGGCGTTTTTGACCGCGGTAAGCAGATCCTTGTCCGCGCCCGGAAGGATCTTGGCAAGGTCAGCTTCCATTCTTGTAGGGAAGTCAAGGAAGAGTGAAAGGAACGAGGCGATATTCTTCTGAAGCTGTTCGGCAGGGTTGCTGTCAAGCAGCCTTTCAATGCCTGTTCCTTTGAGGAGAGCATCCAGCGCAGCGTCCACTGCGGCCGATAACTGTGCCGCGAGTATCTTCGCGCTTTCCGCGCCAAAGAGATCCGAGAGCCCTGCCTGAGCGGCGAGATCCTGGATCAGATCTGTCAGAGCAGCTTCCAGCATATCCATGAGCCAGCCTTTCGACTTAGCCGGCACAGGATTGTTGTTGGCGTTAGCTGCCGTTTCCGGGATCATCCCGGCTTCTACTATAAGAGTATCCGCGCTTATTTCCGAATCGCCTATCACGGCCGTGTTCTCGTAATCAACGACGTTGATCGCGACGGCTACGCCTACGCCAATCTTTCCCTTACTGGCGCTGCCGTTGGCCATGATGTTGCTTTCGTTGTACGCGTATGACTGGACGGCGACTATCCCGTCAGCTTCACCGCCCTTAGCGGTCACGGAGATGTCTTCGTCTATCAGGGCTTCCGCGACGATGTTCTGTATGTTCAGAGCAAGCGCGGCGGCCACTTCAATGCCGCCCTCCGTTGTGGAAGCGCTTTGTCTGTTGCTTGATGCCTTGTTTACGGTCGAAGGCGATGTGCCTCCTGTTCCTACGTGGCCTGAGAGTTTCCCGGCAGAATCCAGAATACTGCCGGATTGTTTATCTGACCCCGATTCACCATCGGACGACTCTGAGCCGTCCCCTGATTCCGAGCCGTCGCCGGATCCTGACTTCTTTGGTGAAGTCGCGCCGTTCGCGCTGGCTCTTGAAGTCGCCTTTACGCGATTCTTCGCTTTTGTATTTACATATACGTTCTTCGCTTTGACGCTGCGTGACAGGCGCGACTGCGTCTTGTCGTTCAGTACCGAGACTGTGAATGAGCCTCCGACGCCTACGCTGTCGCCGGCTGCCGCAGCGTTGGCCGCGAACTGCCTGAATATGTCGCTCAGGGCGTTCACTGTGACATTGCCTACAGTGGTAACTTTATCGCCCGTGCTCTTTCCGATGTACGCCTGCGTGTCAGTGCCCGCGACGTCCAGTGACAGTACCGGCACGATGGAGATACCGCCTGCCGCTCCGGCTACGGATTCTACCGTATGAGTGTCGGTCGTCGATGCCGTGACCGTGATCTCGCTGAGAGTCTTGTCTCCAAGCACGGTGATCACCGGATCGCTGTCCGAATCTTCGATGCCCGCGTATGTCTCGACACCGGAGACGGATACCGCGATTCCCGCGCCTACGCCGGCGTTCTCCGACTTAGCGGCGCCCTTGGCGCTTGCCTTTGTATTCAGTTTGACGATGTTGGACGCGGTGACCTTGAGCGGGCCGCCGTTGAGTTTCACGTCAGCGGTATTCTTAACTATCGCGTCGCTCACGATCGTATCCACCTGGACGGCGATCGCTCCGCCTATGCCTATCTGCCCCGCGCTGAATCCGGCCAGGGCTTCCGTCTTGTTCGCGGAAGTATTAGTCGCGGTGAGGACCAGACCCGCCGAAGTGACGTCTGCGTTTTCGACTATCGCGTTGTTCTTGTTTGTGAGCACGCCTACAGCTACAGCGACTCCGGCGGAAACGGTCTGTCTGCCGTTTGTGCCCTTGCCGCTTCCCGGCTGCACTCCCGGAACGAAGATCGCGCTGATCTCCGCCGTTGCGCCGCTCGCGAATTCCGCGTCTTCCGGAAGCTTGACCATGTAGGTCTCGCCGCTTCCCGTCGCGGTCAGTTTCTTTGTTTTCTTTTTATCCGCGGATGTGACCGTTACCGTCACGCTGCTCACCTTGCGGCCGCTGTCAGGCTTCACGGTGAAGGAGTACTCCTCGCCGAGGTCCGCGAAGTCGCTTGAGAGCGTTACCGATCCGTTCACAGCGGTGCCGGCCTTGACCGTTATGCTCTTGTCCGCGATTACCGGCGTGATCGTGATGATCATCGCTGTCTCATCCAGATTATAGACTGTGCTTGTTCCGCCGCCGATCTGCTTAGGGATGGTGAACCTCCACGCGCCTTCGCTGAAGACAGCCGCGTGATCGTCCGTGATGGCATCCATCATTATGTTGCCGTTCTTGTCTTTGTATGAAACGCTGAAGTTTGTGATCTTCTTGCCTGCCTTGACCGCCTCTTCATTGAGCGAGACTATGATCACCTGCCCGACGCCTCCCGTCGTGGAACTGAGCACCGCGTCGCCGGCGGTTTCCGGAGACAGCTGCAGTGTGTTGTTCTGATCGTAGAAGTCGGCTATGATCGTGACTTCCGCGTTAGGCATCGTGAATGAATATCCGCCTTCCGCGGCTTCAAGTTCTTTCTTTACTTCCTGTCCGTTCAGGGTGTAGCTGATATACACCTTAGCGTGCTTTCCGCCGTTAGGATCCGCTGAGAGTGTGAAGCTTACTTTCTTGTTCTCCCGCGCCTTAGGCTGCTCGCCGGCCGTCACTCCATCGCTCTCCGTGATATTGATGGTTCCAAGAGCACTGCCTTCAGCGGCCTCTTCTCCGGCTGTCAGGAATTTTGTATTGATGTTGAGGTCATTGAACTCGAACAGCGCGCCGATCTTTATCTCCGAACCCTGCTTGAGTCCTTCAAGGTCGGACAGCTTGAAGAAATAGTTGCCGCTGTTGTCGGATTTCAGGGCTACCGTGACTTCGCTTTCAGTCGCGCTGTCGCCGTTCTTGACTACCTTTATGTACTTGATGAACGGGCTTCCGGTATCGCCTTCGCCGGCCGGGGCCTTTGCCTTGTAACCTGCCGCAGGGACTACCTTGAACGCGTATGTATCGCTTCCCGGGCCGCCGCTCGCATGTTTGACGGTTCCGTTCGCGGTGCTCTGTATCACGATCGTGTTAGGCACTACGTACTCGCCTTCGATAGGCATGCCGCCCTGGAGCTCTGTCACAAAGATGCTGACCTTAGTGCCTGCCTTTACGTCGGCACCGGAAAGATCCACCGTGTATCTTCCGGTGGTGTCGTTGTATGCCGCGGTGCCCGTTCCCTGGGTGCCGTCCGCCTTTGTATATTTGTAGGTTACCTTGCCTTCTCCGTCTTCGAAAGTCGGGTCGAGCGAGAGAGCCTGGAATACGAATATTCCCTTGGCTGCGTCAGAGCCGGATACCTGTGCCAGCGCTACGCCGTGGGACGGCTCTACATAGACCGTGTAAGGAATGATAGTCTGGGCCGCAGTCGTGCTCTCGGCCGCAGGTCTCTCTTCCTCTTCAGGCTCATCGCTGAGAGCGTCCGCGCCTACAGCGGTACCGTCTGCCAGGATGGTCACGTTTCCGGCCGCGTTCGCGTTGACCGTGATGACGCCGCCCGCCTTTACGATCCCCGTTGTGGAGATCTTCGCGTTGTTTTTATTGATGTTCACGCCTACCGCGAGAGCTCCCGCGGACTGAGCTGTCTGAGCGTCGGCTGCCGCGGCTCCGCCCTGACCGGCCGGAAGCGTTGCAGGATCGGCGAACTCCGCACTGATCGCTACCTGAATCCCGGCGCCCATGCCGTTTTTGACAGCGCCTTCAGGTATAGTGAAGATATATTTCCCGTTGGTCTTCTCTATGATCTCGACCACTTCACGGCTTTTATCCGCTTCGACATATTCATAGTAGACCTTGCTCGAATCGAATGCGTCGTCTTTGGCCTTCTTCACATACTTGCCGTCGATCAGCAGGTAATAATCCCCCTGCGGATCGAGCATGCCGCTGGCAGGCACATATGCGCTCTTATAAGTCGCCGTTACCTTTGACACGGCCTTGTTTGCCGCCGGGTTGACGAATACTTCGATCATTTTGCCGGCATCCACCTTGGACACTTCAAGCATGACGGCGCCCGTGCGCTCGTAGTACTCAGCGTCCTCAGGGATCTGCTCGTTCTCAACAGCTTCCTGAGCGGTGAGACGCACGTATTTGCCGTCGGCGTCCTTCTTATAGTAAGTGGTGTCCGCGCGGAAGTATTTGTCCGTGGTCTTTTCGTAGGAAGAATCGGTGTACTCTACGGCGACATCCACCGCGTCGGCTTCCGTGGAGTTTTCTCTTACGATCTCTCCGTCGTCATCAGTCGCGGAAGATGTCGTCTCATCGATCAGATCATCGATGTTAGGGTCCGTTGCGCCTTCCGCTCCCGGACCGCTGCCCTCCTTGAACGTTACTTTGATGGTCACGTCCGCTTCAGGCATCTTGAACGTGTATGTGCCGTCGCCGTTCGAGACTATGCCGCGCGCGGAGCCCTGTGTCCATGTATAGGTGCTCTGGCTGTCGGAGCCCTTAAGCATGTACCTGATCTCGATCTTGTCTACCGTGTATCCCTTGTCAGGATTGATGCTGAAAGTGACCGGATCCGAATCGATGTAGTATACCGGCTTCTTAGGGATCTCAGCTCCGGCAGTCACGTTCTCCTTGGTGTACTTTCCAGCGGAGTTGCAGGTGTAGTATGTGGTGCCCGCCTCGAATGTCGTGCCCGTCGCTATCTCGTGAGCGTTGGCCGAGGTCGGTGCTGTCACGGCGCCGTGCTCTGTGGTGTCTGTCTTGATCTTGTAGGACTTGCCGCCGAACTTCTGGCCGATGCCGTTCAGGAGGTCCGCTATCGAGCCCTTGGCGTTGGCCGCGAATACCGAAGCGATCTCTCCGAACATTTCCTTGATGCCGTTCATGCCCTCTTTGCTCGAGGAACCGCTGCCGCCTGCCGCATCGCTCTTGGCGCTTGTGGCTACGGCCATGCCGGTCTGTACCGCGGACGATGATATGGTAAGATTGCCGCCCGCATCTATTGTGGCCTCATCCATGATCTCAGCCGATACGTCCTGAACGACGACCTCAGCGGTGATGTACGCGCTGGTATCTCCGGAGAGAGCTCCTCTCTGAGCCTTGGCGTCCGCCGTCGTCACTGCCGTCGCGATGAGCGATACATCGCCCTGCTTGGCTTCGATGACGCTCTTGTCGGCTACCTTGATGTGCGTGTCGTTCACTCCGACCGCCACGGCAAGCGAGACAGGCAGCTTGCCTGTATTGGATACCGCGGTGAGCGATACCTTTGAATCCGCGTTGGCCTTGACGTCGCCGTGCACGGATTCCACCTTCGCGTTGTCTACTATGTTTATATTGACGCTGTTCACGTCAACCACGACCGCCAGAGGAACGAACGCGCTCGCGAGCATCTCATTGCTCGCCTTTATGGTGACGTTGCTCCTTGCGGCCATGTTGACGTTGTTGTTTGCCTTTACATGTCCCTTGATGGTGATGTCCGCGTTTCCGACCTTGACGTTGATGACGTTGATACCCGCCAGAGCGTCTCCGAAGAGATCGATCAGGCTGCGGATCTGGTCCACGGTCGCCGACATCGTGATGTTTCCGGAGGTCGCCTCCAGGGTCGCGCCTTCCTCAACGATTATGTCCGCGGTCGCCTCGAAGTCGAACAGACTGCCGGAGAACGCGCCCTTGGTCTTCGGCGGCGTGCCCGGAGGAGCGGTGCTCTCACCGGTCACCGGGTCGATCTGAGGCTCCGCCGGCATCAGGTCAAACAGCGTGTCGTTGTCTATCGCCCTGAGGATGATGGATGGCGCGACGACAGTTCCGGCTACCTCTATGTGATTGCCTTCCACCGTCAGATTCACGGTAGGGAGATTGATGTTGCCGAGCCTGACGCTTTCCTTTTTCTGTCCGAGAGTCAGGTTGGTCAGAACGACTGTATAGCCGCTCCAGTCCGCCGTCAGGGCGATCAGGTCGCTGCCGTTCTTCAGCGGGCCGTTGTATGTGTAGTTCGTGAATGAGCTCGGCGCCTTGCCCGGAGCGAATGTCAGGGAGTCCAGAGCTACAGTAGGCTTGTTGTTCAGAGTGTCCGAAAGGGAATCGAAGCCTGTCAGGTCGATCTGCATGGCAGTATCGGTGTCAGAGGCTGTTCCCCATACCAGCTGCACGCTGCCGCTGTACTTGTCCCCTGAACGTGTTACCGTGCCGTAAAGCGGGATCTTGTTGGTCTCAGATACCTGGCCGTCCTTCTTCAGGTCTCCTGCCAGCAGGAGATTGTCGCAGCCCTGTCCCGCTCCGCCGTCGAGCTGTATGCTCGCGAACGCGGCTCCGAGGTTCGAGTTGACCGTTACGGAGTCATTGCCTGCTCCGAGGTCAACCTCCAGGGACGACTCGATCGTTTTATCGCCCTTCGTGTATGAGCGCGCCGTGTTGGAGCCGCATGTCATCGCGACGGAGTCGTTGCCCGCGCCCGTATCGATCACAGCTTTCAGGACACCCGTCTGATGCGTCATCGTCACAGAGTCGCTGCCCGCGCCTGTATCGATGTTCACGGTGTTGCCGAAGCCGCTTCCCGCGTCGATCCCGCTGTACTGCGTGTGCAGGGTCACCTTGTCAGCGCCTTCGCCCGTATGTACATTGAGCGTGCCTTCCTTGCCGGCCACGGCGACTTTGACCGTGTCAATGCCGGTCGTGCCGTATATGTCCGTCGTCTTGTCGCTCTTGACGGTGACGTCCTTGAGGGCTGACAGATAGACGCCCGCCAGAACGACATTGATGTCGTCTATCACGACATTGCCGTTAAGGATGACGGTAGGCGCGGCGCCCGCGCCGATAGTGCTCTTGTCTATCAGGTCTCCGTCAGTCGCCGTGTAGGAACCGGCCGCAAGAATATACAAAGTAAAGTTCTTGTTGGCTCCTGTTACCAGTTCCTGCACGTTATTGAAGCTTATCTTCAGGTCACCGTTATATACGCCCGGATCCACGGTGACCGTCATGTACTTGATGGTCTCATCGGAATCGATCGCGGCCATCTTGAGCGCTGCGTCCACCGCCTTCTGTATGGCAGTCGCGGACTTGGTTATGGTGCTCTTTATGACAGTCGCGGTGCTGCTGTCGGCGCCCTTCGTTACCTTGTAGGTCGTCTCCGCCTTGATCGTATCCACCTTGTTCTGGTCCGCGGCCTTGAGCGTCATGCCCGTATCCGTGATGGTATACGTCTGAGCGTCCGGAGTCTTGCCCTGTACGGTCGCGCCCGCGTTGATGTTAGTCACGTTCGCGGCGTCGGCGCCGGTCAGGTTGTAGGTCTCCGTGATCGTCACGGACTGGACGTCATTAGTGAAGGTCTGCTGTGTCGACTCCTTATTGTTCTCAGGGTCGGCCGCCAGCTGATTCACGTCTTCGGAATCGTTCAGGACCTTCTCGGACAGCGTGGCGCTTCCGTTCGTAACTTCAAGCGCTACAGAGTTGTCGTTATTGATGTCCGAAGCGCCTGTGCTCGCGTCTTCGACCGTGACCTCTGCTGTATCGCCGCTGTCCTGGCTTCCGGTATCTGAGCCGCTGCCCTGGTCTGTGCCGTCATCACCGCCGCCGCCTTTTGCGCCGCTTTCAGTCACAGCAGCAGAAGACCCCGATGATCCGCCTGACGAATTATCGGTTCCGCTGTTGCCATTTGAACTTGATGTGACTGCCGGTGCAGGCTTCGGGGTTTGAGCGGCGCCAGCATTATCGTCATGCTGTGCCGCTTCCGTGCCAGGCCCTGTTTCCTCACCGGCTCCGTCATCCGCGTGGACTGTCATGATCCCCCACGCTCCTATGATAAGAGCCATAAGCAGCGCTATGAGCAGCGCTGAAAGGTAGTGCCTGCGGTTACCGTACCGTGTGCCTTCCATAATCTTCTCCTGATCTATTCCAAATGCTATTTTTTATCTTTTCGCTTCATGCATATGACTGTGATTACAACAGCCGCCGCAAATGCCAGAACAGCAACGAGCACATACCCGCCGACACTGCTGTCAAGCAGAGACGAGCCTGTGTAGTCATCAGGTCCGCCGGTGTTCTGGAACCCTCCCAGCACGGATATCACTCCGGCCAGACAAACAAACAGAAAGACCGAAACGGCTCTGAGCGCATTCAAAGTCCTTCGTTCTTTCTGCTCTGTCAGTTCTGCAGCCCTTATATGAAGTTGTTCCAGCCTTTCCTGCTGAGACCTCATTTAAAAGCTCCTTTCTTCATTCTTCAGTCCATAGCCTTTTACTTATACAGATACCTTTGCCGCGGCATTTCCCCCTTCTTTTTCATCAAAAAAACAAATAAAAACAAAAAAAGCCCCTTCCGGGGCTCTCCTTTCTCTAAAAATGATACCGTTCTATTCGCGTTCTGATCAGCAGCAGCATGAGTGCTACTGAAATCACCGGTATGAGGCAGCCTATCACAAAGGCCGCGCCTGTCTGCGATACCAGTATGTTATATACAGCGTGATATGTGATGGCGGCAGCCACCAGGCCGAGCGTCCCGGCGACCCTGAGGTACAGCCTGTCCCACAGATAAAGCAGGCCGAAAGCAATGATCAGTCCGCAGACTATATGCATAGCGCCTGTGCCGAACCCTCTTATGATGGTGTGCCTGAGGCTCGCGGCCCCGTTCGAGGTCAGATAGCATACATTTTCAAAAGTCGCGAAGCCTACCGCCGTTATGACTATCTCTATCGACACTTCCATTTTGTGCGGTTCATATACCATCAGCCAGAAAATGATAGGGGCGATCTTCATGAGTTCTTCGACCACCGGAGATATCTCAAGCGAGGCGCCCAGCGCGTCTGCGCCGGTCATGACGGCAAAGAACGAACTGATATATGAGGACAGAAGGCAGGCAGTCATGCCTCCCAGTATGAACATGAGGCTCGTCCTCGGCTTGCCCTTGAGGCAGATAATGGCGATCAGCAGCGGCGCCGCGAGACATGCGTAAATGTTTTCTATATATGTCATTCCTGCACCGCCTTTCCGAGAGCAGGTATATGGAATATAAGGACAAGCGTCACCGCCATGTCAAACGCGAAATAGAGCAGCGCCACATCCTCTCTTGACATGAAGCACGACGCGGTCCACTCGCAGTATTCGATCACGCAGAAAGCCAGCACGCACAGATATATCCGGCGTCTCGCGGCATCGGCCGCCGTGCCGTGTCCGCTGCCGGTATACGCAAGACCTCTTATGCTGCGCCACAGAAGGAAGCCCATGAGAAGAGCCACGATGGTATTGATCATGTAGTCGCCGTACTGCATATAGAAAACTGCCATCGCCGCGGTGAACACGGGCACTGCCCACAGCGCCTTCGGACGGTATTCCTTCTCCTCATCCGAGGCGAGCTGTCTGAGCAGCAGATCAAGGAAAAGGTATGAGGAATACCAGCCTATCTCCGAAACATAGAAGTAGGACGGAGTATTGCCATAAAAAGCGAGCATGAGCGACCAGTACAGATCTCCCATGAAAAACAGCGCATAAAAAAGACCAAGGAGGGCCCACTCCCGGCTTTCCCTTTTCACGGCAGTATGCAGGGAAAATACCATGCATACCGCCGTAACGGCCAGTTGTATCAGGTTGATCAGGGTCTCGGTCGTCAAATATGGTTCTCCTTATCTCCGCCCGCCGGTCTGCCTCCGGCCATTGGCCCGCGCGCAGGCCTGGTTTTAAAGCACAGCAGCGTGACCGCGGCTCCAAGCATGAACGCGATGATACCGATAACGACATATCCGATGATCGGCGATCCTGAAAGGATGCTGCCCTGCATTTCGTCCATTCCGCCCGGGGACATGACGCGTTCCACCGCGGCAGGCATTATGAGCGCGAGATTCAGGATCAGCGCAAGCGAAACAAATGCGGCGGAGGCCACAATGATCCGGCTGCGGCGCCGTGCCGTTTCGAATCTCATCTCCGATGCTCTCGCGTGCATTGCCGCTATTCTCTCTTCAGAGGTACGCAGTTCAGTATGGATTTGTAACACCTTCTTTCCCCAATTCTTCTTTCAGCAGAGTCTTGCCTCTGGCAAGAAGCTTGTCTATCTTCCTGGTCGACACTCCCATGATATCGGCCGCCTGCGCGTACTTCATTCCTTCGCCGTACACGAGCCAGAGCGCTTCCCTCAGCTGAGGATCTATCCTCCCAAGGCACACGTTCAGTATGCCGGTCTTTTCGTTATCCCAGGCTATCTGCTCAGGCAGCGTGCCGTCCGCGATCTCCCTGTCCAGGTCCTCCATGCTGAAAACAACGGCCCGGCGCGATCTTGAATGAAATCTCGCGGCAAGGTTCCTGCCCGTGCGGAAGAGGTATGCTCTGAAGTTGCCCGCTCCTATGGAAGGCTTTTTTACCATTATCCGCGCGAACGCTTCGATCATCAGATCTTCCGCGTCGTGGAAGTTGTGAGTATACCCGTTCAGATAGATCAGGAGGTCGTCGCCGTGACGTATCATCAGCTCGTCATACGCAGATCCGTCGCCTGTCAGAAACGCGCTGTACAGTTCGTCGTCGCCGCGCATGATTCCCTCCTTTCCGGCCTGACAAGAATACCCTTTTGATTGAGAAGATTATACCGCATTTTGCCTGTCAACTCCATAAAAAACACCTGTCGGAACGGCTCAAAAAACCATATCCCGCAGGCGCTCAGGGTCACCGGTCAGCAGTGAATACCGCTATGCTGTACGCGGGCAGGCTCAGAACGCCTCCCTTGTATTTTATGCTCTCTCCGTTGGCGGTCAGTTTCTCAGAAATCCTGAAGCCTTTTCCCGTTTTTCCGAGATCTTTTTCTATCGGCTGCGGGCTGAGGTTCATCACTATCAGAAGGTCGCCGTACGTTTCGCTTCTCCTGAAGAACGCCGCCGTCTGACCGTCGCTCAGGGACGCCGCGTTTTCCGTAGTCCCCCTCGCGAGCGCCGGATACTTGCTGCGGACGCGGATGACCTCTTTGAACCAGCTATATATCGATCCGTCATCCTTCATCTGCTCCGCCGCTGAAGGGAATCTCATGCTGGCCTCATCCATGTAAGGCGGAGGAGCGCACATGTCCGGGTCACCGGGGTCATCGCTCCAGTACATCGGTGCGCGCCTGTTCTCGTCCTTCCCGGCTCCGCCCATGCCGAGCTCCTCGCCGTAATAGACAAAGGCATTGCCGGTCATGAACAGGTCCATGGCGTACGCCATCTTCACGGCGGGGCCGCTGTCATCAGGGTAATACTCCGCGCTCCTGTCCATGTCGTGGTTAGTGTAGAACGGAGCGTCCACAAAAGCCGGGCCCGCGCCCGCGTAAGCGTTTTCTGTCTGCACCATGTTCTCAACATAATCTGCGGCCGGGCGGCTGCCTCTCAGTGTCCGAGCTATGATGCCATCCGGACCCGCGAACGGGAAGTTGAAAAGCGAGTCGATGCCGGACCCGTAAAGGTAAGCGATGGTATCGCGGTCGGTCCACGCTTCTCCGACCAGATAGCAGTCCGGGTCGATGCCGCGGGCCGTCTCCGTCAGGAAGCTAAGGAACTCTTTGTCCGCCTCCGGATCGTCCTTGTAGTATGCCGTCACGGCATCGAGCCTGAAGCCGTCGACGCCTTTCCCGAGCCAGTACTCCATGATGCCGCGGACCTCTTCTCTCACGGCCGCGCTGCTGAGATCCAATTCGGGCATCTCAGACCAGAACCGCGATTCGTAGTACCAACCGGTTCCTTCCAGCTGAGTGAAGCCGTCCGCCGGCTCCCGGGTGAAATTATAATAATCATAATACTTGCAATATGACGGGTCGGGATCCCAGCCTTCCGGGAGTTCGCGCAGGTAATCCGACGCGGCCCTGAACCAGACGTTATCATCCGAGGTATGGTTCAGTACCAGATCCATGTACACACGGATGTCCCTATCGTGACATTCTTCCAGCAGGGCTTCGTAGTCCTCCATCGTGCCGAACGCCGGATCGATGGCATAATAGTCGTCCACGTCATACTTATGATAAGTCGAGGACGGATGGACCGGCGTCAGCCACAGCGCGTTGAAGCCTAAGTCTTCTATGTAGTCCAGTTTGGAGCGAATGCCGTTAAGGTCGCCTATGCCGTCCCCGTTGGAGTCACAGAAAGACCCGACAAATATCTCATAGGTCGTGCGGTATTTGTCATCGATCGCGGTCTCCGAGGTCTGCGCGGGCTTTCCTGACCTGATCCCCGGCAGGATCAGGAACGCGAAAATCAGCGCGCAGATCAGAGCGCAGATCAGAAGGGCGGTTATCGGTCTTATTGGTCTTCCGGTTCTTTTCGTCATAAGCAGAGTATAACATTTTTCGCCTGCCGTCCGCTTCGCAACGCAAATCATAACCACCAGTTAAACTGGTGGTATGCACTAGCCCTAAAAGGGCATAATGCTTGCAAGCGTCTTAAGACGCGCCGAATAGA
>JBGUKZ010000080.1:0-2714 GCA_045114795.1 Anaerovoracaceae bacterium
TTTAGTGTGCCGGGCATGGCACAGTTCTAGCGGGTGAAAGTCCCGCCACGGGTAGTTACCGCCAAGTGTAGCGAACCGCAAGCCGGCGCCAGTAATGGCGGCGGGGGAGGAAGCGGAGTAGCAAAGCCGAGGAGCCTACGAACAGAAACCGGATACAAGGCTAAACGGTGGGTAAGGCTGCTAATCAAGCCGAAGCCCAAAAGGTAAACGTAAAACCGAAGCAGTAAATCCGGAGGTTGTGCGGCGAAAGAACTGTGTCTTACCCCGGGAGGCCCGGGCAGCGCGGGAAACCGCGTGCGAAAAAAGCTTATGTCCGGGAGTCAGCTGAGGTCGTAGTACCGGGAGCGCAAACCGGGAAGGACCTAATGTCAAAGCAATGCGAATCGCTGTAAGCAAGCCCGAAACATCCCGAAACCGAGGATAGGCCCAACAAGCGGAAACGTAAGTCCGTGGAGGCCGAAGGCAGGCAGGGAAATTTTCGGAGGCTTTACAAGCAGAAGGAGGAGCAACAAGTCATGGAACTGATTGAGTGGATACTCAAGGACGAGAACCTCAAAGCGGCGATCAAGGCCGTCAAGGGAAACAAAGGCGCAGCCGGGATCGACAAGATGCCGGTGGAAGAACTTGACGGGTACTTTGCAGAGCATGGAGACGAGATCAAGGCACAAATCCGGGCAAAGCAGTACAAGCCGCAGCCGGTGAGACGGGTCTACATCCCAAAGGCTAACGGGAAACAGCGGCCGCTGGGCATCCCCACCGTCGTAGACAGAGTGATACAGCAGGCAACAGCGCAAGTATTATCTCTGGGCTACGAGAGATACTTCAGCGAGAACAGCTATGGATTCAGACCGGGCAGAGACTGTCACGGGGCCATAGCGAAGGCGCTGGAATACCTGAACGCGGGAAATGAGTGGGTCATTGATCTGGATATTGAGAAGTATTTCGACACCGTGAACCACGACAAATTGGTTTCAATCCTGCGAGAACACATCAATGACGCGCCGACACTGCATCTTATACGATCCTTTTTGAAAGCAGGAGTCATGGAAGACGGCTTGATGAGTCCAACGACAGAGGGAGTACCGCAAGGCGGGCCGCTTTCACCGATTCTGTCAAATGTCTATCTGGACAAGCTGGATAAGGAGCTGGAGGCAAGAGGACTGCATTTCGTGAGATATGCAGATGACTGCGACATCTTTGTTAAGAGTGAAATGGCAGCAGACCGGGTCATGGCCTCGGTGACGAGTTGGCTGGAGAGAAAGCTTCGGTTGAAGGTAAGTGCCACGAAAACAAAAGTGGTTAGGCCAACGAAAAGCAACTTTTTGGGATTCACATTCTGGAAAGACGCAAGCGGCTGGAAAGCAAGACCAACCGACGACCGCAAAGCAAAGCTCATACAGAGGACACGGGCGATACTGTGCCGGAGAAGAGCAGCAGCAAGACCCATTGGAGTAACCTTTGTGATGCTCAATCAGCTGATGCGGGGATGGATTAACTATTTCGGCATCGGCAGTATGAAGGGTTTTCTGAAGGAGTACGGCCCGTGGATGCGGCACAAGGTCAGAGTAGTTATCCTCAAACAGTGGAAGAAGCCGAAAACCATTTACAGGAACCTGCAAAAACTGAACCGTATAGGAAAGTGCAACCTAAGCGATGGAGAAATCTTCAAGGTTGCAAATTCCCGCCTGGGGCTGTACCGCAGAAGCGCCGGAGATGTGATGAATTACACCCTGAGTCCGAAAATTCTTGGTCTTAAAACAAAGGATCGGCCTGGTTTGGTCGATCCCCTGACGTACTATCTCGCAAGATGTACTTGAATTTCTGTTTTGATGTAGCGCCGTATACCTGACCGGTACGTACGGTGCAACGGGAGGGAGGGGCCTCTAACCCCTCTCTACCCTATTACGGGTTCCTTACCGCTCAAACTTGAGCCGCTTCTTGTTTTCGTACATGTCCGCATCCGCGCGCTCGAACACGTCCTGGAAGCGCTTGTCCTGGCCGGGGATATAGTCGGACATGCCGCAGGCCACGACAACGTCCCCGTCGCGCACGTTTCCTGTGCTTGCCGCCCGGAAGCGCGCCTTCAGCTCATTTCGCTGCGCGTAGTCCGTACCCGTCAGGATCGCCGAGAACTCGTCGCCGCCGACGCGGTACACGGGGCTGTGGTCGAAGGTCTCGCAGATCAGCTTGCAGGCCCTGCGGATATATTCGTCGCCCGCCGCATGACCAAACGTGTCGTTGGTGTACTTGAGGCCGTTGAGGTCGAACATCGCAATCGTGAAGGCGATATCGGGCTCGGCTTCGATCCGTTCGTCCCACTCCGCCTCCGCCTCGACGAAGACGCGCGTGGACTTGACGCCGGTCAGCGCGTCGCGGCTGGCAAGCTCCGTCGCCTTCTGCAGGGCGAGGGCCTGCTCCTTCTCCCGCCGGACACGGGCGCTGATGTTGCTCAGACCGATGACGATGTGCGGGTCGGCCCGGTCGGCCATGCGGCTGGCCTTCATGTGCACATAGGTCAGCGCCCCGTGATACATCATGCTGTATTCCTGCGTGTAGCTGCCGGTCTCCTCCAGCAGCTCCAGCAGGCGCTCCTTGTCCAGCACCGACTCGACCTTCTCCTGATCCCCCACGCTCACATTCCGCAGGAAGCCCCGGGCAACATTGAAGAAATTCTCGCCGCCGCTCTCAATGTCCAGCTCCGTCTTCTCCTCGGC
>JBGUKZ010000081.1:0-29557 GCA_045114795.1 Anaerovoracaceae bacterium
TGAGTACCGAGAAAAGAAGCTGGCTGCATAGAAAAACTCCAGCGATTTCTCGCTGGAGCAAAAGTCTAACTTTTGGGGGTCACCTCACGGACGCGAAGGAGTTTTTTATTTTGCTATTCAATAGGTTTTGTCGACCTCGGTATCTTGCTGAGAGCCTCGAAGTACTTGTCGTGCTCTTTGTCGTAGCGGCGGGTGTAGTCCGCGTTGTTTGAGTGGTGCATGTCGTGCACGTAAGAGTGCTCTTTTCCGAAGATCTCCGTGTTGTCGCGCTCCATGACATATATCGCGATGTCGCTGCACTTGTCTGAGATATGCTCTATGTTCGTGAGTACTGACTGGAAGTGGATGCCCTTGATAGGATCGCAGACCTGGTTGACCATCCTGAATACGTGTCTGGCGTTCAGCTCCTCGACCATGTCGTCTATGACTTCCTCAAGCGGCTCCACTTTCGCGGCGAGTTGTGAGTCGTCGGCTTTGAAGGCGCGCTGGGTCTTATCCATGATCTCGTAAATGGCGTCGAACGCCACGCCGAGTTCGGCCATTGCCGTGTCGGAGAATTCCTTGCCTTCAGCTCTGAGGCTTTCTACGACGTCCGCGATGTTCACCGCAAGGTCGCCGATACGCTCGTAGCATATCATGATCTTGATGATGCGGTTCTGCGCGTGTGTTTCCTCAGCGGTGTGGATGTTGGAAGAAAGCGAAACGAGATATTTATTGGTAGCGTCCGTCATGCTGTCGAGCAGATCTTCACGCGTCAGTATCCTCGCGTCGCGCTTAGGATCGTATTTGTATATCTGCTGCACTGCGGCGTCGAAGTTGTGGGCCGCTATGTCGCTCATTTCCTCAACAACTCTTTTTGCCTGGTCAAGGGCGAGAGCAGGGGAGGTGAAGAGCCTTTCATCGAGAGCATCAAGAGCCGCGATGGCATTCCGGTCTTCTTCTTCGACCGGCTCGTCCTTGATGATGCTGCAGGCGATGTTCTCAAACACTCTGGTGAACGGCAGCAGGACTACGGCCGGCACGAGCCTGAAGAATCCGTGTATGTTGGCCACTCCGCCGGAATTGAGCGTCGCGTTCCAGAAAGTGTCGTTCAGTATGCCGGTGCTGCGTCCTATTAAAACGAGCAGGAAGCAGAGTATGGCGGCAAACACGTTGTATATGACGTGCACCATTGCCGTGCGTCTCTGTACAGGCTTGGCGCCAATGCGGCTCACAAGGTAAGTGGTCAGGCAGTCTCCGATGTTGACGCCTATGATGACCGCGAATACCGCGCCGAAACTCACTCCGACGGAGCTCGCAATCGACTGTATTATACCTACGACGGCCGATGAACTCTGGACGATTCCCGTAACAAGGATACCTGCGAGGAAGCCGAGCGCGTAGTTGTTTGAGAAGGCCGTCAGCAGATAGCTGAGAGATTCACCGAATCCCGACACCACTTCGCTCATGTAGATCAGTCCCATGAAGAGTATCCCGAATCCGCAGGCCACGTTGCCGGCTGTCTTAAAGCTTCCTCTTTTGAGGAACATGATGAAGACTATACCGATAACAAGGGCAAGAGGAGCCAGATTGTCAGCCTTGAAGAAGTACAGAGGGCTGTCCATTCCCGAACTTACGTCCATGAGCCTGATGATCTGCGCCGTGATGGCCGTACCAACATTGGCTCCGAGTACGATCCCTACCGATTGATGGAAGGTCAGGAATCCCGCTCCGACGAGACCTACCGTAATGACTATTGTAGCTGTAGAACTCTGGATTATGCATGCGACCAGCATTCCCAGAAGGAATCCCATCACAGGCTTGTTGGTCACTTTGGCAAGAGCGTTTTTCATCGCTCCGCCTGAAGAACTCTTGAGCCCGTCGCCCATGACCCTCATTCCGTAGAGAAACATGGCAAGGCCGCCGAGAAAGGCAATAATATTATAGAAAACTGCCATAAAACCTCCGAGTGATTTGTTTTGGTGCAGTCAGTCCCAAACTTTCACCACATATAGTATATGCTATCGTACTGTCAAAAAACAACGGAAAGTAGGAGACGGGCGGCTCAAAATTGGTGTTGACATAATCCTACCGTCATAGTAGGATTTGTAGGGCAAGAAACGGCCTGATAAAGTAAGACAGGGAAGAAAGGAGATCTCAGAAATGATGGTATCGACCAAGGGCAGATATGCCCTGACGGTAATGGTTGATCTGGCGCGCGCAGAAGGCGACGGCTACGTTTCGCTTTCCGACATCGCCGAGAGAGAGAAACTTTCCATGAAATACCTCGAGAGCATCATATCCATCCTCAACAAAGGAGGGATGCTGAAAAGCCTCAGGGGAAAGAACGGCGGCTACAGACTGGCCCGCGAACCAAAGGACTACAACATCAGCGAGATACTGCTTCTCACAGAAGGCACTCTGGCTCCGGTAAACTGCATAATGCAGGAGGGAGTGCAGTGCGAGAAGGCAGCTACATGCAGTACTCTGCCGCTCTGGGCAGGACTCGATAAAGCTATTGACAGTTATCTTTCGGCGATCACGCTCGAAGACATCCTCACCGGCAACCGCAAAAAGATGCTGGGCGACTACTGCGAGAGCTGCGAGCCTGCCGCAAGTGCCGAATAAACAATAAACGGAAAATCGATTCAGGAGGATCATCAATGAAAGTATATGCTGACAATGCCGCGACAACATATCTCAGCAAGACGGCAAGAGACAGATTCATCCGGTGTCTGGATGAGTTCAACGGCAACCCGAACAGCCTTCACAGCGACGGACAGCGCACGCAGGAAGTGCTGGACGAAGCGAGAGAGATAGTTGCGAAGTGCATCAACGCAGCGAAACCGAATGAGGTGTATTTTACGGGCGGCGGCTCGGAGTCCGATAACCAGGCTCTGCTGTCCGCGGCAAGAGGACTCGCTCCTAAGGGCAAGAAGCACCTCATAACGCTCAACATAGAGCATCACGCGATACTGCATACCATGAAGAAGCTCGAGAAAGAGGGCTTCGAGGTCACATACATAGCTCCTCAGCCGAACGGCGTCGTGGACGTCAAGGATATAGAGGACGCGATCAGAGAAGACACCGCGCTCGTCAGCGTGATGTTCGCGAACAACGAGATGGGCGCTGTGCAGCCGATCTCCGAGATCGGAGCGCTCTGCAGATCTAAGGGCGTTCTCTTCCACACGGACGCCGTGCAGGCGGCTGCTCATCTGCCTATCGACGTGCAGGCGATGAACATCGACATGCTGTCTATGTCGGGACACAAGTTCCACGGTCCTAAGGGCGTCGGCATCTTCTATGCCAGAAACGGCATCAGACTGGTCAACGTCATCGAAGGCGGAGCCCAGGAAAGAGGAAAGCGCGCGGGCACGGTGAACGTCCCGGCGATCTCGGCGATGGCGTACGCTCTCAGAGAAGGCACAGAGAACATGGAGGCCAACATGAAGAAGGTGAGCGCTCTCAGAGACAGACTCATCGAAGGCCTGAAGGACATCCCTTATTCACAGCTGAACGGCGACCCGGTAAAGAGACTTCCGGGCAACGTAAACTGGTCGTTCGAGGGAGTAGAGGGCGAGAGCCTGCTGCTGCATCTCGACATGTACGGCATTGAGTGCTCGTCGGGAAGCGCCTGCACCAGCGAATCGCTGGATCCTTCGCACGTTCTGCTCGGCATGGGAGTGCCTGTGGAAGCCGCCCACGGATCGCTGAGATTCAGCCTTGACATAGAGAACACGGAAGAGCAGATCGATTACATAATCGAGAAGGTGCACGAGGTCGTAGCATATTACAGAAACCTGTCGCCTTACTGGGAGGACCTGCAGACCGGCAAGAGAGAACACTGCATCCCGGAATACTGGAATGCATAGATGTAAAGAAAACTTTACATATAGATGAAAGGAGCAAATAATGTCACTGTATTCAGATAAAGTAATGGATCACTTTGAGCACCCTCGCAACGTAGGCGTTATCGAGGACGCTGACGGAGTAGGCGAAGTCGGAAACCCGATGTGCGGAGACATCATGAAGATGTACCTCAAAATCGAGGGAGACAGGATCGTAGACGTTAAGTTCAAGACTTTCGGCTGCGGAAGCGCCATCGCCACGAGTTCCATGGCGACCGAACTCATCAAGGGAAAAACTCTCGAAGAGGCGCTCGACCTCACCAACAAAGCCGTGGTAGAAGCTCTTGACGGACTCCCGGCAAGAAAGATACACTGCTCGGTGCTTGCCGAGGACGCCATCAAGGCCGCGCTCGTCGATTACTATACGAGAAGCGGCCGGGAGATGCCGGAGAGCCTGGTCGGATTCGAGCCTCGTGAAGACTGATATCCTAAAATTCACCAAATCGATAACAAAGTTTACAATTGTGTTGTATAATGGTATGTAGTTTTGCCGGACGGGCAGGGCTGCATACCATTTGAATGTGGAGCAAGCTGAATAATGAATGGAAAAAGAGTGATGAAACTCGCGTCAAGAGGCAAGCGCTTCGGCGCTGGCGTCATAGACGCGCTGATACCGTTTATTTCATACCTGATCTTCACGGCCGTACTTGCCGCGAACGGCATCAGGTATTCGCCTTATAACGGCTATGGCTACGGTTACGGCTACGAGTTTGACATGGGATATAATTACGGAAGCAGGCTGAGCGGACCTTCCACCGCGATAATCACGATCATATCGCTCCTGCTCATAGCGTATGTCGTTGTGGAATTCGTATTCTTCGCCAAGGGCAAGTCGATAGGAAAGGCAGTGCTCGGCCTTCAGGTAGTGTCGAGCTCAGACGGCAAGCCGTTCAGGTTCTGGAGGATGATGTTCAGAGAGATCCTCGTCAAACAGGCATCCGGCGTGCTGCTGCTCGGATACATCTGGATAATCATAGATGAAAAGAACAGGGGATGGCACGACAAGATCCTCGACAGTTATGTAGTGGACCTCAAGGAGTCCGAGAAACTGAACCGCAGAAAGAGGTCTGAGCATACCGTTGCCGCGGTGCCTGAGGCAGAGAAGACCGCTGTACCTGAAGCGGCAAAGACACCTGCGCCTGAACAGGCACCTGTACCGGAAAAGGCTCCTGCTCCTGCGCCGGCACCGGCGCCAAAAGAGGAGACCGCAAAAGCTGAAGACGTTTCAGCGCCTGCCGCGGCGGCTGTAAAAGAAACGGAAACAGCGGAAGCGGAGCCTGAAACCGAACCTGAAATCGAAATAGAAACAGTAGCTGTCTCAGAAGCGGCGGAAGTCGTTGAGAGCATCGCTGAGAAGGTGATGGAAACCGCGGCCGCGCCTGCAGTCAGCATGTCGATGAAGAAGGCCGAACTCCTTGAAGCGGCGCGCGAAGCGGGAGTGAAGGTAGGAAGCAAGGCCACAAAGGCAGAGATCATCGAGGCGATCCGCAAAGCCTCGGAAAACGAATAAAAGGGGACTGTCAGATAAGATGAAGAAAACCGGCAAGATCGTGCAGAACGACAATCTTGTTCGTAATATACACAAGATGACATTCGACATGGGAGAGTGCGACTTCAGCCTTCCCGGTCAATATGCTATGATAGAAGCGGGAGGCATCCGCAGACCGTATCAGGTATGTGATTTCGACAGCAACAGATTCACCATAGTCTTTCCTGTGGAGGACGAGGAGAGCAGAAGGCTCGCCGCCCTCGGACCGGGCGAAGAAGCTCTGATCACGACCGGACTGGGCAACGGCTTCGACCTTGACGCCATGCCTGATGAAGTATGTCTGGTGGCGGATGACCTTGGGATACCCGAGATGCTGGGTCTTGCCCGCAGTCTTTTGATGCGCGGCAAAAGGTGCCGACTTATCCTGAGCTATCCGAGCAAAAAGGATATATACATGCTCGAGTCATTCAGGAACCTCGTTAGCGAGATCGAGGTCCTGACGCTCGACGGCAGCAACGGCAGGGAGGGCCGCGCCTCGGACGCGGTCAGACACGCGTCCTACATCTGCGCCGGCGGTTCGCTGGGCATGCTCAGGTCGCTCGCAGATAAGGCCGACGAGGGGCAGTTCAGCCTCAGCAGCACCATACTCGCGGAGTCGGCCGATTATGACGACTGCTTCGTCGAGACAACGAAGGGCAGGCTCAATGCCAGCGACGACGGTCCTGTTTTCGACAAGAACATCATCATCTGGGATGCCCTGAAAGACATAAAAGCGTAAAGAGAGGTTACTGCGAATGTACGCACTTACGGCAAAAGGAATGAAATACATGGACGAGTTCGCCTCGCGTGCCGGACTTCCGGGCGTCGTTCTGATGGAGAACGCGGCCAGGGGAGTCGCTGATGCTGTGGAGGAACTGATCCCCGACAGGTCCGCGAAGATCCTTGTGCTTGCCGGACACGGCAACAACGGCGGAGACGCCGTTGCTGCTGCCAGATGGCTCGCCCAGAAGGGATATGACGGGATAAGCGTGTATTTCGCAGGCAACATGGAAAAGGCCGGCAACGAGTTCAAGCGTCAGATGAACATACTCGTCAACGCTCACAGGGACGTCAGGATATCCGGTCTCAGAGGCATAGAGCGCAATATCCTCAACGCGAGATACGACTGCATAATCGACGGCATGTACGGGATAGGACTCAACAAGGTCCTCAGCGATGACGACATAAGGCTCGTCAAATACATCAATTCGAAATCAGGTCTGAAAGTGGCCGTAGATATACCTTCCGGACTGAACGCGACCAGCGGTCTCATCATGGGAGAGGCCGTCAGGGCGGACGTGACAGTCACATTCGGAAGCTATAAGACGGGGATGTTCTTCGGAGCGGGCAGGGAATGCTGCGGAGAGGTCAGGGTGGTCGACATAGGCCTCCTGCCTGACGGCTACGAAAACATCGCGGACAAGCTCAAGGTACTCGACAGCGCGTTCCTCGAATCTACAGTAGACAGCGCACTCATACCGAGGAACGAGAGCGGACACAAGGGAACGTTCGGCACGGTGGGGCTGGTGATCAGTTCGAACGGAATGCTCGGAGCGGGCATGCTTGCGGCAAGGGCGGCATACAGAGCGGGCTGCGGACTGGTAAAGATCTTCTGCCCGTCCAAGTACACGGGCTTCTTCAATGTTTCCATACCGGAAGCCGTAGCGGTGCCGTACAAGTCTGACGATGTGCTCGGGGCCTTCGAAGGCTTCAGGAACGGTGTGGACGTGATCCTGATAGGACCGGGCCTCAAGGAGGATTCGACGGGCAGGCTGCTGGTGAAGCAGATACTCGCGGGCAGCAAGCCGGCGGTATTCGATGCCGGCGCCCTCAACCTGATAGCGCGCAATCTGAAAGCGCTGCGCAAGAGAAAAGCCCCGTGCGTCATAACGCCTCATCTGGGCGAGATGGCGAGGCTCTGCGGAGAGGACATCAACATCGTCGCAAGGAGCCGCATAGGATATACACGCAAGTTTTCCGAGAAATTCGATATCAGCATGGTGGTGAAATCGGATGTCTCGCTCATAGCTCTGAGAGATCAGGGAAGGGGGCAGGAACTGTATATAAATACCGTAGGTAATTCGGGTCTCGCGACAGCGGGATCGGGAGACGTCCTGGCGGGAGTAATCGCATCGCTCATCGCGCAGGGCAACCCTCTCGACACGAGCCTCATGTACGGAGTCATGATACACGGCAAGGCGGCGGAAAAGTTCGCGACAGACGGCGACTCAAAACGCAAAATGATGGCCGGAGATATTATTGACAATCTGTTCTGAGAGTAGTAGAATCACTGCGTTGCGGTCAGAAAGACCGTAAATATCGTGACGACGGGAGGTGAGACAAGAATATGGCACAGGTAATAGTAAGAGAAAACGAGAGCCTGGAGAGTGCTCTTAAGAGATTTAAGAGATCTTGCGCTCGCGACGGCGTCATGGCTGAGCTGCGTAAGAGAGAGCACTACGAGAAGCCAAGCGTAAGACGCAAGAAAAAGTCCGAGGCTGCTCGCAAGAAAGCTCGTAAGTACTAATAACGGCAAAAGGATGCGAACCAGTTATACGGGTTCGCATTTTTCTTAGAAAAGGAGTAATGGAATGGGTCTTAAAGAACAACTGATGCAGGACTACAAGGAAGCGATGAAGAGCGCCGATACCGTGAGGAAGAACACGGTCAACATGGTCAGGGCCGCCATCAAGCAGCATGAGGTCGACCAGAGAGTCACTCTTGAGGACGACGCCGATATCATCAAGATCATCAAGAAGCAGGTCAAGATGAGAGCCGACGCTCTCGAGGACTTCGCGAAGGCCGGAAGAGATGACATGCTCGAGGCTTACAGGAAAGAGATCGAGATACTGCAGTCCTATCTGCCTGAAGAAATGGGCGAAGAGGAGATCAAGGCAAAGGTCGCCGAGATCGCGGAGAAACTCGGCGTTGAGAAGACCATGAAGAGCATGGGCGTTCTGATGAAGAGCGTCATGGCAGAACTCAAAGACAAAGCGGACGGTTCCGCGGTCAACAAGGCCGTAAAGGAATTCCTGAGCGGAAAGTAGCCTATGGAATATAAGATCAACATACCGGAAGGCATAGACGTACAGGGACTGTTCGGCAACTACGACGCCAACGTGCGCTCTGTAGAGAAATTCACGGGCACGGAGATGTCGCTGCGCGACGACGTGCTGACGATAAGGGGCAGGGACCCGGAACTTGCCGCGCGCATAATCGCGAGACTGATAGAAGCTCTCAATGTAGAGCCGGAACTCGACTCGCAGAAACTCAACTATCTTATCGAGATGGAAGCCGGAGGCAAGACCTTCGACGAGCAGAAGGTGTCGCGCGACATCATATGCTATACCCATACCGGAAGGCCGCTGAGGCCCAAGACTCAGGCCCAGAAGGACTATGTGGACAATATCAGGGCCTGCGACATGGTGTTCGGCATCGGTCCGGCCGGTACCGGAAAGACATACCTGGCCTGCGCGATGGCGATCAACGCCTATAAAAACAAGGAGGTCGAGAGGATAATCCTCACAAGACCTGCCGTAGAGGCGGGAGAAAGGCTGGGATTCCTCCCGGGCGACATGCAGGAGAAGGTCGATCCGTACCTTCGCCCGCTTTACGACGCCCTTTATGACGTGCTTGGCATCGAAGCGTCTCTGAGACTGAGGGAGAAAGGCGTGATAGAGGTAGTACCTCTGGCATACATGAGGGGCCGCACGCTCGACAACGCCTTCATAATCCTCGATGAGGCGCAGAACACCACTCGCGAGCAGATGAAGATGTTCCTCACGAGAATGGGCTTCAATTCAAAGGTAGTGGTCACGGGCGACGTGACGCAGATAGACCTTCCTTCCGGCACCATCTCCGGACTCAAGGAGGCAAGGAAGGTGCTGAGCGGCGTGGAAGGCATAAGATTCAACACATTCACCGAAGTCGACGTTGTCAGGCACGAACTGGTCAAGCGCATCATCAGGGCGTATGACTCATACGACAACAAGAACAAGGTGAGGACCAGCACTTCCAAGGGAAATAAAGTCAGCAGCAGGTGATCCATGCAGATAGTATTCAATGATGAACTCGACAGGCTCACGCCTGAGATGTGGCAGCTCATGGAACAGGCCTCGGAAGAGGCTTTCAGGACTGAATTCGCGGGAGAGATCGACTCTGAGAGCCTTGAAAACGAGCCTGAGATAGGCGTCACTATAGTTGACGATAACACTATACTCGAACTTAACCGCGAATACAGAGAAAAAGACAGCGTCACAGACGTTCTCAGCTTCCCGCAGTTCGAAGGGCACGACGATCTGCTCGCCGACCTTCGCAATGACGAGGCATCGACACTGATAGGCGACGTTGTCATTTGTTTTGAGCAGGCCGAAAGGCAGGCAGACGAGTATGACACGGGCATAACGCGCGAGATATTGTATCTTTTCGTCCACAGCGTGATGCACCTGTTCGGATACGACCACATGGAAGATGATGAAAAAGCCGTGATGAGGAAACGCGAAGAAGAAGTACTCGCGGCGATAGGAGTAGGAAGAGGCAAATGAAATCAGGATTTATTGCCATAGCGGGAAGGCCGAATGTCGGAAAGTCCACGCTGATGAACCGGATGCTTGGCGAAAAGATAGCCATCACTTCGTCAAAGCCTCAGACGACGCTCAACAGAATAAAAGGCATTTATACCGATCTCGAATACGATGGTGGGGAAGGCATTCAGATGGTTTTCCTCGACACGCCGGGGATACACAAGCCTCACAACAAACTGGGATCGGCCATAAACGAGACTGCGGTCAACACCCTGAGCGGCGCTGACGTCATTTTGCTTATCATCGACGGGACGCTTGATTTCGGAAAGGGCGACGAGGCCGTGCTCAGGCTGCTTGAAAACGCTGAAGCGCCTAAGATACTGGCCATCAACAAGAGCGACCTCATAGGACCCGAGAAATATCTCGAACTGTATAACACATACGAGGCAACGGGACTTTTCGACGACATCTACGGAGTCTCCGCCCTCAAGGGCGACAATGTGGAAATGCTGAGGGAAAGGCTTGCGGGCTACATGAAAGAAGGTCCGATGTACTACCCGGAGGATATCGCGACCGATGACCCGGTGAGATTCATAGTCAGCGAGATCATCCGCGAGAAGCTGATGAATTACCTCGAGGACGAGGTCCCTCACGGAGTGTTCGTAGAGATAGAGTCGTTCAGGGAGCCTGAAAGGCCCGGCGCCGCCACGGAGATATCCGCGGTTATTTACTGCGAAAAGAAATCCCACAAGGGCATCATAATAGGCAAGGGCGGCGCCAAGCTCAAGGGCGTAGGCAAGGCCGCCCGCATCGAGATAGAAGAACTCCTGGGCGGCAAGGTTTTCCTCAGCCTCTTTGTAAAGGTGAAAGAGGGCTGGAGGGATTCAGAGAGAACGATACGCAACTGGGGTTATAAGGACGAATGATCATCACTACTGAAGGCATAGTCCTTCGACAGAGGAAAATCGCGAATAACAGGCGGATGATCGTCATTTTCACGAAGCAGTACGGCAAGCTGTCCGCAGGCACTTCCATCAACGAGAAGTCCCGCGGAAAGGCTGCGCTGGCGCTTCGTCCTTTTACATATGCGGAATATGACATTTTCAAGGGCCGGGAGGCATACAGCATCAACTCGGCATCGGTCAGCAAAAGCTTCTATTCGATAGGCGAGGACATAGACCGTTTCATGACGGCTTCGGCATTTATCGAATATCTGGACAAGGTGCTTCCGGACGGAGAGCCGATGCCAAAACTCTTCGACCTCTCCCTCGATTTTCTGCAGTCCGTCTCGGTCAGCGGGAAGGATCCTGATACGCTGCTTTACGCGTATATAGTGAAGACCCTCGGGATGCTGGGAGTCGCGCCTGAGCTGGGCTGCTGCGTCAACTGCGGCAGGCGTCCGGATGACTTCGGAGAGGGCTTCAGGATGTTCTCCGTAAGCGGCGGCGGAATCATCTGTCCGGATTGCGCGGAAGCGGAGAAAAGGGAACCCGGTTCATTGATTTACAGGCCGGAATTCGATATAATCGATGTGTTTAGATACTTTGAGTCGAAACCAATAAAAACGTTTGAAAAAGTAGGCCTCAAACCCGAAGTGAGGAGAGAGGTCAGAGAGATACTCGCTGACTATACGGACCGTTATCTGGGCGTTGATGTACTCAGGGGTATTGAAGAACCGGAGGTAAAATAAAATGGAAATCACACTGGAAAAAATCGAACTCGTAAAGGAAAGAACAGGCTCTACATACGCTGAGGCCAAGGCGGCTCTCGAGGCTGCTGAGGGCAGTGTGGTCGATGCCATCATCGCCATTGAGAGCCAGATGAATGAAGAGCACGACAAGGTCGACGGAGCGAGCCTCAAGGACAGCCCTATCTTCGCGAAGATGAAAGAGATCGTGGACAAGGGCAATGTTTCGAGGATCCTCATCAGAAAGAACGAGAAGACCATCGTGAACTTCCCGCTCACCGCGACAGTCATCGGCGCCGTGCTCGTACCTTGGGGAGCCATCCTCGGCATAGTCGCCGCTCTGGGCGCTCAGTGCAGCATAGACTTCGTTGACGCTGAGGGCAAAGTCATCGATATCGACGGCAAGGTAGTAGGAGCTTACGACAAGGCCAGAGGCGCTGTCGAAAAGGGTGTTGACAAGGCTCAGGGAGCCATCAACAAGGAGACTGTCGACGAGCTGATGAGCACTATCGAAAGCCTCGCGAAAAAGGCGGGAAAAACAGTCAGGGAACTCATCAATGAGGCTTCCGAGGCTTACAAGCAGAGCGACGCTGAAGATATCATAGAAGAAGAATTCAAGGACGAGGAGCTTTAATAAATGCCAATCGATAAAAAAGACATGCCCGTGACAGGCAGAGCCGTCACCATGGAGAAGATAATAGCTCTCTGCAAGAACAGAGGCTATATCTTCCCGGGATCGGAGATCTACGGCGGGCTTGCAAACACATGGGACTTCGGACCTCTCGGAGTCGAGTTCAAGAACAATATCAAGGACGCGTGGAGAAGGAAGTTCGTCAGAGAATCCGGACTGAATGTCGGTCTTGACGCGGCCATACTGATGAATCCTCAGACATGGGTAGCGTCGGGACACGTGGGCGGATTCAGCGATCCTCTGATCGACTGCAGATCCTGCAAGACCCGCTACAGGGCGGATCAGCTCATCGAGGACTGGTACAAGGAAAACGAGCCTGATGAAGAGGTCGTTGTTGACGGCTGGTCAAGAGAAGAGATGGAGGGCTTCATCGCGGAAAAGGGCATAAAGTGCCCTAACTGCGGTAAGAGCGACTTCACCGGCATCAGACAGTTCAACCTGATGTTCAAGACATTCCAGGGCGTTACCGAGGACTCGAAATCCGAGATCTATATGAGACCTGAGACAGCGCAGGGCATATTCGTCAATTTCAAGAACGTGCAGAGAACGGCCCGCAAAAAGATACCTTTCGGTATCGCACAGGTCGGCAAATCGTTCAGGAACGAGATCACCCCGGGAAACTTTATCTTCAGAGTAAGAGAGTTTGAGCAGATGGAGCTTGAATTTTTCTGCAAGCCGGGCACCGAACTTGACTGGTTCGCTTACTGGAAGAAATACTGCCTGGATTTCCTCAGTAATCTGGGACTCAAGGAGGAATTCACCAGATTCAGAGATCACTCGCCTGAGGAACTCTCGCATTACAGCAACGCGACTACGGACATCGAATATCTCTTCCCGTTCGGCTGGGGCGAGATCTGGGGCGTTGCGTCCCGTACGGACTATGACCTCATGGCTCATCAGACGCATTCCGGTGAAGACATGAGCTATCTCGATCCTGAAACAAACGAGAGATATGTACCGTACTGCATCGAGCCTTCCGTTGGAGTCGAAAGACTCGTTCTGGCATTCCTCGTTGACGCTTATGATGAGGAGACGCTGACAGACGCGAAGGGAAAAGAGGACGTACGCACTGTCCTCAGACTGCATCCGGCACTGGCGCCTTACAAGGCGGCCGTGCTGCCGCTCTCGAAGAAACTCGAAGACGTGGCCATCCCGGTCTATGAAGAGCTGAGGAAGCACTTCATGGTGGAGTACGACGCATCCGGCTCGATCGGCAAGCGCTACAGAAGAGAGGATGAGATCGGCACTCCGTTCAGCATCTGCGTCGATTTCGACACAGCTGAAGATAAATCAGTCACCATACGTGACAGGGATACGATGGAACAGGTCCGTGTACCGATCACTGAAGTGAGAAGCTATATCGAAGAGAGACTGGATTTCTGATCCGGTAATACTTCAGGGCCTTTGCAGCCGGCGCAGGCCCTCTGTTAAGTAAGAAAGGTAAATAATATATGGCAAAATACGTTTATTCATTCAATGAAGGCACAAAAGACATGAGAAGCCTGCTCGGAGGAAAGGGCGCGAACCTCGCTGAGATGACCAACATAGGTCTTCCGGTACCGTTCGGATTCACCATCACTACAGATGTATGCAGAAAGTATACCGAAGACGGCGGCGTTCTCGATCCGGCAGTCATCGATGAGGTCTGGGAGCATATCGCGGAACTCGAAGAGGTAATGGGCAAGAAGTTCGGAGACAATGAGAACCCTCTGCTCGTATCCGTAAGATCCGGAGCTCCTATCTCGATGCCGGGCATGATGGACACGATCCTCAACCTGGGACTCAATGATGTAGCCGTTGAAGGCCTCGCAAAGAAGACCGGAAACGACAGATTCGCCTATGACAGCTACCGCAGGTTCATGCAGATGTTCGGCGACGTAGTGCTTGAGATCGGCAAGTCCAACTTTGACGCGGTATTTGAGGGGCAGAAGAAGAAAGCCGGCGTTGAGTATGACGTTGAGCTTACAACAGACGACCTTAAGGAAGTCATCACCGGATACAAAGAGGTAGTGAAGAGAGAACTCGGAAGAGAATTCCCTCAGGAACCTAAGGACCAGCTGCTTGAGGCTATCAAGGCCGTATTCAGATCATGGAACAACGAAAGAGCCATCCTTTACAGAAAGATGTACGGCATCCCGGATTCGCTCGGAACAGCCGTAAACGTCCAGTCCATGGTATTCGGAAACAGCGGAAATGACTCCGGCACGGGCGTAGCGTTCACGAGAAACCCTGCGAACGGCGAGAACAAACTCTTCGGAGAGTTCCTCGTCAATGCCCAGGGTGAAGACGTAGTAGCGGGCATCAGAACACCGCAGCCGATCAGCGAGATGGCGGACGCTTTCCCTGAGGTATACTCCAAGTTCGAGAGCATCGCCGATACGCTTGAAAAGCACTACAAAGACATGCAGGATATGGAGTTTACTGTTGAAGACAGAAAGCTTTACATGCTGCAGACACGTAACGGCAAGAGAACGGCCGCTGCTGCCGTAAAGATAGCCGTAGACCTCGTAAATGAGGGACTCATCGACAAGGATACAGCCGTGATGAGAGTTGAGCCTGACATGATCGACCAGCTTCTGCACCCTGTATTCGACGCTGAAGAACTGAAGAAGGCAACTGCTGTCACAAAGGGTCTTCCGGCTTCGCCGGGCGCTGCCACAGGTCAGATCTGCTTCTCCGCGGACGACGCTGCCGCATTTGCTGAGGCAGGCAAGAAGGTCATCCTCGTAAGAGAAGAGACTTCGCCTGAGGACCTCGCCGGCATGGTAGCCGCTGAAGGCATACTGACTGCGCGCGGAGGAATGACATCCCACGCCGCTGTAGTAGCCAGAGGAATGGGAAAATGCTGCGTTTCAGGCTGCAAGGACATCATTGTAGATGAGGCAGCCAAGACGCTGACAGTAGGAGGCAAGGTATACACAGAGGGTGACAGCATCTCGCTCAACGGTTCCGACGGAAGCGTTTATACAGAAGCCATCAGGACGCTGGCGCCTGAGCTCTCCGGAGACTTCGGAACGATCATGGAGTGGGCCGATGAGGCAAGGACGCTCAAGGTCAGAACGAATGCCGACAATCCTAGAGACGCGAAGCAGGCTGTCGAGTTCGGCGCCGAAGGTATCGGACTTTGCCGTACGGAGCACATGTTCTTCGATGATGAGAGGATCCCTAAGATCAGAAGAATGATCCTCGCCGACGATGAGGCAGACAGAAGGGAAGCCCTTGCTGGGCTCCTGCCTTACCAGAAGGAAGACTTCAAGGGCATATACAAGGCGATGGGAGACAGACCTGTAACTATCAGACTGCTCGACCCGCCGCTGCATGAGTTCCTGCCGAAGACGGAAGAGGATATCAAGGAGCTCTCCGAACAGTTCGGTATCCCTTATGAGAAGGTCGTCAGCAAGACTCTCGAACTCCACGAGTTCAACCCTATGCTGGGACACAGGGGCTGCAGACTTGCCATCACATATCCGGAGATCGCGGAGATGCAGACAGAAGCCATCATCTCGGCCGCTCTCGAAGTGCGCAAGGAGGAAGGCCTCGATATCGTACCTGAGATCATGGTGCCGCTGGTAGGCCACGTCAACGAGCTCAGGTTCGTCAAGAAGACCATCGTAGAGGTAGCTGACAGACTCATCGCCGAGTCCGGAGAAAAGATGAAGTACCTGGTCGGAACCATGATCGAGATCCCTAGGGCTGCTCTGACAGCTGACGAGATCGCGGAGGAAGCAGAGTTCTTCTCATTCGGAACGAACGACCTGACACAGATGAGCTTCGGTTTCTCCAGAGACGACACGGGCGCCATCATCAAGGAATATGTCGCCAACGGCATCCTTGACAGCGATCCGTTCCAGTCGCTCGATCAGACAGGCGTCGGCAAGCTCGTAAGAATGGCTGCCGAAGGCGGTCGCAAGACAAAACCGAACATCAAGCTCGGTATCTGCGGAGAGCACGGCGGTGATCCTGCATCCGTAAAATTCTGCCACGAAGCCGGACTCAGCTACGTGTCATGCTCACCGTTCAGAGTACCTATCGCCAGACTTGCTGCAGCGCAGGCCGCGATAACTGAAAAGAGGGGCTAATAATGTTCACAGGAGCCGCCGTTAAGCACGGCGGCTCTGTAATTATTTTAAAAACATCATTTAACACCGGTTCTCCTGTATTTTTATTTTTCATCCTATTTGGTATACTGTGGAATAGTAAAATACAAATACAGGAACAAGCAAGGAGGCATTCACAATGCAAGATTATCTGTTATCGCATCTGTACTGGATAAGCCTATTTGCTTCTGTCTGCGCGCTGCTCTTTGCCTATGCGCAGGCAAAGAAGGTCCTCAATTCAGACGAGGGCACGGACAGGATGAAGCAGATCTCACAGTTTGTCCGCACGGGAGCAAGCGCTTTTCTTAAGCGCCAGTATCGCACGGTACTTATTTTCTTCGTATTTATGTTCTGCGTGCTCTGCGGAATGGCCGCGGCGCATAAGCTGACATGGTACGTACCGTTCGCGTTCATCACGGGCGGCTTCTTCTCGGGTCTTTCCGGATTCATCGGAATGAGCATAGCAACGAGGGCCAACGACCGTACCGCATGCGCGGCTCAGGAGAGCCTCAATAAGGGACTCAGAGTGGCGTTCTCGGCAGGTTCGGTAATGGGCTTCACTGTAGTAGGTCTCGGACTTCTCGACATCTCACTCTGGTATGCTCTGCTCGACCTCGTATTCCATGAAACACTCGAGAACATCACGGCCGCGATGGTCACATTCGGAATGGGAGCTTCTTCGATGGCGCTCTTCGCCCGTGTAGGCGGAGGCATCTTCACAAAGGCTGCCGATGTTGGAGCTGACCTCGTAGGTAAGGTAGAAGCGGGCATCCCTGAGGACGACCCTCGTAACCCGGCTGTTATCGCGGATAACGTAGGTGACAACGTAGGCGACGTTGCCGGCATGGGAGCAGACCTCTATGAGTCCTATGTAGGATCCATGGTATCGACATGCGCTCTCGGAGCCATCGCGTTCTTCTCGAGCGGCCTCGGAGTCAAGTCCGTCGCGCTGCCGCTTCTGATGGCGGCCGTCGGAGTAGTCTTCTCCGTAATAGGATCGTTCTTCGTACAGACAAAGGAAGGCGCAAGCCAGAGGAACCTGCTCGCAGCTCTCCGCCGCGGCACAAACTTCTCTGCCATCGCAACAGCCGTCTTCTCGTTCGTACTGGTATGGTGGCTCTTCGGGATCGAGTTCTACGGACTCTACCTGGCCATCATCGCGGGACTCCTCGCAGGCGTTCTCATCGGACTCTGCACGGAGTACTACACTTCGGACACATATAAGCCGACACAGAAGATCGCCGAGTCGTCGCAGACAGGTACCGCGACACTCATCATCAGCGGTCTCGGAACGGGAATGGCTTCGACTATGCTGCCTATCCTGATCGTCGGCGCTGCCATCATCGTCGCTTACTACTGCTCGGGCCTCTGCCCAGTAGACGTTGCTCCTTCGAGCATCGGACTCTACGGCATCTCGCTCGCGGCTGTAGGCATGCTCTCGACTCTCGGCATCACGCTCGCTACGGACGCATACGGACCTGTAGCTGACAACGCCGGCGGGATCGCGGAGATGGCAGGACTTCCTCCGGAAGTAAGAGAGAGAACAGACGCTCTCGACTCCCTCGGAAACACAACAGCGGCCACAGGCAAGGGCTTCGCTATCGGTTCAGCCGGAATGACAGCGCTCGCTCTGATCGCCAACTTCAAGGAAAAACTGCTCGTATACATGCCGGACGGACAGGACCTCACACTGAACCTGCTTGACCCTAGAGTACTGGTAGGACTCTTTATCGGAGCATGCCTGCCGTTCCTCTTCTCGTCACTCACTATGGGCGCGGTAAACAGAGCTGCCCAGAGCGTAGTGCTCGAGGTAAGACGCCAATTCAAGGAGATCCCGGGCCTTATGGAAGGCAAGGCGGAAGCGGATTACGCACGCTGCGTAGACCTCTGCTCGAAGTCCTCACTCAAGGAGATGGTACTTCCTGCATGCATCGGCATCGCCGCTCCTATCGTCACAGGTCTCATCCTGGGCGGACTCGGAGTAGTCGGAATGCTCTGCGGAGCTACGGTATCCGGATTCATCATGGCCATCTTCATGGCTAACTCGGGCGGCGCCTGGGACAACGCCAAGAAGTACATCGAGGCCGGACACTTCGGCGGCAAGGGCAGCGACAACCACAAGGCTGCCGTCGTCGGCGACACGATCGGCGATCCGTTCAAGGATACATCCGGTCCTTCGATCAACATCCTGATCAAGCTGGTATCGATGGTATCCATCGTATTCGCCGGACTTATCGCAAGCGTGAGCCTGCTGTAAGTATCGCAAAGATACAAAGAGCTTTAAAAAGAAATAATGATGCCGCGGACCGGGAATGGCCTGCGGCATCAGCTTTTTATGCGGGCTTATGGTATAATTCTCATATATTTTTGGAGGTTTGCTTAAATGTCTGATGAAAACAAAACGCTGACGGGAGTGGAGAATACGCTGTCCGTTCCCGATTACACCAGTTATCCGAGAGAGTTCACAACATACAGATGGTTCAGGCCGATCATCACGGGCGTTCTGTTCATTGTATTCAATTTCATATTCCAGGTAGTCCTTATACTCATATTATCTTTTGCCTCAGGCGACGGCTTTACGAGGATCCTGGAGATATCTTCAGGCGGATACGACAGTTTCGACGTGCATACGGCGCTCGGCGTCCTTGTTACGCTCGGCAGCGCGGCAGTCATGATACCCGCTCTTGCGCTGGCTAACCTCATATCCGGCGGCAGGACTTTCAGATCTTATTCTTCATCCAGGGGAGGATGGAACTATCAGATATTCTTCAGATGTCTGGCGATCGCGCTGGTCGTGGTCGCGATCCCGATCGCGATAGATTACATATTCATTGCCGGAAAGGTGAGCCCTGTAAAGTTCACGCTGCCCGGAATAATTCTGCTGACGTTGCTCGGACCTCTGCAATGTATTGCAGAAGAGTATGCTTTCAGGGGCATACTGATGCAGGGCGTGGGTTCCTGGATCAAATTTCCGCCGCTGGCGATAGTGATATCGGCAGCCGTTTTCGCGTCCATGCACCCGTACAATAAGATCGGAGTCGCTGAGATATTCATAAGCGGATGCATTTTCGGATTCGTTGCATGGAAAGGCCACGGCATAGAAGTCAGCTCGGCTCTGCACGTAGCGAACAACATGGCGATCTTCTACTGCGTGGGATTCGGATTCGGGCAGATCAAGTCAGAAGAAACGATTGGGGAATGCGTATTCTCCGTCGTCATTTCTCTTATATACGCGGCGATCATCTTCTTCCTCAGCAGGAAGGGCTATTTCGACAAAATCAAATGCAATGACGCGGCTGAGTGGAACGCCCGCGCAGAGGCAAAGCGCGCCTTGAAGGCGGGACCGGCTGATGAGGTAGTTTTCATTGAACCTGCCGAAACGGAAGTAAACGCTGAAGAAGACCGTTGATTGTGCTATAATCAATTAGTTAAATATTGTTTACCTTATACGGAAATCTTTTCTGAAAAGGACCATGGATATTTCAACTGAAAACAAAAAAAGCAAATTCAGCATGGGTATGATACTGGTCGCCATAGGTATCGTATACGGCGACATCGGTACATCTCCTATGTACGTTATGAAGTCGATCGTCGAGGGCAACGGCGGGATCGACCATGTGGACCCGGACTTCATCATAGGCTCGCTCTCACTGGTCATCTGGACCATCACGCTCCTGACGACTGTGAAACACGTACTTATAGCCCTCAGGGCCGACAACCACGGCGAGGGCGGGATATTCGCTCTTTACAGCCTGGTAAGGGACTGCGGCAAGTGGCTCATAATCCCTACCATGATAGGCGGCTGCACCATGCTGGCTGACGGAGTGCTGACTCCGGCGGTAACGGTAACAACTGCTGTCGAGGGACTTCGAAGCATCAGCTTCATGGACAGACTATTGGGAGAAGGGCAGTTCGTTGTCATCGTGATCACGCTCACCATTGTGAGCGCGCTGTTCATGATACAGCGAAGCGGCACCAGTTCCATCGGTAAGATGTTCGGACCTGTCATGATGATATGGTTTCTGTACCTCGGGATCACCGGCGTCTGGCTCGCCATGGGCGATCTGTCGATAATCAGGGCGCTGAACCCGCTGTATGCGGTAAAGGTGCTCATCAGTCCGGGCAACAAAGCCGGACTGATGATACTCGGAAGCGTATTCCTCTGTACGACAGGCGCCGAGGCGCTCTATACGGACATGGGCCATGTGGGCAAGGAAAACATCATGCGCAGCTGGCCGTTCGTCAAGACCTGCCTCATCCTCAACTACATGGGACAGTGCGCGTGGATCATAGAGAACAGGAACGATCCGGCGCTCGCGGCTATTCACGACCTCAATCCGTTCTATATGATGCTGCCTCCGGCGCTTCGTCCAGTGGCCATCGTACTGAGCGCTCTGGCGGCCATCATTGCCAGCCAGGCGCTTATCAGCGGAAGCTATACGCTGGTGCATGAGGCGGCCAGCCTGGACCTGATGCCTCATCTGAACGTGAGGTTCCCGTCGGATACACGCGGGCAGATCTACATTCCTATAGTGAACAACATCCTCTGGGTGCTCTGCGCGATCGTTATTCTGTATTTCAGAAGCGGCTCCCGCATGGAGAACGCGTACGGACTCGCGATTACCATCAGCATGCTGATGATGACAGTACTGTTCACTGTGTACATAGGAGTGGTCCATAAGCGTGTCCTCGGCGCGGTCCTTTTCGCCATTACGTTCTTCTTCCTCGAAGGCGTGTTCTTCGTATCCAGCCTGGGCAAGTTCTCGATCGGCGGCTATGTGGCGATCATAATTTCGCTCATCATACTGCTCATCATGATCAGCTGGTACCGCGGGACACAGATAGAACGCATGCAGGGCGTCAAACTGCCGATCCGCGATTATCTGTCCAACATAAAGGGCCTCCAGAACGACCCTGATATCCCGTATACAGCCAACAACCTGGTGTACCTGGCAAAGGGAGAGGACTTTGAGGTCATCGACCGCGACATCCTTTATTCGATACTTGACAGGGACCCTAAGAAGGCCGACGCCTACTGGTTCATCAGCGTAAGCACGACCAACATGCCTTTTGACCGGGAGTATGAGGTCGAGACATACGGCACGGATTACATATTCCGCGTCAACCTGATACTCGGATTCAAGGTCAAGCAGAGCATCAATATCTACCTGAGACAGATAGTTCAGGATCTGCTGAAGAGCGGAGAACTTCCGAAGCAGGTGAGAGAGCATTCGATATACGGACCGTCCGATGTCGGATCTTTCAAATTCTGCCTGATCCGCAAGATGATGCCAATGGAGGGAGACTTGAGCTCTGTAGATAATTTCCTTATTCACAACAAGTATTTCATCAGGCGCCTGGCGGGCAATCCTATAAGATGGTTCGGCCTTGAGACTTCGCGCGTGATGATAGAGTACGTGCCGCTCTTCCTGCCTAGGAAAAGCACAGAAGAGAGACTGGAGAGGATAAAATAATGAGATCCATGAGATTCGGACAGCTTGAGGACGGCAGGACCGCCGGACTCTACATACTTGAGTCGCCGGATGGAACGCGCGCCGCAGTCACCGACTACGGCGCTGCTCTTGTCAGCCTTGCCGTAGCTGACAGGAACGGCGTATACCGCGACGTAGTGCTCGGACACGATGATGCCGCTGGATACGAGAAAGGCGGAGGCTTCATCGGCGCGACTGTCGGCCGCTTTGCGAACCGCATAGCCGGCGCGGGATTTGAACTCAACGGAAAGACATATGAGCTTTCCGCGAACGACGGCCCCAACTGCCTCCACGGCGGAAGAGACTTCTATAACAACAGGATCTTCGGGGTCAAGGTAGGATTTACCAGTGTAAAGAAAAATGACTTCATGTCTGCTTTCACATCGGAGAGCATATCCGACAAGGATCCGATGAGGGGCAAGCGGGGACTCCATGACGACAAGATCACTTTCGTTCTGGACGACCCTGACGGGAGCCAGGGCTTTCCGGGGGATCTTCACCTTGAAGTGACATACTCTCTGCCGGGAAACGGCGAGCTGAAGATCGAATATAGAGCGGTCTGCAATGCCGATACACCGGTGAGCTTCACCAACCACAGCTACTTCAACCTGAACGGACATGAGAGCGGCAGCATACTCGATCATATCGTCAGGATAAACGCGGATCATTACATGCCTGTCGACGCCGGCCTCATACCTTACGGAAAGCCGGAACCCGTTGAAGGAACGCCGTTCGACTTCCGCGAAAAAAAGGCCATCGGGCGCGATATCGACGCGGATGACGAACAGCTGAGACGCGGAGGCGGATATGATCATGATTTCGTTCTCGCAGGCGGAGAGTCCGATGCCGGGAGCCGCACGCTCAGAAGGGCAGCGGCCATGTACTCGCATGAGAGCGGCATAAGGATGGACGTCATGACAGATATGACAGACATGCAGGTCTATACCGCAAACAACATGGAAGATGAGCCGGGCAAGGACGGCGCCGTATACGGAAAAAGAAGCGCTGTATGCTTCGAGACGCAGTTCAGGCCGGACGCCGTGAACAGCATCGATCCGGCGGTGCGCGGGGCCTGCATACTGAAAGCGGGCGAAGAATTCACATCAGTAACGATATACAGATTCAGTACGATATAGGGTCAAGAACGGGAGGAATCAAAATGGCTGAATGGAAAAACTTAGACACATTGAAAGCGTATGAGGCTCTTGAAGCGTCAGGGCACAGGGTCGATCTCGTAAAGGCCCTTGCAGGAGAAGCCGGCGGAGAACGCGTAAAGAAGTACTCGGTACCTATGGCATGCGGACTCGCGTATAATTTCGCGGCAAAGCAGGTGGATGATGAGGTGCTGGCCATGCTGGCAGATCTCGCGAAAGAGTCCGATCTCTCAGGCAAGTTCGAGGAGCTGTATAACGGCGCGATGATCAACACCGGCGAAAAGCGCCTCGTGCTTCATCACCTGACGCGCGGACAGCTTGGAAAAGATGTCATCGCGGAAGGAACCAACAAAAGGGATTTTTACACAGGCGAACAGGCCAAGATCGCTGAGTTCGCGGCAAAGGTCCATGAAGGAAAGATCACGAATGCCGACGGGGAGAAGTTCACGACTGTCGTCCAGATAGGCATCGGCGGAAGCGATCTCGGGCCGCGCGCCATATACATAGCGCTTGAAAACTGGGCTCGCACGAACGGCTGCCTCCTCATGGACGCGAAGTTCATCAGCAATGTCGATCCTGACGACGCTGTAAGCGTGCTGAAGTCCATCGACGTGGCGCATTCGCTCTTCATACTCGTATCCAAATCGGGCACCACGCTTGAGACTCTGACCAACGAGGCTTTCGTAAAGAACGCTCTGAAGGAAGCAGGTCTCGACCCTTCAAAGCACATGCTGGCGGTCACAAGCGAGACTTCTCCGCTCGCGAAGAGCAGCGATTATCTCGCGGCGTTCTTCATGGACGACCATATAGGAGGCAGATATTCCTCATCTTCGGCAGTAGGAGGGGCGGTACTGTCCCTTGCTTTCGGTCCGGAAATATTTGAGCGTTTCCTTGCGGGCGCGGCTGAAGCCGATAAACTGGCCGCGCTGCCTGATCCTATGAAGAACGCAGCCATGCTGGATGCTCTCATAGGAGTTTATGAGCGCAATATCCTCGGATACGAGGCAACAGCGGTTCTTCCGTATGCCCAGGCGCTCGCGAGATTCCCGGCGCACCTGCAGCAGGCGGACATGGAATCCAACGGTAAATCGGTCAACCGCTTCGGCGAACCCGTAAGCTATAAGACAGGTCCTGTGATCTTCGGAGAGCCGGGAACCAACGGCCAGCACTCGTTCTATCAGCTGCTGCATCAGGGCAAGACCATAGTCCCGCTGCAGTTCATCGGATTCAAGGAGAGTCAGTTCGGCATCGATGTGGACATCCAGGGCAGCACGAGCCAGAAGAAACTCTGCGCGAACGTAGTGGCCCAGATAATGGCATTTGCCTGCGGCAAAAAAGACGAGAACCTGAACAAGAACTTTGAGGGCGGCAGACCGTCGAGCATCATCGTCGGCGAAAAGCTGACGCCTGAATCGCTCGGAGCGCTGCTGGCGCATTTTGAGAACAAGATCATGTTCCAGGGCTTCCTGTGGAATCTCAACAGCTTCGACCAGGAAGGCGTGCAGCTTGGCAAAGTGCTCGCGAAGAGGGTACTGGCGCACGAGACGGAAGGAGCGCTTGCGGAATACGCCGCTCTGTTTGAGATTTAGAATCAGTTACAGTCATATCGACAGGTCATTATGAAAAAAGAAATAGTTGAATTAAGAAATCTTATGGCTTCGGACGGCATAGACGCGTATTATGTGCCGTCCGGAGATTTTCATGGATCGGAATACGTCAACGCGTTCTTCAGAACACGCGCTTTTCTCAGCGGATTCACCGGTTCTGCCGGCGACCTGCTTGTCACCGCGGACGGAGCGTGGCTCTGGACAGACGGCAGGTATTTCCTGCAGGCAACCAGACAGCTTGAAGGAAGCGGAATAGAGCTCATGAAGATGGGTGAGGAGGGGGTTCCCGCGATAGAGGAATTCCTGATCGCGGAAGCCGGAAAACACGAGGGATACGTCATCGGCTTTGACGGCAGGGTAGTGCCGTCGGGCTTTGCAAAGAAACTCAGAGACAAACTGGAAGAGGCAGGCTGCATGGCAACTTTCCTCACCGGCAGGGATCTCGGCGGAGAGGTCTGGAAGGACAGACCTCAGATAAAGCCAAGCAGGGCATGGGAGCTTCCGCTCAGCAGCGCCGGCGCCGACAGCTCTGACAAGATAGCGGCTGTCAGAGAGGAGATGAGAAAGCAGGGCGCAAGCCACCTCCTCATAACGGATCTCATGGAATGCGCGTGGCTCACGAACCTGCGCGCTTCTGATGTTCTCTATACGCCGGTGTTCTTCGCGTTCATGCTCATTACGCCGGACAGCGTGAGGCTTTACGTAATGGACGGGACTTTGCCTGAAGGACTGCCTGAAAGGCTCTCATACGTCGATCTGAGGCCGTATGACAGCATATATAAGGACGTTTCGGACATCTCCGCGGGCAGCAAACTGTGGCTCGATCCGGCAACCTGCAATTTCGAACTTTACAGCAGTGTGCCTGAAGACGCTGTGAAGCATGAGGCTCTTACGCCTGCCGCGCTGATGAAGATGATCAAGAACAGCACGGAAATAGAAGGAATGCGTCATGCCCACATACTGGACGGAGCCGCTGTCACTAAGATGATAAAGTGGCTCAAGGAAACTGCTGAGACTGAAGTCAAGACAGAACTTGGCGTAGCGGCAAGACTGAAGGACCTGAGACTCAGCTGCGACGAGTGCTTCGACCTCTCTTTCGAGACGATCGTCGGCTATGGACCAAACGGAGCCATCATCCATTATTCTCCGACTCCTGAGAGCGACACGGAGGTAAAACCCGAGGGATTCCTTCTTGTCGATTCGGGAGGGCAGTACTATGGCGGAACGACTGACATTACAAGGACCATAGCTGTCGGGCCTCTTACAGATGAGATGATTTATCACTATACTTACGTGCTGAAGTCGCATCTGGCCATGGCGATGTTCAGGATAATGCCGGGTTTCGATCCCGCGGACATCGACAAGGCTGCGCGCGCGCCGATGAATGGGGTGGGACTGGACTTCAACCACGGCATTTCGCATGGCGTAGGCCACGTTCTGAGCGTCCACGAGGGCCCGGTCACCATCAAGAAGAACAGAGTGCCGATCGCACTGCAGCCCGGCATGATAATGTCCAATGAACCGGGCTTTTACAAGGAAGGATCACATGGAGTCAGGATAGAAAACATGGTAGTTTTTGAAGATGACGGAGAAGGAAATATTGTAAACAAGCCTCTCACATGCGTTCCTTACGAAAGAGAAGCCATAAATAAGGAACTCCTCACGGATGAGGAGATCGCGTATGTCGATAAATACCACGAATGGGTAAGAAGATCGCTCACGCCGCTGCTCGATGAAGAGACGGCTGAATGGCTTGCCATTGAGACGGCGCCGCTGTGATCCGGCTCCTGGAAACAGTAGCTTGTACGGCCTGCGCAAAGAAATCAAAAACACGTATATTTGCCTTTTTAAGCAGATATACGTGTCTTTCTTTATCATTGAAAAACGATGATTTTACATGTCTACTTCATTTCCATTGTCAGCACCGCAGTGCCGTGGCCATAGGTAAGATGACCGATCGCGCCGTTAATGATCGTGAAGGAAGGCTTTGTATGGCCTATGTCGGCGTTCCAGATGAGCGGGATGTCCATGTTTCCGAAGACTCTTTCGAGTTTTTCAAGATAATCGATGTCCGTGGCTTCTCCCGTGAAGCATGTGCGGCCGAACACGACGGCGCGGGCATCTTCGAAAAGTCCCATCTGCTTGAATCTCTCCATGGAGTACATGAGTGTCATCGGGTCGAGGATGAAATTATCAAAGAACCATATGAAGCCGTCTTCTCTGTATTTCTCCGTAAAGCCCTTAAGATTTTCAAAAGGCGTCCCGAAGGCCCAGTTGATGACGTCGATGCAGCCTCCGATTAGCCTGCCGCTGACATCCAGGACGTATTCTTCGTGAAGGTCGTAATCATCAGCGTCAGAGCTTCCTCTGAGCAGTGTCCACTCGACCGGAGCATCCATTTCGAACTCGCCGAGCTCTTCATTGAAACCATTTGAGCACCAGAAATCATACGAATACTGTACAGGCAGATCGCCGCTGATGACCGACAGCGCGTCATACTGGAACTTGTGCAGAGGACGCCAGTCCCATGCGCCGGCATTGACGCCGTATATGGTCGCTATATCCAGCACGGTCGTCATGTACAGTTCGATGGCGGTAGGATCCGAATAGCCGGCGAACCACTTCGGGTGGCTGCGAACGAGTTCCTCGTCTATATAAGGAAGCATCTCCATGTTGAAGTCGCCGCCTGCAGCGCTCATGACCATGGCTATATCATCATCGGCAAAGAGCGAATTGAATTCCTCGCCTCTGACGCGCGGCGGAGCGGAAGGGCATTCCTCGTTCCGCACGCTTTCGGTTTCAAATACGTCATATCCGGCTTCGCATAGGGTCTCGAGGGAGAGGTCGAAGTATTCTTCCTTGAAACCTATGCCCGAACTCGGAGCGCAGATGCCTATTACGGAGCCTTCTTCAGGAAATTCAGGGTAGATCATAGTGGTATTCTCTCTTCTCGTGTATTTTGACTAGGGTATTATAGCACACGACGGTCTTGTGAGCATGTCGAAACGAAAAGAAAAAAACAGTTTCCGATAAAATATTAACAAAGTTTCGGTTGCCCATTCAGGCTGAATAATGTACAATGATATCGAGGTGGGCTATGCCCTGAATTCGTTGAAATTTAAGGCATTTCCCATTAAGTTTGTAGGAATTAAGAGAGATTAAGGAGGCACTAGCACATGAAAGTATCCAGCGTTCCTTTCAAGGGAACTAAAGATCAGGAAGCTAAGCTGCTCGAAGTGATCGCGAAGTACAAGGGAATGAAGGGAGCCCTGATGCCTATCATGCAGGAGGCACAGGAGATCTACGGATATCTTCCTTACCAGGTACAGAAGATCATCTCCGATGAGACAGGCATTCCTATCGAAAAGATTTATGGTGTTGCTACTTTCTACGCGCAGTTCTCGATGTCGCCTAAGGGCAAGTATATCGTGGCGGTATGCCTTGGTACTGCTTGCTACGTAAAAGGCGCGGGCAAGGTTCTCGAAGAGGTCGAAAACAAGCTCGGAATCGGAGACGGCGAATGCACCCCGGACGGCAAGTTCTCGCTTGAGGTCTGCCGTTGCGTAGGCGCATGCGGACTCGCACCTGTTATGATCGTTGCCGGAGATGTATATGGCAAGATGACACCTGACAGAGTTGAAGGTATCCTTGCCAAATACGAATAACGCATAATGGAGGGCAAGTCATGAAAACATTGCAAGAATTAAAAGACATCAGGGCGGCAAAGGCCGGTCAGGTAGACATCAGATTCAATCCTGACACAGCTGAGGTGGCCCTCAAGACCTACATCCTCGTTTGCGGAGGTACCGGCTGCCAGTCCAACCACAGTGTTGAGGTAATGGACGAACTCAATAAGCTGATCGAGGCTGCAGGAAAACAGGATGAGATCCAGATCATCCAGACAGGATGCCAGGGACTCTGCGCGAAGGGCCCTATCATGGTAGTCCATCCGGGTAACGTTTTCTATCAGGAAGTAAAACCTGATATGGTAGACAGGATCTTCAGCGAGCACATCCTCGGCGGAACGCCGGTTGATGAATATCTCATGGTAGAAGAACTCCCGAGCGGCGAGAAGATCCACTATGTTGATTCCCCGTTCTACAAAGACCAGCTGAGAATGGCTCTCCGCAACTGCGGAAAGATCGATCCTGAAGACATCGACGAGTATATCGCAAGAGACGGCTATCTGGCTCTTGCCAAGGCTCTGCTCGAGATGGATCCTGACGAAGTTATCAAGGAAGTAGTCGATTCGGGACTCAGAGGCCGTGGAGGCGGCGGATTCCCGACCGGCAAGAAGTGGATGTTCGCGTCCGCTAACAGAGGAAAAGTCCAGAAGTTTGTAGCCTGCAACGCCGACGAAGGCGACCCGGGCGCGTTCATGGACAGGTCCATCCTTGAAGGAGACCCTCATTCAATACTCGAAGCCATGGCTATCGCCGGCTACGCGATCGGCGCTAATCAGGGCTACATCTATGTAAGAGCTGAGTATCCTATCGCGGTCGACAGACTGAAGATCGCTCTCGATCAGGCCAGAGATTACGGCGTGCTCGGAAAGAACATCTTCGGATCCGGATTCGACTTCGACGTAGACCTCAGACTCGGAGCAGGAGCGTTCGTATGCGGCGAAGAAACAGCTCTGATGACCTCGATCGAGGGCAACAGAGGCGAGCCTCGTCCACGTCCGCCGTTCCCTGCGGTAAAGGGTCTGTTCGCTCAGCCGACAGTACTCAACAACGTTGAGACTTACGCAAACATCCCGCAGATCATCCTCAACGGCGCAAGCTGGTTCAACCAGTACGGCACTGAGACATCGAAGGGAACAAAAGTATTCGCTCTCGGCGGCAAGGTCAACAATACAGGTCTCGTAGAGGTCCCGATGGGAGCTACACTG
>JBGUKZ010000082.1:0-3401 GCA_045114795.1 Anaerovoracaceae bacterium
ACCGGCATCCCTCGCCGCCATAGTGACGGTATCGAGGAAGAGGTCATCCACGCCCTCCGTATCTACGGTGCTATGCACCTTCACTGCCTGGGCGAAGGAGTAGAAGCTGCCCTTCACCTTGTCGGTATTGGTAGATCGGAGTATCAGGGAGATCTGCCCCTTGATGTACTCCTCGGTCTTCTGGAGTGATTTTATCCTTGCGTCGGCTGCTGCCTTTTCGGCCTTTGCGGTTTGGATCTCGTCCTGCTTGGCCTTGAGCCACCTGCCGAGGCTATCCACGCCTTCGGTAGTGAGCAGCTCGCTGATGGCGGTTACTGCCTGCTCCATCTCTTCGGTGTCGGCGGTCACTTCGCCGCCGTTCTCTATGTAAAGTTCTTCAAGCTCGCGCGATATAGCCGAGAGCGTCGAAAGTGCTGCGTTTATCTCTTGTGTTTTCATATCAGTCCGTTTGCTTTCTTAAACTCTTCCACTTCCCCTTCAAGGTCTGCCAGCTCGCCAGGGGTGGGGCGGTAACGCTGGACGTAAGCATCGTAGGCGCTGATACCCTCTCCGTTGACCACGTTGCGGGCTATCATGGATATCCACGTCTCGCGGCTCACCTCCTTCTTGGGTGCAGCCTTCTTGGCGGGTGCCTTCTTCGGTGCGGGTGTCTCTCCCGTGTTCGTGGTGTCAGAGTCTTGAGTGTCGTCTATGCACAGCAGTCCGTTCAGGGCGTACTTGCGGGCATAGGAGCTCGACGAGCCGGTGATCTGGCTTCCGTCCATGCCTTTCTTCTCCTCCTCCTCCCTGGCCCAGCCGTTGGTCTGCATGAACTGGCCGGACTCGATGTCGGAGAGGCAGGCGGTGGCTCGGATGTAGTAGCGGTCGCCTATGAGCTGGAGTTCGTCGGAGCACGTCAGCGTGCATCCGTACTTCTTGAGCAGGGGCTTCACGGCCTCCTGGATGTCCTCGGCCTTGCGGTATGCGTAGCCTCCGAACTTGTTGAACTGCGTTTTTGGAGCCTTGAGCTCCACCTGTATCGCAGATAGCTTTTCGAGAATTGTCATTGCTGAAAAGGGTTAGTTTGTTATACGATGTAATACTCGGCCACCGTCTTGTTCTGGATGGTCTTCACGCGGTCCACCTTGATGTTCTCTTCGGGGTGGAGCCTGCGGAGGTCGCTGATGCGTGAGGCCAGCCTGAAGCAGCCGAACTTGTTGAGTGCCACGAGTGAGGTCAGGCGGTTGCCTGCCTTGAGATACGCGAAGATCTGCGCGTTCTGCGTCTTGCTTGAAGCGAGGTTGGGGTTATCGTTCATCGTCGTCGGTATTAGCGGGTTGATAGTTCCAGTCGGTGTCGTCGGGGCCGTAGACGGGCTCCATGCCGTAACGGTTGAGCTGTTTAGCCACGGTAGATGCCCTCCTTCTTGAAGTTGGGGTTCAGGAGCGCGAAGAGGATGCCGCAGAGGCAGGCGGAGCCCACCCATGCTACGGACCAGAGGATGTCGGCGGAGCCGTCGGTGCACTCGCCGGAGGCCAGCATCATGGATGCGAAGCAGCCGAGGGCGAGGATGGTAGAGAGTAATTTCTTCATTGTTGTATGGTTTTAGGGTTGTTGTCTAAGAGTTCGGCCTTCATGAGGTCTGCGATGCGGAGCTGCTGGATGTCGGATATGCGGTAGCTGTGCTTGCCGTTGTATCCGTCACCCACCCTGATGGGGCGGAGCCTTCCGCTTTCCACGGCCTCCACGAACCAGGTGCCGTATGTGGCCTTCGCCTTGCGGGTGCTAATCTCACCGGCACTGATGCCGAGAGTCTCCAGCACCTGGGCTGCGCCCATAGCGGCTGCGGCCTGCACTATCTTCTCGATGTTACTCATTGCGCGTAACTTCATAGGTTCGGTTTTCGCGGTTGAGGTGAACCGAGTATTTGCGGTCCAGCTGGATGCCTATGAAGCTCGCCATAGAGCGTATGTTCCCGCTTGACATGATGTCGCAGGCGAAGCCTACGGTCTCACCTACGTCCATGCTTTTCAGGGTTTCTCCGAGTGCGAGCCTCTGTACTAATTCTGCCATTTTTTATTACTTTTGTCAAACTGCTCAACAAAGATATCAAACAAATTTTGATATATCAAACTTTTTGGCAAGTTTTTTATGATATTTTTTGACAGACCCTAAAACCAGCAATAATGAAAGAGAAAATTGACTACCTCAACGAGGCATACGCCCGCGCAAGAGAAAAAGGGCTGTGCCACTCCAGGAGGGGCTTCGCAGAACTCCTGGGCATGAATGAAGCGACGCTCTCACGCGCCTTCGCAGGCGATGAGAAGTATCTTACGGAGAATTTTATCAAGAGAATAGAAGAATGGGAGAAGACCGAACCGGCTGCTCCAGAAGAAGCCGACACCGTGCTGCTCCTCCCCTGGGAGGCAAAGGGAGGCTTGATAGGGGACTTTGTAGACGGCATAGAGCGCTACCAGTGCGAGCGCATAGTGTCCCCCATCAGAGGAGCCGACTACGCGATGCAGGTGGTGGGTGACTCCATGAGCCCCGAATATCCGTCCGGCTCCGTGATCCTGATAAAGAAGATAAACGAGGAGATTTTTGTAGAATGGGGCAAGGTCTATGTCCTCGACACGCCGAATGGCGCAGTCATCAAGAAGGTGAGGAAGACCGACGAGCCCAATGTGGTAGAGTGCTTATCCATCAATCCTTCATACCAGCCGTTCTATCTTGACTGCAAGCACATCAATGGCTGGTATCGTGTCCTTATGGTGATGTCAGCTAAATAATACCGTACCACTATGAAAAAACTATTGATTATCGTGGTGACTATGCTCGCCATTGCTTCCTGCGTCGGAAGCGGTCTTGATATTAAGCGGACCGCAGAACGCTATGCCTCGCAGTATTTCCCCAATTACGGGCAGATCATCGCTTACCACATAGATACCGTCACGCTTGGAGACAATCTCGCGTACCGCAAAGAGAGAGCTCAGGAGAACCTGCGTAGGGATGAGTCTCTCTATGACTTAAACAAAAAGTCTCCCTACCCGCTTAAGAGCGCACTCGACGAGGAAGCCAAGCGCATTGATAGGGACAAAAGATGGCTTGCCGCCCTGGACTCTCTTGAGGCCGCAAACGCTGACATCCTCCACCAGGTAACGGCATATACTTGTCACTTCAACTTCGTCACCGGCAATACCGCGTGGGTACAGCTCGACAAAGACGGCAATCCTCTTCTCATAACAGATAGCAGGGAGAAGGTGTTTTTCAATCCAGGGGAGGATGTACCTGGCTATTACGAAGTGTGGAAGAAGCTATATGATGAATTAATGTCACCAGCGGAATAGATCCAAAACCTTACGGTTGGCCTCCCAGGCGAGGGACCAGTTGCGCTCGGCATATACGTCCGTGATGCGGTAGTC
>JBGUKZ010000083.1:0-72787 GCA_045114795.1 Anaerovoracaceae bacterium
CTAAAAGCATGTTTCATCCTCCCTTCACTATATCTTTCCAAGTTCTCTCAGTATCTTTTCAGGTGTCATAGGCCAGCTGCGCATCCACACGCCGCAGGCGTCGTGGATGGCGTTTCCTATGGCAGGAGCCGCGCCGTTGCACGCGATCTCCGAAATCGACTTGGCGCCGAACGGTCCGTCCGGATCATTCACGTCGATCAGTACAGCCTTGAAGTCATCAGGCTGCTCGCTTATCATCGGGACGCCGTAATCCGTCATTGTGGCGTTCACACAGCGCCCGTCCTTATCGAGTATCATGTCCTCATAGAGTGTATGTCCTATCGACTTCAGAGCCGCCCCGTACATCTGGCAGAGCGCCGCCTCCGGATTGATAGGTGTTCCGGCGTCCTGTATCGCGTAGAACTTCTGGACCTTGACTTCGCCCGTTCTTACGTTGACCGCTACCTGAGCGAAGTGCGCTCCGTACGGTACTGAAGACGCCGCGGTCGTGAAGCTTCCCGGAGCGATGAGGTGTCCCCGTCCCGTGCCGGATGTAGCCGTGTGGATGATATCGTAATACGATAACTCTTTACCGGTCTTCTTAGATCTGACAACTCCCGGCCAGTCGATCTCCATGTCCTCCACGTCTTCTTCGAGCTGGTAAGCCGCCTCGTCGAGTATCTTTTCCTTCAGATTCGTGGATGCCACTACCGCGGCGTTGCCGCTGAAGAACGTTCCTGACGAAGCGTACGAGCCTGTATCGAAGGCTCCGGAGTCTGTGTCTCCCGAAAGCACCGTTATCCTGTCCATAGGCACGCAGAGTATGTCGCTCGCGACCTTGGCAATGATGGTGTCAAGGCCTGTTCCGATATCTGCCGCTCCTGAGAGGACGATTATGGAGCCGTCCATCTCGAGCTTTGCTATCGCGTTCGCGTGGTCGAGTCCCGGAAGTCCGGAGCCCTGCATTATCATCGCGAAGCCCTTGCCTATCTTCCAGTCAGGATCATCGCTCTCCTCGCGCTTGCCCCACTCTATCATCTCGCAGCCCTTCTCGACCGCTTCTCTGAGTCCGCACGATCCTACAGGCACCACGTTTCCTTCACGGCCTTCGCCCAGGCCCTTCAGGATCTCGAGCATGTAGCCTTCCTCGACGTGGTTCTTCAATACCATGTCCTTGTAGTCCACACCCAGCTTCTCGGCAAGCTCGCACATGGCCATCATCAGGCCGTAAGTTCCCTTAGGCGTGCCGTAGCCCTGATAAGCTCCCGCCGGAGGCGTGTTGGTATAGTAGATCGTCAGATCGTATTTCATGTTGTCGCACTTGAACAGCGGCAGAGTCTTTGAGCAGCTGTTCATAGGCACCGTCAGAGCGTGGTTTCCGTAAGGCCCGGTGTTGGCGTCTACCTTCAGATAGATGCCTGTGATGGATCCGTCCTTCTTGCCGCCCATCTTGACGTGGACGCGCATCGGGTGCCTGGTGGAGTTTGCTATGAACTCCTCTTCGCGCGTGTTGTGATAAAGCACAGGTCTGCCTGTAACGAATGTGGCGTAGGCGGTGAGGTCCTCGACGAGGATGTCCTGCTTTGAGCCGTATCCTCCGCCGACCCTGGTCTTTATCACGTGAATCTTGTTTTCCGAAAGCCCGGTGACCCAGCTGACGATGCGTCGCACGTGGTACGGGACCTGCGTGCTCGCGTAGATTATCAGCCTTCCGTTCTCAAGCTTTGAGAAGCAGATGTGGGTCTCGAGCGGTGTATGCTGTATCTGGCTCGTCTGGTACGTGGCTTCAACTACAGCGTCAGCCTCGGCAAATGCCTTGTCGACATCGCCTATGCCGCCGTGGTTGGCAGCCGCGACGTTATGCAGGATATCGCCGTGCAGAGGGAACTGGTAAACTACCTTGCCCTCTCTCTCGTCGCCGGACAGCTTCGCGTTGTACTCGTCGAGATCGTCCGGCGCGCCGGAGTTATACTGCACTCTGCCGTTATGCACCAGCGGAGCGCCTTCCGCCATGGCCTCCTCGACCGTAAATACGGCCTCCAGAGGCTCGTACTCCACTTCGATGAGATCACGTGCCTTTATCGCTTCTTCGAGCGTCTCAGCGACGATAGCGGCCACACGGTCGCCCACGTGCCTCACCTTCTTGTTCAGGAGTTTCCTGTCATGAGGCGACGGCTCAGGGTTGCCCTGTCCGGCGGACATGTATGTGGCGTCAGAGCAGTTGTAAGCAGTGATCACCTTCAAGACTCCCGGAAGAGCCTCCGCCTTTGAAGTGTCTATCTTGTTGACGTAAGCGTGAGCGTAAGGAGAGCGGAGCACGACCATGTAGCATGTGTCGTCGTCCACGTAATCCTCCACGAACGCCCTCTCGCCTGATACCAGCTGAGGCGCGTCGATCTTCGGCTTTACCTTGCCCACCGCCTTGAGATGCGGCCTGAATTCAGGCGCTATCACGCTTTTGTATTTCCCGGTCGCCAGTTTTTCCTTGATGAGGTCGGCGGCCAGATAATAGTGCTCGTATCCCGCGTCGCGGATGAAGATGCCTGAAAGGACATCCTTCACCTCTTCTCTTGACGGCATGGGGTTCTGCTCGAACAGCCATGTCATCAGGAGAGCAGCCGCAGGAGCGTTATACGCGCTCTGCACGACTCCCGCGTCCACGAGAGCCTGCTGCACTACCGAAAGATGCATCGAGTCTCCGAGGCTGTCGGGTGTCACGATCTCGCAGCCTTCAGCTTCGCCCGCGAGCACCAGGTTGGAGAACACCGGCGTGCCGTTGAGCAGCACGGTGTCGCTTCCGCAGAAGCCCTCCGCGTCGTCGCTGTCGCGGACGGCAAAGTTGCCGTTCATCAGCAGCATCTCGCGGAGCCTCTTTGTAGGGTCGATATCGAATGACCTTTTCTTGCCGTTTATTGTGCAATTGATCATGTCTATACCTCCTTCCCCATGAGCTGTCTGTGCAGATCGAAGGCGGTCACCGCTATGAGATAGCGCTTGTACGCGTCGCTTCCGAACATGTCGTCAGCCGTTTCAAGGCCCGTACAGGTCCTGACCATCTCGATGATCTTGTCCTCGCTGATATCCGGGTCCTCATTGAACGCCTTTTCAAGATCGCAGAAATGCAGTATCCCCACGTTCTTTACGGCCCCGGCCATGTGGACCCCTTCCTCATCAAGCGCAGCGCTCATCGTGAGTACCGCGTGGCTCTGAGCGGTATTGGAATACCTTTTGGATACCATCTTTATGTCTTCCGGCACCGTGACTGAGGTTATCAGGGCGTTCTCATACGCGTCCTTCTTATCAAGGTATTCGCAAAGCCCGATCCTTTCTGTCTTGCCGTTTCCGCAGCATAGCTCGAGCACTGCCCCGGCCGCGCGCAGCGCAGGGATAAGATATGAATCGCTTCTGCATGCCGCTATGTTGCCGCCTATCGTGGCCATGTTGCGCTTTGTGCGCGAGGCCATGAAATGCGCTGCTTCCTTCAGCCATCCCGGCACTTTGCCAGACTCGATCAAATACTGGAACGTGCACATCGCGCCAATGGTGACGTATCCTGCATCTTCTTCTATCCCGTCGAGTCCGCTGCATTTCTTGAGCGAGATCAGCGTATCCGCCTTTTCGGCGATATCCGAACCAAGCCGGTTGACCTCTGTCCCTCCCGCGATGAAGGCAGCCGATGCTGTTTTGGAAGCCGCAGCCTCTTCAGGGCTTTTTGCCATTAACAGTTTAGTTGCCATGACGGTTCTCCTTACTTGAATGGCATCGGATCCGGATATTCGGTGATGCCCTGTGAATTGACCAGTTCGGCCTCTTCAAATTTGCCGAGGTGTCTCAGCATCGTCTTCTTTACAGCCCTGAAAATGTTCTCATAGCCCGTGCATCTGCAGAGATGTCCGGACAGAGCTTTTCTGAGCTCGTCATCCGTATACTCCTTGCCGGAGTTAACTATTTCCCAGCTGGTCATGATGAAACCCGGAGTGCAGAATCCGCACTGTATGGCTCCCTCATCTACGAAAGCCTGCTGTATGTCCGAGAGTTCTCCGCCCGGGCCTGTGAGGCCTTCGAGCGTCCATATCTCCTTGCCTTCTGCCCAGACCGCGAGATATATGCAGGAATTGAAGCCCTCGCCGTTGATGATGACGGTGCAGGCGCCGCACTCTCCCACTTCGCAGCCCTTTTTGACGGAAGTCAGATGGAGGTCGTTTCTGAGCATGTCGGTGAGCGACTCACGTACGTCCACGACCTGTTCTATTTCCTTGCCGTTGACAGTGCAGTGGACCACTTTATACTGTTTAGCCATTTATCTCACCTCCTGCCATTTCCACGCACTCGCGCAGAGCGCGCTCCGCCATGACGACGGATATGTGCTGACGGAGGGCCTTGCCCGCGCGCCAGCTGTCACGCGGATTGATGTCTTCAAGCACGGTCTCCGCGAATTTCTTTATGTTCCTGTTTGTTATCTTCTTTCCATTGATGAACGCCTCGGCGCTCGGAGCGCGCACAGGTATAGGCGACGCGACGCCGTAGCCTATGCGGACCCTCTCGAAGGTCTTCTTGTCTTCGCTGAGCCTGACATTGACTGAGCAGCCCGTTGTCGCGATATCCAGGGCGTTTCTCATCGAATACTTGATGTAATGGCCGTAGCATCTGTCGTAGGATTCCTTCGGGATCAGTATCGCCGTCTGGATCTCGCCCGGCTTGATGTCAACGACCTTTGCCTTGATATAGAAATCCTTGATAGGCACTCTCCTGACACCGTCCGGTCCGGTCAGCTCCATGACCGCCTCCCAGGCTGTCAGAGTCGAAGCGGAATCCGCCGAAGTGACTCCGTTGCAGGTGTTTCCGCCTATCGTGCCGATGGCTCTGATCTGAGGACCTCCTACCATGTCAACGGCCTCTCCGAGTACATTTATGTATTTCTGAATGATCGGATCATTCGTTATATGCGAGAAGCTTGTGAGCGAACCGATGCGGATGTTCTCCTCTTCATCGATGCTTACCCCGCGGAGCTCGTCGAGCATGTAGATGCTGACGAATTCCTTGCCGGCCCTTCTGCCCTCGCGTATCTGCACCAGCACGTCGGAGCCTCCCGCCAGTATCTGCGCTTCAGGGTGTTCCTGCAGCAGTCTGACGGCATCCTGTACGCTTTCAGCTTCATACAGAGCTTTTATGTCATACATGCTACTTGCCCTCCTTTCCCTCTTCTTTTCTCCAAGGATCGTTTATGAGACCCGCGTCCGTGAACTCGCGGAAAAGCGTGTGCGGCGACAGCGGCAGCTCGTTTATGTACAGTCCGGTGGCCTGGCCTATCGCGTTCCTGATGGCAGGAGCGACCGGGCACGCAGGAGGCTCGCCGAGTCCCTTTGTTCCGTACGCGCTGGTAGGTTCGTAGTTCTCTACGAAGTCCGCGACCAGCCTCGGATGATCCATGAACGACGACATCTTGTAGTCGAGCAGGTTGTTGTTGAGAGGCCTGCCCGTCTTTTCATCCCAGAGGAGTTTTTCCGAGAGAGCGTAGCCGATAGCCATGCTCTGGCCTCCGTGCACCTGTCCCGCCGCGAGCATCGGGTTGATGACCTGTCCGCAGTCGTGGACGTTCACTATGTTGAGCAGCCTTACGCGGCACATCGGTATGTCTACCTCTACTTCCGCGAAGCAGCATCCGAACGAGTACGCGTTCGACTTGATCTGATATGTCGACTCGGCTGTAAGATGCTGTGATCCGTCAGTGGTGTAGAGCTTTGACAGCGCAAGCTCGCCTATGGTCATGAGCTCGCGGCCGTCTGTCGTTCTGATGATCTTTCCGTCGACCAGGTCGAGGTTGTAGACCGGCATGCGCGTGAACTGATGCGCTGCCTCCAGCACCTTCTCCTTGAGGAGCAGTGCCGTCTGCCTTACTGAGAAGCCGAGCGTGTATGTGCCTCTTGAAGCGTATACGCCCGTGCCGAACGGCGTGATGTCGGTATCCTGGCAGGATACCGGATGCACCATGCTGAGAGGTATGCCCAGTGTATCCGCGATCATCTGAGCGGCCGCCGTGTCGGCTCCCTGGCCTATCTCTGTCTCGCCCAGCTGGAACTGCACCGAGCCGTCCTGGTTCATGACTATGCGGCAGGATGATGTCTCCAGAGCTATCGGATATACCGCGGTGTTGTACCAGAATGTGGATACCGCGATGCCGCGTCTGATATCCCCCTTCTGCTTGGCGTATTTCTTTACCTTGTCGTAGTAGCCGATGATCTCAGCGCCTTTGTCGAAGCACTGATTGAATGTATCGGAATAAAGCTCGTTCTGCGAGAACGCGTGATAGTATCCCACAGGCATCAGGTTCTTGCGGCGGAACTCAAGCGGATCCATTCCCATCGCCCTGGCGCAGTCCTCCGCGTGACATTCGAACGCGTAGCTGGCCTGAGGCATTCCGTAGCCTCTCATCGCTCCGGCTACAGAACGGTTTGTGTAGACCGTCCAGGTCTCTCCGTCGATGTTGTCGCACGGATAGAGCTGCGGGAAGGCGTTAAGGCCCTTGGCCGCGATCGCGTGACCGTGCGAGCTGTACGCTCCGTTGTTGCACCAGGCCTTTATTGTGCGGGCCGCGAAGCTTCCGTCAGGTCTCATCCACGATGTGATGTGGTATCTGATCGCGTGCCTGATGCGGTTGCAGATGAAAGTCTCCTCGCGCGGGACGTCGAGCTTCACCAGGCGTCCGCCGAGCTGGATGCATATCCACGCGCACAGAGGCTCATAGAGCACGTCCTGCTTGTTTCCGAATCCTCCGCCTACATAAGGCTTTATGACTCTGAACTTGCCCCAGTCCATTCCGGTAGCCTGTCCTATGACACGCCTTGCGATGTGAGGGATCTGCGTGGAGCTTACCACCACGGTCCTGTCGCCCTCGCCGTAGGCGTAGCAGATGAAGTTCTCTATGTGGCAGTGCTGCACAGGCTGGGTCTCATACCAGCCCTCTACCTTTGTCAGTCCGGGCTCCTTGATCGCTTCCTCTACGCTTCCCATATGTATCTCGGTGTGCGCGAGAACGTTATTAGGGTATTTCTCATGCAGAAGCGGCGCGCCTTCTTCCATGGCCTCCTGAGCGTCGAGGACGAAAGGAAGCTCCTCGTATTCGACGGACTTTTCGAGTATAGCGAGCGCCTGTGATGCCGCTACTTCATCTTCAGCGACGACCGCTCCGATGTCATCGCCGTAGAACAGCGGATGATCGGTCATGACCAGGCGGTCAGCGATGTCCTGATGATGCGGGTCTGTTGACCACGGATGGCCCGCGGTCGGGAAATAGTGTTTTTCTTTAAGGTCGAAGCATGTGAAGACGCGTACCACGCCGGGTATCTTCTCGGCCTCGCTCGTGTCTATGGATTTGACGATGCCGTGGGCCACCGTGGAATGCAGCACCCTGATGACGAGCGCGCCTTCCGGGCACATGTCGTCAGTATATTTGATGCGCCCCCTCGCCTTATCATACGCGTCGAGCCTGGTCACCGCCTGTCCGATATATTTGTTGGACATGCTCTGCCCTCCTTTCTGAGAATAGTGCTTAGTCTCTGTTGATCTTTATCATTACCTTCGTTACAAAGTTATTACTATCTGCTTCTATGAACTGATCGATGATATCGATACAGATCTCCGTGTCGCTGAGGCTGCAGCCTTCGTCGAGTATCCCCTCCGCCTCGGCGCGCATCCTGCCGAATGTCTCTCCCAGCTTTTCATGCGGGCCTTTGTGATATCCCACGAGGTATTCGTCAGGCGAGAGGACGCGTATCCTGTCGCTGTATCTGTCAAAACTTGGAGTTTCCTCACCGGGGATCATCACTGCGAACGCTGTTGTATCTTCCGTGTAGAATACGATCGTCGGATACAGATAAAACTGCTCATTTACAAAGATCTCTTCGATGCCTCCGATCTCGATGTAGTAGATATCCTCTTCAGAACAAACAAAAACCTGATCGAACGCAGCATACTTCATCTCGCGGTTGACCATAGCGAATCTGTCGTTCATCACTGACTCCATCTTGAGCAGCTTCTCGTAATTCGCGCGGATCATCTTCATGCGTTTTCTCAGGTATTTTTCAGTATTATCCGGATTGCGTCCCGGCATGAACGCGCCGATATCGTCCAGCGAACAGTCCAGCTGACGCAGGAAGCGTATCATGCCGAGCGGATAGATCTGATCATATTTGTAGGCACGCCAGTTGTTCTTCGGATTCCTTATTTCCGGCACCAGCAGACCCTCTTTGTCATAATGTCGCAGCAACTGGACATTGATGTCAAACATCCTTGCAAGCTCGCCTATTTTCCATGTCCTGTCGTAGTGATTTTTCATGGTTTTTTGCCTTGCATTTCTGAGTTTGGATATACTCTTTCATCAAAATTATAAATGCTCAAAAGTGACTAGACAAGAGCCTATTCCCAAAAACCTAAAATAATTTTGGGTTGTACTAAAAAAAGCCACGGGGACCTGCCCCGCGGCTGATTTTTGAGCTTGCATTTTTCTCTTTATTCTGTCTTTTCGCTATCTTCCTGCACGTGTTCGAACATGAGGTTCGGATCGATATCGACGATGTCGAGAGCCTCGTCCATGTGCTCCATGAACGCCTCATATTTCGCAGGATCCTTCGGAAGCAGGATCTCCATGATGAGTCCGACTACGAATACTCCGGCCACCATGTTGCCCGCGAAGATCTCGCCGATGATAGCAGGCAGATGATCGAAGAATCCCTCTACCTGAGTCACGCCTACGCCGAGGCAGAGAGCCGTGGCCGCGATCAGAGTGTTTCTGTTGTCGAGACCCGCTTCTATCATCATCTTTACGCCGGCCATCATGATGGAACCGAACATGATGACCGTGCAGCCTCCGAGCACGCAGTCAGGCAGCGTCGTGAAGAACGCGCCGATCGGCGGGAACAGTCCTCCGAGTATCATTGCCAGGGCTCCGAACATGATGCAGAACCTGTTGACTACGCGCGTCATGGCAATGAGTCCTACGTTCTGGCTGAACGATGTTATAGGCGAGCATCCGAATACTCCGCCTGAAATAGCCGACATGAATCCGTCGCAGCAGAGGGATCCGGATATCTCTTTTTCAGTGATGTCTCTGCCGAGTCCGCCTGTGCATGCCGCCGTAGTATCTCCTATTGTCTCTACCGCGGATACCATGAATACCAGGCAGAACGATATGATGGCGCCGGCCTGGAATTTCGGCTTGAATGCGAAGAGTTCAGGCACCGAGAAGACTCCCATCTCCTTGATGGTGTCTCCCATCGCGGCGAAGTCGACCATTCCGAAGATCATCGATATCGCGTAGCCGAACAGCAGTCCGAAGAGAACGTACATCTGCTTTGCGACGCCCTTCATCCTGATATGGAATACCAGAGCCGCGATGAGCGTCAGTGTGGCGACCAGCAGGTTCTGCCACGCGCCTACCGGATATTTGCCGGATGACGCGAACGACGATACGCCGACGTTCAGGATGCTGAGTCCGATGGCGACTACCACGCATGACGACAGCAGCGGCGATATGATCTTTCTCCAGTACTTGGCAAGAAGGCCGAGACAGCCTTCAAAAATACCTCCGACTATGATGGCTCCGACCATCACGCCGTAATCCTTGGACGCGGCTGACATGCTGGCAGCCAGGAATGTGAACGACAGGCCCATTACAATAGGCAGTCCCGAACCTACCTTCCACACCGGATAGAGCTGCACTAATGTGCCGATACCCGCTATGAGCATGCAGTTCTGGATCAGCCTCGCCGTCTCTACCGCGCTGAACGGCTGTCCGTCATATACTGCCACCGAAGCGATTATGATCAGCGGGGTGACGTTTGCAACGAACATGGCCAGCACGTGCTGCAGACCGAACGGGATGGCCCTGCTCACAGGCACCCTTCCCTCCAGCTGATACACGTTTTTTATGCTGACGCTGGTGTCTTTATCTTTGTTCTTTCCAAGTTTCATGATTACCTCCCTGCGCTTTGCCTTGGGATGACGGTAACGCATCCTTTTTCTTTTATGACTTAATTATAAAGACACATAAAGCGAAAAAAAAGTGCCAATTTCTTTCCGCGTCTCCGTAATGTATTGCCGCGTCGTTTTGCGGGCTGTACAATACTGTTATGAAACTGTGGAATTTCAGGGGCGAACAAAACAGCATCGCGGACGCTCTTCAGCTCAGTCTGCCTGAGCGCGCGGTGATAAGCGTCGTCGGCGCGGGCGGCAAGACCTCGCTCATTTTCACGTGGGCACGCGAGCTTGCGGCAGCCGGCAAAAGCGTTGTCATAACGACCACGACGCATATGTACCGTCCCGCGCTCATGGAAGAAGACGGGATCAGGATAGTTGTATCGGATGATCCGGAAAGGCCTGACAAAGTCATGGCTCCTCCGGCGGATGTTCTGGACAGCCTGCGCGATACTGCTGACGTGGTCCTTATCGAGGCCGACGGTTCCCGCCGCATGCCTTTGAAGTGGCCCGGCGACACAGAACCTGTCATACCTGATTATACCGATATAACCGTCTGCGTCGCCGGCCTTTCGGCAGCGGGAAGACAGACTGAAGAAGCGGTTTTCCGCGCGGACGAGCTGCCGGAAGCTATAAAGCGCGATACTGTCGACGTGAATCTGATGCATAAGATCATCGCGTCACGCGATGGCGGCCAGAAAGGAGTCCGCGGGGAGTTCCGCGTCTTCCTGAACCAGGTCGATGACGATATAGACAGACTCGCGGCTGCCTACAGGCTGCAGCAGATACTGGGAGTTTTCGGCATACAGACTGCCTGGGGCTCGATCATCGAGCCTGAGGAAAGAAAGATCGCCGTCATACTCGAGGCGGCCGGCGACAGCAAAAGATTCGGCAGCAACAAGCTGCTTCACATCATGGACGACGGGCGCCCGATGATAGCTTCCATACTCGACGCGGTCCGTCCTCTTAAAGCATACAAAAAAATAATAGTCACGCAGTACGATGAGGTCGCTGCTTTGGCTCCTGACTTCGATATTGTCAGAAACGACAGACCTGACCTCGGCATATCCCGCAGCATGCAGCTCGGTCTTCAGGCAGCCGGCGATGCAGACGCTTACATGTTCTGCGTCTGCGATCAGCCCGGTCTTACGGCAGCGACTCTCGAAAAACTGATCGATGCATATAAAAAAGGAACTGCCGGAATCGTTTCCCTTGCCTGGCAGGGAAAGATGTGCAATCCCAAGATATTCTCATCCCGCTACCGGGAAGAACTCATGAGCCTTTCAGGCGACGCAGGCGGGCGCCAGATAATAGACGCTCATAAAAAAGATCTGCTCCTTGTCGAAGCAGAAAGCGAAAATGAAGTAAAAGACATAGATCGTCTCTGACAGGAGCGGTCTATACTGTTTCAAGGAGCACCTCTATGGCGCCTCCGCATATCATGCCGGATTCGGCAACGTCCTTTCCGGTCATGTCGACATGCATCAGCACGGGTCTTACAGGCCCGTTTTTGTTCGTGGCAAGCATCTCAGCCGCTTTTTCAATGACTCTTGCCTCGGCAAGCCCTCCGCCTATGGTCTCCGTGATACTTCCGTCTTCGGCTATGATCATCCTTGAGCCCGCCGATCTCGGCGAAGACCCCTTCTTGGACACTATTGTCGCAAGGACAGCGGCTCCCCTTTTGCCGGACTGAAGGACTTCCATTATTTCAGATGTGATGCCCGTGCTTTTTCTTGTTTTGTTCTTGACCTCGATGATCTCGCCCATTATCGCGACAGCGATCTCTTCAGGCGTCTCGGCGCCGATATCCAGACCTATCGGAGTATGGACAGAATCGATGACTTCCTGAGGTATGCCCTTGTCCGCAAGCAGCTGTTTCACCATCCCGACCTTGCGGCGGCTTCCGATCATGCCGATGTACGCGTAAGGCTTCTTTACTATGCTCAGAAGGCACTCTGAGTCTGAAAGATGTCCCCTGGTCACGATGATAAAGAACGTATCCGGATCGCCCGGTATATCCGCCAGCGCCTCTTCAAAGCCGCTGCATATCCCTTCATCAGCGCCGTGATCAAGCGCGTTCTGCACGAACTGCTCCCTGTCGTCAATGGCCGTCACGCGGAATCCCATCATCTTCGCGATCTGTATGACAGGCATGGAAACATGGCCCGCTCCGCAGATGACCATCTTCTTCTCATTGCCGAGAAGCTCAGCGAAGACGCGCTCACCGCCTATTGCGGTCAGACCGCCATCCTCAGCCGCAATGGCTTCGGATGCATGCGCTGAAAAGAATCCCGCCTCATCGCTCATCCAGACAGGCTCTCCCGCGGAGACTATCATTTTTTCTCCCGCGTGAGCGCCTTCACATACAGTGAGCAGCCGGTTCTCCAGGTTGATATTCAGTTCGCGCAGCACGTCATAGAATTTCACTATATGCCCACCATTACCGAAGTTGCCTTTACGACCGCCTTCGCCTCGACTCCGGGTTCAAGTCCGAGTTCCTTTATGGCTCCCATGGAAATAGTCGAAGTCATGATATTTCCGCCAAGCACTTCGATCCTTACTATGCCGTTTACCGCGCCCTCTTCTACCGAAACGATCTTGCCCGGGAACTGATTGCGGGCGCTGAGACACAGCTCGCCTTTGCCGATCATTACTTCCGTTGCCTTGATGACAGCGCAGGCTTTGACGCCCGGAGCAATACCGAGCCTTTCTATCGATCCCATGGAAATGGTTGCCGTTACCGGAGTCCCGTTGACGTCGATGACGACTATCCCGTTCACGGCTCCCTCATCTACTTTTGTCACGACACCTTCCAGCTGGTTTCTTGCGCTCAATGCGTATTTCATATTCTGTACATCTCCTTTTTTCTCTTCAGTTTTTTATTTTTCAAGAAGCAGAATGTGCTCCTCTTCCATCTTCAGGAAATCCGGCAGTCCCCGTTCCTCCAGGACCCTCTCTTCTTCTCCCTGCACGAACCAGCATACCGGCGCTTCATCGTTGCGGGAGCGTATATAGAAATTCTTCTCGAAAGGAAGATCGTCTATCCTCACCAGATCGAATCTGATGCAGTTCTCCTGCTCCCGGCCCCATACCGGAGTAAAGCGGTGAGCCCGGTAGCCTATCTTGCTTATGCCCGCAGGGATCTCTCTCCTTAATTTCAGGGTGACTCCCCAGTCGATTGCTTCTGCCGTATGCTCATCGATGATCTTTGCGTCAGAAAAATTCTTGCATCCGGTGAGGCGCGCCGCAATGGTATTCCCGGGCTCCCTGAATACCGATCTGGTGTCGCCGGAGCTGATTATGCTTCCATTGCTCAGGATGAACAGTTCATTGCTGAATCTGTAAAGTTCATCCCTGCTGTGGGATACCATCACCGCCTGACCTTTATAGTCTTCCAGCATCTCAAGCATCTCCACCTGCATGCGGTCTCTGAGGTAACTGTCGAGAGCCGAGAACGGCTCATCCAGAAGAATGAGGTCCGGTTCTGTGACCATTATACGCGCGAGGGCGACTCTTTGCTGCTGGCCTCCCGACAATTCTCCCGGGAGCCTGTCTTCGAAGCCGTCCATGCGGAAGCGTTTCAGCATGTCCGCCGCCTTATCGCGGTTTTCTTCGGTCGCTCTGCCCAGACCGGCCATGACGTTTTTCATTACGCTCATGGTCGGAAAAAGAGCGTAATTCTGAAACATGTATCCTACGTTGCGTTTCTGCGGCTTGAGGTCTGTCTTTTCTGAAGAATCATACAGGACCCTGCCGTCAACTTCTATGTGCCCCGAGTCTACGCTCTCGATCCCGGCGATGCTTCTTAGAGTCATGCTCTTGCCGCTCCCGGATTCTCCGAGTATGCCTACCCTGTCCGCGTCGCTTTCGATCAGCACGTTAAGGTCGAATTCTCCTATTCTTTTGTGGATGTCTGCGTACAGTCTCTTCATTCCGTACACCTACCACTTCCGGATATTTTTCATGTGCCTGCCGGTGATCATGTTGATCAGGAAGATCAGTACGAATGCTATGATGAGCACTATCGCTACCCAGAACCCTGCAGTGACATAGTCGCCGTCCTGGATAACCATGGCTATGCGCTGTGATACGGTACCGGTCTTGCCCGGTATGTTTCCCGCGAGCATCGACGTGGCTCCGTATTCGCCCATTGCCCTGGCGAATGTCAGTATGGTCCCGCTCGCGATGCCCGGTCCGGCGGTCGGTACGACGATGCGCCAGAAGATCGATGTCTCTGACATGCCGAGTGTACGTCCGGCATAGACCAGATTCGCGTCGATCTGCTCGAATGCCGCTCTGGCGTTCCTGTACATGAGCGGGAACGCTATGACTGTCGCCGCGAGAATGCATCCCAGCCAGGTGTGGACCACCTGGATGTTGAAAGTATCGTTAAGGAATATCCCGAACGTCCTTCTGCGGCTGAAGATAAGCAAAAGAAAGAAGCCCGCAACTGTAGGCGGAAGCACCATAGGCAGAGTCAGTATCCCGTCAAGGATCGACTTCGCCCGGTAATCCTTCTTAATTACCTTGCGGGCAGCCCAAAGACCGAGGAAGAACGATATGACAGTCGCTACGACCCCGGTCTTCAGTGATATCCAAAGCGGACTCCAATCCAGTGATTTTGCTAGCTCGATAAAGCTGCTCACTTACCCTCTTATTCTACGTTGGTATCAAATCCGTACTGCTGATAGAGAGCCTTCGCGTCATCGTTTGTGATGAAGGCGATGAAGTCTGCCGCGGCAGCTGACTCCGCGTCATCAGCGTCAGGATTCACTATCTGTGCTACAGGATAAATTATGTTTCCTGTTACATCATATCCTACCACTTCAAGGATCTTAACGCCATCCTCGTGGCCTACTGTATCTGAGAGATATGTTGTTCCGACTTCGCATGACGCCTCTTCAACAGCAGCAAGCACTTTGCTTACGTTGCCCTGCTCACTGATCTCGACTCCGCCGAGCTGGTCGGACACTTCCTGAGTGGTTATTGTTGCAGGATCCTCAACTTCAGCAAGAAGTCCGAGATTGATCATGGCCTGTCTTGTGTACTTGCCCACAGGTACGCTGCCGTCAGCAAGTGCGATGCTCTTGGCCTTGGCGATATCCGCGAGGCCTGTGACCTCTGTCGCGCTGTCAGGCTGCGTGACGACTACGAGCTGGTTGTTTACAACGTTGGTCCTTGTGCCTTCAACTACCTGACCGGATCCCTCTAACTCGTCCATCTGCTTCTGTGCCGCGCTGAAGAACACGTCACATGGAGCGCCTTCCTGGATCTGTGTCAGCAGAGCGCCCGAGCTGTCCGCGTTGACAACGATGTCTACGTCCGGGTTTGCCGCTTCATAGTTTGCTTCCAGTTCAGCCATTACAGCGCCGAGCGAAGCGGCAGCAAATACGTTGACAGTAGTCTTTTCAGAAGTTGCGGCATCTTCGCTTTCTCCGCTTCCGCCCCCGCATGCCGCAAGAGCAAAGATCATCGCGAAAGCAACAAATAGTGCAAACAGTTTCTTCTTCATGGTTCCCTTCTTTCCGGTATCACCGCATACACGGCGATCATTTGAAATAAGTTGTTTATGCCATGATCCAGCGCGCTTTGGATCAGTAACACCGTGATTGGTCCAGCACACTATTTCCCGAATCCGCAGTTCGGGAATGTGCAGACTTTGCAGTTGAGGCAAAGCCCTCCTTCTCCGAGTTTATCGAAGTCACTCTTCTCAAATATCTCACCTGTCATGACCCTCGGCAGCACTATATCGAATATTGTCCTGCGGGCGTACATGACGCATCCCGGAAGACCCATTACCGGGATCTTTCCGTCTCCATAGTACGCGAGCATGAACATCGCGCCCGGCAGCACAGGAGCTCCGTATGTAACTGCGCTTCCGCACACATTGCGGATAACCAGCGGAGTCCTGTCATCAGGATCGACGCTCATTCCACCGGTGCAGACTATCAGGTCGCATCCTTCATCCAGGAACTCCCTGATGCATTTTTCTATATTCTCATTGTTGTCATCTGACAGCTTCACACCGGCCACTTCAGCGCCGGCTTCTTCGAGCTTCTGTATCACTACAGGAGTGAACTCATCCTTTATGCGCCCGTAGAAGACCTCGTTGCCTGTCGCGACTATGCCGGCCTTCCTGTTGATAAAAGGCTCTACTTTCATTATCGGCTCATCACCGGCAACTGCCTTCACCTGTTCCATCTTCTCTTTTTCGATGACGAGCGGGATGATGCGCGTGCCCGCGAGTTTATCACCCTTCTTTACCGGGAAGTCTCCGTGTCGCGTGGCTATCATCATCTGTCCGAATGAGTTGACCGCCATGAGCTTTTCTCTGTCGATGCGAAGCACGCCGTCGATCTCCGAGCAGAGTTCGATCTTGCCTTCTTTTACCTCGCCGCGGCGCATGTTCTCTCCCCTGCAGATGGAGCATAGCACCTCGGCAGCCTCATTCTCGTGCATCATGCTCTCATCGTTCTCCCAGACATATATGTTGTCCTTGCCGACGGAAAGCAGCACGGGTATGTCCTCTTCCGTGATGACGTGTCCCTTGCGGAACACCGCGTCCTTTGTGACGCCCTTGATTATTTGTGTGATGTCGTGGCAGATGACCTGCCCTACGGCATCCTTTGTTTTCATCAGTCTCATGTTTCAGTCCCTTGATATGATTTAGTGCTTATAACGGTCCCATACTTAAAACCGTTGTAATTATTATAGCGTGCTTTTTACGTCAAATACAATAAAAACAGCCCTAAATAGGGCTGTTTTTTGCGTTTCATACCTAAAACGGTTTTAGTTTAATGAGCCCTGGTCGGCGTTTTTACCGGGTCAGAACCGACGCGCAGAGCACCGGCACGGCCGTCTCCGTATAGTGAGGATCGACGCGGAATTCCGGGTCGTGCCATGGCGCGCACTTTTTGCCGGGAGTACCGCTGCCTACCCAGAAGAAGAACGCAGGCATTATTGTGCCGTACATAGCGAAATCTTCAGAAGCAAGGCACGGATCGACATCCACGACATGCTCCGCTCCGACTGCCGCCTCAGCGGCGCGGTACGCGATATCATAGAGTTCTTCAGGGTTGTCCAGCACAGGCACCGCGTCTATCACTTCGATGCTGCATTTGCACTCGTATGCTGCGGCGATGTTCTCCGCCAGCCCTTTCAGCCGCTCCGCCATGCGCACATGGGTGTCATGGTCAAAAGATCTGAAATATCCGGTGATGACTGCGTCCCGCGGAGCCGCTATGTACGGATCTCCTGCCGTCAGGCTGTTCACAGTGCATACGACAGGCTTAAATGGATCGATGTTCTTGCTCACAATGGTCTGCAGACCCGTCACAAAGTTTGCAGCCGCCACTATAGGGTCGATGCATCTGTGCGGTGTGGAAGCGTGTCCGGCCACTCCGCTGTAAGTGATGGTATAGATTCCTTTCTCTGACATCAGAGGTCCTTTGTGCACTACCACATCGCCGCAGTCCACCTCAGGTCTGTTATGGATCCCGAACATGCGGACAGGCTTTTGCGGAACTTTTTCAAAAAGCCCTGCCTCCAGCATTCTGTACGCGCCGCGCGTCCCCTCCTCTGCAGGCTGGAACACAAAGAGCACGTTATACGGCAGGCTGTCCTTCACGGCGCAAAGATAATCCATGGCGCCAAGCAAAGTTGCCGTGTGCGAGTCGTGCCCGCAGAGATGCTGCGGGCCATTCTCTGACGGCAGCGCGTCGATGTCCGCCCTCAGCCCTACTGTCTCAGCCTTTCCGGCATCGAGCCAGTACACCGCTCCGGTCTCCATGCCAATATCTATAAGCTCGACCGGATAATCTTTGCATACCTCTTTGATATACGAAGTGGTCTTATACTCTTCAAGACCTTTCTCCGGAATGGTATGGAGGTATTTGCGGTGTTTCTCCGCGAGTTTCACCGATTCCGCCATGAGAGATTTATTGATTAGCGATCCATTCATTTCCTGATCCTTCCCGGATTACCCCTTTTTCCATAAATCTGTCTGATATGGGGTAATCCAGTTTGCTATTCCTTGTTGTTTTTACCCCATTTTTTGGTTTTGTCCGAAAAAAGGGGTAAAAAAATTCCGTTTTCTTTGCTGAAAGTACCCCTTTTGGGGCTTTTCACTCGAAAAAGGGGTAAAATCCTTCGGTTTTCATTCCCTGATTTACCCCCTTTTGGGCTTTTCACTCGAAAAAGGGGTAAAATCTTTCGGTTTTCCTTCTCTAAAGTACCCCCTTTTGAGCCCTTTTCACGAAAACGGGGTACAAATCTTCGGCTTTCATTTTTTAAATTACCCCCTTTTGGGAATGATCCTCTAAAAGGGGGTAATTTAATGTTGATTTGCATGCACCGGGCCCTGAGCCGAATGCAGGAAATCTGCGGCGCTTTACTTTATGAATCCGGATCCTTTCGCCGATACTCTGTAAAGCCCTCTCGGTGTCACGCGAAGCTCAGGTATTACCGTGAGCGCCATGAACGACAAAGTGATGAACGGGTCGAAGTCCTGCGAGACTCCCATCTCGTAAGCCTTGTCCTTCATGATCTTGAGCTTGTCGTTGACCTCTGCGAAGTGTACATCCGTCATAAGTCCCATGATAGGCAGCGGCAGTGTCTCGAAGACCTCGCCGTTCTCCACGACAGTGTATCCGCCCTGGACGCGCGCTATCTCGTTCACGGCGATGGCGATGTCTTCATCATTGTCGCCTATGACGATGATGTTGTGCGAGTCGTGCGAGACTGACGATGCTATGGCTCCGCCCCTGATGCCGTAACCCTTCGCGACAGCCACTCCGATCTTTCCGCTGTTCTGATGTCTCTCTACAGCGGCGATCTTGAGATATCCGTCATGCGGCACGAAGTTATCGGTCTTCGGAAAATGCTCTACGATGTCTTTGGTCACGATCTGCTTAGGCTCCATCCCTATGACATGAGTGTTCTTCGATCTGATCGGAAGCACAAAGTCCTTGGCGTGGACCTTGCTGATATTCACAGTATGTCTGAGATGCGCAGGGCATTTTTTGACCTTGACAGGAGCGCCTCTGTCGATGCGTTTGCCCTTGAAGTATACATCAAGAACGTTGAAGTCCTTCATGTTGTCGAAGATGACGAAGTCAGCCTGATAGCCCGGCGCGATGGCTCCGACTGTCTTGAGGCCGTAGCACTTCGCGGTGTTGATCGTGGCCATCTTGATGGCTTTGAACGGATCGAGTCCAAGTTCGACTGCCCTTCTTACGTTGTAGACGATGTGGCCTTCTCTGAGGATGTCCTCGATGTGCTTGTCGTCCGTACAGAAGCTGAAGTGCTCGGTATCGATGCCGGTCCTCACGATGCCGCTTATGATATCGTCGACATTATGCGCGGCAGACCCTTCGCGGACATGTACATGGATGCCTCTTCTGGCTTCCTCAAGCGCATACGCGAATGATGACGCCTCATGGTCTGTATCGACTCCTGCCAGTTTATAGGCCGACAGTTTCCTGTTAGGAAGGAAAGGCGCGTGGCCGTCGATCGTCTGATGATCGAAAAGCGCGAATTTCGCGAACATCCTCGGATCTCCGTTGATGACAGCATCGTCGTCCATTACCTCTCCAAGGCCCAGGATACGTTCATTGCCTACGAACGGATACATATCGTTTGCCGCGAACATGCATCCGTTGTCGTCGATGTTTGTCGCCGGCACACATGACGGCATCATGACGAATACGTTGGCGTTCGACTTCTCAGTCTGGTCGAGAATGTACCGTATGCCGTCAGCGCCGGATACGTTGCATGCCTCATGAGGGTCTACGATAAACGTTGTGGTGCCGAACGACGCTGCTGTCGCTACGAGTTCTGCCGGAGCGACCATCGTTGACTCAAGGTGCAGGTGGGCATCTATGAATCCCGGAGCTATGAACGCGCCGTTGAGGTCCACCTCTTTTTTGCCCTGAATAGATCTTGAAACACCGATGATGATACCGTCCTTCACGCCGATATTTCCTTCGACGACTTCGCCGGTGAATACGTCAACGATACTGCAGTTTTTGAAAATGAGGTCGGCCTTGACCTTTCCGAGCGCAGCCGGCGCCAGTTTCTTATATGTTTCGTATTTCAAGGTATTCTCCTTTCAGCGTATGAAATGAAAGGCGCTTGCGCGCCTTTCGATTTTTATCACCATTAAAGATTTACCGGTCTTCTCTGAAGTACGGAAGTCCGAGCGCTTCAGGAGGCTGGCTGTCCTTCTTGTTCCTGATGCTGATGAGGATCAGCACGATGATCGTTACGATGTAAGGGATCATCTTATACAGTTCCTTGGTGGCAAAGTTTGTGCCCGTCGGGATGTACAGGTAAAGGATCAGCAGTCCGCCGAAAAGGATCGACTCGAGGATCGCTACGTTCGGTCTCCAGATGCAGAAGATTACCAGCGCGATGGCGATCCATCCGCGGTCTCCGAATGCGTCATTGGACCATACGCCGTTAGCGTAGTCCATTACGTAGTAGAGTCCGCCGAGTCCCGCTATCATGCAGCCTATGCATACCGAGAAGTACTTATACTTATTGATATTGATACCCGCGGCGTCAGCTGTCGCCGGATTCTCGCCTACGGCCCTGAGTTCGAGTCCCGTGCGGGTCCTCTTCAGGATGTAGTTTGTGACCAGCGCGATTATGATCGCGATGTATGTCATGAATCCGTATGACAGCAGCAGCTGTCCGACCGCTCCGTTCTGGAGAGATACCGGGAAGCCCGTCTTGAACGCCTTGCTTGTCGCGGAGAGCGCGATCGAAGGAACGTCGCTTCCTGTCAGCTTCATTATGGATCCGCCGAAGAAGTTGCCGAAGCCTACTCCGAAGGTCGTCATCGCCAGACCTGTAACGTTCTGGTTAGCTCTGAGCGTTACGGTCAGCAGGCAGAATATGAGACCCATTATCAGTGAGCCGAACAGGCAGGCTATGAGTGGTATCAATACGCCTATCACCGGATTGAACGTCGCTCCGGAGTTCTCGTAAATGAACGATCCGATAACGCCGGAGATCGCTCCTACGTACATGACGCCCGGGATACCGAGGTTAAGGCTGCCGGATTTCTCATTGAGTGTTTCTCCGACACATCCGAGGAGCAGCGGTATGCTCTGTACGATCGCTCTCGGAATGAAACTAACCAGACTAAACATCAGCAGCCTCCTTTCTGTGCGACTTACGGAAATGTACCTGATAGTTGATGAAGAACTCACTTCCGATTACGAAGAACAGGATGACACCTGTCAGGATGTCTCCGAACGCCTTGTTCAGTCCGAACGCGGTGGAGATCTCGGAAGCGCCTCTCGACATGAATACGATCAGGAAACCTGACAGCAGCATGCCGATCGGGTTGAAGTGAGCCAGCCATGCGACCAGTACTCCGAGGAAGCCTCTGCCTCCTGCAAGAGTCGTCGTGATCGTGTGGTCAGTGCCTGCTACCATGAGCCAGCCTGTAAGTCCGCAGATCGCTCCGGTAAGGATCAGTGTTCTGATGATTACTCTGTCGACCTTTATTCCTACGTACTTCGCGGTATTCTGGCTGTCGCCTACGACTGAAAGCTCAAAACCGTGCTTGCTGTATCTCAGATAAACGTACATTGCTACAGTCACAAGGATCGCAACTATAACTACCAGCATATAAGGCTGTCCGCCGAGTGTCGGGAGCCAGCCAACCTCAGTGTTCTGGTTGATGATGCCTACTTTTCCGGATCCCTTAGGAGACTCCCACCTGATTATGTAGTAAGCCACCAGCTGTATGCCGACGTAGTTCATCATCAGAGTGAAGAGTGTCTCATTGGTGTTCCATTTGGCCTTGAAGAAAGCCGGTACGAACGCCCAGAATGCTCCGAAAGCCACAGCCGCGACCAGCGACAGCGGTATCATCGCCGCGTTGCCCATCTTGTCTCCGAGAACTATCATGCATGCCGCTGTAGCCAGTACACCGGCAAGCACCTGACCCTCGCCTCCGAGGTTCCAGAACTTCATCTTGAACGAAGGTGCAAGCGCTACGGATACCATCAGCAGTATGGCCAGTTCTTTCGCGAGCACCCACATCTTTCTCGAGCTTCCGAACGAGCCGTTCCACATCGAAGCGTATACGGCGAACGGGTTCAGGTGAGTCGTGACTGCCGTGATGATGGCGCAGACGATGAGCGCGAGCACTATGGCCGCCAGACGGATCGCCCATGCGTGTTTCTGTGGGATATCCTTGCGTTTTGTGATATGGATCAAAGGTTCCTTGATATTGTTATCCAATTTCACCACCTCCCACCTTTGTCATGAGAAGTCCGACGGCATTCTTGTCCGTTGTCCTGCCGTCCACTACGCCGCTTACTTTTCCGGCGCAGAGTACCAGTATGCGGTCGCTGAGCTCGAGCAGTACGTCAAGGTCTTCACCGACGAAGATAACGGCAACTCCGCGCTTTTTCTGCTGATTGATCAGATCATAGATCGTATATGAAGCGTTGATGTCCAGACCTCTTACCGCATATGCCGTCATAAGCACCGTAGGCGCAAGCGCGATCTCACGTCCGACGAGCACTTTCTGTACATTACCGCCGGAAAGCCTTCTGACCGGTGTATCGACTCCCGGAGTAACTACTTCGAGTTCGTCCACGATCTTGTGTGCAAGCTCTCTCGGAGTCTTTCTGTCGGTAAAGCCGATGCTGCCGTGTCTGTAGGACCTGAGCATCATGTTGTCCGTAAGGTCCATGTCACCGACAAGTCCCATGCCGAGTCTGTCCTCAGGAACGAACGCGAGAGATACTCCCTTGCGGTCGATCTCTATAGGATCCATGCCCACAAGGTTTTCTCTGGTGCCGTCGTCGTTCACATACAGCACCTCGCCGTGATCGATCGGCTGAAGTCCGGCAATAGCCTCAAGAAGCTCCTTCTGTCCGCATCCGGAGATACCGGCAATGCCGAGGACTTCTCCTGCGTTTGCAGTGAATGAGACGTTGTCGAGCTTGACTATACCGTCTTCAGTCTTGACTGTCAGGTCTTTCACCTCTATACGAGGCTTGACATTCTCTGGTTCAGGCCTGTCTATGTTCAGTTCGACCTGACGCCCGACCATCATGTTGGTCATCTCCTGAGCGTTGGTCTCCTTTGTTATCAGCTGTCCTATGAATTCGCCCTTGCGCAGTACGGCTACCTTGTCCGAGATCGCTTCAACCTCGTGCAGCTTATGTGTGATGATAACTATGGCTTTGCCGTCTGCTTTCATGTTGCGGAGCACCGCAAAGAGCTTATCTGTCTCCTGCGGGGTCAGTACCGCGGTAGGCTCATCAAGAATCAGTATGTCAGCGCCTCTGTAGAGTACCTTTACGATCTCAACAGTCTGCTTCTGAGATACTGACATATCATATATTTTCTGATCCGGATCCACATCGAAACCGTAAAGGTCGCAGATCTCGCGTATGCGCTTTGACGCTGACGCTATATCCATCTTGCCCTTCGATATGTGTTTGCCGTCCGGATCAGTCTCCATGCCGAGAACGATGTTCTGTGCAGCGCTGAAAACGTTCACCAGTTTGAAGTGCTGGTGGATCATCCCTATACCGTGGTCGAACGCATCCTTCGGAGATGAGATCACCACCGGTTCGCCGTCGATCATGATTTCTCCGTCATCAGGAAAATAGATGCCGGAGAGCATGTTCATAAGTGTGGTCTTTCCGGAACCGTTCTCTCCGAGGAGCGACAGTATCTCTCCTCTGTAGATGTCGAGATCGATCTTGTTGTTGGCTACCGTGCTTCCGAATGTTTTGGTGATGTTCCGCATGGAAACTGCGGGTGTTCTGCTGTCTTGCAAAATATCATCCCCTTTCCGGGACCGTATCCCCTTTTTCTTAAACTTTGACCGGCCCCACTACCGCGAGACCGGTCAAGTCTTTCTAATAAAGCGTTTGCTCTGTCAGCAATTCTTAGAACGCTGTATCGAGCAGGTTGATGCCGTCGATCTGCAGATCGAAGTAAGGAGCCGATCTGTACTCGGATTCATGGAAGTAACCATCGGAGATTACCTCTGTGTCTCCCTCATATGCAGGATCTGTGTCAACGTCAGCCTTGTACGTTTCGAGCGGAGCACCTTCAACTGTGAATGTGCTTGTGTCATACACATGGATGGAACCGTCCTCGAGACCGGCCTTGACTTCCTCGAGCTTCTCAACTGTTCCAGGAGCTGCTGCCTGCTCGTTGACCTCTGTGAGCTCGACGGAGCCTGTAGCGATCGTTCCTGTCCAGTCAGGATCCATGGTCTCGCCGTTCTGAACAGCATTGATCACATACTCATAGTAAGGCGACCAGTTGATCTTGGAAGCTACGATGAATGTGTTAGGGCAAGCGTCGACTGTGCTTCCGTTGTAGGAAACGTCAGGGATTCCTGCGTTCTCGCATGCTGTAGGAGCTCCCATGGAGTCAGCGTGCTGGCTGATGAGGTCGCATTTCTGGTCGTTGATCAGTTTGGTAGCGCCTTCCTTCTCAGCAGTCTCGTCATACCACGAACCTGTGAATGTAACATCCATCACAACATCCGGGCATACGCTCTTTGCACCGAGATAGAACGATGTGTAACCGGAAACTACCTCTGCGTAAGTGAATGCGCCTACATAACCCATCTTAGGAACATCACCCTTGAGGTTGCCGGCTTCCTTAATCTCGTTGAGCTTCATTCCCGCGGCAACGCCGGCGAGGAAACGTCCCTCATAGATAGCGGCAAATGCGTTGTGGTAGTTTGCAAGGCCTTCAGTGTGGGCCTTTGTACCTGTAGCGTGGCAGAACTGTACATCAGGATACTCTTTAGCGGCCTGGATCATGAAGTCCTCATGTCCGAACGAGTCCGCGAAGATGACTGTGCAGCCTTCATCTACGAGCTCTCCTGCTGTGTCGAAGCACTCCTGGCCCTCAGGAACGTTTGTCTTTACGATACCCGTTACGCCGAGCTTCTCGCAGCTCTCATTGAAAGCATTGATGAAGTTGAGGTCATAAGTGGAGTTCTCGTCATGGAGGCAGATCAGACCGACCTTCATAGCATCAGCTGCAGGCTCTTCTCCGCCGCCACCGCCGCCACCGCATGCTGCCAGCATTGGCATCATAACCATTACTAAGCAAACGATAAAAGCAATAAGTTTCTTCTTCATAAATACATCCTCCTGTTTAAACATGGATAGAAACTCTGCCGCGCTCAACTACTATTTTGCCGAGCATATCAGCAGATAGTTTATGATGGACTAATTATAATTCTTAATATTCTCAAAGACAAGAAAAAGGTGGCAAAATGGTTTTATGTTTCAGCAGAAAACCATTGCTTGTCATAAACGGACAAAGGAGGCTGCGCGAACGCAGTCTCCTTTGTTGTTTTTCACATTATTACAGTTTCTTGAGCAGGCCCGTAGCCTCGTTGAACTCGCAGATGAGTTCGTCGACTTTCGCTCTTTCTCTGCGGAGAGCGCCCCATGTGTTCTCCACATCGTACCAGAGCGCGTTGAGTTCCTCGCTCGTCTTGCCCTGCTGCTCGACCCATGTGTAGTACTTGAGGTTGTGGATCCTCTTGCGGTCGGTGTAGCGGAGCTCCATCATGTTGTCAGCCTTCTCATCGAGGATGTGCTTATGATAGTGCAGCGCAGCCATCTCGTGAGTGTACTCGCCCTGCTCATCCTGCAGTTCCTTGATCCTTGACTGATACATGACTGCAGAGTCTGTCATGACTGTTGCCAGCACGTCATTTTCTGTCAGCTCATAGTACTTGGCCATCTTGATGCAGCAAAGCAGGTTCGCGATGCCGCTGATGCCGAAGTATCCGAGGAGGTCAACGAGTTCAGGGTCCACTCCCTGCTCCTTGAGGTAGTCGCGGCCGACCTTCTCGTTGAAGAGTCTGAGGAGGTTCTGCGAATCCTCGTCGTCGATGGCGATGACCATGTCAGTGTTCTTGATGTTATGGATCCATGGAACGTGCTTGTCGCCGATTCCTTCGATCCTGTGCGCACCGAATCCGTTGTCGAGGAGCGTCGGGCACTGGAGAGCCTCGCCAACCGCGAGCTTAGCGAACGGATAGAGTTCTTTCAGTCTGTCGCCGGAAGCCATTGTACCTGCCGAGCCGGATGTAAAGGCAGCGCCTGCGAATCTGTCGCCAGGTCTCTTCATCTCTTCGAAGGCCTCCGCGATGGCGTTACCTGTTACATTGTAATGCCACATGTAGTTGCCCATCTGCTCGAACTGGTTGAGGATCCATACGTCTTCTCTTGTAGCTCTGAGCTCGTGAGTCTTGTCGAAGATCTCCTTTACGTTGGACTCTGTTCCCGGTGTAGCGATGACTTCGCTGGCGATGTTCTTGAGCCAGTCGAATCTCTCGCGGCTCATTCCTTCAGGAAGGATAGCGACAGAGTATACGCCGAGGAGAGCGCTGTCGAACGCGCCGCCTCTGCAGTAGTTGCCTGTCGAAGGCCATACGGCCTTGTGATAGCCTGTGTCGAACTGACCTGTTACGAGTTCAGGAACGAGGCAGCCGTAGGAAGCTCCTACCTTGTGGCAGCCTGTCGGGAACCACTTGCCGATCATGCAGATGATGCGGCACTTTACGCCGGAGAGTTCAGGCGGGATAACGATGTAGTTAGGTCCGTGGAAGAGTCCGCCGGATTCCTTCTGCTCGTTCTTCCATGTGATACGGAAAAGGTTTACAGGATCGATGTCCCAGAGGCCTACGCCTTTGAGCTTTTCAAGGATCTTTTCAGGTACCTTCTCAGGATGCATCTGCTGATCGATGGTCGGCAGGATGATGTTCTGGGCTCTCGCACGCTCGATGTTGTTCTTCAAGCCCTTTTCATAGATAGTAAGATCAAGCATTTTGTACCTCCGTGAATATAGTAATAACTGTGTATTTCTAAAGTGTTATTTTTGATATCTAGTATATTTTTATGATGCCAAAAACTTTTTTATATGTCAACAGAGAAATCTATTTGTTGAGCTCCTCATAGACCTTGCGGAACTTGTCGATATCCGGCTCGAGTCTGATCGGCTCGCCTGCCGCTTTTATTCCGTTCGCGGTATCCTTAAGGCCGTTGCCCGTGACTATCGCGACCACTGTCGCGTCGGCCGGGATCTTCCCTTCTCTGCACAGCTTCGAAAGGCCCGCCATTCCGGTCACGCCCGCAGGTTCTCCGAATACCCCGCACTCACGGCCGGTCACTCTCATGGCCTCAAGTATCTCATCATCAGTTACCTCTACAGGTATTCCGTCCGACTCGATGATCGCAGCGATCGCCTTATCCGCGTTGCGCGGCACTCCTACAGAGATCGAATCAGCCAGCGTGTTCTCTTCCATAGGCTCCCAAGGCTCGCCTGTGCGTACCGCCCTGTTGATCGGGCATGTGTTGACCGACTGCACCGAGATCAGCTTAGGCAGCTTGTCGGTGAAGCCTGCTTCATACAGGTCCTTGAATCCCTTCCAGACTCCCGCGATAGTGCATCCGTCTCCTACGGAAAGCGCCACATAATCCGGGATCTTCCAGCCCAGCTGCTCAGCTATTTCAAGAGCAACTGTCTTTTTGCCCTCCATCAGGTAGCAGTTGATCGCCGCGTTTCTGTTGTACCATCCGTATTCGTTGATAGCGTCTTTTGAGAGTTCGAATGTCTCCTCGTAATTGCCCTTTACGGAAATGACCGTGGCTCCGAAGATCAGCAGCTGCGCTACCTTGCCTATAGGGGCTCTCTCAGGAACGAAGATGTAAGTCCTGAGACCTGCCGCGGCCGCGTTGCCCGCAAGCGAGCTTGCCGCATTGCCTGTAGATGAGCACGCAATAGTGTCATAGCCTGCTTCTATCGCCTTGGCTACTCCCATGGAACTCGCTCTGTCCTTCAGGGACGCTGTCGGGTTGAGTCCGTCGTCCTTGAGCCAGAACTTGCGGATGCCGAGTTTTTCCGCCATGCGCGGCTCCTCGTAAAGCGGCGACCAGCCCACTCTCAGAGGCGGCTGAACTGTGTCCTCCTCGACCGGGAGGAACGGGCGGTAACGCCACATCGTGTAATTGTCACTCGCCTCGATGTCAGCAGGGGTAAAGTTCTTTTTGATGTAGTCATAATCATAGACGACATCGAGAATGCCCCCGCACTCGCATGTAGTGGCGTCAGGGAGAGCTTCGTACTCCTTGCCGCACTTGATGCATTTAAGACATTTTACGTTTTTCATGGATGCTTCTGCTCCTTTCGTTTTATGCCTGCATCGACTTTAAGATATCTCTGGCCACGAACACGCCGCTCGCTGACGCGTGCGACAGTGAATGCGTGACTCCGCTGCCGTCTCCTATCATGTAGAGACCGCTGTATTTAGTCTCCAGACGCTCGTTCAGTTTTACTTCCATGTTGTAGAACTTGACTTCGACGCCGTAGAGAAGCGTATCGTCGTTTGCCGTGCCCGGCGCTATCTTGTCGAGCGCGTATATCATCTCGATTATTCCGTCGAGTATCCTCTTTGGGAGAACGAGGCTGAGGTCGCCCGGCTCCGCCTTGAGTGTCGGTACCACGAAGCTGTCGGCAAGGCGCTTATAAGTGGTGCGTCTGCCGCGGATCAGGTCACCGAATCTCTGGACTATGACTCCGCCGCCCAGCATGTTGGAGAGTCTCGCGATGCTCTCGCCGTAGCCGTTGCTGTCCTTGAACGGATACGAGAAGTGCTTGGACACCAGCAGGGCGAAGTTTGTCATGTTGGTCTGCTTGGCCGGGTCTTCATAACTGTGGCCGTTCACGGTAACGATGCCGTTGGTGTTCTCGGTCACGACGCTCCCGCGCGGGTTCATGCAGAATGTTCTGACCTTGTCTTCGAACTTTTCGGTTTTGTAAACGATCTTGCTCTCGTAAAGCTCATCCGTGATATGCGAGAACAATTCTGCCGGCAGCTCCACCCTGACTCCGAGATCCACCCTGTTGGACTCTGTCGGGATATCGAGGTCCCGGCAGATCTCTTCTATCCACTTGCTCCCGCTGCGGCCCACGGATACGATGCATTTCCTGCAGGTAAAGCACTCCTCGCCGGCTGTCACCATGTATCCGTCTTCGATCACTTCTATTTTCGTCACAGGCGTGCGGAACTTGAACTTGACCTTGCCCTTGAGCTCGTCATACAGCTTTCCGAGCACTATGTAGTTGATATCCGTGCCCAGATGTCTGACAGACGCGTCAAGCAGGATGAGGTCGTTCTGACGGCACAGCTTCTTGAAGGACGAATTGGCAGTCGAATAGAGTTTTGTCCCTGCCCCGCCGTGCGACACGTTGATCGAATCGACGTATTCCATGAGACGTATCGCCTCTTCCTTGCCGATGAACTCATGCAGCGTGCCTCCGAAATCGTTCGTAATGTTGTACTTGCCGTCCGAGAAAGCTCCCGCGCCGCCGAAGCCGCTCATGATGGAGCAGCTCTCGCAGTTGATGCAGGTCTTGATCTTATCGCCGTCTATCGGGCATTTTCTCTCTTCGAGTTTCTTGCCCGCCTCAAACACGGCTACCTTCAGGCCCTTATCCTCTTTGGTGAGTTCATACGCGGAGTATATGCCGCCCGGGCCCGCGCCGACTATTATCACATCATAATCCATATCGGTTCCTTTCTATCTCTCATCCCCACTCGCTCTGTTGAGAAGCAGCCAGAACACTGCCGCCGCCAGAGAGAAGCCTATTATCGCGTAAAAATTCGTCTGATAGCTGCCGCCCGCCGACTCCAGAAGCGCTGATGAGATCATAGGCCCTATCGTCGCGGCCGGGATCAGGCTGAAGTTCGCGATGCTGAAATTGGTCGGGAAGTTTGCGGGACCAAAGGCCTTGTTGATGTACGCCGACGTGATCGTCGGGCAGCCTCCGTACGCGAGTCCCACGAATACCAGACCGCAAAGAATGAATATATATTTTCCGCTCATGCCGCCCAGCGTAAGCAGTATGCCTGCCGCCAGCATGAAAGCGTTGTTGACGAGTGTCGAAAAGAAGCGTCCGCGCCTGTCGAAGTTGTTGCCCGCGATGATGCGCCCCGCTCCGTTGAAGAGCGAGACTATCATGCCCAGTATCGCGGCTCCGCCGAACGCCACCGAGATGTTTGCGGCGCTGTTGATGACCAGCAGGCCCGCAGCGTTCAGCAGTATCGCCCATATGACGAAGAACCAGAACCTCGCCGTCTTCATCATCTCGCCCGCGGTATAGTTGCGGACCTCCGCCTCGCTGCCGGTATCCTTCTTTGCCGATAATCCGGCAAGAGCGGCGCTGTCCTCCGCGGACGGCGACTTTATGATGATCGCCGCGAGGACGCAGACTGCGCATATCGCTATGCCCAGTATCCTGAACACAGGCAGGAGTCCGATGGATCCTATCATCGAATTCACGACCGAACCCAGGACCAGTCCGCCAAGGCCAAAGCCCATCAGCATGATGCCGGAAGCCAGTCCCACCTTGTCAGGAAACCACTTGTTGATGGTTCCTATGACTCCGTTGTACGCGACACCGACTCCGCCGCCTCCGAATACTCCGTAGAAGATATAGAGCATCGTGAGACTCGATCCCGGTGAATCGGCTTTCATCATGGAAACCACGAAGAAACCGATAAGCAGCATCGCCGCGGATATCAGCATCCGTACTCCTATGCTGAGTTTTTTGCTCAGAAGTCCGCCCGCGAATCCGCCGAGGCAGAAGAATATCATCGATATAGTGAATGTCAGGGACAGCTGGGAAATGCTCCAGTCAGGATACATCTCGCCAAAAGGGGTCCTGAATATGGACCAAGCGTATATCAGTCCCAGAAACAGGAGCGTCAGTGTTCCCATTCCAAGATAAAGCCATCTTTTATTAGTCATCGATACCCTCCTGATCGAAGCTGAATTCAACCTCCGGGGCATCCTCTTTTACCGGCTCAGCCGGCGCGGCAAACTCCGAAGGCCTGCCGCTCAGAGTCATGTAAAGCTCGGCGTTGGTCGCCGCCTGATACGGATTGGTGAAAATGATATTAAGTATGCCGAGTGTGAATCCTCCGAGGATCTTCCATCCGAGGAACGAAAGGTCAAGCACGAACGAATCCCACTTGTTTCCGTTCATAAGCTTGGCTGAGAGCTCTCTTGCCTCTCTGCCCGTAATGGCCGTGTCCTCGCTTACGATATACGGCACGAGCCTCCAGCAATACGCTTTGTATATGCCCGGGATTATCAGGAGCAGGCACCACAGAGCCGTAAAAATGCCCGTTGAAAACATGGAGCCGACTACCTTCATGTAATTATTATTGAACGCGACGCCGACGTTGTCCCTGTTCAGGCCCGTAGTCCGGTCGGTGGCGTTGTCTATGAAGAACTTCTGCAGTCCCACCTGCAAAGGATTCAGCAGGAACGCGCCGAGCGCAAGACCGAATGCCAGCGCGACAAGGACGACCACGGCGATCACTCCTATCAGCACGGGTGTGAATAGCGACATGTCGTCTGAGGTCGATCCGTCATAAACGAATTCTTCCGGATTTTTATTTATATCTGCATCGTCATCGTTGAATACATCGAAGTCGCTGTAATCACCGGTGTCATCGGATATGTCTTCGATGTCCTGTGTATAGTTGCTGTCATTGCTGTTGTGATAATTGTTCCAGGTCGAGCCTGCTGACGCGCCGCCTGCCGCGCCGGTCGCCAGAGTCAGCAGCAACGCCGCGATTATGCATGCCACGCGGTTCGCCTTGTATGCCGCCTTGCCCTTAGCTTTAAGTTCTTTTCGATCCCACATGTGTGTTTTCCTCCGTTACATAATCGTACATAGTAATATTATCACATTGAGGGCCCTTTATCGATACGCAATTGCGTACGGGTTTGCAAGCCGCAGCGCAAAGTGTTAAAGTGGAAAGCGACAAAAACTGCTGAAGGGCGTGGGATGGAAAAAGGACGCGATATTTTCATTCAAGGATACAGACACGGCATTCCGATCGGACTCGGATACTTTGCCGTGGCTTTTTCTTTGGGGATCGCCGCCCGTGACTACGGCTTTACGGCTTTTCAGGGATTTCTGTCCAGCCTCATTACCTACGCTTCCGCCGGACAGTACATGGGCTTCGCGCTATACGCGACCAACACCACCCTCGCGGAGCTTATCCTGCTGACATTCATCATCAATGCCAGATATATCCTGATGGGCTTCGCTCTGAATCAGAGGATGCCGGAAGGCACGCCTTTAAAAACGCGTCTGCTCGTGGGTTCCTGCATAACCGATGAGATATTCGGCATCACCATAGCGAGACCGGGCGCGCCTACGCCTTACTACACATTCGGCGCTCTTATTGCCGCGGTGCCTCTCTGGGCTCTCGGCACGGCATGCGGGATAACGATGGGAAACATCCTGCCCGTCAGGATAGTGAGCGCCCTCAGCGTCGCTCTCTTCGGCATGTTCATAGCGGTCATAATCCCGCCTGCGCGAAAGGACAAGGCTGTTCTCGGCGCTGTCATCATTAGTTTCGCCTGCTCGTACGCGGCAGTGAAGCTCCCTGTCGTTTCAGACCTTTCTCAGGGCAACCGCACGATACTCCTCACGGTGATCATTTCTGCGGTTTTCGCGATGCTCTTCCCAAGGAAGACGGAAGATCCGGAAGGAGGCGCAGCAGATGAGGATTAACATCTATCTGTACATCTTCGTGATGGCTTTCGCCACCTGGCTCATGAGAGTCGCGGCTTCTCTCATAATGAAAAAACCGATACAGAATCGGTTCTTCCAGTCGTTCCTTTATTATGTTCCGTATGTGACTCTCGCGGTCATGACCTTTCCTGCCATTGTCGAGGCGACTCAGTCGCCTGTCGCCGGCGCAGCGGCTCTCATCGTCTGCGTCGCCGCCGCATGGTTCGGCCAGGGTCTCTTCACCGTGGCAGTGCTCGGCTGCGTCACAGTGCTGATCCTGGAGCTGTTCCTATAGGCATTCCGAGCGGTATATATCCACGTACTTTTCGTCCGGCACGAACGCCGACCCCTTGCCTTCCATCAGCGAGCGGAATCCGTCCAGGACTCCTTCTCCGTCTTCAGTCAGGACATTACCATCAAATCCATTATCCATGTCTTCCTCGGCCACGTCCTCGCTGTACTCGATAGCTTCGCCCTCTCCGGATATAATATTGTCATATATCCTGTTATTCCTGCTCCTCTGTACCCCTATCTGCGTCTCATTGTCTAAAAGCGTATTGTTATGGAAGCTGCAGTTTTCCGTGAATCCCAGATCCGCGTCGTAGCCTCCGAAGCATATGCCGCACCAGCCCTTGCAGCCAGCGATCAAATTGTCGCATACCTCGACGCCGCTCACCCTGAAGAGTTCATTGTCGTCAGGGCTGTGTTCAGTAGCCACTTCTATGCCTATGTCGCAGTTGAATACGAAATTGTCGTGGATCTTTATGTCCTGACCGCCGTCAACATATATGCCGTCAGCGCACAGTTCTGCTTCCCCGTCCTCAATGTAGGCCTCGTTCCCGGCTGAGCTGATATTGTACACGACGTTGCCGTAGCATTCGCCGTTTCTGACATAGTCCGCGTCATAAGGATTCGCGAAACTGCCTCCGTCATGTACGGCAGTCCCCTCGAATCCGATCATGTCGATGCCTATATTGTTGTTGTCATGTATCACGTTATCGTTAATCACAAAACCGTCTATGTTGCCGTTGAACACCGTTGATTCGCTGTCAAAACACTCACAGTCATATACCTCGCAGCCGCTCATCGTGATGTTCTTTACGGGAGCGAGATCGTTCCCGGCATAGACGCAAATGCCGTGAGTTCCGCGTATTCCATGGACTTTACAGTTTCTGACCGTTATGTTCTCAAGCGGCTCTTCTCCCCTGTCAGGCGTGCTGTCGTAATAGATGCCGTGCGTGCCTCCGGTCACTTCGAATCCGTCCAGCGTTATATTATCTACATTGACCAGATGGATGCCGATGCTTTCTTCAGCCGGAGCGGACCCTATGACGGCTTTCTCTCCCTCGGCAGCTCTGAGCACTACGGGCTCCTCCTTCGTGCCGGAAGCCTCTTCATCGATCTCGAATTGTCCGTATGTGCCCTCATGCACTATGACTTCAGTGCCCGGAACGATTTGAGTCACAGCAAAAGCCGGCGTAGCGTAAGGTTTTTCCTCGCTGCCGTCGCCGGTCTCATCACTTCCGTCCGCGGCGACATGTATCTGCCTTCCGGAAGCAGTCTCACCGTCCGGCTCAGGCTGAGGCGCCCGGCACGATGCAAGCATCATTGCCGCGGTAATTATTGCCAATAATGCGATCAGCTGTTTTTTCAATAGCGCGCTCCTCTGTTTCAGAATATCTCAGGACCGCCGCCCGGAGATACGACATAGAATGTGCAGTCGTATCCGGCTTTCCGGCGATATGTCCCGCCGATGATACGGCAGAACTCATCTGCCGCTTCTTTTTTTACGATGGAAACTGTGCAGCCTCCGAAGCCGCCGCCTGTCATTCTCGACCCGAGCACGCCCGGGATCTCCCATGCCGTCTCAGCGAGGATATCGAGTTCTTCGCACGAGACCTCGTAATCGTCTCTCAGTGAAACATGGGAAGCGTTCATCAGTCTTCCGAACTCCTCCAGATCTCCCTCTTCGAGCGCTCTGACTCCGTCCACGGCTCTCCTGTCCTCGTATACCGCGTGTCTGGCTCTTCTGAGACAGACCGGGTCTTCGATGGCGTCTTTATGCGCTTCGAATTCTTCAGGGCTGAGTTTGCAGAGAGCCTCCGCGCCGGTGACTTTCCGGAGCGCCTCAAGAGCCTCGCCGCACTCCCTCCTTCTGTCGTTGTACGCGCTGTCCTTCAGGGAGTGCTTTTTGTTCGTGTTTGTGATGATCAGCACCTCGTCTTTCAGAACGAAAGGCACATACTTGAAGCTGAGGTCTGACGTGTCGAGGAATATCGCGTGATCTTTTTTTCCCATGGCGGAAGCGAACTGGTCCATGATGCCGCAGTTGAGACCGCAGTAATCGTTCTCAGCCTTCTGCCCCAGCAAAGCTATCTGCTGATCGCTTAGGTCAAAGCCGAACATGTCTCTTAGCATGACGCCTGTCAGCACCTCGAGAGACGCGGAGGAAGAAAGCCCTGCGCCCGCGGGTATGTCTCCGCCTATGACGATGTCGAGTCCGCAGTCCATCATAAAACCGCTCTCCCTGAAAGCCCACATGACTCCCTTAGGATACGCGGTCCAGCCCTTGTCTTCCAGAGGCCGGAATCCATCGATGCTTGTCTCCGTCACGCGGCTTTCACTGAAGTTGACAGAATGGAAGCGCAGCTTCCTGTCTTTTCTCTTCGCGGCGGCCGCGTATGTTCCGTATGACAGAGCGCACGGGAAGACATGCCCTCCGTTATAGTCAGTATGCTCGCCTATAAGGTTGACTCTTCCCGGCGCGAAGTATACGCGCATATCGTCCGCTTCTCCGCAGATCTCACGGAATGCCTTGATCACGGTATCTTTCATTTGTGTTTTCCGTCCTTCCCGAGTCTCTCCAGCGTGTGGAGCAGCCAGCCCGCGTTTTCTCTGAGCTGCCGTTCCGTTACAGTGCCGTTTTTAAGACCCGCTATGATCTGTCTGTAGTCCTTCTTGCCGCCCGGCATGAACAGGCTGCATCCCGCCTCCGCCACCTTGGCGGCATCAGGGGTGCCGTACTTTGAGCCCTTTGCCAGAAGCAGATCGCCTCCGATCACCCAGTCTGTCATGATGAGGCCGTCGAATCCGTACTCGCTCCTGAGTATCTCAGTCAGCGCCTTGCTTTCCGAAGTATGTACTCCGTTGAGCAGGTTGTACGATGTCATCACCGACATCGGATCAGACTCGCGCACGCATATGCCGAATCCCTTTAAGTATATCTCGCGCAGCGCCCTTTCGCTGACGATGCTGTTGCTCGCGTAGCGGTTGGTCTCCTGATTGTTGGCGGCAAAATGTTTTATCGTCACTCCGCGTCCCTTATGCTTCTGCACGCCCCTGGTCAGCGCAGCGGCGAACCTTCCGCTGATCAGCGGATCCTCCGAGAAGTATTCGAAGTTGCGGCCGCAGAGTATGTTCCTGTGGATATTGAGAGCCGGAGCAAGCCACAGATCTATTCCAAAGATATCCATCTCGCTCCCGACTATGTCTCCGCATATCTCAGCAAAGTCCGTGTTCCAGCTCTGGGCGATCGCCGTAGCGATTGGTATCGCGGTGCAGTACTGCTCTACCAGTTTCGCTCCCTTGCCGGGCTTTGCTTCTCTCGTAAGCACTGCTCTGAGCGCGTTAGGCAGCATGTCCGTCATGGATTCAGGGATCGCCGGTCCGATGACATGTTTGCCCTTCGCATCCTCATAGTACCTGCGGGCTATCCTGATGCCTGCAGGCCCGTCGGACATGATGATGCTGTCAAGGCCTCTGTCCTTGAACAGGACCGTGGATTCTCCGGCAGCGCCGGCAACACTCTGCGCCGAGTCGCCTATCACTGTGCTGATGCTCATCTTTGACGGATCGAAATTGCCGACATTCAGGAATGCCAGCTCTTCCGCAGTGAATCCGTCCAGGATGCCGCTGTCTGTTTCCGCGGTCCCCCATCTGCCCGGAAGCGCCGTCTCGCATCCCGAAAGATCGAGAGCGATGACCGGCAGGCCTGCTGTATCGAAATCTCTTATTCCCGGGCTCCTGAGATCGTCAAAGTCCGCGCCCTCGAACAGTAACGCGGAGCGTCTTACGATGAAGTCGTCATCAAGCGTGAGCACCGCCGCAGGTACGGCATCTCTGCTGTCCGCGCCCGCAAGAATTATGTACTCTCCCTTTTCAAGTATGTATGAAGCCGCCTTTTCATCGAAAGCGGCGAGTTCTCTTATGTCAAAGCTGACAGTGACCGCAGCGCTCTTTCCGGGCGCCAGTTCTTCTGTCTTCGCGAAGCCCGCAAGGCTCTTTTTCTCTCTGCCCAGCCTTCCCTGCGGACATGAGACATAGACCTGAAGCGTCTCCTTGCCGGCATATTTGCCTGTATTGGTAATCTTCGCGGATACCTCCACCTGCGGTCCTTCGGCTTTTACTTCCGTCCTGTCTATTGCGAAGTCGGTGTATCCGAGTCCGTATCCGAACGGGAACAGCGGCTCGAATCCGAAAGCGTCGTAGTACCTGTATCCGACGAAAATGCCCTCTCTGTAGCGGCAGTCGTCCCTTCTGCCGAAGTCTCCGGCTGTGCATAGGTCCTCTGTCGCGGCCCAAGTGGTGGTGAGCTTGCCGGACGGATACGCCTTGCCGAGAAGTATGTCGGCAAGCGCCGCGCCGGTCTCGACACCGAGCTGTGAGAGCACCAGGATGTTGCCGACTCCCATGACAGGCGAAAGATCGACCGGTCCTCCCGCGTTTATGACGAGCATGAACCTTTTGTAGCGCGCGTTGAGCATGATGATGTCGCGCACTTCGCTGTCGGTAAGCAGCAGATCGCCCTTCTCGGCCAGCCTGTCGTTGCCCTCTCCGGATATCCTCGATACGACATATACGGCCGCGTCAGCCGAATAGTCGAGCGGGATCAGATATTCCGGCTGCTTCACGACCGCGCCCATCGAAGCCGCTATGATGTTGATCCTCTCCTTGCGGGACTTTCTGAATATCTCCGCGCGCCGTCTGTCCTTTTCTCTGTCATTGAAATTCTTGAACATGTCAGGCCAGAACGGGTTCGTTATGGTGAATCCCGCGTCTTTCAGGCCCTGCTCGACGCTCACGTAATAGCGCGAGTTGACTTCGCCGGAGCCTGTGCCGCCCTTTACGGTGTCTCTTACGCCGCTTCCGCAGGCGGCTATTCTGCATGGCCCGTCAAGCGGAAAAGCACCGTCCTTTTTGAGCAGTACGGTGCATTCTCCAAGATAAGGCCTCAGTCTTTCTATATTGTCTTTTTCGTATTTGTTCATATGAAACCTCTAGTACCCGGCCGCGAGGCCGAACAGCAGTATCGCCGATGTAAGAACGAGGTTCATGGCCTGGAACTTCCAGGAGTATCTGAACCATTCGCCGTAGCTCACATCTGACAGACCGAGAGTAATGAGCAGTCCCGCGTTCGTTGGATATATCACGTTGCTGAAGCCGTCGCCGAACGCGAACGCGACTATGGCCAGCTGCATGTTGATGCCGAATATCTGAGCGAGCGGCGCGATTATCGGAATGAGGAGAAATGCCTTTGCAGAGCCCGATGATATGAAAAAGTTCATCACCAGGCATATCGCGTAGATGAACAGCACGACTCCCGCCCTGGACATGCTGTCCGCCATGCCCGCCGCTCTGAAAAGAATGGTATCGAGTATCTTTCCCTCTACCATGGTGTACTTGATCGAAGACGCCATGAGAATCATGAGGATGGACGGGGCTATGGCGATCATGCCGTTCAGGAAGGTCCTTCCGAGTTCCCTGAGGCTTGTGCCGGATATGAGCACCGACGCGATGCCTGCCGAAAGGAACATCAGCGCCACGATTATCATGGTGTAATCCTGCAGGGCTTTGATGAAGCCCGAGCTCAGCACTATGGCGATGCCTGCGCCGAGTATAACGGCAAAGACCCTGAGGCCTTTGTCCATGCGCGCGTCCTGCGTATACTCTATGCCCGCCGCGGCCTCTTCCGCCGGCTTCTCTGTCCTGCGCGCGTGTCTTCTCACGAACCACAGCAGCAGCGCGTAGATCAAAACGAACGAAAGCGCCCTTAGCCACATGCCGCTGAACATCGGAAGCCCCGCCAGACTCTGAGCGACGCCTATGGTGAACGGGTTGGCGATGCCAGCGGCAAAGCCGCATCCGGTCGCCAGCAGCGACATGCCTATGCCAGTTACCGGGTCCCATCCCAGAGCTACCGCGAGCGCCACGACTATAGGCGCCATAGGTATGACTTCCTCGAATGATCCGACCAGCGAGCCGAGAGCCATGAAGAAGAATATCAGGACAGCCATCAGCTTGTATTTGACGCCGCCGAACCTGTCTACTATCTTGCCCAGCATGTAGTTCATCATGCCGCATGCTGTGAGAGAGTTGAATACTCCTCCTATGACCAGCAGGAATATGAGCACGGCAATGATGGTGCCGGAGCCTTCCGCTCCAAGCACCAGGAACGGCGAAAGCAGCCACTTCCAGAACGGGATGCCGCCTTCAACGTAATGGAATCCCGCCTCTGTGTCTATGACCGTATGACCTGACTCATCAATGATCCTGGCGTATTCGCCGCCCGGGATCACGAGCGTCAGCACATAAGTCGCCGCCATCAGTATGAAGATAATCCCGATGGCTATGAGGAACGACCTGGCTCCTATGTTGATCCCGTCGCTGTTGTCTCTCCTGCCCTTGCCTGCCATCTGCCTGTCCCTTTCAGATCAGAGGTGCGTATACATGTATCTGTAATAATCCACCGCCGGTATGAGAGTATCGACTCCGACGTACTCGTTGACGCCATGGATCGAATCCAGCTGTTCCCTGTCGATGGTAAACGGCAGGAATCTTATGCACTGATCACATACGATGTCGAAGAATCTCGAGTCCGAGCCTCCGGTCATTATATACGGCGCGCAGGCGTCAACGCCCGGCACTGAGTTCGCGACAGCCTGTTTTACCAGTCTGAAAGCTTCTCCCCTGAAGTCCGTGAGCCTCGATTCCGGCTCTTCCTGAACGACCTCGGTCTCAACGCCGAACTTTTTCGCGATCCTGCTTATCGCCCTGACCGACGCGTCCCTGCCCTGATGATGCGAGCATCTCATGTCTCCTATCACCCAGGCCTCGGATGGTATCACGTTCACGGCTTCACCGCCGCCTGTCATCGTGAAGGCGATGGTGGTCGAGACCATCGCGCCGGTAGTCGCTCCGAGCACCGGCATGACCCTTCCGAGCTGCTTTCTGTACTTGTCGGCCTTCTCCATGAGCTTTCCTGCCCTGCCCATGTACGGCGCTATGATCTTGAGCATCTCCGCCAGAGCCGGGGCCAGTTCGACATCGAATACCTGATGTCTCTCGACATAGGCCATGAACTTGGCAAGCCTTACGATAGGGGTATTCTTTTCAGGCGTTGAAGCGTGGCCACCGGCGGATCTCGCCGTGAACTTCATGTTGACAACGCTCTTTTCTCCCACGCCTATCATCGCGAAGGTCCCTTTGGCTCCGCTGATCGGTTCGCGGACTATGTCTCCGCCCTCATCAAAGACCATCTCGAACCTGACGCCCTGACCATGCAGTTTTTCCGCAATGGCGCGCGCGCCGGATCCGAAGGTCTCTTCATTGCAGTTGCTTTCAAAGTATATATCACGCGCGGGAACGAATCCCTCCGCGGCGAGTTCATCCGCCGCCTGGAACATTGCCCACGTCCCGCCTTTGTCATCGAGAGTGCCGCGTCCCCATATCTTTCCGTCCGCGATCTCCGCGCTGAACGGAGGATATTTCCAGTCCTCCGCCCTTGCCGGGACAACATCGTGGTGGTTCATGAACAGCACCGGCATCTTTGTGACATCGGTGCCCTTCCACCTGAGAAGTATGGCTCCTTCGACCATTTCGAGCTCACATGCCCTGCGGATATTCGGGAACATTTCCCACAGCAGTTCACGGAACTTCTCAAAGCTCTCCGGAGGGCTGCCGCAGGCAGGATCGGATACGGTCTCCATCCTGATGAGCCTGCGGAAATTCTCTATATAACGCGCCTGTCTGTCTTTGTCCATAACGCCCTCTTTTCTTTGGCCGGTCATTTTGGCCGGACCCGCTTATTTATTCTTCTTCAGCAGGTCGCGGATCTCTGTCAGCAGCTCGATGTCAGCAGGTGTCGGTTCAGGCTCCGCAGGAGCTTCAGCCTTCTCTGCCTCCATTTTGGCCTTTGCCTTGTTGAGCGCCTTGATGATCATGAACAGCACCCACGCGATGAGCAGGAAGTCGATGATAGCCTGGATGAAAGCTCCGTAGCCGATGGCCGCGTTGCCCACCACGATCGACATGTCAGCCACGCTCTTGCCGCCGCTGATGGCTCCGATGATCGGCATCAGGATGGAATCGACGAGCGCGGTCACGATAGCCGTGAAAGCTCCGCCGATGATGATGCCTACTGCCATGTCCATTACGTTGCCCTTGCTGATGAATTCCTTAAACTCTTTGATCATTTCTTTCTCCTTTCATTCATAGAAACATATTTATACTCGTATCAGTCTATGATCCTGATAGTTGTTATTATTGGCTGGTCTTCAGGCGCGATGGTGCCGTTGTCGTCCAGAGGCTGCGCGTCAGCGGCTATCTTGTCCACTATTTCCTGTCCGGATGTCACATGTCCGAAAGCGGCGTACTGTCCGTCCAGATAAGGAGAGTCCGCTACCATGATGAAGAACTGCGAGCTCGCGCTGTCCGGGTCCTGCGATCTGGCCATTGAGATCACACCCTTGACGTGCTCTATATTGTTTTCGTATCCGTTCGCCGAAAACTCGCCGACTATGTTGTTGCCGGAGCCTCCCGTTCCGTTGCCGTTAGGGTCGCCTCCCTGGATCATGAATCCGTCGATGATGCGGTGGAACGTGAGTCCGTCGTAAAAGCCGCTGTTGGCGAGGTCCATGAAGTTCTGAACGGTCACAGGCGCCGTGTCTCCGTCGAGTTCGAGGCTTACCGTGCCGTAGTCCGCTATGTCGATCTCCGCGTGATGGATGCCGATGCCCTCCGTCTGAGCTGTTTCAGGCTCTGCCGTCTCAGGCTCGGCGCTGCCGCCTCCGCAGCCCGCGAGCATCATGAGCGATACCGACATCAGGATCACGAGGATGGTTCTGAGATTTCTTTTCATTGCTGTATTTTTCCTTTCAGTTTTAACTGTTTCCGCCGTTAGGCCCATGACAAAAAGATAGCACCCTGCGGCGTTTAAATCAATCGATTGTCACAGATGAGAGCGTATCTCCTCTTCGGTGCGGGCAAGCATGTCCAGGAACTCCCGGGATGAGATCCTCAGGGCTCCGTGCGCCCACGCGTCCGTCTGGACGAGGCTGTCCGAAGTCACGGCATATACCTGCCTGTCCCTGTTCTCCGCGGCCATCACTCCCATGCGTATGTCAGCAGGCTCATCCTCAGCGGTGAAGACGACTCTGACGCCGTTTATCACTTCCTCATGGCCGGTCCCGTAAGGAACATTGTATGCGTCAAAGAGAATGACTGTTTCGAAGCCAGTGTATCCGGCATAATTGGATATCCTGTCGATCAGCTGATCTCTGGCGGAGCCCATGTCGCGCGATGAGAGCTCTTTCAGATACGGATCCGCGAAAATGAGGTTATAGCCGTCGATCAGGACGAGGACCGGCCTGTCATCCGGCTTTTCGGTTTTTTTCTCATGGCGGGCCTTTATCTCCTGATTGCGGGCCTCGTTGCGGGCGGCTTCCTCTTCGGACAGCTGAGGCTTTCTCCTGTAGTCCGTCTCGCGCGCTTCCCTGCGGCGGGTCTCTTTCGAAGCTCCGTATGTGCGCTCAAATATGCTGCGGAGTTCCTTTTCCGCTTTGGCTCTTCTGCGCGCGGCTTCTTTTACATCGATGGCCTCATCGCCGGATATTGTTTTACGAGGCGAATAACCGTTGTCTGGCACGGCTGCTTCCGCCCTGCGCTTCAGCGCGCTCCCAAGATGCATGTGTTCCGCGGCTTCGTCCCATCTTACTATGTCGCTGCCGCTGTGATTGACGAATACCGAATCGGCGGGATTGTCGATGTCCCTTTCAGGGTCATACGCCTTTTCTTCGATCACTTTCGCGGCATCGTGGCATATGTCGTATCCGCGGGAACTGACCGACAGCCTGCCTTCGCCTGCGGTATAACCCGCCAGAGTCGTCTGATATCCGGATATCTCCTTCGCGGGCACTCGTCCCTTTATCTTTGCCGTTCCGCCGGTCTGTTCAAGATCTTCCTGGCTGCCGCCCATCTGTCTTATGTCCGTCATGGCGCGGCCGACGCTTTGCGCCGGAAGTTCCATCTCATATTCGCACCACGGTTCAAGAAGCACGGCATTGCCTTCCGCCTTTGCCTGCATCAGGGCATGCCTTACTGCCCTGTATGTCGCCTCACGGAAGTCTCCGCCTGTCGTGTGCTTGTCGTGAGCCCTGCCTGAAGCAAGGCTGATCTTTATATCCGTTACCGGCGCGCCGGTCAGCACGCCGATATGTTCCTTTTCTTCAAGATGCGTCATTATGAGGCGCTGCCAGTTGACAGCCAGTTCGTCTTCCGGGGCTATGCTCGTGATGATAATGCCGCTTCCGCGTTCCGCAGGCTCTACTATCAGGTGCACTTCGGCATAATGTCTCAGTGGTTCGAAGTGTCCCATGCCTTCGTATGTGCCGTTTATGGTCTCGAGATAGAGCACGCTGCCCGATCCGAAGCTGACTTCATAGCCGAATCTGTCTTTGATAACGGTCTGCAGCACCTCGAGCTGCACTTGACCCATAATCCTTATTTCTAAACTTCCATCAGGTCTTGCGGCCGCATTCAGCATAGGGTCTTCTTCAGCCAGTATCCTCAGATCCTTCAGCAAAAGATACGGATCCATTCCGGCAGGCCCGTTCACAGTGTATGCCATGAAAGGCTTGATACTGCTGATGTTCAGCGGTTTTTCAGCCCCCAGCCCGTCTCCCGGCAGGGCTCTTCCGAGCCCCGTCACGGCGCAGACCGCGCCGGCCGCCGCGGAATCGGCAGCGGCGCAGCGGCTGCCGGAGTAAAGCCTTATCTGACTGACCTTCTCCTCACGGCTTTCCCCTGAAGCGCTGTTCACCTTCACCTTGTCCCTGACCCTGAGCTCTCCTCCGGTCACCTTGATGAAGCAGAGCCTCTGTCCGTCATCCGCGTCGGCGACTTTATATACTCTGGCGCCGAAGCTTTCTCCCCGCGACGGCTCTTTTGTATATTTTCCGAGCACTTCGATCAGTTCGTCCACGCCGTCCAGCTTCAGCGCCGAGCCGAACATGCACGGAATGACTTCACCTCTCTTTATCGCGCCGGCTATCTGCCCGTCATCAGGAACCCCTCCGTCGAATACGATCTCCGCAAGCTCATCCGAGCACAGCGCCACGGCATCGGTGAAAGCCTCTGTCCTGTCCATCGATTCGCTGAAGTCGGCCGGGCCGTCTCCGAATTCCGAAACAAGCTGAGCCAGTATGTCTTCTTTAGTCCTCACGGCGATATCCATCTTGTTCACGAATACAAAGACGGGTATGCCCCTCTCCTTCAGCAGCCTGAACAATGTTCTGGTATGGGCCTGCACGCCCTCAGAGCCGCTCACGACAAGCAGGGCGCAGTCCAGCACCGAAAGCGAGCGCTCCATCTCCGCGGCAAAATCGACGTGGCCCGGAGTGTCGATCAGCGTGACCTCCGTATCGCCGGCCATGAACCTCGCCTGTCTTGAGAATATGGTTATGCCGCGGTTCCTCTCGATGGGATCGTCATCGAGGAAGGAATCGCCGTGATCCACTCTTCCCGGTTTCCTGAGCTCTCCCGTTTTGTACAGCAAAGCCTCCGACAATGTCGTCTTGCCGGCATCTACGTGCGCGAGTATTCCCAGTGTGATCCTTTTCTGCTGCATTTTCTTACGGCCAATTGATCGAAAGCAGGTTTACATATGGTGAAAATCTTCTGGAAGTATTATTATATACACATTATAACGGATACGCTCCGGAACGTGAGGAAATATTATGAAGATAGTCGTGATCGGCACCGGCAAGGTAGGCAGCGTGCTCGTAGAGCAGCTGACGCAGGAAGGACATCAGATAGTCGCCATAGACCGGAACGAGAAAAAACTCATGGATCTGCAGAACAGCTTCGACGTGCTGTGCCTCGCAGGCAACGCGGCAGACCGCAAGGTGCTGCTTGAAGCGGGCGTCGGGACGGCAGAACTTGTCATAGCCGCCACGGACAGCGACGAGGTCAACATGCTCTGCTGCCTGGTCGCTAAAAAACTCGGCGCGTCTCACACGATAGCGCGAGTGCGCAAGCACGAGCTCGCCGATGAGATAGAGCTGTTCGCCGAGGATATGGGACTCTCGATGACAATAAATCCCGAGCTGTACGCGGCTCAGGACATCTTTTCAGTACTGCGCTTCCCGGGCCTGATGTCTGTAGAGACCTTCGGCCACGGGCTGTTCGAGATGGTCGAGTTCAGGCTCGTTGAAGAAGGGCCGGCGACCTCGATGACACTGCAGGAACTGGCAAGGAAGTATAATTCCGGAGCTCTGGTATGCGCTATAAGGCGCGGCGGCGTCACGACCATTCCTGACGGCAATATGACCCTCAGGGCCGGCGACCTCATAAGCTTCGCCGCCGAGCCAAAGGAAGCGGAGCACTTCCTGAAGCTTTGCGGCATCAGGAGCCGCATGCCAAAGCATGTGATGATAATCGGCGCCGGAATGATCTCCTACTATCTTTTACGCATGATGCGCAAAGTCGACATGCATGCCGTCGTGATCGAAAACGACCCTGCCAACGCGGATACTCTCAATCAGGCCATACCTGACGTGCTCATAATCAATGAAGACGGGACCAACCGCGACATCCTTGACGAAGAAGGTCTGGATGCCGCCGACGCTTTCGTCGCGCTCACGGGAACAGACGAGGTCAATATGCTCATGGGAATGTATGCTCACAGCGTAGGCGTCCCTAAAGTCGTTACCAAGGTATCCAGGAGCAGCATGCTGGATCTCATAGACATAAACCGCGTAGGCAGCACGATATGTCCGCGCGACATCGTGGCAAGCCGCATCATCAGTTACGTGCGCGCCATGGAGAATGCCGGCGGCAGTAACGTGGAGACGCTCTACCGCATAGCGGAGGGATCGGCCGAAGCCCTGGAATTCATAGTGCACGCGGATCATAAGGATCTTACGGGCATCCCTCTCAGGGACCTGAAAACAAGGAGCGGTGTACTCTTATGCGCGATACTGCGCAAAGGCAGGGTCATCATTCCGCGCGGCAGCGACACGATCGAAGCCGGCGACCACGTGATCATAGCAACAACGATAAAGCAGCTTACGGATCTTTCCATGATCCTGCAATAGCGACAGTAACGAATGAAGACAAAGGTAGTATTACGTACAGTCGGACTGATAATGCTGGTCGAAGCAGGTCTGCTCCTCATCCCGGTAATCGTCGGGTTGATTTATCACGAGCAGACTTCTGTTCGCGCGTTTCTGATCACGATCTGCGCAGCCGCGGCTACAGGGGGACTGCTTCTTCTCATAAAGCCTGCCTCCAGCGCGATCTACGCGCGTGAAGGATTTGCCATAACCGGCATCTCCTGGATCATGCTGAGTCTTTTCGGCTGCCTGCCTTTTGTCATCAGCGGCCAGATACCGAACCCCGTCGACGCGTTCTTTGAGACCGTATCCGGTTTCACAACGACCGGAGCGAGCATCCTGACTGACATAGAAGCTCTCGACCAGTCCATGCTGTTCTGGCGCAGCTTCACTCACTGGATCGGCGGCATGGGAATACTCGTATTCGGCATGATCATCATACCTTTGGGAGGCAAGCGCAGCATGCACCTTCTGAGGGCTGAATCCCCGGGGCCTTCTTCAGGCAAGCTGGTGCCGCACATGCGCGACACAGCCGGTATCCTTTACGGAATATACATGGCGATGTCCGCGCTCATGCTGGTCCTTCTTCTGGCCGGCGGGATGCCGCTCTATGACTGCTTCATCAATGTGTTCGGAACAGCCGGCACGGGCGGCTTCTCAAATCATGGCGCAAGCATCGGATATTATGACAGCGAATACTTTGAAGTTGTCATAGGAGTATTCATGCTGCTCTTCGGAGTAAACTTCAACCTGTACTTCCTGATGCTGATGAAACGCGTCAGAGTAGCGCTCAGCAGTGAAGAACTCCACTGGTATTTCGGTTTTGTCGCGTTTTCAGTCATCACGATCGCCGCAAATATAAACAGCCTGTATGGAAGTCTCCATCAGGCTGTACGGCATTCATTCTTTGCCGTCTCATCTGTCATCACTACCACGGGCTTCGGCACCATGGACTTCGACACATGGCCGCAGTACTCACGCACCCTGCTCGTATTTCTGATGTTCGTCGGAGCGTGCGCGGGGAGCACGGGCGGCGGTCTCAAGGTGTCCAGAGTGATACTTCTGCAGCGTACCGTGAAAAGAGGCATGCGCAGGATGATCCACTCCAGGTCTGTCGGGAGCGTACGCTTTGAAGGGCGCATTATGGAAGAGGATACCATAAACGCCTGCCTTGTATATCTGGCTGTCTACTGCATGGTCTCGGTTGCCAGCGTGATCCTTGTTTCGCTTAACGGTTTCTCCTTTGAAACGAACGTGACAGGCGTCATAGCATGTATCAACAACATAGGTCCGGGTCTCGGGATGGTGGGTCCGGCGGGCAATTACGCCTCGTTCTCAATGCTCTCCAAACTGGTGCTTTCGTTCGACATGCTCGCGGGCAGGCTCGAGCTCTTCCCTGTCCTGCTGCTGTTCTATCCTTCTACCTGGAAGCGCAGCTGATCCTTTAACTGAGCTGTCTTGCGATCTCTCCTATAAGTTCCCACGCGTTGTCGTGATATGCTTTCTGCACTTCGCTAAGATCGTCATAATCGCATATCATAGGATTCTCATGTCTCTTCGGATCCTTGACCTTACCGTACTTCCAGTTGCAGTAAGCGTAAAAGCGCACCCAGCGCGCATGTTCTATCCTTCTCAGCATATCGAGCTTTTCAGGGTCCTTGACGGCTTCCTGCAGGGCTTCATAAGCCGCAAGAAAAGTCTTGCGGTCAAAAGTCGATATCGTCCTGTCGCGCAGCAGTACTCTGACCTTCATCATAAGATGGTCAGCCACGGCTATCTTTGACTGTTTCAGCTGATCGCTGAGTTCATCCCAGTCAAGGCTTTCCTCCACGCTCCTGCGGTACAGATCGTTCATGATCCTCGCCGCGTCGTTGAGTCTTGTCCGCACTATCTGATTGACGGTATATATCTGCTCATTCGTGCCGAATATGTCCACTCCCTGCGCCTTGAGATTGGTTCTCAGATGCACCTTGCTGTCATATTCGTAATAGCGCTGCAGCTTCCAGTAATCATCCCATCCGGTCTCTTCCCTGTCTTCGCATATGATTATGCGGTCGGCCTTGCTGATAAGATCATGCGCGGACGTCCAGTCTTCATCATGAAAAAAGATGCTGTCATGACCGGGATGCACTTCATTTATGCCCATCGCGGCGCCGAGGTTCACGTGGATCTTCCGGAAATGCCCGCTGTCGCCGAACACATGATACGAAACATCAAAATCCGAGTCATTTATATTCATAAGTATCGCGCGCTCCAGCAGAGCCATGCCGTAGTTGCCGAAACCTATTATCACTACGATATTCTCCCAGGAATAAAGCGGATTGTCTCTCCAGTAGCTTCTCGCACAGCAGTCATAGCTTTGAAACAGGTTAAGGTTGCCTGCCAGCTTCTCCCTTCCGCTTGCAGTGCGTGCATAGACATCGGCATCCAGCTCCTGTACATTGGCTGCTTTCAGGTTATGCCCTATGTCATCCTCATCGAGAAAGAAAAGCTTGCATCTCTGTCCCTTGCCTTTTTTATGGGCGACTATCCTCGCGGGAGAAACGTTGATGAACAGACACGGATAGTCAGGCACTTCGATCTCCTTCTCCTTGTTGATGCCGAATATGATCACACCGTCGGGATCCTCGCGAAGCACGTCTCTTGCGAGCACATCAGCCTCGGCAGTGAACTCGGCAAAATAGTACCAGTTTTTGCTCCTCCTGAGTCCCAGCCTGAACAACGGCAGTCCTTCACTGGAGATCGCGGACACTACGTAACCAAACAAAGCGACCAATACGCCCATTGACATAATAAGGAATATGACGCCTATGGCGTGTCCAAGCGGCGTGACCGGCGTCATGTCGCCGTAGCCTACGGACGATATGGTAACAAGCGAGAACCAGACCGCGTCCGCGAATGTTTGTATCTGTGAACCCGGCCGGCCCCTTTCGGCAACAGTCAGGATCATCAGCAAGGCAACATATGCCATTAGAAACAGCAGTACCGGCGGCAAAGCTTTCCGTCTTTTTTTGTTATCCAAAACGCACCTCCCCCTTTTAAGTGTGCAGTTCATCAAAGATCAGTAATAACAGTATTCATCCATTTCTTTGAAATGTATCTCTTGGTGACGATCGCCGCTCTGATGAATATCTCGATCCTGGTCACCAGCAGCGCCAGATGCACCGGCAGATGCCACACAAGAGCCGAGATGAAAGCAAGCGGTATGGCGATCAGCCAGACGCATGCCATCTCCACGATCATCGCGAATCTGGTATCTCCGCCGGCTCTCAGGGTCCCCGCTATCTGCAGTCCGTTGTAAAGATCGGCCGCCATGGTAGCGCCGAGTACAATGATTATGTACTTCGTATACATCTGCCCTGTTCCGGTAAGTTTGAAGACCTGCGAGAGCGGTCCTGAAAGGACGATGGCGAACAGCCCTATCACCGTTCCGACTATCATGATGGCTTTGATCAGATGTTTTGAGAGCTCCCAGGTGTAATCCATGTCGCCCTCTCCCAGTTTTTCTCCGACGAGTATCAGAGACGCGTCGCCTATGCTGAAGGCCGCGAAGTTGAATATATTGAATATGGAATTGGCCGCCTGATATGCCGCGACAGCTGTCGTGCCGATGCGGCTGAACGCAGCCACATACATGCTCTGGCCAAAGCCCCAGAAGAATTCGTTTATCGTGGTCGGAGTCGCGTTCTTTATTACGCGGCGTACAAGCTCCGGATCCCATCCGAAGAAGCTCCGGATGCTCCCGCGGAACTCATTGCTTCTGCGGGATCCGAAATAGCCGTTCAGTACGACTTCGACTACCCTTGCCGACAGCGTGCCGATGGCCGCTCCGGCGACTCCAAGCTTCGGGGCGCCCAGCTTTCCGAAGATGAGTACGTAGTTTACCGCGACGTTGGTGATGAATACCGCCGCGCTCACGATCATCGGTATCTTCACCTGCTGCGTAGCTTTGAACGCCATCTCAAGAGGCGCGGATACAGCCAGCAGAAGGAAAGATATGGCATTGATCCTCACGTACTGCATCGCGAGGGCCTTTACAGCAGGATCTTCAGTATATATCGATATCACCGGTCCGGTGAGTCCCATGGTCAGGATGAAAAAGACTGCGCCGAGTCCGGCAAGCAGCGTAAAGTCGAAACCGATCACCTTGCGGATATTGGCCATGTCCCTGGTGCCGTAAAACTGCGCCATGAATGTCGCCGAACCGGACAGGATGCCGAAGAGCACCAGATAGTGTACCATAAACAGCTGAGATCCCACGCCTACGGCGGCGAGCTCAGTCTCCCCGAGGAAGCCTACCATGATGTTGTCTATCATCGTCAGAGTCGCCGACACCACGCCCTGAACGGCTATCGGCGTGGCTATCCTCGCCAGTTTTCTGTTGACCTGCTTTGTATCAAATTCCATGTCGTGATCGCTATGGCAAATCCTTTCGGTTTGCGTTAGTATTATTATATTAGAAACAGCACCCCGGAGGTATTTTTTTATGACAAAAATGACAATTACTGAGGCCCGCCACGCTCTCATGGGTCTGCAGCGCAGGATGGCTGCCTATGATCACGCGGTGGGACTCATTTATTTTGACGGATGCACGTATGCTCCGAAGAATACGGCAGAGAACAGAGCCACCACCATGGCTATACTTTCAGAAGAGATCTACAGGCAAAGCACATCTGAGGAGACTGTAGAGCTGCTTGAATTCCTGGACGCGCGCAAGGCGGAGCTCAGTACTGATGAGCAGCGCATGGTCTACCTGCTGCTCAGGAGCATACGCGATATGAAAAAGATTCCGCCGGACGAATACATCGCCTATCAGGAGCTCATCATAATGTCGGACGACGTATGGCACAGGGCAAAGGAAGACTCGGATTTTGAACTCTTCCGTCCGTATCTCGAACAGATCTTCGAAACGCGCAGAAGATTCGCGAAATACATCGAGCCTGACAAGGATCCTTACGATCACTGGCTGAACGAGTATGAGGAAGGCCTCAGCATGAAGATCTGCGATGAGTTCTTTGAAAAGCTCCGTTCAGGCATCGTGCCTCTTCTGAAGCGCATCAGGGAAAAACCGCAGGTGGACGACAGCATCAGATACGGCTATTTCTCCCCTGAAAAGCAGGAAGAACTCGCGTACATGCTGATGAACAAAATGGGTCTCGACCTCGGTCATGTAGGTCTCGCCACGACGGAGCACCCTTTCACCACAAATTTCGGATCGCATCTTGATGAGCGCATCACCACTCATTACTATGACGACGATTTCGCGTGTTCCATGTTCAGCGTCATCCATGAAGGCGGCCACGCTCTTTATGACACCGGATCGGCGCCGGAACTTGCCTTCACGGCTCTCGACTGCGGCGTATCGATGGGCATCCATGAGAGCCAGAGCAGATTCTATGAAAACATCATAGGCAGGAGCAGGGCTTTCTGCAGCATGATATTCCCCGAACTGGCCCGCATACTTCCGGAGCAGATGGCGGGCTACACTGCTGAAGATTTCTACCGAGGGATAAACAAGGTGGAGCCGTCGCTCATAAGGACCGAGGCCGATGAGCTGACATACTCTCTGCACATCATGATACGCTACGAGCTTGAGAAGCGCGTGATGCACGGCGAACTCGAAGTGAAGGATCTGCCTGCGGAATGGAACCGCATGTATAAAGAGTATCTGGGCGTCGACGTGCCGGATGACAGACAGGGCGTGCTCCAGGATTGTCACTGGGCCAACGGCGACATCGGATATTTCCCTTCATACGCGCTTGGCAACGCCTACGGTGCTCAGTTCCTCGCGAAAATGAAAGAGACCGTGGACGTGGACGCGTGCATCGCCGCCGGGGATTTCGGTCCGGTAAACGAATGGAACCGCGAGCGCATATGGCGGCACGGCTGCAGGTTCAAGCCTGCCGAGCTGCTCGACCGCGTGCTTGGCGAGCCTTTCGATCCGCAGTACTACATCGACTACCTCACAAAGAAGTTCACAGACGTATACGGCCTTTAGAAAGATGCACACAACAAAAGACCGCGGCACTGGATGCCGCGGCACTGTTTTTTTCTCAGATCTTGATTGTCAGAACATTCAGTCCGAACATGTTGCGGTACTCTATGTCCTCCATGATCCTGTAGATCATTCTGATGCCCATATTCTTTGCAGGGTCGTCCGGATTGAATACCCGGCTCCTTTCCTTGGGATCGAACGGTATGCAGTCGTCCTTGATGCGGAGTATAACCTTGCCTTCCTTGTGCGTCACGCGCACGTCGATGGTGTGCTCCTTGCTGTCCTTGGTGAACCCGTGATCGACTATGTTCACCGCCATCTCTTCCATGGCGAGCGACGCGTAATAGGCGCGCTTCTGATCTATGCTTTTGCTGAGGCAGAACTCCTGTATCTTCTCAGCGACTGCCACGGCTTCCTCTGAGCTGCGGACCGTGATGTCCATGCGTTCGTCTTCGGATACTCCGAAGTCGCCGGGTATCATCATTAGATCCTCCATACTGCGCGGCATCCGTTTGAGGCATATCCACGCGAACACAATGACAAAGAGCACGCATGCCACGCCGTTCAGGAAGTTTGCCGCGCAGACTCCGTTGTATCCCATAGGGCCTATCAGGATGGCCGAGAGACCCGCTACGCCAATAACTCCGTCGAGCAGGGCCAGCAGATTGACATACAGCTGTTTTCCGCTGATCTGCTCATAACATGAGAAGATGCAGGCGAACACCTCGAACGGCATGCAGAAGCAAAGTATGCGGATGCTCGTCACGGTCATCCCGTATACGCTTTGCGAAGGATCCTGATAGAAGATGTTTGTGAGCGGCACGGCGAAAACAAATATGATGATGTCGACCGCTGTCATCAGAGGCACGAAGTACCTCGCCATCACTTTCATGATATTGACCAGAGTTTTCCTGTCTTCTTCGCCTACACTGACGCTGATCAGAAGCCTTGATACCACGAGCATTCCCGCCTGTATGGCCCAGAAGATGCCCAGCAGATTGTTGGCCGTGGCAAACGCGGATATTCCCGCCGACCCGACGTGCGTATCCAGGAGATTGTTGAGTATCAGTCCCCTGATGGTCAGATAGAGCGCGCTTGCGGCTCCCGGGAATCCGACCGCGATGATGCCGGTCATCTCTTTAAGGTTCGCGCTTCCGCCAAACACCTTTATATTCGATTTTTTTGATAAGAAATACTGGATCTCGACGGCGAACAGCGCCCACATGCCAAGCGATGAGGCAAGCGCGAGGCCAAAGGCTCCTAGTGATTTCACCTGCACGAAGAAGAAGCAGAGGATCAGGTTTGCGGCAATGTAAATCAGCCCGGCCTGCATCGTCTTTTTGCTCATGCTTTCAAGAGACAGGAACGGCGCGAGCTGTGTGCTCAGCATGAACGGCACTATGCCGATCGCCTGTCCCAGCATGTAGATATTGAGTACCTGTCTGGCCTCCGGGTCGTGCGTAAACATGCCCGTCAGGTCAAAGGCGCCTATCAGGGCGACAATGAGCGTAATGACCAGCGCCATCGCCGTGGTGATCAGCAGATCCATGGAAAAAACGTCCTGTATCTTGTCAAGACGGTTCTGTCCCAGATACTTGCCGCATATTATGGCACAGCCTCCCGCGAAAACCGTGCAGACCGCGCCGATCAGAAGCGTGAACGGGTTGTACAGACCTACCGCGGTCATCGCGTCTATGCCTACGAAATTCGTGGCAAAGTAGCTGGAGACCAGGCCGTTGACCGATCCTACCGCCGCGAACAGCACCTGTATCGGCAAGAGCCTGAACATCGTCTTGCGGATTATGTCAAGTCCGCTGTCGCCTTTCGTTATCCTTCTGTTTTGTTTTTCGATCGTTCCGCTGTTCATTATTTATAGAATTCTTCGAAATACTGTATGTTGGCGAGCATCGGTCTGAGTTCCCCGTTCTGCTCTTTCTTTATGATCTCAACTATTCTGTCATTGACAGGAGTCGGCACTCCGTATTTTTTGCCCCACTCGCAGACGACGCCGTTGATAGCGTCGACTTCGCAAGGCTTGCCCTTCAGCAGATCCTGCAGCATCGAAGGGAAAATGCCAAAATGCTTTTTCATTGCGACCGGCACCAGTGTCTCGGCGAATTTCTGCTTTGCCTTGTTCCTGTAGTAAAAAAGCTTTGTGATATCTTTGCCCTGAACGGGAGCGAACTCGACTCCGCCGGCGTGAGCGACATCGATGCATTCCTTCATGCACTTTACAGCCACTTTCCGGGCAGGCTTCCAGCCCGCGACATCGCCGAAGGTGCCGCCTATCACAGTCCCGAGGCCTGAGAACGTCGCGTTGATCAGAAGCTTTGACCAGCGCGCGCCCATGAGATTGTCCTCTATGTCCACAGGGCACATGTATTCGAGCACTTCCTTCACCTTATTCAGGCTCTCTTCGGAGATGCCTTCCATGCCTCCCATATGGAACGACAGGCTGTCAGGTTCACTGGTGAGTTCGCAGACGCCCGGTTCGGTCATCGTCGCGCCCCACTCGACCGTGCATCCTATGGTCCTGTCCGCGCCTACTATTTCAGCGATCCCGGGTTCAGGGATGCCGTTCTGCAGCGTGACGATGACTCCGTCGTCAGCCAGCTTAGGCTTGAGCATCGTGACGACCTCCGGATTGTGCAGCTGCTTGGTCATAAGGAATATTATGTCGTATGGTCCCTGCATCTGATCCGGAAGGATGGCGTTCACCGGCGTAGTGAAATCTACCGTACCGCCGATGTGAGCCCCGTTTTTCTGCAGGGCTTCAACATGTTTGACGTTGCGGTTCACGAGTTCTATCGGAAACCCGTTCTTTGTGAGATAAGCACCCATAATGGTGCCGAGAGATCCGGCACCGTAGATCGCGCATTTCATATCTGTAAGCCTCCTGTCCCCTTTTTTCATTGTATATAAGTAAAATAACCGATAATTGCTTATTGTCTTGCGCACTCTCCCGTGCGTCCCAGCATGACTTCAAGTCCGTGTTCAAGAGGTCCCAGCAGGAATTCCAGGCATTCCTTCACTGCCTTGGGGCTTCCCGGCAGATTGATTATGAGAGTCTCGTTCCTTATGCCGGATGTCGCCCTGGAAAGCATTGCCGTCGGCGTCTTTGTCATCGAGTATGCTCTGATCGCCTCGGATATGCCCGGGGTCATGCGTTCACAGACCTGTTCTGTTGCTTCAGGAGTCCTGTCCCTTTTTGAAAAACCCGTTCCTCCTGTGGTGAATATGACATTCACCTGTCTCTGGTCTGCGAGTCTCATCAGTTCAAGTCTGAGGACGGCCGGATCGTCCGGTATGAGCAGGCCCTCTACCACATCGTAGCCTGCCTCAGTCAGCATCTCTCCTATAAGCGGGCCGCTCTTATCTTCACGCTCGCCCGCCGCTCCTTTGTCGGAAAGCGTTATCCAGGCCGCGGTAAAAGGTCTCTTCGGATCTGCTTCTATCATCTCTATCGTATCTCCCGCCTTTACGGCTCCTCCTTCAAGAACAACGGTAAACACGCCTTCTCTCGGCATGATGCAGTCGCCTACCTGATGGTATATCGCGCAGTGTTCATGGCACTCCTTGCCTATCTGAGTCAGCTCCAGCAGAGCTTCCCCTATCCTGAACCTCGTGCCGACCGGCAGCGTTCTTAAGTCGAATCCCTCAACTATGATGTTCTCTCCGAACGCTCCGTTGTCCACCTCGGCTCCCTTTGCGCGGAAAGCGTCTATCTTTTCGATGGAGAGCAGACTCACCTGACGGTGCCATCTGCCCGCGTGAGCATCGCCCTCTATGCCCCAGTCCGGGACGAGAGTTATCGACGGCACCTCGGTCTTCTGCGTGCCCTTCTTTTCACTTATGCATACGGCAACTACCTTGCCCGTGCCGCTCATATGCCTATCCTCCTATCTGTGACATGAGGCGGCGTTCCGCCCCCTCAAAGCCCGTATCGCTGAAGCAATGCGACTCCGGCTTCGCCAGTATCGCAGCGCGTAAAACACCGGCAATGTCTTCATCTGTTCCCGCCAGCGCGGGCACTATATCGATCTCCCTGTCATAGCAAAGGCAGGGTCTTATCTTCCCTTGAGAAGTCAGTCTTATCCTGTTGCATTCCGCGCAGAAAACGCCGTGTATAGGGCTTATCAGGCCGATCGCTCCCGGGACGCCGCCGCGTTTGTAATAGACCGCGGGGCCGTTTCCGTGTATGCTTTCATCCGACTCAAGATCCGGCCATCTTTCTTTCAGCCTTTTGAGAACATCGTCATTTGAGATGCCCGCTCTCAGCTTTCCCGCTCCCACAGGCATCTCCTCGATGAAGCGCACGTCTATGCCATACGTGAAAGCCAGTCCGGCAAGATCGAACAGCTCGTCTTCATTGCATCCCTTCTGAAGGATGCAGTTGACCTTTGTCTTTATCCCCGACTTTGCCGACAGCACGATGGAATTCAGCGTCTTCGCGAGTTCTCCTCCGCCCGTTATGTATCTGTAATTGTCAGGATCAAGGGAGTCCAGGCTTATATTGACGCCATCGATCCCTATCTCCTTAAGTTCATCGATATATCTGTCAAGGGTCTGGCCGTTGGTCGTTACCGTGACCTCCTCGATCCCGTCGATGGCCTTGACGCGGCGGATAAGGTCCGTGCAGCCGCGCCTTACGAAAGGCTCGCCGCCGGTGATCTTGATCCTGCTTATGCCGAGTCCGGCAGCGGCCCTGCATATGCGCTCTATCTCCTCGTATGTCAGTATCTGCGACATCGACACCTTCTCGCAGCCTTCGGGCATGCAATAAACGCACCGGAGATCGCATCTGTCGGTGATCGATACGCGCATATAATTCACTTCTCTGCCGTAATTGTCTGTCATTGTCTAGAAAACAAAGTCTCCGCTCTTTCCGCCGGTCTTCTCGACCAGGTGGATATCGCTCATGACCATTCTTCTGTCTACGCTTTTGCACATGTCGTAAATTGTGAGCAGCGCGACCGAAACACCCGTAAGAGCCTCCATCTCGACTCCTGTCTTGCCTTCGGTAGTCGTGTCGCAGATAGCTGTTATGGTGCATGCCTCTTCATCTACCTCGAATGTCACCGTAGCGTAAGAGAGTCCAAGCGGGTGGCACATCGGGATAAGATCCGCGGTCTTTCTGGTGCTCATTATGCCCGCGACCTGAGCGACCGTGAGTACATCGCCCTTCTTCACGGATTTGGACATGATGGCATCCATCAGCTCGCGGCTGACCGTGACGGTCCCCTTTGCTCTCGCCGTCCTTCTTGTGACCGGCTTATCCGAAACGTCTACCATGCGCGCGTTGCCCTTTTCATCAAAATGTGTAAAATCGCTCATTCTTTTGCTCCTTGTTTTAACTTATTGACGGCCGCGTCCTGCTGCCGGTTGTATTGAAAGTTCGTTTCATTTAGAATTATTTTACAACAAGGTGCCGGAAAATAACATTGTTTTGAGAGGAAACAGTAATGTCAGGAATCATATGGAACAAAGAACTGGTGCACAGCGCGGTCGAAGATCAGAAGGCGTTTTTCGCGACAGGTGCTACGCTTGACGTTTCATGGCGTATAGAGCAGCTTAAGAAGCTGCGTGAGTCGATCAGCTCGCATGAGGCTCAGATGGTCCGCGCGCTCAACGAAGACCTCGGAAGGCATCCTTCTGAAGGCTATTTCTGCGACGTCGGCACCGTTATCATAGAGATAAACGAAGCTATACGCGGACTCAGGAGATGGGCCAGGCCCGAACTGCACTACAGCGGTCCTCTGTGCTTCCCGAGCGTGCTCACCAGGGTGTACAAGATGCCATACGGCACCGCCCTTATTATCAGCCCGTTCAACTTCCCTTTCTATCTGTCGCTGGGAGTTCTGGTCGCGGCAATAGCCGGAGGCAATACTGCGGTCATAAAGGCCAGTTCCAAAAGCAAAAGCTGCACCGCGGTCCTTCGCGAGATAGTGCGCGACGCCTTCCCTGCTGAATATGTAACAGTCATAGACGGCGGACACGATGTCGCCGACATGTGCCTCGATGAGCGTTTCGACAAGATCTTCTATACCGGCTCGCCTAAGGTGGCAAAGCATGTCATGGAGCGCGCTTCCGTCAATCTCACTCCTGTGGCTCTTGAGCTCGGTGGCGAGACGGGCAACTGGTGCATAGTCAGAAAGGACGCTGACCTTGACGACGCCGCAAGGAAGATCGCCTTCTTCAAGATATGCAACAGCGGCCAGATATGCATCAACATAAATCAGGTCGCGGTCGCCGAAGAAGTCGCGGATGAATTCGTAGAAAAGCTGAAGGCTGCTATTATAAAGCAGATCGGCGAGGTCCCGCATGAGAATCCTGAGTATCCGCGCCTGATAACCGCCTCCGCATATAAGAAATGCGCCGATGAGGCTGATCAGTACAGAGACCGCATAGTCTTTGGCGGCAGCGGCGATGAAGAAGCATGCAAATACGATACGACTGTCATCTATCCTGTCGGCATCGATGAGCCGATCGTACAGCATGAACTCTTCTGCCCTATTCTTCCGGTCGTTCCATACAAGGACGGGGAGATCGATAAAGTACTTGAGGTCATCGCGTCCAGAGAACACGGACTTGCGCTTTACATCTTTACAGGCGATGTGAAGTGGGCGGATAAAGTCATGCGCACCCAGCAGTACGGAGGAGGCTGCATCAACGAAGTCTGCCTCCACATGATGGTAAAGGGAGTCCCTTTCAACGGCACGGGACATTCCGGCATGGGAGCGTATCACGGCGAATGGGGGTTCAGGGAATTCACCAACCCTCAGACAGTCCTGCTGGGCAGCACAAAGTTCAACCTGCCGCTCCGTGAGCACCCGTATGAAGGCATCAAAAATAAATACAAAGATAAGATGTTCAGACTCTTTGAAAGATAAAGGCAGAGGCGTGTTTCAGCAATGAAAATGGTGTATATTCCGTGAGTTCACTTCGAAATATACACCATTCTTTTTTTATCATTTCCTTTTATCATTCCGGATCGCAGTATTCGCCGTATTCGCATCCTATGCCTTCGGCGTATACCTCGTCGATCAGCGTCTCTTTCCGGCCGAAGAGCGAGCGCTTGTAAAGCTTCAGAGTGCCTGTTCCGGTGCCGCCGTTCCACAGCCTGTTATGCCTTTTATAGCCCGTCGGTGCCTCATACTTGATGTTCAGCATGTCTTTCTTGCTGCATCTGATCTGGGTGTCGAGTTTCGAGTTCTTCGTGGTCTGCAGTACGTGCCAGTGGATCTCGTCATCAGTCTCCCAGCAGTCGAACTTTGTCCGCGACAGAGTCCAGAACTTGGAGAAGTTGAACTCGTAGTCCCTGCCCTCATAGTAGAACTCGCCCAGGAGCTTTCTGTTGAGAGCCACGAAGAACACCTTCGGCCTTCCGCCGCCGATGTTGAACACGCTGTTCCCGAGCTTCTTTCCGGTTATCACGCTCCTGAGGTTGTTGGAAGAAAGCCATACCCACGGGCTCGTGAAATCGCCGCCCCAGTTCTTGTCGGAGTAGCCGTTGCATTCCTCAGGTGTGAGAATGTACTTCTCGCCGTTGAGAACGATCTCTCCGGTGAACGCGGTTTTCATGCCCTCCGCGTGCCAGAACATCTCGAAGGCGTTGATCTTTCTGAAGAACCTGCTCGCGCCGTATCCGACGTGGAACGCGATCTCCTTGCGGATGTCGAACTTCCAGCTCATCTCCCCGGCGTCGGTCATCCATTCAGGGTGAGCTGCCGCCTCTTCAGGCGTGACTTTGACATGACCCTCTGTGTGGATCTCGCTGCATCTGCAGTCGTCCGCGACTATGCTGTATGGCGCGTCGGCGCGGATCTGAACGTCCTTGAGCGAAAAGAATCTGTGCAGCTGGCCGTGAGGCTCGCCCCAGAATCCGACGTTTACCATCAGATATGACGGAAGGATCCCCGCCCTCTGCTTCTCAGCGTCGTTCCATACGATAACGGGCTCGTCCTCCGCCCACGCGGGATTGCATGTGAAGAACTCGACATAGAAGGCTTTCTTCTCGCCTGTCTTCTCGTGCACGGCGGTCATCGAATGCCACCACCAGTCGTAGCCCTTCCTTGCCAGCGGTCCGCGTAGCATCCATTCATCTCTGTTGATATCATGAATATTAGCCATAATGATCTCCTGCCTTTATTTTTTGAGCAGTACCTTTCCCGCCTGTCCGCCGAGATACGCGCCGTCCTGCATCACAGGATGACCGTTCACATAAACGTGAACGATTCCCTCAGGACGGAAGTCAGGCTTCGACTCATCGACCTTTATGTTGTCGAGGTCGATCACCGTGATGTCCGCCTTATATCCCTCACGCAGATAACCTCTTTCAGGGATCTTATAGCGGTCCGCTGTCTTGCCCGTCATCTTATTTACGACTTTCTCAACAGGAATGTTGTTCTTCTTCGCCAGCAGGAAGAACTGCGGGAAGGTCTGGAAAGCCGCGATGTTCTGCAGGCCTTTCTCTTCGACCCACGCGTCAGTCATGAACACTGACAGTTCATCGTTCATGAGGCGGCGCACGATCTCATCGTTATAATACTTGCCGAGATAGATGCTGCCGGCTCTGTTCGAAAGGTCGACCAGCTTAAGGTACATATCGAGATACGACAGTCCCTCTTCATCCGCGCACTGAGGTATGGTCTTGCCCTCGTACTCAGGATGATCATCAGAGATATACGCGACCACCATGTCGTCCCAGTCGATGCCAAGCACCTTGCGGTACATGAGTATCGTCAGCTCCAGCTTGCGGCGGTTGGCCGGCCTCGCTGCTTCTTCCTTGCTGAGCTGAGCATACCACTCAGGGAAGACGACGGTGATTACCGAAGCTCCGTAGTGGAAGGCATAATTATCGAACGCGATCGGATTTCCGTTGAAGTACTCGCGATAAAACGTCTTGAGCATCTTATCGAGCAGTTTCCAGCTTCTCTGACCGGTAAAGATCAGGTGGCTGTATTCGAGCCTGCAGCCGGATTTGTGCATGATGTCCACCGCCTCGTCGAGTCCCATTTCCAGATGTGACTTCTTTGTGATGAGCGGATAATCCGCGCTGACTATGGAGCACGCTCTCGGATGGATCGTTACTATTCCGTCGTACTTTGCTATTTCTTTCGCAAAGGCGATTATCTCGTCTTCCTTTGCGTAGCGGTCAGGCTCGTACATGAACCCAAGCGAGCCTCCGAAAGCGCCGCCCTCCATGGCCTCGCGCACATGTTCAAGTTCCTTTTCTATCTGTTCAGGAGTGTATGGGGCCGGATCATAACCGGTCATGCCGGCTCTTACAGAACCCTGACCGATCAGAGGGGCTATGTTCACATAGAGTCTCCCCTCCGCGCGTTTTTTGAACTCAGCGAAGCTGCATGGATGTACGGTATCGAAGAGGCCGCCGCCTATTTTATCTTTGTAAGGCGTATCCGGATCGACTCCGAAAGGCGAAAAGCTGCAGTTTCCCGTGATCTGCGTCGTGATGCCCTGCTCTATGAAAGGCTTGTAGAATTTTTCCGCGTCTTCTCTGTCATAAAAGAAGTCATTGTGGGAGTGCGCGTCGATGAATCCCGGGCATATCTGCTTTCCGCTTATATCAATAGTCTTGTCGGCCTTTGCCCTTATCTTCTCCGCGACCCTGACGATCCTGTCGTCCTCGATAAGCACATCTCCGGCAAAAGGCCTTTTACCGTTTCCGTCATAGATGGTGCCGCCCTTGAATAGTGTTTTCATTCCGTCCTCCGTTGTTCGGGATCACTCAACAGTTACTGATTTTGCCAGGTTGCGCGGCTTGTCTACATCGAGGCCCTTTGCCACGCTCGTATAGTATCCGAGGAGCTGCAGCGGTATCACCGCAAGGCTTCCGATGAAATGCTCGTCAGCCTTCGGTACATAAATGGTGAAGTTGACCGAATCCTCGACGCCGAAGTTGCCGTCGCCCGTCACACCCATCAGATACGCTCCGCGCGCCTTGCATTCCGCCATGTTGCTTATGGTCTTCTCCATCAGTTCGCCCTGGGTCAGTAAGCCGATCACCAGAATGCCGTCCTCGATGAGGCTGATAGTTCCGTGCTTTAGCTCGCCTGCCGCGTAGGCCTCGCTGTGGATGTAGCTTATCTCCTTCATCTTGAGACTTCCCTCAAGGCTTATCGCGTAATCAAGGCCTCTGCCGAGGTAGAAAATGTCGTTCGCGTTCGAGTGCTTTGAAGCAAACCACTGTATGCGCTCCTTGTTTTTCAGCGCCTGCTCTATCTTCTCAGGCAGCGCCTGCAGTTCCTCTATGTAATAATTGTAATCGCTGTTTTTGATCTTACCTCTGACATACGCCAGCTGAACTGCCAGAGCATACAGCGCGGCCAGCTGAGCGCTGTACGCCTTTGTGGTCGCGACCGCTATCTCAGGCCCTGCCAGTGTGTAGAGCACGTTGTCCGCCTCTCTGGCGATAGTTGAGCCGACTACGTTGACCAGCGCCAGTGTCCTGATGCCGTTGGCCTTCGCGGCCCTCAGCGCCGCGAGAGTGTCCGCCGTCTCGCCGGACTGCGAGATGATGACCACAAGAGCATCTTTATCGATAAGCATCTTCCTGTATCTGAACTCGGACGCTACTTCTACCCTTACCGGTACCTCTGCGAGATCTTCGATCACATACATGCCTGCCATTCCGGCGTGCCACGCCGAGCCGCACGCGACGATGCGCACCTCGCTCACACCCTTCATGAGATCGTCCGTGATGCCCGCGCCTGAAAGGTCGATCCTGCCGTCCTTGATGACGCTTGCGAGTGTATCCCTGACGGCCTTAGGCTGCTCATGGATCTCCTTGATCATGAAGTGCTCATATCCGCCCTTTTCCGCGGCTTCAGCATCCCAGTCTATATGCGTGCACTCCATTTCCACCTCATCGCCGTTCAGGTCAAAGAAATGGGCCTCGCCCGGCAGCAGTCTGACAGACTGCAGATTGTCGATGTAATAGATGTCCCTGGTGTACTTGAGCACGGCCGGAACGTCCGAAGCAAGGAAAGTCTCGCCGTCAGCCACGCCTATGACCATAGGGCTGTCCTTTCTCGCTGCGTATATCTCGCCCGGATAGTCCCTGAACATCAGGGCGAGAGCATACGAACCGCGCACGCGTACCATCATCCTGTTGATGGCGTCGATAGGTCCGATCTTATATTTCTTGTAGTAATAATCGACCAGCTTGATGACCACCTCGGTATCGGTAGAACTGTAGAACGAATATCCGTTGTCTATGAGCTTTGTCCTCAGTTCTTCATAATTCTCGATGATGCCGTTGTGCACGCCGACTACCTCGGACTCCACCGACCCGGATGCCGATGACTTCGCGTTGCCGCTGACATGCGGGTGAGCGTTGACCTGAGTCGGCTCTCCGTGAGTCGCCCATCTGGTATGGCCGATGCCGCAGTTGCCCGGAAGCGCGGCTCCGTTTTCGATCTTCTCCGCAAGGTTTTTGAGCTTGCCTGTCGCCTTGACTACCTCGGCGAGCGACTCTCCGTCTCTTACTGCGAGTCCCGCGGAGTCATATCCTCTGTACTCGAGTTTCGACAGTCCGTCCAGCAGCACCGGCGCGGCCTGCTGTCTTCCGGTAAATCCAACTATTCCGCACATATGTCCTTCCTCTCCTTACTTTACTTATCCCTTACGTTTTTCTTTTTTACAATTGTCTGTACAGTTCTTCCGGATCTATGCCGTTCTTCTTCGCCGTCCTGTTCCAGTTGACGTTTGCGATCTTAATGAAAAGCCACTTCGGAAATCCCTTAGGCTCGGCATAGATATCGTAGGTTTTGCTTTCGCTGTTTATGGCGCGGGCCAGCAGCTCCATGCCTTCTGAAGACTTTCTTATAGGCCCTTTGCCGAACGGCATCATCTCCATGAGACCGCCTATGAGTTCGCCGGCGCTTACGCCCAGTCCTCCGCAGTACTCGAATCCCATCTTTCTGCTCCACTGAGTGGCCGCGCTGAAAAGGTTCACCAGCTGGCTGCTCTCGTAAAGCCCCATGTTCGCAAGAACATATATCTTCTTGCGGCCGCCTTTGTATTCCTCCCGGAATGTTTCCATCAGCCTGATGACCTGTGACGGCAGGCCGTCGACATAAAGCGGGATGCAGAGCACTATCGCAGGCGCGTCCTCAAGTTTTCCGACAAGTCCGGGCAGGTCCTTCAGCCAGTCCTTCAGGTCGGCAAATTCAGCTTCTTTATCGAGTCTGGCGGCAAGCTGTTTCGCGAGTTTGGCTGAGTTTCCGTCCTTGCTGCGCATGCTGCCGTTCAGCAGGACCATCCTGCCGGACGCTCTGCCGCCTGTTCTTTCCGGCGCCGGAGTTTCTTCGCTCTCCCTGAAAACTACTTCCTTTACATGCCCCCGTATATTGGCGCAGACCGCGGTCACATATCTATTGGCACTGTTCTTTTCGTCTTCACTCAGATCATGTCCATAGAATATGAAGGTAAACGGCTTGTCCTCGTCATAGCGCTTCTGATGGTGCGTTTCTCCGCCTGATATCTCAAACTGAGGCAGCACATATCCCAGGCAGCGGTCGAACACATTCTTCACAAAGCCCGAAAACCCGCCGTAGGTGTACCTGCTTATGACCACGATCTCATCCGCGTGATGGATGCGGGCCCCCATTTCCTCATAGCCGTCTTTGATGCAGCAGCGGCCCGGATCGCGGTTCCAGCATGAAAAGCAGCCGGCGCAGGGCCGGATGCTGCCGTTATCTGAAACTATATCCCAGCCGTCATACCCGCGGCCGACCTTTGCCCATTCTTCAGGGCTGAGGTCGTGTATAAGAAGGCCCACTTTTTTTGTCTCCGGAGTGTTTATTCAGCTTATCTATAACTAATATATTTTACCATTCACAGTCCTTTGCAGACAAGGTAAAACGCGGCCGGAGGAAACCTCCGGCCGCGCTGTTATCTGTACCCTTTTCGATTGTTATTTTACTTGAACGGATTCTCCGTCGGATACGGCAGTGACTTAGGCTGATTGTAAGCGATGTCCTTGACTCCGAGGAATCTGAACACCTCGAAGAGCGCCTTGCCGTAGTGGCCGAACGCTACTGCTCCATGATGCGGATATCTCTTCTCCAGCAGCACGTAGCGGTAGAATCTGCCCATCTCCGGAATGGCAAAGATGCCGATGCCTCCGAAGGACTCTGTCGCTACAGGGAGCACCTCTCCCTCAGCGATATAGGATCTGAGATTGCCCTCGCTGTCGCACTGCAGTCTGTAGAATGTGATCTCTCCCGGAGCGATGTCGCCCTCGAGCGTTCCTCTTGTGAAGTCCGGATCGCTCCCTTCCGGCTCAAGCAGTCTGTGCTGTATCAGCTGATACTTGACAGCGCGGTCCGCGCACATCTTGCACGACGGCGTGTTGCCGCAGTGGAATCCCATGAAAGTATCTGTCAGTTCGTAGTCGAACTTGCCCTTGATGCTCTTGTCATACATGCTCTTTGGAACGGAGTTGTTGATGTCGAGCAGCGTTATCGCGTCCTCGGATACGCAGGCTCCGATGTATTCCGAAAGAGCTCCGTAGATGTCTACTTCGCAGGATACAGGGATGCCGCGGCTCGCGAGTCTCGAGTTCACGTAGCAAGGCTCGAATCCGAATGTTTCAGGGAATGCAGGCCAGCACTTGTCGGCGAACGCGACATACTCGCGCGCGCCTTTGTGCTCCTCAGCCCAGTCGAGCAGCGTCAGTTCGAACTGCGCCATTCTCTCCAGCATGTCAGGATAGTACTTGCCCTCTCCCATCTCTGCCTTCATGTCTTCGCAGACCTCAGGGATCCTCTTGTCTCCCGCGTGCTGCTTATAACTTACGAAGAGGTCGAGCTCTGAGTTCTCTTCTACTTCAACGCCGAGTTCGTAAAGTCCCTTGATAGGAGCGTTGCATGCGAAGAAGTCCTGCGGACGAGGTCCGAATGTGATGATCTTCAGGTTCTTTACGCCGATGACCGCTCTCGCTACAGGGACGAAATCGCCGATCATTCCCGCGATATCCTCGGCTGTACCGACAGGATACTCAGGAATATATCCGTTGAGATGTCTCATGCCGAGGTTGTATGAGCAGTTGAGCATTCCGCAGTAAGCGTCTCCTCTGCCGTCGATAAGGTTGCCGTCGCCCTCGGCAGCGGCCACAAACATGCATGGACCGTCAAAGTACTTGGCTATCAGGGTCTCAGGCGTCTCAGGGCCGAAGTTTCCGAGGAATACTACGAGCGCGTTGCAGCCCGCAGCCTTCACGTCGGCAACTGCCTTCAGCATGTCTTTCTCGTTTTCGATCGTGACAGGGCACTCATAAAGGTCGCCCTTATATGCTGCCTTGATCGCGGCTCTTCTGCTCTCAGATAAGGAAATGATAAAGCAGTCTCTTGAAACTGCGATTATTCCCAGTTTGACTTCAGGAATGTTTTTCATGGATGCGCCTCCTTAAGTGCTTCTGTTCTATTTTGCAATATCTATGTTTTCTCCGGTGAGACCTATGTACGCGCCGTCAGCCGCCTCAGCCGATTCCGGATGAGCAAGCAGCCACTTGTTGCGCGCCCACAGCATTTTATCATCTTCATTTGCGGCTTTTATCGAAGGCGCGTCCGTATTGGTGCCGCGAGGCAGGACTACCGCGACACGGAATCCCTTTTCCGCGTCTACATGGCAAGGCGCGTAGTGGAGCGCAGTTTCATACACTTCCACCGCGGCGCCGGCAGGCGCTCTGAACGCCTTTACCTTAGCGGTATCCAGCTTGCCGTCTTCAATATCGCTCATGAGCGCGAGCAGCAGCACGAAGTCTCCTTCTCCGATGTTTATCTCGCTGTCTTTGTGGTATTCAAGGCAGTTCAGCTTGGTGTTTCTTCCCCAGCACATCCCGAGCTCTACAGGCATGCCGCCATATGCGCGGTCCGAGAGTTCTCCGAATATGGAGCAGTCTTCAAGACTCTGTATCGCCGGCTCATATGCCACGCCTGACTCAGGCAGATCGATCTTTTTCATTGCTTCGATCAGCTCTGCCGTATCATAGCCGCCCAGTACCTTGCCGTATGGTTTGAACTCCTTGTCATATACAGAATAGATCTTCATGTGGCCTCCTAACGCAGTTCAGGGAAAACGCCTTTGAGCGCAGGATATATCCTGCTGAATTTCCGATACTGTTTTTCATAGCGTGCCGCGATCTCCGGATCCGGTTCAATGGTCTCCGTGACCGAGAGCAGAGCTTCGGCGCACGCGTCGACGCTCTCAAACTCTCCGCAGCAGACCATGGCCAGCATGGCGCCCCCGTATCCCGGACCTTCTTCGGTCTTAGGTATATCCAGGCTGATGCCCAGAACATTGGCTATCATTTTGCGCCAAAGTGGCGATTTGGCTCCGCCGCCGCAGATCTTGGATCTTGTGATGTCTATCCCAAGCGACTTCGCGACTTCGAACGAATCCCTGATAGCGAACGCAACGCCTTCAAGGACAGCCTGTACGATGTCGGACCTACTTGTGTCCATCGACAGTCCTGTGAATGTTCCTCTTGCGTCCGTATCATTGATAGGGCTTCTCTCACCCATCAGGTAAGGCAGGAAGAACACGCGGTTGCGGCCCATCCTGTCGTCAGTGATGCCCTTCTGTTCGGCAGCATAGTCCTGAGTCTTCAGGATCTCATCGCAAAGCCACTTGTTGCAGCTCGCGGCTGAGAGCATGCAGCCCATCAGGTGATACTTGCCGTCCGCGTGAGCGAATGAGTGCAGGGCGTTGTTCGGATCTACTCCGAACTTGTCCGACGAGATGAATATCGTGCCGGATGTGCCGAGCGAAATGTTGCAGTCACCGTCTCCGACAGTGCCTGTGCCGACTGCCGCCGCGGCGTTGTCGCCTGCTCCAGCAGCCACTTTGACTCCCTCAGGGAGCCCGAGCATCTCAGCTATCTCAGGCTTTACCGTTCCGGTGCACTCGTAGCTCTCATACAGCTCCGGCATGACGCTCAGGTCTATGCCGCAGATTCCCAGCATTTCGTCCGACCAGCACTTGTGCTCAACATCCAGAAGCAGCATGCCGCTCGCGTCAGAGTAGTCGCACGAATGGACTCCTGTCAGCTTGTAGTTGATATAATCCTTCGGGAGCATGATCTTCGCTATGCGTTTGAAGTTGTCAGGCTCCTTATTCTTCATCCAGAGGATCTTAGGAGCCGTGAAGCCCGCGAAAGCGATGTTCGCTGTCAGCCTGGACAGTTTTTCTTTGCCTATCTCTTCGTTGAGCCATGCTGTCTCTTCCGCGGTCCTGCCGTCGTTCCACAGGATCGCGGGTCTGATGACCTCGTCGTCCGCATCAAGCGCTACAAGGCCGTGCATCTGACCGCCGCAGCCTATGCCCTTGACATCAGCCGCGTCCTGATCCGCCAGAAGCTCTCTGATGCCCGTGCAGCAGGCCTCCCACCAGTCGGCAGGCTCCTGCTCGCTCCATCCCGGATTAGGGAAAGCCAGCGGATAGTCCTTTGTTACAGCCTTAAGGATGGCTCCTGTCCCGTCGACAAGCAGGATCTTTACCGAGGAAGTCCCCAGGTCGATCCCGATGAACTTTTTTGTTCCTGTCATATCAAATTCTCCCCTGTTTCCGCGTTGAACAGATGCATCAGGTTGGTATCGAAAGTGAAACGGATGTCTGAACCATATGTGAATCCGGTGCGGTGCGCAGCCGGCAGCTCAGCGGACTGGAGGACCAGAACGACATCTTTGCCGTCGGCATTCGCGTGGAGATGGATCGATGATCCCATCATCTCGGAAACGTCCACACGCGCCGGGATCGACATCGATTCCTCTTTAGTCAGGCTCAGGTGTTCAGGACGTATGCCGAGCTTCACCTTCTGCGGCGCGAGGCCCTTTGCCTCATACTCCGCCTGCTTTTCAGCTGAGCACGGAATAGTTACGCCATTCACCACGACGCTGTACTTTCCGTTGTCCTTCCTGAGTTCCGCGTCGAAAATGTTCATATGCGGCGTGCCTATGAAGCCCGCTACGAACAGGTTTGCAGGGTGATCGAAGACCTCCTGCGGTGTTCCGATCTGCTGGATGAAACCGCCCTTCATGATTACGATGCGGTCGCCCAGCGTCATGGCTTCTGTCTGGTCGTGCGTTACATAGATGAACGTCGTATTGATCCTCTGACGAAGCTTGATGATCTCAGCACGCATCTCGTTTCTCAGCTTGGCGTCGAGGTTGGAGAGCGGCTCGTCCATCAGCATGACCTTCGGCTCGCGTACGATGGCGCGGCCGATCGCGACTCTCTGTCTCTGGCCTCCGGAAAGCGCCTTCGGCTTTCTCTCCAGATATTCCGTGATATCCAGGATCTCCGCCGCCTGACGGACCTGACGGTCGATCTCATCCTTCGGAGTCTTGCGCAGCTTGAGCGCGAACGCCATGTTCTGGAAGACTGTCATGTGCGGATAAAGCGCGTAGTTCTGGAAGACCATCGCGATGTCTCTGTCCTTCGGCGCGATATCGTTCATCCTCTTGCCGTCGATATAGAGGTCTCCGCTTGAGATGTCCTCGAGACCCGCTACCATGCGCAGCGTCGTTGATTTGCCGCAGCCGGACGGCCCGACAAATACTACGAATTCATTGTCTGCGATCTCAAGATTGAAATCGTCGACCGCAGTGACTTTATTGTCATATACTTTTTTGATATTTCGAAGTGATAATGTTGCCATACCGCTTTTCTCCTTTGATTAACCTTTGACTGCACCGGCGATGAAGCTTTCCTGTATCCTCTTGCTGAGGAAGATGTAGACGAAAAGCGTCGGGAATGTCGCCAGTACCAGCGCCGCACCGATCGGTCCCCATTCAGTCGTATACTGTCCTGAAAGAGCCTGGACACCTACAGGCAGCGTCCTGTACGCGTTCTTGCTGATAAAGACGTTCGCGAACATCAGCTCGTTCCAGCACTGCAGGAACGTGTAAATGCCTACCGTTGCTACAGCCGGTCTCATCAGCGGAACGATGATACGGAAGAAGATCCCGAATACGCCGCATCCGTCGATACACGCGGACTCATCGAGTTCACGCGGTATCTCGTTCATGAATCCCGTGCAGACCAGGATGGCCATTGCCAGGGAGAACGCGGAATACGGAATGATCAGAGCCCAGTATGTATTGAGCATGTTCAGTTTCGAAAGCGTTACGTATACCGGGACGATCGACGCGTGGATCGGGATCGTAAGTCCCAGCATGAAGAACTTGTTCAGGGTCTTGCGCTTTTTCCATATAAGACGTGTCAGCGCGAATGTGGCCATCAGGGCGACGATCAGAGTTATAAGGATCGTCGAGATCGCCACGATGGCACTGTTCATGAAATAAAGTCCCATGTTGCCCGTGCTGAGCGCGGCGCTGTAGTTGGACCACAGCCATTCCTTAGGCAACCCTATCACGTTTTCTCCGAAGATCTCAGGATTGCTCTTCAGAGAGAATGTGAACATCCAGTATACAGGGAACAGATTGACTATCATCCAGAAGATGAGTCCTATATATATCAAGACCTCTTTTGTTTTACTTGTGTTTCTCATAGCCTCAGTCCTCCTCCTTGAATACGAAATTGATCAGCAACGCAAAGGCGAAGCAGAGGACGATCAGCAGGACAGCGATCGTACTTCCCATGCCGTATCGGTTGCGGAGGAACAGCATGCTTATCATCAGCGTACTAGGCACTTCAGTGGCATGAAGCGGTCCGCCGTTGGTCAGAACATAGATAAGGTCAAATGATTTCAAAGAACCGGTGACAGCGAATATAACGCTGATTTTCAAAATTGGTTTGATGTAAGGCAGGACGATGTAGCGGTTGACCTGACCGTCAGTCGCGCCGTCAAGCATGGCGGCTTCCCTGAGTTCAGGCGGAACGCTCTTGACTCCCGCGTAAAGGAGCAGCATGTGATATCCGACATACTGCCATAGTATCGGTACGAACACAGCGCCCAGAGCGGTCGCCTTATCGCCCAGCCAGATATGCGCAAGATTGCCAAGGCCGACAGCGCGAAGCGCGACATTGAGGACACCGTAGTCCGGGTTGTAGATCTTCAGCCAGAGCTGGCCGATGACTACTGTGGAAATAAGAACCGGCATAAAGAATACCGAAAGGAAGGCTCTTTCGCCTTTTATCTTTTTGCCGAGCACCAGAGCAAGCCCAAGGGCAAGCGGCAGCTGCAAAAAGACTGATAACGCCGCAAGGAGCAGCGAATTGCCCAGCGCTTTCATGAAACCGATGGAATCACTGGTAAATAACTCTTTGTAGTTCGAAAGCCCGATAAATGTTTTCTCGGTAAAGCCATTCCAGTCAAAGAAGCTGTAATAGCCCGAGGCCCCGATCGGAGCGATAAGAACGCCGCAGAAGAGGATCAGCGCCGGCAACAGGAAAATGATAATATACCATTTATTGCTGTACATTTTATTCATATTCAGCAGCCCTCTCTCTTAAGAAAAAGCAGCCTCCCCGAATCCCTGGACAGACCGGGGAGACTGCACGTGTCAACTAATCAACAGAATCCTTTGTTTTTCTGATATCGATTACCCGATACTACTGAAGATCCTTTGTCAGGCCATCGATGAAGCCCTGACCGTCGATCTCCTTGCCGTAAACCTTAGCAACGTAGTCGAGGTAGATCTGAGCAGGGTCTGCGCTCATGGCTGTGTCGCCGAAGAGCACCATGCCCTCGCACTGATTAACGATGTTTCCGATATCTACCATCAGCGGCTCGAGCGAGCTTGTGTCATAGTCAGGTGTCCAAGCCGGGAGTCCGACAGCGTTGAGGTAGTTGTAGTGGCAGATCTCTTTGCCGAGTTCAACAGCTACTTCAGCAGCAAGGTCAGCGTTCGGACCATCAGCGTATACTGCGAGGTGGTCGGACGGACCGCCGATAGCGCAGTTAGGTGTGGAACGCTCAGCGTTCATTACAGGGAACATAGCTACAGCGGACTTGAAATCAGCAGCAGCAACTTCGCCTGTGTTCCATGAACCATTCTGATAGAATGCAGTCTTTCCAGCAAGGAAGTTAGCCTTTACTTCGTCATTGCCGAGCGCAACGCCGGACGGATCGAAGTATCCCTTGTCGATCATTTCCTGCATTGTGTCAACAGACTTAGCGATGTCAGGATCATTCCATGTAGCCTCACCGGCAAAGATCTTGTTGAGATCCTCATATCCGATCGACTTGAGGATGATCGGCTCAAGGTACTCAGTTACGCACCATGTCTCACTTCCGGCGCATCCGAACGGGATGATGCCAGCAGCAACCAGGTCGTCGCAGCACTTGGTCAGCTCTTCATAAGTTTCAGGAACCTTGTCCCAGCCGGCCTGAGCAAGCAGATCCATGTTAGCGTACATAGCTACGATGTTGAATGTTGTAGGAACGCCGTAGTGCTTGCCGTCATAAGACGAGTTGTTGAGCATGACAGCCGGGATCTGATCCTCTGTGTAGTTGTTTGCGTAGATATCGTCAAGGCAATATACTTTGCCGGCATCTACGAAGTCACCGAGGAACGCGCCGCCCCATGTGAAGAAAATGTCCGGAAGATCATCCGAGGATCCGCCTGTCATAGCGGCTTTGATCTTTGTCTTGTAGGACTCATTCTCGAAAGCTTCCATTTCGATCTTGACGCCAGGGTGAGCGGCTTCATAGTCCGCGATAGCCTGCTCATATGCAGGACGGTTGGCGTCACTCTCTGTTGCGATACACCAGAGCTTCAGTGTGACTTCTTCACCATCGCTGCCTCCCTGGTCTCCGCCGCCTCCGCACGCAGCCATAAATGGAACCATGCACAGGCAAAGGATAAGAGCAAGAATCTTTTTCATTTGGTAACCTCCTTACTTAATAAAACATAAACTC
>JBGUKZ010000084.1:0-1544 GCA_045114795.1 Anaerovoracaceae bacterium
TGCACTGCGCCAGGTGGAGCTTCCAGGCGGGGTTGTTGTCCTTCTTGTCGCCGATGGTACGGATCAGGCCTAATACCGCAGCGATCAAGTTCGCGCTGATTATGTAGATCAGCGTGATCATCTGCGCCTTGTCATATACTGCGACAGCGAAAACGCCCATATCGAACATTATGAGTCCTATAAGAAGGAACCATTTGCCGCCGACCATGTGCTGTGCGTGGGTCAGGTAGTAGAGGATGTATCTGACACCATAGTAGACGAGCGTTATGCCGATGCCGAACGCCAGCGCATCGAAGGCGATGTCGGGTATGAAGATGAGGATCAGAGCGCCGAAGATGGCCACCAGCGCGAATAATACTGTCATTATGCGTCTGGCCTTGCTCATGAGTTGTCCCTCTTTTCCATGACGAGCTTCATGTAGTCTTTAATGCCGCCGAAGCCCTTCTTCTGATAGTCGATCGAGAACCCGGCAAGGGAGTTGCCGGAGCTGAAGATCTTGTTCGTGACCATACTCTTCTGCGACAGCGCCGCAAGAATGAACTTCCCCAGGAACGTGTCGTCCTTATCTTCCGCATGCATGTACTCGCTTGCATATCTGTTGACGTCAAAATCAGGAATGTCCTGACCTGACAGTTCCTCGCCGAATGCTTTCCAGTCTTCCGAAGCGTCGAGCTGCCTCTTTGTGAGGATCTCAGTGATCCTTTCTCTGTAAGGATTTACGGTCTCTTCGTCGTAAGTGTCTGTCTCAAAGGTCTCGATATCGCCGCGCAGATATCTCATCGCGTAGATCATCTGGCAGAAGGCCTTCATGTAATCGGAGGGATTGTCCTTCAGACATTCGCGGTAGCCGTCCCAGGCGGGGAGATACTTGTACCTGATGAAGCTGTAGTCGGGCAGGTGGCCGGCGTGGCCGTGACCCAGGTTCAGAATGTTGTTCTCGCTGGGGTTGAAGACCGTGCTGTTGTAAGTGAAGTTCTCGATGTCGTCGGAGGCGCCGGGAGCATGCTTGAAGCTTATCTTCGAGAGCGTTCCGTCGAACATCACTTCGTAGAAATCGTTGGTCGTGTTGTTGATGACGAGCGAAGGCGTGCCGGCAAAATTCATGTGTGCCCAGGTGTCGGCAAGAACGTGCATCGCGATGCCGGATGCCTGGAGGCTCCTGCTTTTCGCGAGCTCGACAGTAGCTTTAAGAAGCTCACCGTTCGGACCGCAGATAAGGCGGTACTTGTTCTTGTAGGCCTTGGTCGCGCGCGGAGTCACCGCTTTGAGGTCTTTGGGCAGGAAATGGAAAGACGACCAGATCCTCGTGATGTCCTGAAGGCCGACCATGTCAGCCCTCGTGTCGACGAGCTCAGCCTGCGACTGCGACGTGGCGGCATGAACGCTCGCGCCTACGGACTTAAGGAACGTCTTCGTGCAGCAGTCGACGAACTGCGCGCTGTAGCAGAGGTCCAACGCCTCATCGTGTGTGTAGCCCGTCAGAATAGCTGCGCAATATGTAGCATAGTAGTGGAAATCAGCCTGCATTATCTGCTTCTCCCCAC
>JBGUKZ010000085.1:0-25357 GCA_045114795.1 Anaerovoracaceae bacterium
ATCTTAGAACACCTCCTTTGCGATAGCTATGACTTCATCGATATCTTCTTTGCTGTTCAGCTCTGTGCAGCACCAGAGGATGCAGTCCGTGTCGCAGCAGCCGCAGCAGAGCTTGAGTCCGCCGAGAATGCCCTTCTCTTCGAGAGCAGCGAGCAGCTTGTCCGCGTCAGGGCATGTAGTAACGAATTCGTTCCAGAACTCGCCCTTGAAGCATCTCTTCATGCCGATCTTCTCGAGCTCATCTGCCATGTAGTGAGCCTTGGACGAGCAGAGCGCCGCGACCTGTTCATAGCCTGCAGGGCCGATGGTCGAAAGATAGATGCCCGCTCTCAGAGCGCACCACGCTTCGTTGGAGCAGATGTTGGAGCTTGCCTTCTCGCGGCGGATATGCTGCTCTCTGGCCTGGATCGTAAGTACGAATCCTCTGTCGCCCCTGGTGTCTACTGTCTCACCGATGAGTCTGCCAGGGATCTGACGCATGTTCTCCATCCTTGTTGACAGGAAGCCGAGGTATGGTCCGCCGAACTCGAGGCCGAGTCCGAGAGGCTGTCCTTCGCCTACCGCGATGTCAGCGCCGAGCTCGCCAGGGCTCTTCAGAGCGCCAAGCGCGAGCGGATGGCAGTACATGATGAACTTCGCTCCGCCGTCATGAGTGATCTTGCAGAGTTCTTCAGCATCTTCTACGATGCCGTAGAAGTTAGGATACTGCATCAGGAAGCAGGCTGCTTCATCATCGTCAGCAAGAGCCTTTGCTAGGGCTTCCTTGTCAGTCTGGCCGTCCTTTGCAGGGATGACTACTACCTTGCTGCCTCTTCCGAAGGAATAAGTGTTGATTACTGTCAGGATCCTCTCATCGAGAGCTCCGGATACATAGAATGTGCTGTGTCTTCTGTCCTTGGTCATCCAGCAGGCTTCAGCAGCCGCGGATGCGCCGTCGTACATCGAAGCGTTCGCGATGTCCATGCCGGTGATCTCGGCGATCATTGTCTGATACTCGAAGATCGACTGAAGGATACCCTGGCTGATCTCAGCCTGATATGGTGTATACGCCGTAACAAATTCTTCTTTGTTGGCGATTGCGTCGACGGCAGACGGTACATAATGGTTGTACGAGCCGGCTCCGCGGAAGATCGAACGGAAAATGACGTTCTTCGCTGCAAGTCCCTCTACCTTACGGGCAACTTCGATCTCGCTCATTCCCTCAGGAAGATCGAGCTCGCCTTTGACCTTGGCTTCATCAGGGATCACTTTAAAGAGGTCGTCGAAATCTTTATATCCGATCTCCTTGAGCATTTCCAGTTGCTCTTCCCTTGTGTTAGGAATAAAAGTGCCCAATTTGATTCCTCCTTATAAAATCGTCAAAAACTTCTTTCCGGCAGACTTACAGTCCTCTGTACTCATCGTACTCGTCAGCAGTCATGAAGTCCTCGGTGCCGGTGATGTTTCCGACCTTGATAAACCATGCGCCATAAGGATCGCCGTTTATCAGAGCAGCATCATCGAGAAGGTCCTCATTGATCTCCAGAACAACACCGGAAACCGGTGAGAATACATCAGCAACAGCTTTTACGGACTCGACATCACCGAACGGCTCGCCTGCTACTACCTCATCGTCTACCTCAGGGAGGTTTACGAATACGAGGTCGCCAAGCTCGCTCTGAGCATAGTCAGTGATTCCTACGAAAGCAACGTCTCCCTCGTAACGAACCCATTCATCATCCTTTGTGTACTTAAGTTCTCTTGGATCAATCATTGTTCTAATCTCCTTTATTATTATTAGAAAAAAATGAATAACAATAAATCTGTCGCTCTAACGAGCTACAACTAAATAATAGCACCACAAAAGCAAGCCGTCAATTATGAAGAGGTGCGCAAACCCCTTGCAATTACAGCGTTACAGCGCGTATTCCAAAAAAACATTGCAAAGATACGGCCATTTCGCGTTTCGGAAGGCGGCCATGCGGAGCGCGCGCCGTTTTATGTGCGGATTTGATACAATGCCGGGAACAATTATTGCTTTAAGATGAAGAACGTATCTGTTATTATGGTACTTACAGATTGAACAGCATTTTGAGATCACACAGGCTTCAGACAGGACACGGAGGCATAATTAATGGGATATAAGACTGACATCGAGATAGCACAGGAGAATAAACCGGAGAAGATCACCGCGGTCGCGGCGGAACTCGGCATCGATGAGAAATATATAGAACAGTACGGAAATTACAAGGCTAAGATCGACCTCAGCTTCCTCAGGGACAACAGGGACAAACCGGACGGCAGGCTCATACTCGTTACGGCCATCACGCCTACGCCTGCGGGCGAGGGCAAGACCACCACGAGCATAGGCCTCGCTGACGGCCTGCGGAAGATAGGCAAGAAGACGGTCGCGGCTCTCAGAGAGCCGTCCCTGGGTCCGGTATTCGGCATCAAGGGCGGAGCGGCCGGAGGCGGCTATGCCCAGGTAGTGCCGATGGAAGACATAAACCTGCATTTCACGGGCGACTTCCATGCCATCGGAGCGGCCAACAACCTGCTTGCCGCGATGCTTGACAACCACATTCAGCAGGGCAACAGCCTCGGCATCGATCCGAAGCAGATAACATGGCGGCGCGCGGTCGACATGAACGACAGACAGCTCAGGAACATAGTCGACGGGCTCGGCGGCAAGGCGCAGGGCGTCCCGCGCGAAGACGGATTCGACATCACGGTGGCTTCAGAGGTCATGGCGGTGCTCTGCCTGGCAACGGACATAATCGATCTGAAAAAGAGGCTCGGCAATATAGTAGTGGGATATACATACGGAGGAAAGCCGGTCACGGCCCATGACCTCAAAGCTGAGGGCGCGATGACGGCTCTCCTTAAAGACGCCCTTAAGCCAAACCTCGTGCAGACCCTGGAACACACGCCGGCGTTCGTGCACTGCGGACCGTTCGCCAACATAGCGCACGGCTGCAACTCGGTGACGGCCACAAGGATGGCGCTCAAGCTGGCCGACTACATCGTGACAGAAGCCGGATTCGCCGCAGACCTCGGCGCGGAGAAATTCTTCGATATCATGTGCCGCGCGGCGGACCTGCATCCGTCCGCGGTGGTGGTCGTAGCGACTGTTAGAGCTCTCAAGTATCACGGAGGAGTGCCTAAGGAAGACCTCAACAAAGAGAATCTTGAAGCGCTTGAGGCGGGACTTCCTAACCTGCTTCAGCACGTATCCAATATAAAGGATGTATTCGGACTGCCTTGCGTGGTGGCCATCAACGCCTTCTCTGCCGACACAAAGGCGGAACTCGACCTGGTAGAAGAGAAGTGCAGGGAACTGGGCGTCAACGTGGCTTTGTCCGAGGTGTGGGCAAAGGGCGGCGAAGGCGGCACCGCGCTGGCGGAAGAAGTCGTGAGGCTCTGCGAGCTTCCTAATGATTTCAAGCCTGCGTATGAGCTTGACGGCACGATCGAGGACAAGATCAGCGCCATCGCGCACAGGATATATCACGCGAAGCACACGATGCTGCTGCCTGCGGCAAAGAAAAAAGCGCAGCGCCTCGAAGAACTCGGATTCGGCGGTCTGCCTGTCTGCATGGCAAAGACCCAATACTCATTCTCCGACGATCCTAAGCTGCTGGGAGCGCCGCAGGATTTCACGCTTACGGTAAGAGATATCAAGGTGTCAGCCGGAGCGGGATTCATAGTCGCGCTTACAGGCGACATCATGACAATGCCGGGACTACCTAAGGTGCCGGCGGCAGAGAAGATCGACGTCGATGAGAACGGAAGGATCAGCGGACTGTTCTAGAAAGGAAAACCATGGCAGAGATCTTAAAGGGCGCGCCGGTCGCTGAGGCGATCACCGCGTCGGTAAGAGAAGATGTTGAAAAACTGAAGGACAAAGGCATCGTGCCGCTGCTCGCGATCGTCCGCGCTGGAGAAAGGCAGGAGGACCTCGCTTACGAACGCGGGGCGATGAAGAGGGCCGCGAAGGCCGGCGTCGAAGTGCGCAACGAGGTGTTCCCGCAGGACATAACTGAGGAGAAGTTTTTCGCTGAGCTGCGCCGCATCGCGGACGACGACGCGGTCCACGGGATACTGGTGATGCGCCCGTTCCCGGAGCAGATAGACGATGAAAAGGCCAGAGAGCTGATCCCTCCTGAAAAGGATGTGGACGGATGCACCAACAGCTCGATGGCGGGAGTGTTCACCAATACGCAGCTGGGATTCCCGCCGTGCACGGCACAGGCCGCGATGGAGATCCTCGCCCACTACGGATACGACGTGAAGGGAAAGAGAGCAGCTGTCATCGGCCGCTCGCTCGTGGTCGGAAGGCCGGTAGCGGCGATGCTGATGCACGCGAACGCCACGGTCACCGTCTGCCATACAAGGACAGTGGACGTGCCGTCGGTCACCCGTGAAGCCGACATCATCATAACAGCCGCCGGGAAGCTGAGAAATGTGACGGCGGAATACGTGAGTCCCGGGCAGGTGGTGATAGACGTCGGCATAAACTGGGATGAAGAGAATCAGCGCATAGCCGGCGATGTGGACTTTGACGCTGTGGAGCCGGTCGCCGGAGCGATCACTCCGGTGCCGGGCGGAGTCGGTTCCGTCACGTCCAGCGTTCTGATGAAGCATGTCGTAGAAGCGGCAAAGAAGCGCATATAAACCGATACAGGAGAGATAAATGGGAATAAACTCACCCGCTGAAATAGCGGATATCTGGATAAACAACGGTGTAAAAAAGGCAGGCCTGCCCATAGGAAAAATGATAGTCCTCGGCATGCTCGCGGGAGTCTACATAGGATTCGGAGCCTGCGTTTTCGTGCAGGCGACGGCCGCGGGCGGAGACGCTTTCCAGAGCATGGCGGCAAAGCTGATCGGAGCGTCGCTCTTCCCGGTAGGCCTCATGATGGTGATACTGTGCGGAGCGGAGCTCTTCACTGGCAACAACCTGCTCGCGCTGGCTCTGATGGACGGGAAGATCACCTGGGGAAAGATGCTCAGAAACTGGTGCGTCGTCTATATAGCCAATCTGGCAGGCTCTGTCATCCTGGCCTTCCTGCTGGCAAAAAGCGGCCTCTTCGCGGACGCTGCCGGCGAGAGAGCCATGGCCATAGCGTCCGCCAAGACCTCGATCCCGTTCATGCCCGCCCTTATACGTGGCATACTCTGCAACATCCTGGTAGTGCTCGCGTGCTGGTTCCAGGCGGGAGCCAAGGACATGATCGGCAAGATCTTCGCGATCTGGTTCCCTATCATGCTGTTCGTGTTCGCGGGCTTCGAGCACAGCGTGGCCAACATGACGTACATCCCGCTGGGGATATTCCTCGGCGCCGACGTGACATGGGGAGCGTTCTTCATTGGAAATCTGCTGCCTGTCACGATAGGCAACATGATCGGCGGCGCGGTCATCATACCTTTCGCATACTATTACGCATACAAAAAGTAAAAAAAGACCATCGGCGCCATCTCCGGAAACCGGGGCACAGGCCGGTGGTCTTTTATTTGCTTATTATTTGCTAGATTCCAAGTTCGAATCTGAGCTGCGGCTTGTCCGGCGCGTAATCGAGCATCTCGAAATCCGCGAGCGTTATGTCCGTGAACTCACAGCCGGATTCCTTATGGAGAACCAGACGAGGGTTTATATCACCTTCGCCAGCGCGATCTTCCGCACGTCTCAGCATCTCCTGCGCGTTGTCCATATGGCGGTCGTAGATCTGCTCGTTGGCGACAAAGTGAGTGAACACTCCCGGCTCGTAACCGGTAACGCGGGCTATCATCATCAGAAGGGCCGCGTACTGTATCTCGTTGATGCCGCCCGCGCCCGAGGCGGTCAGCATGTCGCCGCTCCTCTGAACGAGGACCATGTCCAGGTATTCGCCGCGTACGTTCCATATGGTGAGGAACGCGCACGGAGGAAGCCCCGGGGTCTCGCGGAGGTCGGCCTCCTGCCAGAGCGACACTATCTTGCGGCGCCCGTAAGGGTCTTTTTTTATGTCTGCAATCAGATTGTTGATGAGGTCGTAGCGCTTGACGGTGGCTCCGTATCTCTGCCCGATGGTGCCGTCGCCTATGTCCCACGGATCCCACCAGGTGACGCCCATCTCGCGCATCTCAGAAAGAACGTTGGTGGACTTCTGGTATATCGTGAATATCTCGCGTATGCCGGTCTTCCACGCCTGCGGACGCAGAGTGCATACAGGGAACTCGCCCTTCGAAAGATCGTACTTGCGCGTCACGTGGTTGACGCTTATGGTATAGGCCGGCGTGCCGTCCTCATAAACCGGGCGCGGGTTCACGTCCCTGTACCCGTTGTCGAGTATGTTGCGGATATCGTCTACAAGGTATCTGTCAGCTTTTGTCATTTTCATCCCTCCGTTTCGCCTGCTCCGCGGTCCCGTTTCAGCGGGGACCGGGCCGGACGTCAACTTATCATATAATCACGTCTATAGTTTTTCAAGATGGCGGAGGTAAAAGAAAAAAATAACGAACAGGCGGTAATTGCCGTTGAACAGAGGAATGTTAACTGATAATATAAGCGTGTAAAAATGCAATACGCAATTGCGTTGGCGAAGTAGGGAATGGCGCGTAAAGTGCCGCAGGATGGGAAGTTGCCTGCGGACGAAGGGCATGGAGCCCGCGGTGCCTTTCCCGCATCCGTTGCCACAGCAGAACTCCTTTTGTGGCAATCTCCGCCGGATGAAGATCCGGGTCGGGCGCAACGCCGGAAAGGAGATTTTTATGTCCGAAAAAAATTACAGCAAAACGGTATTCAATACGCGCACTCTCGTGACGCTGGCCATACTGGTCGCGATGGAGATAGTTCTTTCGAGATTCCTGTCCATAAGCGCGTGGAACACCAAGATCGGTTTCAGCTTCATACCTGTCGCCGTGGCGGCAATGCTCTACGGCCCCGTTGCCGGAGGTCTGGTCGGAGCCCTGGGAGACTTCGTGGGGGCGATACTCTTCCCTATCGGAGCGTATTTCCCGGGATTCACGCTGACGGCCTTCCTCATGGGCGTGGTATTCGGCCTGTTCCTTTACAGGGAGCAGTCTGTACCGAAGATCATTGGCGCGGTCACCGTGAACCAGTGCGTGCTCAGTCTGTGCCTCAATACCCTGTGGATATCCATACTGTACGGTTCGCCTTACGGGCCGCTTTTCGTGACCCGCATAGTGCAGACGGTGATACTCTTCGCGGTGCAGACGGTGACCATCATCGCTCTGGCAAAAGTCATGCCGCGCATAAGGACAGGACTGTCGGCCGCGAGCTGATCGCATCGAACAAAGGCAATGATGACCATAGAAGAGGCACTCAATTACATAAATTCAAGGTCGTGGAGCCAGTGGCGCCTCGGGCTTTCGCGTACCCGCGAACTGCTCCGCAGAGTCGGCGATCCCCAGAAGGACCTTAAGTTCGTCCACATAGCCGGCACCAACGGCAAGGGCTCCACATCGGCCATGATAGCGTCCATGCTCATCGCCTCCGGATACCGCACCGGCATGTACCCTTCCCCGTTCATCGAGAAGTTCAATGAACGCATACAGATAAACGGCGTGCAGATCGCGGATGATGATTTGCGCGAGCTGACGGAAAGGGTCAAGGCCGAGGGCGACGCCATGGAGGATCACCCTACCCACTTCGAGATCATAACCGCCATAGGCATGCTCTACTTCAGACGCATGGGATGTGATATAGTAGTGCTGGAAGTCGGCCTCGGCGGCACCTTCGATTCCACGAATGTCATAGACGCTGCCGAGCTAAGCGTGATAACCAACATAGGCATCGATCATACGCAGTATCTGGGCGATACGCTCGCTGAGATAGCGTCGGCCAAGGCCGGGATAATAAAGAAAAGCTCGGACGTCGTCTGCTATCCTAACGTTCCCGAAGTCATGGACGTCGTGGAGCAGGCATGCAGGGAAAAAGACGTACGGCTGACAGTCGCGGATTTCGGGCGCATGAGCGTCCTCGGATCAGACCTCGGCGGTCAGAAGCTGAGGTGGGACGACATCATCATCGACCTGCCTCTTGCCGGGGAGTATCAGGCACGCAACGCGGCCGTAGCTCTGACGGCGGCGGAGGAACTCGCGAAGCATGGCTGGAACATCACGCCGGTTTCGATGGCCGAAGGCATGTCGAAGGTGAAATGGCCCGCGAGGTTCGAACTGCTGGGGACCGACCCCGTGTTCATACTGGACGGCGGTCACAATCTCCAGTGCGCCGAGGCAGTCGCCGAGTCGCTTGGGAAATACCTGCCTGAAGGCGGCCTTACGCTGCTTATCGGGATGCTCGCGGACAAGAACTATGAAGAGGCTGTCGATGTCCTGCTGCCGTTCGCTTCACGCTGCGTGTGCGTGACGCCGGATTCCGACAGGGCTCTTCCGGCTGCGGAACTCGCTGAGGTGATAAAAGAACACTCCGAAGCAGCGGCCCGGTCCGGATCAAGAGAAAACGGCATCGATGTAAAGGTCTGCGGATCCGTGCCTGACGCGGTCCGCGGCTGCATCAACGGGAAGGAACCTGTGCTCGCGTTCGGCTCGCTGTATCTGGCGGGAGAGATCCGCAGCGCGTACAGGCAGATAACGGGAAAAGACATATAAAGATATATAAGGAGATACTTGTGGAAACAAGAGAAGTACTCGAAAGATTCAGGAGCGGCGAGATGAGCATCGAGGAGGCCGAAAGCTTCTTCAGCCGCAGGCCGTTCGAAGATCTCGGCTACGCTAAGCTCGACACCCACCGCGAGATCAGGACGGGATCCCCCGAGGTGGTCTACTGCGCCGGCAAGCCCGATGAGTTCCTCGTGAAGATATTCGGCACGCTTCTTGAGAAGAACGGCGAAGTGATGGGGACAAGGGCGACTGAGCACCAGTATGAGCTTGTCAAAGCCGCGATCCCTGACATAGAGTATGACGCGGTGTCGCGCATATTGAAAAAGGAAAAAGCCGGGAAACAGCATACGGGAAAGGTAGCCGTTTGCTGCGCCGGCACGGCCGACATACCCGTAGCTGAGGAGGCCGCCAGGACGGCGGAGTTTTTCGGCTGCAATGTGGTACGGACTTATGATGTAGGAGTGAGCGGCATACACAGACTGCTCGCGAATGTAGAAGAAATACAGGAAGCCAATTGCGTGATAGCTGTCGCGGGCATGGAAGGCGCTCTCGCGAGCGTCGTGGGAGGCCTGGTGAAGAACCCGGTCATCGCCGTGCCTACCTCGGTAGGATACGGAGCGAGCATGAAGGGCCTGTCCGCCCTGCTCACCATGATCAATTCGTGCTCCAACGGCGTGGCGGTAGTCAATATAGACAACGGATTCGGCGCGGGCTATCTGGCGACGCAGATAAACAGGCTGGCTTCCGGCGCGAAGGAATGAGGGACAGATGAGAACGTTATATATAGACTGCGGACAGGGAGTCGCGGGAGACATGCTCACGGCCGCCCTGCTCGGCGCTGCATGCGGCAGCGCTTACGCCGGGGAGATCGATTACGCGAAGGCGGAGGAGTTCATCGCCAGATTCCACGCAGCCGGCATACCCGGAGTCGAGATGCATGTCTCGGGAGCTGTAAAACAAGGCATCAAGGGCACCAGGGTCCGCATCCTTGTCAACGGCGAAGAAGAGGGTTACGGCGGCGTTCAGGACCACGGCCATGGTCATCACCACCATCACCACGCGCACCGTTCTATGAAAGAGATCGAGGAGATCATAAACGGACTGGCGATCGACGATGAAGTGAGAACCGACGTGCTGAGCGTCTACAGGCTGATCGCCGAGGCTGAGGGACAGGTTCACGGGGAGCCTGCCGGCGAGGTGCACTTCCACGAAGTCGGCACCATGGACGCCGTCGCTGATGTGACCGCTGTATGCATGCTCATGCATGAGATCGCGGCCGACAGGATAGTCGCGTCCCCGGTGGCCACGGGATACGGCACGGTGCTCTGCGCGCACGGACTGCTTCCGGTGCCCGCTCCGGCGACCGCGGTGATCCTTCAGGGGATGCCGTCATACGCGGGCGATATAGAGGGAGAACTCTGCACGCCTACGGGAACGGCGCTCGTAAAGCATTTCGCGCAGGAGTATGCGCAGATGCCGCAGATGAGCACGGAAGCCTCGGGCTGCGGGCTCGGCACAAAAGAATTTGAAAAGGCAACAGGTCTCCGGGTCTATCTGGGAGAATCCTGAAGGAGAAAATCATGAGTCTGAACAACACACCGTCAGGTGAACGAGTACACATAGGCATATTCGGCAAGAGGAACGCCGGGAAATCGAGCATAATCAATGCACTGACGGGGCAGAGCCTCGCGATAGTGGCAGACGTGCCGGGAACTACGACCGACCCCGTGCAGAAAGCCATGGAACTGCTCCCGCTGGGACCGGTAGTGATGATAGACACGCCGGGACTGGATGATGAGGGAGCCCTGGGTGAGCTGCGCGTAAAGAAGGCCTACCAGATGCTCAACAAGAGCGACATAGCCCTTCTCGTGGTCGATGGACGCACGGGCTTCACGGATGAAGACCTGCGTATACTGCGCCGCATAATCGACAAGAAGATCCCGTACGTGACAGTACTCAACAAGAGCGATCTTGTGCCTGAAGAAGAAAGGAGCAGGGTCATCGCGGCCCTCCCGGAAGATGCCGGGATAGACGCTTCGCGCGTCATGTGGGTCAGCGCCGCTGACAAGACAAACATCCACGAGCTCAAGGATCTGATAGGTACGCTTGCTCCGGAAGAAGACCCAAATCACCGCATAGTCGGGGACCTGATAGATCCGGGCGATCTTGTCGTGCTGGTGGTGCCGGTCGACAAGGCTGCGCCTAAAGGCAGGCTGATACTTCCGCAGCAGCAGACGATAAGGGATATTCTCGAGTCTGACGCCGCGGCCGTAGTCGTCAAGGAAAACGGCTACAAAGAGATATTCAGCTCGCTTTCGGAAAGACCGAAGCTTGTCATAACCGACAGCCAGGTGTTCGGCCGCGTCGCGAAAGAGACTCCGGCGGACGTGCCTTTCACCTCGTTCTCGGTCCTCTTTGCCCGCTATAAGGGAGAACTGTGGAGCATGGTGGACGGAGCGCACGCCATCGATGGCCTTAAGGACGGAGACTCCGTCCTGATATCCGAAGGATGCACGCACCACAGGACCTGCGAGGACATAGGCACGTATAAGCTCCCTAAGTGGATCACGGAATACACGGGAAAGAAACTGGACTTTGCCTTTACCAGCGGCACGGAATTCCCGGTCGATCCGGAGAGATATCAGCTCATAGTACACTGCGGCGGATGCATGCTGAGCGAGAGGGAGATGAAATACAGGATAAAATGCGCGGCTGACGCGGGCGTCCCTATGACGAATTACGGGACCGCGATAGCGCACATTCACGGCATACTCGATAAGAGCCTTGAAGTGCTGAGGAGGAAATGACATGAGCGATACCATTACCGCGATCTCAACGGCTCCGGGCGAAGCCGGCATAGGCATAGTAAGGACGAGCGGGCCGGCGAGCCTCGACATCATGAAGAAACTGATGGCGAAGTTCCCTTCCGAAATGGAGCCGCGCCACGCGTATCTCAGCAGGGTCGTTTACGACAGCGCCGATAAGGGCAGCGACGTGATCGATCAGGCGATCTTCATTTACATGAAAGCTCCGAATACATACACAGGGGAGGACGTTCTCGAGATACAGGCACACGGCAGCAATGTCGCGCTGCGCTGCATACTGCGGGCCGTCCTTTCTTCAGGCGCGGAGAATGTCAGGATGGCAGAGCCGGGAGAGTTCACCAAGCTCGCCTTCCTCAACGGAAAGATGGACCTGTCTCAGGCAGAGGCGGTCATAGACATAATAAAGGCAAAGACCGATCTGTCTCTGGGCATAGCCGAGAGCCAGCGCGAAGGCAGGCTCAGCCGGGCGGTACGCGAGATAAGGGACAACCTCCTGGATACGCTCGCTCAGATGGCCGTCGACATAGACTATCCGGATGAGGACGAGGAGAACATCGGGGACGGCAGCAGCAGCGAACTGGTCAACCAGCTGAGATGGGTGCTCTGCGACGTGGAGGAACTGCTCGATACGGCAGGCATAGGACGCATCGCGAGAGAAGGCGTCAGGGCTGTCATAATCGGCAAGCCGAACGCGGGCAAGAGCTCCCTCATGAACGCGATCCTCGGCGAAGGACGCGTGATAGTCACGGACGTTCCCGGGACCACGAGGGACACGGTCGAGGAATCCGCTTCGCTTGGAGGCATACCGATTGTGCTGGTCGACACCGCGGGCCTCAGGGACACAGATGACAAGGTGGAGAAGATAGGCATAGAGCGCACCGAACAGGCCATAGCCTCCGCTGACCTGGTCATACTCGTGCTCGACGGAAGCCGCGGCCTCGATGAAGAGGACGACAAGGTGATGGGCTATCTGGAACATATAAACACGGAGCATCTGCTGGTCGTGATCAACAAGGACGACCTGGGCAACGCCATAACCGAAGAAGACGTTCAGAAAATGTTCCCGGGAGCCGTGACCATAACGACGTCGCTGATCGGAAGGGCTGCCGAAGACGCGGCGAGACAGATATCCGAAGCGGTCGGAAAGATGCACGGACTAATGGACCTCAACGTAAGGGAGATGAACATAATCACAAGCGAAAGGCACGTGAGGATGCTCAGGAACGCGGCCATGAACCTCGACGAGGCCATCGGGATGCTCAAAAACGGCGAGCCCGTGGAGGTGGCGGAACTCTCGGCGCGCTACGCGTATGACGACCTCGGAAAGATCATAGGCGAAGAGGCCGGAGACGAGATAATAAATACGGTATTCAGCAGGTTCTGCCTTGGCAAATAGCGTTGCAAGGCAGAGCGCGCGAATGATATAATTGACCCAGCAAAACAATCGGATTTTCCTTACGGGAAGTCCGGCTTATAATGGGTTGTTTTGATTGTTTTATTTTAAAAACTGTTGACCCTAAACTTTAAGTAAGGAGAAAGGAAAAAACCATGGCAGACCTTAAACGCACCCAGCTTTACGACGTACACGTTGCTGAAGGCGGCACAATGGTAGATTTCGGCGGATGGGAAATGCCTATCCAGTACCCAAGCGGAATCATTGCTGAACACCTCTACACAAGACATTTCTGCGGCATCTTCGATGTATCCCACATGGGAAGACTCATCGTTGAAGGCCCGGATATGGTCAAGTTCCTCCAGCATGTACTGACCAGCAATGTGGAATCCCTCATTGTCGGAAAGGCACAGTACAGCATCATCTCCAATGAGAAGGGCGAGGCCATCGACGACGCGTACCTCTATCGCTTCTCTGAAGACCGTTACCTGCTGATCGTCAACGCAGGAAACACAGATAAGGACCTTGAGCATCTCTATAAGGTGATCAAGGATTACGACTGCACGATCACGAATATCACAGCTGACTGGGCATCCATCGCCGTACAGGGCCCTAAGAGCAAAGAGATCCTTACAGAGCTCGCGGGCGGCGTAGCAGTCACTGAGCCTGAGAAGAATGCCCTCGGTCACGTCGACCTTGAAGGACATGAGGCTTATGTAGCCAAGACCGGATATACAGGCGAGCCTCTCGGATACGAAGTATTCGTCAAGTCCGAGGATTCAGAATGGCTGTGGAAGCGTCTTGAAGAGCTCGGCGCGAAGCCTGCCGCTCTCGGCGCCCGTGATACACTGAGACTTGAGGCAGGCATGCCTCTCTATGGACACGAAATGTACTTTGAGCCGGGCGAAGAACCTGGTCCGGATGACATTCCGATGCCTATTTTCGCAGTATCCCTGGCCAAGTTCGCGGTATCCTTCTCGGATCGCAAGGGCGATTATATCGGCCGCGAAGCGCTCGCGAAGCAGAAAGAGGCTTTCGACAAGGTACAGAACAGAGACTACAGTATGAGCGATGTTCTCCCAAGACGCGTAATGCCTATCTCGCTTATTGACAGAGGCGTGCTCCGTAAGGGAATGGATGTCTATAAGGACGGCAAGCTTGTCGGCTTCACGACATCCGGAACCATGGTTCCATATTATAAGGCAGAGGGCGAAGGCCTTGAGAGCGTGATCACTGACGAAGTCGTCAAGAGATCGATCGGTATGGCTTACATCGACTGCGACATCCTGCCTGACGACATCATCGAGGTAGACGTAAGAGGAAGAAGACTCAAGGCTGCCGTTGTTCAGAAGAACCTCGACACAATGGCTCCTCCGTTTGCCCGTCCGATGATCTACGGAACAGAGATCAGCCAGATGGAGATCGGCGATGAACCTCGCCGCGACAAGGCTCTGACACTCCTCAAGAAGGCGGAGAAGAACCACATCTGGAGACAGAAACAGTGCATCAACCTGATCCCGTCAGAGAATACACCGTCCCGCGCCGTACAGATGCTCTGCGCGAGCGACCCGAGCGCGCGTTACGCTGAGCACAAGAAGGTAAAATCCTTCTACGACAAGGACATCTTCTATTATCAGGGAACAGGATTCATCGATGAGGTCGAGCAGCTCGCAGTTGACGAACTCAAAAAGTACTTCGGCTGCACAGAGGTAGAGACAAGAGTCATCAGCGGACAGATGTCCAACATGTGCGCGTTCTCCGCTCTCATGGACTGGAAGAACAGACTCAACAGAAAGGTCACGCCGAAGAGACTCGGTTACATCCTGAACAACCACATCATCAAGGGCGGACACCTTTCAGCTCAGCCGATGGGCGCTCTGCATGACTATGTTGCCGTTGACCCTAAGACAGAGAGAAGCGCTGTTGTGAACTTCCCGGTCTGCAAGGACAACATCTTCAAGATCGATGTTGAAGAGACAAAGAAGGTCATCGACGAGTACAAGCCTGAGTTCATCATCTTCGGTAAGTCCATGGTTCTCCACAAAGAGCCGGTTAAGGCTATCCGCGAGTTCGTTGATGACATCGGCCTTGACACGACCATCATGTACGACATGGCTCACGTGCTCGGTATCGCCGGCGACTACTTCCAGAAGCCGTTCGAGGAAGGCGCTGAGATCGTTACAGGATCGACTCACAAGACATTCTTCGGACCTCAGAGAGGTGTCGTAGCCATGAACTATAAGGAAGACGAGCTCAAGTACGGTCTCTGGGAGACTGTTGAGAGAAGAGCGTTCCCGGGCAGCGTATCCAACCACCACCTCGGCACACAGCTCGGACTCTACATGGCGGCTCTCGAGATGAACACATTCAAGGATGAGTATCAGAAGAACATCATCCAGAACGCGAAGAGCTTCGCCAAGGCACTCAAGGCAGAAGGCCTGGATGTCTGCGGCGACCCGGCCATCGACTTCACAGAGACACATCAGGTGATCGTTTCCGTAGGATACGGCGAAGGACCTGAGATCGCTACAAGACTCGAGAACAACAACATCATCGTCAACTACCAGGCGACACCGGACGAGGAAGGCTTCACGGCATCCGGCGCTCTGCGTATGGGAGTCAGCGAAATGACAAGATTCGGATTCGGCGAGGCGGAGTTCAAGAAGCTGGCTGCGCTGATGGCAGACTGCATCCTCAGGAACAAAGACGTATCCGAGGAAGTCAGCAAACTCAGAGCTGATTACACAACGATGCGTTACTGCTTCGACGACGATGAATTCGTCAGCACACTCGAAGGATTCATGGGCAAGATCGGATTCTAATGATCGGTCAGATATCCTGAAAACATTATCAACAGGGAGGCTCCGGACACGTCCGGAGCCTTTCTTACAGATTGCAAATAACGATAGTAAATTGCCGGTGAAAAAGCTACAATAGATACATGAACATCGAATGGTGGATGATAGACGGAGCCGTAGGACTTATCTTTCTGATCGCGGCGCTCAGGGGCGCGGTCAGGGGAATAGGCGATACGATAATAAGGATACTCTGCATCGCGGGCGGGATAGGACTTGGCGTCTTTTGCAAGGACCAGGTGGCCGGCTATCTTATGCAGACCAGGATCAGAGCCAAGCTGTACAACCGCTTCCTCGTTCTGATCAGGGGCAATGAGTCGATCGTGGGCACGGGCGGTGACGGCTCTCCGGAGTCTGTATTAACTTCCGGCAATTCGGGCGAGAGCGTCATATCCAAGTCGATAGGAAACATCTTCGACAATGCCGCCGACAGGGCGGCTGACGCGGCCGCTGAAAGGCTGACGCAGATAGCACTGGGAGTGATAGCCATAGCGCTCATCATTCTTTTCGTCTGCATCCTGGCGGCGCTCCTTAGAGCGCTCATAAGGCTTGGACGGGACAAATCGCTGGTGCTGGGATTTGCGGACAGGGTCCTCGGTTTCGTGCTGGGCTCTGTCAGGGGACTCATGCTGGCGTGGATAGCTGTCGCGCTTCTCATACCTGTAACGACTCTCGTGTCACCGGACAATGTAACGGCGATGATGGACGCGCTGCAGCATACGACCGTCGCGAAAATCATATACGACGTGAATCCGCTGCTGCTTTTAGTCAAGTACGTATTCAAATAAAGAGGCGGCTCTGAAGTGCCCGCCTCGAAACTCACGGCGCTCATCTTCAAAGCGCCTTTTTTTATTGAAATATTATGTATTTTTGTGATACAATGTCACGGCTATGGTTATTGACGGAAATACTCGCGCGGGCGACGATGAAAGATATATGCTCGAAGCGGTGAAAGAGGCCGCGCGGGCAACCGAAGAGGGCGAGGTGCCCGTCGGCGCCGTCATCGTGAAAGACGGGCAGATCGTCGCGCGGGCGCACAACAGGATCGAAGCCGCGCGGAGATCGTCGGCGCATGCCGAGATGCTCGCCCTTGAGGCGGCAGAGGAAGCGCTGGACGCCAAATGGCTTACGGGAGCGACCATGTATGTGACGCTCGAGCCGTGCAGCATGTGCGCGGGAGCCATGGTCCTCGCACGCATATCCAGACTGGTCATAGGGGCAGACGACCCCAAGACCGGGGCCTGCGGTTCGCTCTACAACATAGCGGGAGACGGGAAACTGAATCACAGAATAAAGATAACAAGAGGCGTCATGGCCGGAGAATGCTCGGCCCTTCTGAAGGAGTTTTTCAGAAGCAGGCGCTGAAGGAGGAATATAAATGAAGAAACTCAATCTGATCGCCATACTTGCGTCGATCATGATTATGGCCTCATCGGCATTCTGCTTTGCCGAGGGCGGATTCGATCTGACATCTTCATACCCTGTAGACGGCCAGAAGAATATGTCCATGGAGAATCTGGGTGTCAAGCTGGTGTTCAGCAAGCCGCTCAATTCAGACGCGGCAAAAAAGGCAAATGCCGACAAATTCGTGATATATGACGATGAAGGCAAGGCCGTCCCTATCCAGGTCCTGTTCAGCGATGATGAGAACGGTCTCGTTCTGGTGCTCGCCGATATAGACAAGGGGTTTGTCGCGAAGAACAATTCAGAGTATAAGCTCGTCGTCAGCGGAGAGGTGATCGACAACGACGGCGATGTGCTCGGCGCGGACAAGGCCGTCACTTTCAGGACATACAATCAGAGAGTAAACAATATGGTCAACATGGTCATGATGATAGTCATGTTTGGCGGTATCATGGTGCTCTCGCTCAAGCAGAACAACGACAAGCCTGAGGAAGAGCCAAAGGATGCTCCTAAGGAAAATGCCTTCAACCCTTATAGAGAGGCAAAGAGGACCGGCAAGTCCGTAGAGGAGGTCATGGAGGAGCAGGCTAAGAAGGAAGCCAAAGAAGCTAAAAAGAAAGCCCGCAAGAAGAAGAACGCCGAGACGCCGCAGGAGAAAAAGATCGAAAACTGCGCCGAACTCCTGAACAACGTGTACCACGTACACGCGCCGGCCCCGGTAAGCAAGGAGGACCGTTCGGTAGAAGCTCTCAAGGCGCTCAGAAAAGCAGGGAAAACAAAGGGTAAGGGAAAGAGCCAGAGTTCGAAGAGGAAATAAGAGAAACGTTGCAGGGGGGCGCGTACTCCCCTGTTTTCATTGACTATGAACAAGATCACACTTAATGCTCACGCAAAGACAAATCTTTCTCTTGAGATCACCGGGAAAAGGCCTGACGGCTACCATGATATCGTTTCTTTCATGCAGGGCGTAGGACTGCATGACGTGCTGAGCATAGAAAAATGTACTCAAAAAGCAACAAAATACAATTTGCCTCATTGCACTGTAAATGGCATTGTTGTATATTTATGTACGGACGCAAAAACAATCCCGACGGACATGGACAACCTGGCATTCAGAGCTGTCAAGGCTTTCACGGATGCCATCGGCCCAAAAGACCTTGAGAAGTACATTCCGGAGGATACCATGCTCATAGATATCCGCAAGGACCTGCCGGTCTCGGCAGGCATCGGCGGAGGCAGTGCCAACGCGGCCGTGGTACTTCTGGGACTCAACGAGATGACCGGAAGGCCGTTCACGCTGAGGCAGCTCATGGACATAGGCGCGGAATTCGGAGCAGACGTTCCGTTCTCGACATTCATGAACGCCTACCGCAACCGCGGCGTGCTGGCGGGACTCGAGGGATTGGAAGAGGCAAGAGATTCGGCGTGGACAGCCGGCATAGGCGAGATCATCGAACCGGCGGAAAGCGTCCCGAGATATGTCATACTGGCAAATCCGGGGACCAAGGTCTCAACGAAGGCTGCGTACGAGGCGTTCGACGAGATCGGATATGTCGGAGCCGAAAAGAAGCTCTTTGTCAACGACATGGAGAAATACACGCTCAGAGCGGACAGGAAGGCATCGATGTTGAAGCATTTCATGGATGAAAGGCTCGACGCGAAAGAACTGCTGATGAGCGGAAGCGGCCCTACCATGGTCGCATACTATGAAGAGGCAGATAAAGCCAGAAGAGGCATGACCGCGCTGGCCGAGCTGATCGAGGAGGACTGTTCGATCAGAGCATGGCTGACTGACAGCGGCAGATAAACGGGGGGAATTTATGACAGATATCCAGCTGAAAGTACAGAAACCGTTAAAGGATCTGGTATACCTGGAGCTAAAGCACAAGATACTTACCGGAGAGATCGTTTCCCAGACCAGACTGATGGAGATAGACCTTTCCGAGAAGATGAATGTTAGCCGTACACCTATAAGAGAGGCTATCAAGAGGCTTGCGGAAGACGGTCTCGTCAAGGTAGAGCCGAGACGCGGAGCCTATGTCGCCAACATCTCGATCAAGGACATGCTCGACGTGTTCGAAGTCAGAGAAGACATGGAAGGCTTCGTGGCCAAGCTTGCCGCCCAGAGGATCACAGACGAGGAGAAGGACGAACTCAGGGAGATCGCCGGGGAATATGAGGAAGCCATCGAGAAAGCTGATGATAAGGAAAACATCATCGCTCTCGACGAGAAGTTCCATAACTTCATCGTACGCTGCAGCGGCAATGAGACATTGAGCGAACTGGTCAACTATGTGCAGGAACTCTCTCTCAGATTCAGATATCTGTATTATGACGATTTTTCGCTTTATGAATCGACAGCCGATCAGCACAACCGCATCATGGAGGCCATCAACGCCGGCCGCGCCAACGAGGCAAGGCTCGAGGCCGACGCGCACGTGAAGGCTCTGAAGGAATTCGTCTTCGCGCTCGGCAAGAAGATGGAATCCATGGGCGAGATCGAATAAGCCCCTGAATAAGCAAACAATACATAAGAAAAAATCCCGCGCGTGATGCGCGGGATCTTCTTTTGGTTCTGTTTAGTTGTTGGTCTGCAGTTCCTCGAGCACTGTCTTGATCTCGATTTCCTGGCCGTTTCGGCTGACCACGATGGTTACGGTGTCGCCTATCTTGCATTTGCGGACGAGCGTGATGAACTCGTTGCTGCTGCTGATTTCCTTGCCGTTGAACGAAATGATGCGGTCCATTTCCTGGAAGCCCGCCTTCTGAGCGTTCTCGCCTGTGACCTGAGCGATGTATACGCCCGCGGACTCAAGCCCGTAGTACTGCGCGTTGTCCTCAGACACTTCGCTGATGACCACACCCACGGCAGGCGTGCCCGCTGCGGACTGTTCCGATCCGCCGTTCTCGATCATGTCATTGATGATGCCGGATACGTTGTTGATAGGCAGAGCGAAAGCCAGACCCTCGACGCCTACCGCCGAAGCCTTGGACTCGACGATGCCGATGAGCTCGCCCCTGCTGTTGAAGAGGCCTCCGCCGGAGTTTCCGCCGTTGATGGCCGCGTCAGTCTGAAGAAGCGTGAGAGTGGTGCCCTCCACTTCGAGCGTCCTGTCGAGAGCGCTGATGATGCCGGATGTAGCTGTGCCGCCCAGCTGTCCCAGAGGGTTTCCGATGGCCACCGCAAGGTCGCCTACATCCACGGTGCTGCTGTCGCCTATGGTGACGGTCGAGAGATCCTTGGCATCTATCTTGATGACCGCTATGTCATTTGACGGGTCGCTGCCGACTATGCGCGCCGTGTAGGTCTCGCCGCTGTGCAGCGTGACTTCGACCTTATTGGCGCCCTGTATTACATGGTAGTTGGTCGCTATGTAGCCGTCTTCCCTGACGATCACGCCGGATCCCGCGCCCTGCACCAGCTGAAGCTGTCCCCACATATTCTGGGAGGTGCCGGAAACCACGATCTCGACTACCGCGTTCTCGTTTTTGTCGATTATTTCCGCGACGGTCATTTCGCTCCCCGTGGCATCGCTCAGATCGAGCTGCGACAGTCCGGAGTCATCCCTTGAGACCCTGCCGTCGGACGTCTGCGTTCCGGTCAGTACTCCGCCGACGATGCCTCCCAGCACCGAGCTGATTATCATCGTCGCTATCATGCAGGCAACGAGAGCGCCTCTGGTGACATATTTCTTTTCTTTAGGCTTGCTGTGAGCCGGTCCGACCGGCGCCGCGTGGGCAGGCTCCCTGTACGAATTGTCGCGCTCGATGACCGTGCTTACTTCAGGCGCGGCCTCCACAGGCTGCGGAGCATCGATCTCTACGGTCTTGCCTGTTTCCGGTTCCTCCGCGATGCTGTCAAAACTGACTATGTTCTTTTCATTTTCATCCATTATGTTTACCCCTTAAATCTATCGGAAACACGGCCAAAACGGCCGTATATATCCATATATATCCATCAAATCCTAATTGTACACGAAATATTGTAATTTTCAAATATGACATTATTGTGTCATTTATGTCAATTTTATATAATTACTCTGTTATGAAAAAGAACGTGAACCTCAAGATCAAAAGCACCCAATACATCGAGAACCTCAAGCCGAGCGGAGAGGCTTTCCGCCGCGAGCTCGAGCTCGAGGATTCTACGGAGATCCTGACCGAGGGGACGCTGTACTCGCGCAACAACGCGACGTATATCACCTATGAAGAGGCGGAAGTCTACGGGTCGGAGGATGTCCGCACGCTGTTCAAGCTCGAGGACGGTTCCATTCGCATACGCAAATACGGCCGGGACGATGACGACGAGGGCATGGACATGACCCTGATACCGGGAACGCTCAATATAACGAGGTATCAGATTCCGATGATGACGCCGGTGAATCTCGAGGTCTACACCAACAAACTTGAGAACGGCCTCGACGCGGAGGGCTACGGCACGGTCTCCGTCGACTATAAGATCAGGTTCGACAGTTTCTTCTCGAGACGCAACATACTCGAGATCGAAGTAAAACCATCATAAGAAGAGGACAGAGATATGTATAAGGAAGGTTTCAGCGCGGAAAAGTACATCGAAGAGCAGTCAAAGTACATCCTTGAGAGGATACAGAGCGGCGAAGGCAGGCTTTATCTGGAGTTTGGCGGCAAGCTGGTAGAGGACAAGCACGCCATGAGGGTGCTGCCGGGATTCGATGAGAACGCCAAGATCAAGCTCCTGCAGAGGATGAAGGATCAGGCGGAGATAATCATCTGCATCTACGCGGGCGACATCGTAAAGAGCAAAACCCGCCAGGACTTCGGCATCACATACGACCTTGAGGTAATGCGCCTGATAGACGCGTTCAGAAGTTACGACCTTTCGGTCAACTCGGTAGTCGTCACCAGGTATGAGGACGCCCCTTCGGTCAACCAGTTCATGGCCAAGCTCGAGAGGCGCGGCATACGCACCTACAAGCACATGTTCACAAAGGGCTATCCTACCGACGTCGACACCATCGTGTCCGAGGAAGGCTATGGCGCCAACCCGTACATCGAAGTGAGCAAGCCGCTGATCGTGGTCACGGGTCCGGGCGGCGGATCGGGCAAACTTGCGACATCGCTCTCGCAGGTCTACCACGAGTACAAACTCGGACGCAAGGCAAGATATGCCAAATTTGAGACCTTCCCTATCTGGAACCTGCCGCTGAAGCACCCGGTCAACATCGCCTATGAAGCGGCGACTGCCGACCTCAAGGACTTCAACATGATCGACCCGTTCCACCTGGAAGCATACGGCGAGACGGCGGTCAACTACAACAGGGACGTTGACGCCTTCCCTGTCCTGCGCAGGATCCTGCACGCCATCACGGGCTCGGACGAGGGCTACAAGTCGCCTACAGACATGGGAGTCAACAGATGCGGTTTCGCGATCACTGACGACGAGGTCTGCAGAGAGGCCTCCAAGCAGGAGATAATCCGCAGATATCTGATAGCGGAGTGCCAGTACAGAAAAGGCACGATCGACGAATCGACGCTCGAGAGATGCAAACTGCTGATGAATGAGGTCGGAGCGACGAGATACGACAGACCGGCTGTCGCGGCCGCTGAGGAATATGCCGAGGCCAAGAGAGCCCAGAATCCGGAAAGATACGAGAACGTGGTCGTATCGGCCATGCAGCTTCCGGACGGCAGCATCGTTACCGGAAGGTCGTCGCGCCGCATGGTGGCGACCGCGGCCATGGTGCTGAACGCCATCAAGAAACTGGCCGGCATCCAGGATGAGATGATGATCATCTCGCCTACCATCTTCGAGAGCATGTCCAACACCAAGAAAAACGTGCTCCACGACAAGTCGAGCCTCAACCTCGAAGAGGTCATCATGGCTCTGACACTGACAAAACTGACGAATCCGTTCGCCGAGCTCGCTCTCCGCGAGATCCCTCTGCTGAACGGCTGCGTCGCGCACTGCACAGCCATCCTCTCCGACAAGGACGAGCAGGCTGTAAAGGCGCTCGGTATCGACATAACGTCGAACGCGGAGTTTTCAAATAACAACTTGTACTCGAAGTAATTGACAACCTGCACTGATCACAAGTACCGCAAAGGAGGTCTGTTATGGCTATCAATACGAAGAAGCTAATGGAAAAGGCTGCGGGCGCTTCGACCGGAGTCGCGGTCGCGGTAGCGTTCTTCAACATCGCCCTGCTCGTAGCGCAGCTTGTAAAGACGGTCTCTGAGGAGGCCCCGAAACTCGAAGAGAAAGAATAAGCAAAAAACAAATTGAATTATCACGGCCGCTCTGTTAATATAACAGAGCGCGACACGCTGATGTGGCTCAATGGCAGAGCGACGCATTCGTAATGCGTAGGTTGGGGGTTCGACTCCCCCCATCAGCTCCAGGACTCCGGACTTGTTCCGGAGTTTTTCTTTTGTCTACAAGCAAATCTTCACAGTAATCTGGTTGAAACTTTCAAAAAACCGTGTATAATCGAGCCATCTATACACAGGTTACAAGACGGAGGGATCTCCGTCTTTTTTGTTGCCTGTATTAGAAACCGGATACACATTACTGAACTGATTTACCAGGAGGATAGCGATGAAAAAAGAAAAAACACTAGTTGCACAAAAGAATACCGGATCAATGGCAGAGCATGATTCGGAATATGAATCTTTACTTCAGAATGTAGAGGATGCTATGTCAAGGGGAAGGCAGAGAGTGGCCTCATACATAGGCACTCAGACTGTTAGAACATATTGGGAGATTGGTAAATACATTGTCGAGTATGAACAGAATGGTCATGAAAAAGCTGATTATGGATCAGACTTATTGAAGCGACTTTCGAACGACATGAAAGAACGGTATGGAAGAGGTTTTGGAAAAAGTAGTATATACAATATGCGCAAGCTTTATTTAACATATCCAAAATTCCAAACACTGTCTGGAATTTTGACATGGAGCCATTATATCGAGCTCTTAAAGATAGACGATCCTTTGGAAAGATCGTTCTATGAGAAGCAGGCTGAAAATGAGAACTGGGGAGTTCGGGAACTCAAACGCCAAAGAGGCAGCCTGCTCTTTCAGCGCCTGGCTCTCAGCACAGACAAAGATTCAGTTATGAAGCTGGCTCAGGAAGGACAAATAATCGAGAAGCCAGAGGATATCCTTAAGGAACCGTTCGTCTTTGAATTTACAGGTTTGCCTCAACTACCAACATATAGTGAGGGAGATCTGGAAGAATCTTTGATAAACAATTTGAGTATGTTTTTTCTGGAACTTGGCAAAGGATTTACTTATGTTGGAAATCAATATCGGATAAACATCGCAGGCAGAACGTACAAGATAGATTTGGTCCTGTATAACAGAATTCTGAAATGCTTTGTGCTGATAGATCTGAAGAAAGGCGAAGTCCAGCATGAGGACATTGGCCAGATGAATTTCTATCTGAATTATTGCAGAGAAGAAATGAATATCGAAGGAGATACAGAACCAATTGGAATTGTGCTCGGTACTTATCGTGACAAGCTAGTTATGAAGTATGCATTGCAGAATATATCAAATCAGGTGTTTGTCAGTAGATATCAGTTGTATCTACCAGACAAGGATGAACTTGAGGCGGAATTCCAACGCTTTATGTACACTGACAGTAAAGCGGGAGCAATAGAGGCAGACAATGAAATGGAAGGAATAAAACTGAGTATTCTAGTTGTTAGCTGTAAACAATATATTCCATCTTATAATTGGTATTTTCACAAAAGTGATGAATGCATCTATGGAACAGCAAATTCCCCGGAAGATAAATGTTACGATGAAACGCGGCTTACTATATTCGAATCCTCAGACGATTTTGTTTTGATGCCGGAATGCCCAAGGATGACAGATGAGGAAGCTGCTGCGGTGGTAAAGGATTGGTGTTTAAAAAACGATATCAAATATATTGATGATATGGATGATATAGAAGAAACACGCAGAGCGATCTATATGTGATGGCTAAAGAAATCTTAATCAAAATAATCAGAATCTGGTTGCTTGACAATTCAAAGGCGATGGAGGAAATTGGGAAGATATAAGGAAATATGAGATGCAAATTCTGCAATCCCTTGCAATGACTGGACTACAGGGCTTCGGTTATGGCCGTCAGCTCCAGACGTCTCTATAGCGGAAGGCAGATACACTGATGCAATGGAAAACCAGGATGTCAGAAATACTGACGCTGCGTTTCCTTGAGTGTAAGCGTGCCTCGCTTTATAATGATTTCAGCGTTCGTTATAGTGTGGCCAAGGAGGCGGGAACAATGAAT
>JBGUKZ010000086.1:0-22564 GCA_045114795.1 Anaerovoracaceae bacterium
TTTATCCGCCATGGTAATGCCTAACATCGGAGCATTCATCGCATGGGGATTCATAACAGCTTTATTCATTCCTGATGGATGGCTGCCAAATGAGCAGCTCGCATCCATTCAGCCATACATGCTCACTTACCTGCTTCCTGCTTTGATAGCATTTACAGGAGGCAAAATGGTAGGCGGAGACCGCGGCGGTGTCATGGGCGCCATTGCGGTAATGGGAACTATTGCCGGTGTCGGCGGAACTGAAGGACAGCCAATGCTGATGGGCGCCATGGTCATGGGACCTTTCGCGGGCTGGATCATCAAGAAGTTTGACCGCTTCATGGAAAACAGAATGCCTGCCGGCTTCGAAATGCTTATCAACAACTTCTCAGTAGGTATCATCGGAATGCTCGTCGCTATCTTCGGATACTACGTGACAGGTCCGGTAATGACAATAATACTGAGCGTACTTACTGCCGGTGTAGACGTACTCGTCAACCACCACATGCTCCCGCTGGCAGCGATCTTCATTGAGCCTGCCAAGGTACTGTTCCTGAACAACGCGATCAACCACGGTATTTTCACACCGATTGGCGCCGAGCAGGTAAAGGAAGCGGGACAGTCCATCATGTACATGCTCGAAGCAAACCCGGGCCCTGGACTCGGCGTACTCATGGCTTACTGGGCATTCGCGAAGGACAAGGCAACAAAGGACTCGGCTCCAGGAGCTATCATCATTCACTTCCTGGGAGGAATCCACGAGATCTACTTCCCGTACGTACTGATGAACCCGGTAGTCATCATCGCGCCTATCGTAGGAAACATCTGCGCGATCACATGGTTCCTGCTTACAGGCTGCGGCCTCAAGGGACCGGCTTCGCCGGGATCGATCATCGCGTTCATGGCTATGGCGCCTAAGAACAAGATGCTTCTGGTACTCATCGGCGTAGCGATCGCAGCAGCAGTATCGTTTGCCATCGCGTCTGTCATCATCAAGGCTACCAGCACGACAGCTTCCATCGATGAAGCAAAGGCTGAGGTAGCAGACAGAAAAGCCCAGGCAAAGGGAACCGTTAATGTAAGCAAGTCTGAATCAGTCCGCAAGGTCATCTTTGCCTGCGACGCCGGAATGGGCTCCTCCGCAATGGGCGCGACAAAGTTCCGCAACAGGATCAAGGCAGCAAGACCTGACATCGAAGTAAAGAACACTTCGGTAGACAACATCCCTGCGGATTGCGATATCGCGGTAGTTCAGTCGACTCTGCAGGAGAGAGCTAAAAAGTCCGCTCCTCAGGCACAGCTCATCACGATCGAGAACTTCCTGAACGACCCTGCACTCGACACGCTTTACCTGCAGCTGACAACTCTTGATGCTCCGGCTCAGGAACAGCCAAAGGACGAGGTCGAAAAGGCGATCGAATCAGCTGAGAAGAGCGTAAAGAGAGACGTTATCGTAAAGGACAGCATTCTTCTGAACCAGCCTTCGGTAACGAAGGAAGAAGCCATCAACAAGGCGGGAGAACTCCTTGTAGCCCGCGGAGCGGTCGACCCAAGCTATGTGGACGCCATGCAGGACAGAGAGCGCATGGTAAGCACATACATGGGCATGGGAATAGCTATTCCGCACGGAACGACTCAGGCAAAGGGCGCTGTAAAGAAGACAGCCATTTCCATGGTACAGTATCCGGAAGGCGTAGACTTCGGAGCTGAGAAGGCACAGCTCGTGTTCGGAATCGCGGGAATCGGCGATGAACATCTGGATCTTCTCGCGAAGATCGCAAGCTGCCTCGAGGACCCTGAGACCCTCGAAAAGATGAAGACCACGGATGACGTAGACTGGATCCTGGAGAAACTTTCATAAAATAACACCTGTTTGATAAATGATAATACATACGAAGCCCGTTTCGGCCATGTGTCGGAATGGGCTTTTATATTACAGAGAAAAACAGAGCAAAATGGAACAAAGCAGAACAAAACAGAGCAAAACGGAGCAAAACAGCACAAAGCAGAACAAAATGGTTTGCAGCTGAAGTTTAAAATGTATAAGAATCAGCAAAGCACCCAGAATGTGTATAGCACGGGAGTGCGATCAGAGAGTGTGAGCGGGGGTGCGTGCTATACTTTGTATAGCACGGGAGTGTGATCTGAAGTTGTGAGCGGGGGTGCGTGCTATACTTTGTATAGCATGGGAGTGTAATCAGAGAGTGTGACCGGGGGTGCGTGCTATACTTTGTATAGCACGGGAGTACGATCAGAAGGTGTGACCGGGGGTGCGTGCTATACTTTGTATAGCACGGGAGTGCAATCAGAGAGTGTGACCGGGGGTGCGTGCTATACTTTGTATAGCATGGCAGTGTAATCAGAGAGTCTGACCTGGGGTGCGTGCTATACATAATGGCCGGGCACGGTCCAGACAAAAGAGAAAAACAAAATGAGAAAACATATAAGGACCGCTGTGATCATAGCGGTATCGGCAATGGTGGTATTTAATATGAGTGCATGCGGAACAAAACCCGTGGATGGCAATGCGGCAGACAAGACCGCAGGCAATACAGCGGACAATACGGCGGACAATACGGCGGACAACCCGGCGGGCAACATGGCGGACGCGTACACCTACACCTTTGAGTCATCTCACGAGGTGGATGGAAGACAGGGCATAGCGTGTGAAGACGGGCTGTACTATGTGAGCGGGAGCACATCGCTCTCCGTTTACGATGCGGATTGGAATCTCATCAGGACGGAGACCGAACCATTCAAGAACTTCGACGCGGAAGTGAACCATATAGGCGACATAGATGTGTATAAAGGGGAGATCTACGCCGGAGTCGAGTACTTCATGGACGGAAATGCCTCCAATATACAGATGGCGGTCTACGACGCCGCTTCGCTGGAGCTGACAAGGACATACATGTTCGACCCGGAAAGCGGGCAGACAGAGGTCTCCGGGATCGCCGTCGATCCTGAGCGCGGATGTATGTGGATGTGCTCCTGGGCCATGGATGATACCGGAAGCTATCTTTACAGATATGATCTCGCGACCGGCGAGTACCAGGGGAAAGTGCTCATGGATCCGGCTCCTCAGCTGATACAGGGCGTGGCCTGCCATGACGGGAGCCTGTACGTAACGAGCGATGACGGAGACGCCGATGAAGACGCGCCTGACCATATGTACAGGGTCGATGTTTCTGACGACTGGGAAACCGCAGCTGTCAGTACGGAAAAAACGTTTGATGACGTCACAAGACAGGGAGAGATCGAAGGACTGACATTTGATGAAGACCGCGGACAGCTCCTGCTTCTGTATAACAGGGGAGCGAAGATCGTTGCCGGGATGCCAAAGGGATTTTATGAAGGCTACAGCAAAGAGATCCATGAAGTGTTCGTATATGATATAGAACAGCAAACGGCTGAGTGAGCGGATGGACTTTAGGCCGCAATTGCCGTATAGTATACTAGTTAGCATGCTTTTATAAGTAAAAGATGAGGAGATCATAATGAACGAGATCGTCACAAAAAGGAACGACCTGCTGGCGCAAAAGATCATCAAGGGACTTGAGTCCAGAAACATGAAAGGCTTCTACGCGAAGGACAGAGAGGAAGCGCTGAAACTGGCGCTCGATCTGATCCCCGAGGGCAGTTCGATCACGATGGGCGGCTGCGTCAGCGCGGCTGAGATCGGCCTGGTCGCCGCGGTAAAGAAGGGCAATTATGAGTTCATCGACAGAGACGAAATGCCGGACAGACGTCAGGCAGCTCTCGCGGCATACGACGTGGACTTCTTCCTCGCGAGCTGCAACGCGATGACAGAGGACGGCGTGCTGGTCAACATCGACGGCAACGCCAACAGAGTATCCGCGATCGCTTTCGGACCGCGCAAGGTGCTTTTCATCGTAGGCATGAACAAGGTCTGCAAGGACGTGGACGCGGCGATGAAGAGGGCGCGCAATACCGCGGCGCCTACCAACGCTCAGAGATTCGGCCTGCAGACACCTTGCACAAAGACAGGCTCGTGCATGGACTGCAAGTCGCCGGACACCATCTGCTGCCAGTTCCTCGTAACGAGGTATTCGAGGCACGATGACAGGATCTACGTGATCCTGGTGAACGACAATCTCGGTTTCTAATAATGACCGGTCAAAAAAATGGCCGGATTCCAGCAAAATCATAACAGGAGAAAGACAGGAGTAAAAATGAAGATAGCTGTAACATATGAAGACGGAAATGTATTCCAGCATTTCGGAAGAACGGAAAATTTCAAGATCTATGAGGTCGAGGACGGAAAGGTCGTCTCGGCTGAGGTCATGGGCTCGGACGGAGTAGGACACGAGGCGCTCGCATGGCTTCTTAAGGACAGCGGCATCGACGCGCTGATTTGCGGCGGTATGGGACAGGGAGCTCAGGACGCTCTCGCCGAGGCGGGCATAGAGGTCTGCGCGGGAGCGGAAGGAGACGCCGACGCTGCCGTGGAGGCATTCCTCAGAGGCGAACTGGTCAACACAGGTGTCAACTGCGACCATCACGATCACGAGCATGGACACGGCCACGACCATCCGCATGACCACGGCCAGGAGGCCGGAGCGGGCTGCAGCCCTCAGGACTGCGCCGGCTGCGCGGGATGCGGCGGCATGCCTGATATGTCGCAGTTCTACATGTTCGAAGGAACGAATGTCGGCAAAAGGGTCAGAGTACACTACAGAGGAACTCTCGATGACGGCACTCAGTTTGACGCGTCGTATGACCGCGGGACCTCGCTCGATTTCATCTGCGGAGTCGGCCAGATGATAAAAGGCTTCGACCGCGCCTGCGCGGAGATGAAAGTCGGGGACATCATCGATATCCATCTGGAGCCGGAAGATGCCTACGGCATGCCGAACCCTAACATGGTCATAACCGTGCCGAAGGCATCCATACACGGTCTCGAAGACGTTGAAGTAGGAGACAAGGTGCTCCTGCAGGATGAACTCGGAAGACCTTTCGACGCGCTCGTGACTTTCATGGACGACGAAAACATCACATTCGACTGCAATCACGAGATGGCGGGCAAGGCGCTCAACTTCACGATCGAGATGTTGGAGATCATATAGCGAAAGGACCGGAGGCAGGATCAGATGAACAGGAAATATCTGGGAATAGATATAGGCGGTACATTCATAAAACTCGGCGTCGTGGACGGCGACGGGAACGTCAGCATGCGCTGCGAAGTGCCGATCGACAGGAGCGGAAGAGAGACGGTCATGGAAACGCTGATGAAGGGCGTGGACAGGTTCCTGCTGGAGCACGGACTCGATGCGGCCGACCTCGAGGGCATCGGCGTATCCGCGGCGGGATGCATCGACACCGCAAACGGCCGCGTAGCCAATAACGGCGGCAACGTGCCGGGATGGGCGCATACCGAGGTGACGGGACCTCTTAAGGAGAAATACGGGATCGACGCATCGATAGCCAACGACGGAAACTGCGTGGCGCTGGCGGAAGCGTGGACCGGAGCCGCGAAGGGCAAGAGCGACGTGATCTGCGTGGTGCTCGGCACGGGCGTAGGCGGAGGCATAATATCCGGCGGCCGCCTGATAGAAGGCGCGCGCGGGTTCGGCGGGGAGGTAGGACACTTCCCGACTCATGCCGAGAAGAAGCCTGAATACAAGGGCGACCTAAGAGCTGACTATGAGAAGCACGCCGCTACGAGCGCGCTGGTAGGTCTTGCGGCCGCCGCGGGAGCTCCTTGGACGAACGGGCGCGAGATTTTCAACGCTGCGGAAACGGGCGACGAGCACGCTCTCGCGATACTGGGCGACTGGATCTACGAGATAGCCGCGGGGATCACCGGGCTCGTCCATGTGTTCGACCCGGAGACAGTGATCATAGGCGGAGGGGTCTCGGCGCAGGAAGAGCTGCTCATAAAGCCACTGAGAGAGAAGATCCTCGAACTGGTGCAGCCTGACTTCGCGGACGGCCTCGAGATAAAGGCGGCCACGCTGGGCAACAACGCCGGAATGGCCGGAGCCGTGAAGTACCTGATGGACAGAGAAGCGCGGGTAGAAGGCAGCGCCGCAAGGAGATAAGCGCAATGAGCAAGGTAAACTGCAGCCGCGGAATTGAACTGAGGACGATGCCGAGCATGTGCGATGAAAATTCGCTCATGAGCATACCGGCTATCCTTGACATATTCCAGGATGTGGCCGGGATACACGCTGATGAAGTCGGCATTGGAGCCCTCGAGCTCGAAGAGAGGGGGCTGTTCTGGATCGTCTCCAAGCTGAGGCTCAGGATATTCAGGAGACCTCTTGTCGAGGAACCGCTTGACGCCGTCACGTGGATACAGCCCGCGGAAAGAGTGACCTGCGAAAGGGACTGGTCCATCTCAAATGGCGGAGAGACGCTGGCCTATGTGAGGAGCATATGGGCAGTGCTCAGAAGAGACAACGGCAAGCCGGGGCATATGGCGGACTTCTATCCTGATTCGGATTTCAGCATCGCGCCGCCGGACGACGAGCCGTTCACGCGCATGAGAAAGAACTTTGACGGCGCTGAGCCGCTCGGAGAGTATAAGATCCGCTCTGTCGACATCGACAGGGGCGGCCACATGAACAACGTCAATTACGTGAGGGCTATGCTGGGCTGCTTCACCTGCGCGCAGCTTGCGGAGATGGACATCCGGGAACTCGACATGCAGTTCCTGCAGCAGTGCTACGAAGGCGATACGATACGCTTCGTGAAGCGCGCTTCGAAGACGTCGGATAGCGCCGGCGGCAGCCTGATGGAGGTAGCGGCCCTGAATGAAGAGGGGCAGGTCTGCTTCACGGCAGCTCTCAAATAGGATAAAACAGGACAAAACAGGACACAAAAAAGCGGGCGTGTTGTGTTGCCCGCTTTTCTGGTTTTTAGCTTGCTTAGAATACCTTGCGCAGTATGTAGCGGCGCTTGCCGCCGTAAAGCTCGCGCTCATCGACTATATCGAAGTTGAGCACCAGGAAGTTGCGGTAGCTGTAAGGGTTGTCCGGCGAGATGGTCGTAAGCGCTTCGTGGGCGCCCATCTCCGCGGCCATGCCGAGACGCAGCTTGTTGAATATCCGCTGGATGCCGCGGCCCCTGTACTTAGGAGCCACCATCGTGAGGTCCATCGAAACAGTCTGTGCCAGCTGCTCCCTGTCGTAATTGAAGTACTTGCCGTAGTTCTCCGGATTGTCCGGATCGTTCGGGATCATGACCGAATAGCCCGCGACCTCGCCGTCGCACTCGGCTATCATGCAAATGTCGTGCTCGAGCTGGCCAAGAGACTCTTCTCTTGTGAAAGTCGCGTAGAGATCCTTGTCCGGAAGAGCGTCGACTATCGCGTCCTGCAGCGCGATGACCTTGTCGAGGTCATCGACCGTCGCGCGCCTGAAATCTATGTACATCGGCTCGCCTTTGCCGTCCATCACTTCATATCTGAAAGGTAGTGTTTTCATCGCAGTCCTCCGTTCGTTGATCAGCCAGTACACGGTTGTCTTTATACGCTAACACTTTAGCACGATAAAGCGCCTGCAGTCAACAAAAAGTGCCTTGGGTGAATTGCCCGAAGCATACCTCTGTGTTAAAATCCAAGTGTATAAGCAAACACTATGATCAGGGAGAAAACCTTGAGAATTATCGGAGGAAAACTATGGATATGAAATTTTATCAGTGCGCGCATTGCGGACAGATCGTGGCTATCGTAAAGAAGACGGGAGTTCCTGTCATCTGCTGCGGAGAGCCGATGAAGGAGATCGTGCCGGGCACCACGGACGCTGCTGTTGAGAAGCACGTGCCTGTATTCGAGGTCAAGGGAGACGTAGTCGCAGTCAAGGTCGGAGCGGCAGAGCACCCTATGGTCGAGGAGCACTATATCGAGTGGATCGCTCTCCAGACAAAGCAGGGCAACCAGCGCAAGGCTCTGAAAGCGGGCGACGCGCCTGAGGCATGCTTCAAAATCTGCGACGGCGATGAGGTAGTAGCGGTATACGCTTACTGCAACCTGCACGGCCTCTGGAAGGCTGAATAAAACACGGCTGAATAAGAACAAGAAGGAGACGATCCAGTAATGAAAATCACAGACAAAATCTTTTATGTCGGCGTCAACGATCACGACATCGACCTCTTTGAAGGCCACTATATCGTGCCTGAAGGCATGGCCTACAATTCATATGTACTCAAGGGCGAAAAGACCGCGGTCATGGATTCCGTCGACGCGCGCTTCGCTGATGAGTGGATCGGCAAGGTGAAAGAGGCGGCAGGCACTCCTGACTATTTCATAGTCCAGCACATGGAGCCCGACCACTCCGGATCCGTCAAGACATTCATGGAGGAGTTCCCTGAGACGACCATCGTTTCGTCCGCAAAGGCGTTTAACATGATGGCGCAGTTCTTCGAGGGAGAAGACTTCGCTGACAGAAGGCTCGTCGTAAAGGAAGGCGACACGCTCGACCTGGGCGGCCACGTCCTCAGCTTCGTTGCCGCGCCAATGGTCCACTGGCCTGAGGTCATCATGACCTACGACGTGACGGAGAAGGTACTGTTCTCGGCGGACGGCTTCGGAAGATTCGGAGCTCTCGACGAGATCGGCTACACGAACGAGGAAGACGACGACTGGGCTTGCGAGGCAAGACGCTACTACTTCGGCATCGTCGGCAAGTACGGCCCGCAGACACAGGCCGTCCTGAAGAAGGCCGCCGGTCTCGAGATCGAGAAGATCTGCGCGACACACGGACCGATCCTCGTGAAGGATCTCGGATACCATATCGGCCTCTACGACACATGGTCGAAGTATGAGCCGGAGTCGAAGGGCGTAGTCATCGCTTACACTTCAGTCTACGGAAACACGAAGAAGGCGGTCGAGCTGCTCGCTGAGATGCTCAAGGCAAAGGGAGTTCCGGCTGTTGAGGTCACGGACCTGGCAAGAGACGACATCGCCGAGGCGGTCGAGGACGCGTTCAGATACGACACAGTCGTATTCGCGACAACGACATTCAACAATGGCATATTCCCGTTCATGAGAGAGTTCATCGAATCGCTGGCGGAGAGGAACTACCAGAAGAGAAGAGTCGCGTTCATCGAGAACGGAACATGGGCTCCGCAGGCCGCGAAGGTCATGAAGAGCATGCTCGAGGGCTGCAAGAACCTGACTTACTGCGACAACGACGTCAGGATCCTCTCGGCGCTCAACGACCAGAGCAGGGCAAAGCTCGAGGAACTCGCGGACGAGCTCGCTGCGGCATATAAGTAAGACATGAAGACCGTTTATCTCGCGGGAGGCTGCTTCTGGGGGACGCAGAAGTTCTTCGACCAGTTCGACGGAGTCGTCAGGACAGAGGTCGGGTACGCGAACGGTCCGGAAGAGGCTGCGGCTCCGACCTACCAGGACGTCTGCAATAACAGCGGACACGCCGAGACTGTGCTTGTAGAATTCGACGAGAAGAAGATCAGTCTCGCGGAGCTGCTGCGGTACTATTTCATGGTGATCGATCCCGTGTCGGTCAACAGGCAGGGGCACGACGCCGGCATCCAGTACAGGACGGGCATATACTATACCGATCCGGAGATGCTGCCGGTGATCCGTGAGATCTGCGGCGAAGTGTCGGAAAAGATCGGCGCGCCGCTCGCGGTGGAAGTCGGCCCGCTCGTCAACTACTATCCTGCTGAGGAGTATCATCAGAAGTATCTGGACAAAAACCCGGGAGGGTACTGTCATATAGATCCAGGATTCTTTGATTTAGCCTGATCCAATAACGATCGGATAAAACTGCTCATTCTGAAAGATGAGCAGTTTTTATTTGAGCTTTTTGTATGAAATCCGACATTTTTTACATGGCAAAAGCTGTACAGTTTTTTCAATACCGTATCAGTATACTTGGACCAATAGTACTTCGCTGGAACTGTTGACAGTATATGATGATAAATGTACAATATCATTGACAGAAAACTGTACATAAGGTGGTCGATCATGTTAGCAGCAAATTACACATCGTTACGCAACAATCTTAAAGACTATTGCGATAAGGTCTGCGATACCAAGGAAACTCTTATTATAACCAGAAAGGCAGACCGCAATGTAGTCATGATGAGTCTTGAGCGCTATAGCGAACTCGAAAAGCTGATCAATAACGCTCAATACCTTATAATGCTTGCAGAAAGTGACAAACAGCTCCGCGAAGGCAAAGTCGTAGTGAAGTCTTTGGAAGAGCTGGAGGAAATGTCCAAGTAATGGCTGACATTGTTTTTACGGAAATCGGTTGGAAGCAGTATCTGGAGTGGCAGACGGAAGATAAAAAGACGGTAAAGAAAATCAACAAATTGATAAAAAGCATAGAACGGGAAGGTCCTATGAAGGGTGAAGGCAAGCCGGAGAAGTTAAGTTATGAACCCGGTGCGTTCAGCAGGAGGATCGATGAAGCTAACCGTCTTGTTTACGAAGTCAGTGGTGATAAGATCACCATAAAAGCTTGCAAAGGACACTATATGGATTGATTTGCAGAGGAGTAGATCAATGAATGATTTCAGATGGGAATGCAGGACTAAAGTAAGATTCGGGAAGGGCGTCGTCAGGGAATACCTGGCGGGGCTCATCGAAGAATTCGCTCTGAAGGGCGGCAACATCATGGTTGGATACGGCGGCGGTTCCGTAAAGCGGAACGGCTCGTACGATGATGTGATGGAGGTGCTGGAGTCCATGGGCTACAGCAGGGAAGGAAACGCCGCCGAAGGGAAGATGATAGTCGAGTTCCCTGGCATCATGTCGAACCCGACGCTGAAGAGGATGAAGGAAGGCGCGGAACTCGCGTCCTTGATGGACGTAGGGCTCATAATCGCTATAGGCGGCGGCTCCGTCATGGATTGCTGCAAGGCGATCACTGTTCAAGCGAAGTATGAGGGAGACGCGTGGGAGGACTTCTGGATGAGGGACCTTCCGATGACGCACGAGATCATCCCGTGTGGGGTCGTGGTGACCATGCCGGCGACAGGCAGCGAGGTGAACGGCTGCGCTGTTCTCACCAATGAAGAGACGAAGATAAAGACAGACAGGGACTATCCGGAGATGAATCCGGTCTTTGCGCTGATGGATCCGGCGTATACGCTTACGATGCCGCCGCGCCAGCTGAAGGCCGGCACCTTCGACATCCTTTCGCATATAATGGAGACGTACTTCAGCTGGCCGGCCTCGGACAACCCGGCTGACGATGTGTCCGAGGGCCTCATGCGCGGACTCATCAGGGATTTCCGCGCAGCGGCGGCAGACCCTAATGACTACACGGCGCGCAGCAACATAATGTGGACAGCTTCTCTCGCCGAGAACCGTATCATCAAGACGGGCAAGTCCAAGGACTTCGAAGCTCACAACATGGAGCACCAGCTCTCCGCGTACACTAACTGTAACCACGGCGAGGGGCTCGCGGTGCTGCATCCCGCTTACTACAGGCATATATATAAGGACGGCCTTCCGAAGTTCATGAGCTTCGCGGAGAGAGTCTGGGGCCTCAGCCGCGAAGACTATGACTCGGACGAGGACTTCGCGCTGGCGGGCATAGACGCGCTGGCTGATTTCATAAAAGAGATGGGGCTTCCGACCACGCTGAGAGATCTGGGCTTCGGCGAAGAAGAGGCGGCCATGCTGCCTGAAATCGCCGAGTCGTGCTTCATCTCGCAGGGGGCGTTCAGACCGCTCACAAAAGAGGAGATCCTGGAGATCTACCGGGAAGTCCTTTAGCCGGATGCGCGAAAAATCAGATCCAAAGGAAGCTGACGGCCGGCTTCCTTTTTTATTGTGCGCGCCGCGCGCCACGCTGTATAATTAGGGCGGAAAACAACATGCGCTGCGAGGCTTCGGCCGCAACAGGAGGATAGACATGATCAAACCATACGCAAAAGAAATGATGGAAAAGGACAGGGTCTTCAGGGACATCGCCTATCAGAACGAGACCCTCTGGATCAACGACAAGCTGCTGCCGTTCGAGATGACGGACGCGCTCTGCCAGCTGGTGGTCACCGATGAAGACATCGAGGACACCGAAAGAAGGTTGCGCAAATTCGCTCCGTACATCAAGAAGTGCTTCCCTGAGACGCGCGAGGACGACGGACTCATCGAATCGCCGCTCGAGGACATCCCGAAGATGCAGATGGAGCTCGAGAAGGTGTACAAGGCCAATATCCCGGGCAGATTCATGCTCAAAATGGACAGCCACCTGCCTATAGCGGGCTCGGTCAAGGCCAGAGGCGGCATCTACGAAGTCCTGAAGCACGCCGAGGACCTCGCCCTCGAGGCCGGCCTCATCACAGAGGACGACAACTACGAGAGATTCGCCGACGACGACATGAAGGAGTTCTTCGGCAAGCATACCGTTCAGGTAGGTTCGACCGGCAATCTTGGCCTTTCGATCGGCATCATGAGCGCCTTCCTCGGATTCAAGGTGAAGGTCCACATGTCGGCGGACGCCAGGCAGTGGAAGAAGGACATGCTCCGCAGCAAGGGCGTCGAGGTCATCGAATATGAAGAGGACTACTCAAAGGCAGTCAGCGAAGGCCGCCGTCTGTCCGACCTCGACCCGACCAGCTACTTCGTCGACGACGAGTACTCGCTCCCGCTCTTCCTCGGTTACGCGGTCGCCGCGGCCAGGACAAAGAAGCAGCTCGAAGACAAGGGCGTCAAGGTGGACGCGGACCATCCGCTGATCCTCTACGTGCCTTGCGGAGTAGGCGGAGCTCCGGGCGGCATCTGCTACGGATTCAAGCGCCTTTTCAAGGACGACGTCCACGTGTTCTTCTGCGAACCGACGCTCTTCCCGTCAGTGCTGCTGGGAATGGCTTCCGACAGATTCAACGAGGTGAACGTCAGCGACTTCGGCCTCACAGGAATGTCCGCGGCGGACGGCCTGGCATGCGCCAGCCCTTCGGGACTCGTAACGAGGATCTGCCGCAACCTGCTCTCCGGCGACTTCACCGTCAAGGACGCGGTCCTCTTCGATTACATGAGGATGCTCAAGGAGACAGAGGACAAGTTCATTGAGCCGTCCAGCTGCGCCGCGTTCATAGGGCCGCTCACCATCAATAAGTACGAGCAGGGCAAGGCGTACCTTGAGAAGCACGGACTGACCGGCAAGAAACTTGCCAACGCGACCCAGATCTGCTGGGCGACAGGCGGAAGGCTGGTACCGGACGAGGTCTGGGACAAATACATGAACACATACCTCTAAACAAAAAAGAGAAGAGCCGGCAGACCGAACTGCCGGCTCCCTTTCGTAAGAGGGTGAAAGGGTGTTTGATTCTTAGTCAAACCTTGTTACACTTTTATTATATGGGACCGAAGAACTCCCGCAAGCCCCCGTGGGGGTTGAAAAAGCGACTTTTTTCTTTCAAATCAACGGTCATTCCCGTACAATCATCTATATGGAACAGAAAGAACGGATCAAGCGGATCAAAGAAATGGAAAAGTTCCTTGATGAGGCGAGCGAAGCCATCAGGGAGCTTTCGGATGCCCTGACAAAATACGAATGGGTCCGCGACAAATATTATAAACTGCAGGAATATTACGACAGCGAACTGTGGATGCAGGACTTTGAAGCCGACGAGGCAGGAGAACTGCCGAAGGATCTCAAGAGGGGCGTGCTCTCGGAGGACGCGGTCTTCGACCTGATCACGGACCACGAGCACTTGCTGGAGCGGTTGGAAGAGGCATCGCTCTACGAGTCGGCGGGAGAAGAGCCGGTTTAAAAAGCAGGGTATGGACGAGAGAAAAGCCAGACTACAATTCATATTCACGATAATGCTCTTCGGCACCATCGGCACGCTGTCCCGGTTCATCGACATGCCGTCGAGCGTGATCGCCATGGGGAGGGCGTTCTTCAGCGTGCTCACGATCATCCTGGTGCTGGCTCTTCGCAGACAGAAACTGGACTGGGACGCTATAAAGCGCAACATCGGATGGCTGCTCCTTGGTTCGGTCTTCATGTGCTGCAACTGGGTCGGCCAGTTCGAGGCGTTCAAATACACCACGATCGCGGTCAGCACGCTCTGCTATTACATGCAGCCGGTGTTCTACATACTGGCCGCGGCCATCGTCATAAAGGAGAAGCTGTCGCCGAGGAAGCTCGTCTGCGTGGCAATCGCTTTCTGCGGCATGATATTCGTATCGGGCGTGCTGCAGACCGGACTGCACATATCGGAACTGAAGGGCGTGCTCTTCGGCATAGCCGGCGGATTCTTCTACGCGATGGTGGTGCTGATCAATAAATATATGAAGGACATCTCGCCGGTCAACACGACGATAGTGCAGATGGCGCTGGTGTCGCTCATAATGCTGCCGTATTCGGCGGCGACCGGCGGACTGGCGGCGGCAAGGGTCACGACTGTGGGCATCATCTGCCTGATAGTCCTGGGAGCACTGCACACCGGTATCGCTTACATCATATACTTCGACGCGGTCAACAAGCTGCCGGCGCAGACGGTGGGCATCCTCAGCTACATCGATCCGGTCGAGGCCGTGCTGCTCTCGGCGTTCTTCCTGAAGGAGCCGATCACGATATGGACGGTCATCGGAGCCGTAATGATACTCGGCGCGACGGCAGTGAGCGAGCTGAAGCCGGCGGAGAAGGAAGAGAGCGCCGCGTAAAACTGCGAGGAGCCTGAAAAAGGGCATGACTCCGGAACGACAGGCCGGAGAAAAGGGCATGGAAGAGAGAAAAGAGGAAAGGAAGGGAATAAGCAAGGGACTGGCGCAGGCGCTGGTAGTGCTGCAGTGCGTCGTATACGGCTTCGGCGATCCGATCTCGAAGATCGCGTTCGACGTAGTGCCTGTGTACGCGATGATGACTGTGCGCTATTCGATCGCCTTCGCGGTCTGCTTTCTGCTGTTCCACAAAAGGATAATAAAGACGGTGAAGACCGTGCCGCTCAGGGTCTGGCTGATCCCGGGGCTGTGCATCGGCATGAACTATCTTCTGAACAACGTGGCGCTTTCGATGACCGAGGCGACGTCGGTCGCGTTCCTGCGGTCGATGTCGGTCATATTCACGCCGGCGCTCGCGTTTCTGATGTTCAGGAAAAAGTATACTTGGCAGCAGCTGCTGGCGCAGATACTCGTATTGCCGGGCATCTATCTGCTGTGCGTGAAGGGAGGGCTCTCCGGCTTCGGCGCCGGCGAGGTGATCGCTCTGATCGCGGCCATGCTGGCAGCTACGACGCTTGTGCTCAGCGGCAAGAATCTTGAGCAGGTGGATCCTCTCAGCCTGACGGTCCTGATGGGCGGCTGCTCGGCGCTGCTGGCGTTCATCGGATGCGTCATCTTTGAAGGAGCGCGCATCGACATGTCCGCTGCGGACGGCAAGGTGTGGGCCATCATCCTTTACCTTGCGATCATGTGCACATTCCTCGGCTACCTCATGCAGAACCTGGCGCTGACCGGCATCTCGGAGAGGTCGGTCTCGCTCATACAGAGCCTCTGCCCGGTCATGACGGCGATATTCTCGCTTATCATTCTGGGCGAGCAGCTGTCGACAGCGGGCATAATAGGCGCCGCGATCATAATCCTGTGTTCACTCTCGGAAGCATGGAACTGGAAGACATCATCAGACGATCAAAAAGAATAGTGTTCTTCGGCGGGGCAGGCGTCTCGACCGCGAGCGGTATCCCGGATTTCAGGTCCGCGGACGGGCTTTACAATGCGGGGACCGGAGCGGATGGCGGACGGCAGGGGCCGTCGCCTGAAGACATTTTGAGCGCCACTTATTTTGCGCTGCATACGAAGGAGTTCTACGATTTTTATCGCGCGCACATGGTGTATCCGGACGCTCAGCCGAACGCGTGCCACAGGTATCTTTACGAGCTCGAGAAGCAGGACAAGCTGCGCGCCATCGTGACGCAGAACATCGACGGCCTGCACAAGAGGGCGGGCAACAAGCGGGTGTACGAGCTCCACGGGAGCGTCTATGAGAACTACTGCGTGCACTGCGAGGCGGAATATCCGCTTGAGAAGATAATGGAAACAGACGGCGTGCCGAGGTGCGGCAGATGCGGCGGGATCATCAAGCCGTGGGTCGTGCTTTACGGCGAGGCGCCGGACAAATATACGATGATAGGGGCGTGCCGGGAGATCTCCGGCGCCGACCTGATGATAGTCGCGGGGACCTCGCTGTCGGTGGAGCCGGCGGCGTCGCTGATAGAGAACTTCAGCGGGAAAGCCCTCGTTGTGATAAACAAGGAAGCGACGCCGGCAGACGAGCAGGCGACGCTGGTGATAAGAGACGACGTGGCGAGCGTGTTCGCCGCGCTGGAAAACAGTCATAAATAATGGAGATCAGGATATGGGTATAGTAGCAGGATTCATGGTCCCGCATCCGCCTATGATCGTGCCCGCTGTCGGGCGCGGTAGCGAGGCGCAGGTAGAGGAGACGACAAGGGCGTACGAGAGGGTCGCGGATGAGATCGCGGCGCTCTGTCCGGAGACGATAGTCATAACGAGTCCGCATTCCATAATGTACGCGGACTGGTTCCACGTGTCTCCGGGCGGCAGAGCCGCCGGCAGCTTCGCTGCCTTCAGAGCGCCGGGCGTCACTTTCAATGAGGAATACGACACAGAACTGGTAGAGGAGATCTGCCGCCTCGCAAAAGAGGCAGACTTCCCCGCGGGCACTGAGGGCGAGCGCGACAAGGCCCTCGACCACGGCACCATGGTGCCGCTCTGGTTCATAAGAAACAAATACAAAGGCGGCAGGATAGTCCGCATCGGGCTCTCGGGTCTGCCGCTCACCGATCACTATAAACTCGGCATGCTTATCAAAGAAGCCGCCGAGAATCTCGACAGGCGCACTGTCATAGTCGCCAGCGGCGACCTGTCCCACAAACTGCAGGAATACGGTCCGTACGGCTATGTTCCGGAAGGACCTGAGTATGACGAACGCATCATGGACGTGATGGGCAGGGCGGCCTTCGACGAACTTTTCGATTTCGACGAGGGCTTCTGCGACAGGGCCGCAGAATGCGGCCACCGCTCATTCGTAATAATGAGCGGCGCGTTCGACGGCACAGAAGTCAAAGCCGAACGCCTGTCGCACCAGGATGTCACAGGCGTCGGCTACGGCATCTGCACCTTCTACCCTGAAGGCGCCTCCGCCGCCCGCCGGTATCTCGATGCCCGCCTGACCAAAATGGAATCGGAACTCGCGGCGCGCCGCGAGCAATCCGACGAATACGTCAAGCTTGCCTACGCCGCAGTCGATGCCTGGGTATCGCGCCGCGACACCATCCCGGTGCCGGCCGGACTCCCATCAGAGATGCTCGAAAGACAGGCCGGCACCTTCGTCTCGATCCACAAGCACGGCGCTCTGCGCGGGTGCATCGGCACCATAGGTCCGACGCGCTCCTCCATCGCGGAGGAAATAATCGAGAACGCGAAGAGCGCGTCCACACGCGACCCGCGCTTCGCGCCGATACAGACCGCCGAGCTCCCGTACCTCGAGATCAGCGTCGACGTGCTCGGCGAAGCAGAGGACATCGACTCCGAAGCGGAGCTCGATGTCAAGCGCTACGGCGTCATCGTCAGATCGGGCCACAAGCGCGGCCTTCTGCTCCCGGATCTCGACGGAGTCGACACTCCGGCGCAGCAGATCGACATCGCCCGCCAGAAGGCCGGCATCCGCAAGTTCGAAAAGATATCGCTCCAGCGCTTCGAAGTGATCCGCCACTACTAAAAGCGGATCACATCAACTATAAAAAACGATTTGCCGCATGCCGGCAAATCACCGCAATCAGGCAAAACATGGCTACCTGTAACACCTGCTTCAGACAATGCAATATCCCCGAGGGCGGCCTGGGCTTCTGCGGAGCCCGGACCTGCGAAAACGGGCAAGTCAAAGCCGCCAACTACGGCAGGGTCACTTCGCTCGCCCTCGACCCTATAGAAAAGAAGCCACTGGCGCGCTTCCACCCGGGATCGTACATAGTCTCCGTGGGCAGCTACGGCTGCAATCTTCGCTGCCCGTTCTGCCAGAACTATCAGATATCCTGGTCGGACGAAGCGCGCCGCCTCGCGAAGACGGCGGAATACATCCCGCCTGAAGAGCTCGCTGCCATCGCCGCGCAGACAAAAAACCGCGGCAACATCGGCGTCGCCTTCACCTACAACGAGCCGCTCATCGGCTGGGAGTATATACGCGACACCGCAAAACTGGTCCGCGAGCAGGGCATGTACAACGTGATCGTTTCAAACGGCACCGCCTCGCCCGAGGTCCTCGCGGAACTCGCGCCTTACATCGACGCCATGAACATCGACCTAAAGGGCTTCACCGACCGCTACTACAACGACGTGCTCGGCGGCGACCGCGCCATGACGATGGCCTTCATCGAAGAAGCCGTCAAACACTGCCACGTGGAACTCACCACGCTCATCGTTCCGGGCGAGAACGACAGCGAAGGCGAGATCCGCGAAATGTGTTCATGGATCGCCTCGCTGACCGGCTCAAACGGCAGCGCCGTAGGCACGGACATCCCGCTCCACATCTCGCGCTTCTTCCCGCGATTCAACATGACGGACCGCCGCGCGACCGACGTGGGGCTCAAATACAGGCTCGCGGACATCGCCCGCGAGCAGCTCAGATACGTATACACCGGGAACTGCTAGACCGGCTCCCGATCCGGCATCTAATAGACGCCGGCACAAAACTTTTTTATATGAAAAAAGCAATCAAAGTATTGATCATACTGATAATTATCGCGGCCGCGTTTACCTTCGGCCTTAGCGCCTGCGTGACGCAGTCCGTAAAGTCAGAGATCGCCGGAGTCGACACAGGAAGCGGCATCACCGAAGATGAGGCAGCGGCCTGCAGGAGCATCGACCCTCAGTGCATACTCGTTCTGGGCTGTGCGGTGTGGGCGGACAACGAACCGTCGCCGATGCTCAAGGATAGGCTCGACACAGCCATTGCCCTCTACAAGGCGGGAGTGGCGCCGAAGCTCCTCCTGAGCGGCGACAACAGCATCGTCGAATACAGCGAACCGGACTGCATGCTGCAGTACACGCTCGCGCAGGGAGTCCCGCCTGAAGACATCTTTCTTGATTATGCCGGATTCTCGACATACGAGTCGGTCTACAGATCCAACGCTATCTTCAGAGCAGACCGCCTGATAGTCGTCACGCAGCAGTACCATCTCTACCGGGCGCTCAAGGCGTGCGACTCGCTCGGCATCGAGGCAAAAGGCGTGGCATCAAATCAGCAGAAGTACGCCGGCCGGCATTACAGAGAGGCGCGCGAGGTCCTTGCGCGCGACAAAGATTTCTTCAAAGGGATAATAAAAGCGAAGCCGACTTACCTCGGCGACGAGATCCCGGTCGACGGCGACGGGACCGTGACGCACCTCAATTAAAAGGAAGACCGCCGCTTCCATCAGGCAGAAAACTCCGCCCTCGACATGCGTGCTATAATGCTATAATAAGGACTGGAATACAAATCGAAAGGGGACTTCAAAATGCTTACACTCGAAAGAGCAAAAGAACTCAACGACGCTGTGGTGACCGAGGAACACCTCCGCATCCACGCGCTTAACGTAATGGCGGCAATGGGCGCCATGGCCGAGCACTTCGGCGAAGACAAGGAACACTGGATGGCCGTCGGCTATCTTCACGATTATGACTACGAGCAATTCCCTGAAGAGCACCTGCTCCACACCGAGCAGCCTCTCCTCGACGCGGGAGTAGACCCAGAGGATGTCCGCGCAATCCTCGCTCACGGCTACGGCCTCATCAACGATGTCGAGCCGATCACCAACATGGAGAAATCGCTCTTCACCGTCGACGAGCTGACCGGCATCATCCAGGCATACGGCCGTCTCCGCGCGGAAGGCATCATCGGCATGCAGGCCAAGGGCCTCATAAAGCGCTTCAAGGACAAGCGTTTCGCCGCGAAGTGCGACCGCGAAGTCATCAAGAAAGGCTGCGAGATGCTGGGAATGGAGCTCCGCGACGTCGCAGAGATCTGCATCAGAGGCATGGAGGAACACGCTGAGGAGATCGGTCTGGCCGGCACTCCTGCAGCAGAATAACGAAAGGCAAAACATGAAAATCACTCCAAAAGGCATAGGCTGGCTCATCTTCGGAGTCATCGTATGCGCATCGGCAACAGAAGCTATAGGGATCGTCTCGGCTCTCAGCACCATCGCGCTGGGACTCGTTTTCATCCTGATATACGTGATGAAGCAGTTCTTCAAGCCGCGCAGCCTGGGCTGGTATATAGTGGGCGGTATGATGCTCGCGTTCAGCATCGAGTCCGGCTACAGTTCCGACACCCTCATCGCGCTGGCCATCGCTTTCGCGAGCCTTTTGTGGTTCTACTACAAAAACAAGGGCGATCTCGACTACATGTTCTCCGGCATGGTCACCGACGAACTCGATGATTTTGGCTATCTGGACGAAGAGACGTATCCGGACCCGGTAGTCTTCGAAACAGTCGAAGAAGTCGTAGAAGAGACTGTCGACGAAACCACCGACGAAACCGCCGACGTGCCGATCGAGACGGAGATCACCACTTCCGAGGAAGACATCGAGTCAGAAGAAGATGCGCCTAAACTACAGACCTTCCCACCGGAAGGCCCTGAGGAAGGCATAATCGAAGATGATCTTCCTGCAAAATAAACAGTCCGCGCGGCACCACATTTCACCACAAACCACTGCACCAATTGCACAAACGCCATTGGTGCTTTTTTCATTCTTCCGGTCTGCTCCAAGAGGCCCGCGCTGCCTGGGCGGGCGCTGCCATACCCGTACAGGCAGCTGTAAGGCGAGGCCTCTTGGCTAAGCAGACCCGGGGAGCCCACAGGAGGGCGACCCGCATTTTTTTCTCGAGCGTCGGCGAAAACGTTGATATAATACAAATATAATCAATAAGATTAGATAGAAACATCCGGGAAGAAAGGTACAAAACAATTGGCAAGCGTAGCTGAAAGGATAGCGAAGGAAGTCAATAATGCCGGCGGGAGGACCTTCTACGTTGGCGGTTTTGTGCGCGACAAACTGCTCGGCATAGACAACAAGGACGTGGATATCGAGGTGCACGGGATAGAGCCGGAGGAGCTTTACCGCATACTCGAGACGATAGGCGAGCCGATCACGTTCGGAAAGAGCTTCGGAGTCTTCGCCCTGAAAGGCGAAGACATCGACATAGCCATGCCGCGCCGCGAGCGGGCGACAGGAAGAGGGCACAGAGACTTCGAGATCGATGTAGATCCGCACATAGGAACGGAAGGCGCCGCGAGGCGGCGCGACTTCACCATCAATTCGATCATGCAGGACGTGCTGACAGGCGAGATCGTGGACCACTTCAACGGCCGCGAAGATATCGCCGCCAAAGTCATCCGGCATATCGACCCTGAGACGTTCATAGAAGACCCGCTCAGGGTCCTGCGCGGCGCGCAGTTCGCGGCCCGCTTCAACTTCACCATCGCGCCTTCCACCATAGACCTCTGCCGCACCATCGACCTTTCCACGCTTTCAAAAGAGCGCGTCGAAGAAGAATTAAAAAAGGCCCTCCTCAAAGCGGGCAAGCCGTCCATCTTCTTCGAGGAGCTCCGCAAAATGGACCAGCTCCACACCTGGTTCTCTGAGCTCGAGCTCCTCATAGGCCTGGAGCAGGACCCGATCTACCACCCGGAGGGCGACGTCTGGACGCACACCATGGAAGTCGTCGACAGAGCGGCCGCCATGCGCGGCAACGCGTCCGACCCCTACCGCTTCATGCTGCTCGCGCTCACGCACGACTTCGGAAAGGCCGTGACCACGGAAGAAAAGAACGGCCGCATCCACGCGTATAACCACGAGACAAAAGGCATGCCGCTGGTCGAGAGCTTCATCCGCCGCCTCACCAACGAAAGGGACGTAATAGCCTACCTTAAGAACATGGTGCCGCTCCACATGCGTCCCAACGTCTCAGCGCATTCGAAACCGTCAGTCAAATCCACCAACAGGATGTTCGACGAAGCGGTCGCGCCGGAGGACCTCATATGGTTTGCCGCAGCCGACAGACCCGTCTTCGCGGGAACTGAAAGATTCTCGGGCGACCACGAGTTCCTGTGCGAGAGGCTCCGCGTATTCGAAGAGACCATGGCAGAACCATACGTCACGGGCCGGGACCTCATTGAAGCCGGCATCGAACCCGGCGAAGACTTCACGGAGATCCTCGGCTACGCCCACAAACTGAGACTGGCCGGCATCGCCAAGGGCCCGGCCCTCAAGCAGACCCTTGCCTACGCCCGCAAGCTCAGAAAAAAGCCCTGAATCTGCACCGCAACGGCCTGAAGCTGCACCGCAACAACCTGTATCTTCTCCACAATGCCTACAATGTATAGCACGGCAAGCGAGTCACACAGTCTGAACGGGCCTCCAAGCTATACAATGTATAGCACGGCAAGCGAGTCACACGGTCAGAACGGGCCTCCAAGCTATACAATGTATAGCACGGCAAGCGAGTTACACGGTCAGAACGGGTCCCCAAGCTATACAATGTATAGCACGACAGTCGAGTCACGCGGTCAGAACGGGCCTCCAAGCTATACAATGTATAGCACGACAAGCGAGTCACACGGTCAGAACGGG
>JBGUKZ010000087.1:0-35044 GCA_045114795.1 Anaerovoracaceae bacterium
GTTCCTTATCCTCAGCCTCTTCCGCTTCAGCTTCGGCCTTTTCGGCTTTCGCTTCTTCGGCTTCAGTGTTTTCGTCTTCTATCTCGATGTGTTTTTTCTTATCTTCTGACATCAGTACTGGTTCCTTTCATGTATTCGGTATGTCATGCCTTCAGGCTATTCCTCATCGCCTGCGTTTCCGTCGCCTGTATCGGCCGGGAGTTTGAAGCTCTCGCTGAGGTTGCTGGTGAGATACTCCATGATGGATGTTATCTCATCATATTTCATCCTCGTCGGTCCTATGACTCCGATCTTGCCGACCAGTTTTCCGTCCACATGATACGTCGCGGTTATGAGAGTGCAGTCCTTCATCGTGTCGTTTTCCTCGCCGATGGTGACAACGACTCCTTCGCCTCTCGCGAGCATCTTCTGCGTGAACCAGTCCTTCCGGGCAAACAGTTCCATGAATTCCCTGGCTCTGTCTATGCTCATGTACTCAGGCAGACTGAATATGTTTGTCATGCCCTCCATGTACAGATTGACGTTGAGCATGTCCTCAAGAGTCCTCAGGAAACTCGGCATCACGTGGCCCCTGAGGGAGCTCAGCGCTTCTATGTCTGATCCTACATCTTCTATGATCTCGCTCTTCAGCACGTCGTCCAGGGTGCGTCCTCTGTACTGAACAGTCATGTTCTTGCTCAGAAGTTCGAGCGAATCCTGTGTGTACGGCACGTTCAGTCTCAGTGTTGTATTCGTTACGTTGCCGCTGTCGCCTACTATCATGAGTATGAGCGTCCTCGCGTCCACCGGGAGGAGCCTTATGAAGCTTATGGTCTCGTCATTGGTCGCCGGCGTCATGGCGAACGACGCCAGATGCGTTATCTCCGAGAGCAGCTCGGCCGCATGCCTTATGGTGCGGTCGAACTCGTCCCTGCTTGCCGACAGACGGTCGCTTATCATGCGCTTTTCTCTGGCGCTCAGGTTCTTCTTCTTCATCAGTTCGTTGACATACAGTCTGTACGCCTTGTCCGATGGAACTCTGCCCGCCGAAGTATGCGGATGCGTCAGGTATCCCATTTCCTCAAGATCCGCCATCTCGTTGCGGATCGTAGCCGGGCTGACGCCAAGGTCATATTTCTTTGCGATCGATCTCGAACCGACCGGCTCGGCGGTCTCTACATAATCTGTTATGATCGCCTGCAGTATCTGTAATTGTCTTTCGCTCAGATCCATGTCCTGCCTCCTTGCTTTTTGTTTGTATTGTTAGCACTCGTTAGGCGAGAGTGCTAATCACAGTCATAATATACTCGTTTGTGAGCAAATTGTCAATAACATTTTTCAATAAAAAGAAGCCTTTTCAGGCTTCTTCCCTTTTGTCGATGTTTTGCTTGAAAATCACGGATTTCCGAGTATGTTGCTCATGAAATACGGCAGTTGCTTCTGCCACCACGGCCAGTCATGATTGACGTCATAGCCCCAGTAGTCCGCCCAGTGGCTCACGCCTTTTCTGGTGAGGACTTCATCCATCTTGTGCAGATCCACGCGCATCTCATCCTCCCAGGCTCCCTGTCCGCAGCATATGATTATGTTGCTCTGCCTGTAAAGGTCCATCCACACATGATCCTCAGGCATGTTCTGCAGGAACTCTATAGGCGAATTCGCGTACGAGAGGTCGTCCTTATATCCGTGGAAGAAATAGTTGGTGTCGTACAGGCCGCTCAGCGCTATCACTCCGTCGAAGATGTCAGGACGGCGGAAGAAGAAGTTGGCCGCGTGGGTCGCTCCCATGCTGCAGCCGGTAGTGATCGCCTTGTTGCCGTCATAAGTGTACTGCGGCATGAGTTCGTCCGTGACGTAGCGGAACCATCTCTCCTGCAGCTCGAGTCTCTGCCTCTCCGGCTGTCCTTCTGCCGACCATGTCTCCTCATCTATGCTGTCCACACAGAGGACTCTCAGCTTTCCCGCCTCGATCCACGGAGCGATCGTGTCGATCATACCGAAGTTGCGGAAATCATAAGTGTGTCCGTTCTGCGGGCCGAAAGCCACCAGGAGCTTGCCGCTGTCTCCGAAGACCGCGTGCTCCATGTCCCTGTCCATTATCCAGCTGTAATCTCTCTTGTAGTAATCGTTCATTATATTCCCCTATTCTGCGTGTTCCTGGACGAAACTGAAGAAATCCTGCACCTCTTCATACGTCTCAAACAATGCCGTATACATCTGGTTTCCCATGGCCCCGGACAGCACGTCAGGCATGCGCTCTGCCATCCTCATGCAGTTTCCGTATTTTTCCATGATCTCCGCGTGACTGTGTTTATACTTATGGATGTCCTTCTGGGAAGCGTACGCGCAGTATCTGTCGCCGCCGATGTCCGGAAGCCTGCGCTCATTGTGCGCTACCATCTCCGCCCATATCTCGTATACGTCCGTGTTATGCGAGAAGTTCATCATGTCAGGCGTATATCCGCCGGCAGGTCTCATGTTGACCTCAAGACCCACGAACTCGCCTACCTCGCCGAGGTTCTTCCTGGCCTGCGTCAGGCGGAAGAACTCGAAGTGCACGAACCTGCTCCTTACCTTGAACGCCTTGATCGTGGCGCGTCCGAACTCGCGGAGCTGCTCCGGTACCTCAGGCAGCGTGTAGTACGAAAGCTCGAGGCCCTTGTTGACCAGATCAGCGATCGAAGGCGGGAACCAGTTGGAACTCTCAAAGAGGACCTCTCCCTGCGCGTTGACGATGGCATCGTAGGAATAAATGTAACCGTACACGAACTCTTCCATTACATACGGATGCTGCGGAAGGTTGTTGTAGAACCATTCGAGATCAGCGTCGTTTTCGAGCTTCCACGTGTCGGCCGCTCCTACTCCGATATCCGGCTTTACAATAACCGGGTATCCGCCTATCTCATCGAGGAACTCCCTTGCGGCCTCGATGTTAGTGACTTTATGGTTCCTGGCTGTCGGAACGCCTGCTTCCTTATAGAACGGCTTCATTGCCGACTTGCTCTTCCACATCGCGAGCTCCTCAGGCTGTACGCCGGAGCCGATGTTGAAGTCCTTTCTGAGCCTGGCGTCCTGCTCGAGCCAGTATTCCGTGTTGGACTCGAGCCAGTCGATCTTGCCGTGCTTAAAGGCCAGATAAGCCACAGCGCGGTACATCTGATCGTAGTCCTCCATGTTGTCTACTTTGTAATACTCGGTCAGAGCCGCCTTCAGAGGCTCCTCAAGCGTGTCGTAAGGCGCATCGCCTATTCCCAGCACATTGATGCCGTTCCTTTTGAGCCTGTCACAGAAGTGCCAGTATGTATGCGGAAAATTCGGTGATACGAAGATGAAATTCATAGCTCTCTTACCCTTTCTTTGCGTAATAATTTATTAATTATACCCTTTTCCCGCCCATTTCTCAATAAAAAGACGGGCTTGCAGGAACTCCCACAGGCCCGTTAAGGGGTTGATGCTCCGTTTAATCTACTTTGCTATACTTAACATCTCTGAGCCCGCATATAACCTCGTATGTTAATGATTTGGTTCCTTCAGGCACAACAGCGCCTTTTTTTCTGAACTTTTCCTTTTCTTTTTTTGCTCTCGCAGGAGGTATCGCAAAGAAAGAGTGTTTTCCGGAATCTACACCTTCAAGCTTGTAAGTGTTCCCCGGAAATAAAGTGAAAATCAACTCATCGTCAAAGTATAGTTCTAATGTGACTTGTGCTCCTACCGGTGAAGGCGGCCTTCTGAATACGATGCTTCTGAGTGGCTCTGCATCCTCCTCCTCAAATGCAATGGCAGCATTAGCTTTTTGTCCGCAATATGGACAAAAAAGAGCATCATCTGGTAATTCTTTTCCGCATCTAATACAAAACATGTTTTTCTCCTTTCGAAGTAATATATTGCCCCATAACAAGCTAACATATTAAGTAAAAGTTGTCAAAAGCAATCTTGTAGTCCGCTGCAAGGACATTAGACCGTTTGCTGCAGATCAGAAAAAGAACAGAAAAAGGCACTGTACCTGTTGGTAACAGTGCCTTTTCCTTTTGGTGGCCCATATTGGACTTGAACCAATGACCTACAGGTTGTCACCCTGTCGCTCTCCCAACTGAGCTAATGGACCGCGTCGCTGTTCACCATTATAAAGCAGAACAGCTTTCATTTCCACCCCTTTTTTTGACTATTCGGAAAGTGCCTTCTTCGCGAGCCTGTCGGCAAGCTCGTTGTACTTGTTGCCGGCATGCGCCTTTACCTTCACGAAGGTGATCTTCATGCTCTTTCTGGCCTCTTCGACAAAGTCCCTGTAACCCTGCGTCAGCGGATTGTTGGCCTTCCATTTTCTGTCGGCCCAGGCGCCGATTCCTTCATAGTCATGGTAGATCTCTATGACCTTTACGCCGTTTGCCCTGCACCAGTCGATCGCGAGCTTCGACCCCATGATCTCCCCCGCGACGTTCCTCTGCTGAGCAGCCTCTTCATCGTCAAACGCGGAGTTGATCTCCGTAGTCTCGCTCTTTCCGTTCGCGTCGGTCTCGACGATGACCACGCCGCACGAGAATCTTCCGCTTGAGCTGTCATAGCTGCCGTCAACATATGCTCTCACGCCTTCGGGGAACTTCTCCCCGCTTTCCGTGCTGCCCGCGCCGGCCAGCCCGAGATAGGCCATCGCGTCCGCAGGGTCGGCAAAGCTCTTGTACTCAGCTCCCGCAAAACCGTCCACCTGCGCCTTGCAGTCGTCCCAGGTCATGAAGATGCCTGTCGTTCTTCCTTTTCTGACAGCATATACTTTCTTAGCCACTTCAGCCTCCTTTGGTGCCCTGTGTTTCGTCGTCTGATCCTCGTCGAACTTCTTCAGGAACGTCAGCCTGTGTATAGGCGTCTTTCCGAGTTTCCTGAGTCCCTCGTAATGTTTCGCGGTACCGTATCCCTTATTCCCCGCGAAGTCGTATCCCGGATAGACAGCGTCCATCCCCGTCATGTAAGCGTCTCTCGCCACCTTGGCGACTATGGATGCCGCCGCTATGCACAGACACTTCTCATCACCTTTGACGATCGATTCGCTCGGCATGCCCGCGTCGAGTTTCACCGCGTCTATGAGGAGCATGTCCTTTCTGTGTTCCTCGCCTTCAGCGCTGAGAAGGCCGCGCTCCGACAGCATGCGCTTCGTAGCAGTGAGCGCCCTCTTCATGGCGTTCTTCGTCGCTTCAAGGATGTTGATATCGTCGATCTCCCTATTGTCGGCTATCCCTATTCCCCAGGCGAGTGATTTTTCCTTTATGATCTCAGAGAGTTCTTCGCGTCTCTTTGCGGAAAGTTTCTTGGAATCGTTGATGCCGATGACATCGAAGTCCTCAGGAAGGATCACGCAGGCAGCATAAACAGGTCCCGCGAGCGGACCTCTGCCCACTTCGTCGATACCTGCGATATATCTGTAGCCTTCCGCTCTCAGCTCATCTTCATGAGCCTTCATCTCGGCCAGTTTCGCTATGTCTCTTTCTATCCGTTCCTGCTTGGTCATCGTTTATCCTTACTCAGCAGCCATTTTTATTGCACGGTGTATAGCACGAACCACCAGTTACGAAGTGTGACAGGCCTACCAAGCTATACTTTGTATAGCACGAACCGCCTGTCTCGAAGTGTGACAGGCCTACCAAGCTATACTTTGTATAGCACGAACCGCCCGGCTCGAGGTGTGGCAGGCCTCCCATGCTATACACTTTTCAATATTGTTCCGCAAAATGTAAAGTATTCTTTACGCAATCGTTGTTGTATGTAAAGCATTCTTTACGTAGTCATTTGTATATGTAAAGTAGACTTTACTTATACATCAGCTTATGTAAAGACTACTTTACGTGTTCGAGTGTTATCCTGCCGATCTTGCCGCCTCTGAACTCATCCAGCACGGTCCTTGCCGTCCTCTCGTAGTCTATCCTTTTGCCTGACATTATGAATCCGCGCTTCCGTGCGATATTGTCCATGTTCTCCAGGGCGTCTTCGGATATTTCATCCAGCCTGTAGCGTTCCTGAAGCATTTCAGGATATTCGCTGCCGAGCACCTTTATAAGCTCGAAGCCGAGATCCTGCACGCCGATTATATCGTCCTTTATGCTTCCGCAGAACGCGAGATCGAGTCCCACTTTCGGGTCCTCAAACTTCGGCCAGAGAATGCCCGGCGTGTCGAGGAGCTGCATGCCGTTCGAAAGGGTAAGCCACTGTTTGCCTTTCGTGACGCCCGGCTTGTCGCCTGTCTGAGCGGACCTTCTGCCGGTCAGCCTGTTGATGAGAGAGGACTTTCCTACATTAGGCACCCCGACTATCATGATGCGGAGCGGCCTTTTGACGGATCTTTGCTCATCTCTCTTTTTCTGCTCGGCCTCGAGAGCCTTCAGAAGCTTCTTGATGTTCTCGCCCGACTGCAGATTGAGGGCCATGACGCGCCTTACTCCATCGCTCTTCGAGAGGATCTCAGCCCACTTCGCGGTCTCCTCTTCGTCAGCCAGATCGGCCTTGCCCAGAACTATGATGCGAGGCTTTCCGGATACTATCTCGTCAATGATAGGATTTCTGCTGGACACGGGAATACGGCTGTCGACGATCTCTATGACCAGATCCACAGCCTTGAGGTTTTCCTGTATCAATTCGCGGGTCTTTTTCATGTGACCCGGGTACCAGTTGATGTTGTCTATCATTTCTTGTCTATACTAGCAGCGCATACAGCGCGGGCGCGGGTGTTTCTCGAGGATCTTGCCGGCTGCATTCCGGATAAAGAAAAAATGCATACCCAAGCCCGTGCTTAAGGTATGCATCATGTCACTATTCAGCGCTTCTGATCCTGGCTGCCTTACCGGTTCTCTGACGCATGTAGTTGAGCTTAGCTCTTCTGACTCTGCCCCTCCTGACTACCTCGATCTTCTCGATCTTTGGCGAGTGCAGCGGGAATGTCTTCTCTACGCCGATTCCGTTTGACAGCTTTCTTACTGTGAATGTCTCATTTACGCCGCCGTGCTGTCTCTTAAGCACATAGCCCTCGAAGACCTGGATTCTTTCTCTCTGACCCTCGATGATCTTTACGTGTACTCTGAGTGTATCGCCGACTTTGAATTCAGGGATGTCTTCCCTTCTGTAATCCATTGTGACCTGATCTAAAATATTCACGTTATTCTCTCCTTCCTCTCAAGACGTTCTTGGAGCCACCGGCCGTATGCCGTCCCCAGAGGACCGCCCGTAATAACTGTGGGCCGCCGGAAAAACCGACAGCCCTAATAGAATACAATACCAAGCCTTACAATGCAAGAGATTTTTTATAAAAAAGATGTGTAATTAAGCTCTTGGATGGCAGCTTCTGAACACCTCTCTGACGCGGATGTCGATGACCGCCAGATAAGCGATGCCGACTGTCATGTCCTCGAATCCCATCAGTTCCTGCAGGGTCTTGAGATCGCCGCCGTTCTGCAGGATGTGGACCGCGAAGCTGTCCCTCAGGATCTGCGGAGTCATGCGCGACTCTACGCCCAGCATCTGGCCGTAGTCCTTGAGGATCTTCCAGATGCCCTGTCTTGTCAGAGGATCGCCCCTGAAATTGATGAATACAAAATCATCGTCTGTATGAGGCCTGCCCTTTATGTGATCGTACGAGTTGTTTACATACTCTGCCATCGCGGCGGACGCGTAGCTTCCCAGAGGCACTATCCTGCTCTCATCGTTTACGTCGCGCAGCGTCACGAAATTCATCCGGAGGTTGACGTCGCTGAACTTAAGCCTGACCACCTCTGTGACCCTGGCGCCGGTGCCGTACATGAACTCCAGCAGCGCCTTGTCCCTGAGCCCCTTAACGTCGTCCATCGGCAGGTCCATGAGCCTCGCGGCCTCGTCCTGCGTCAGATAGTCGATCTGCCTCTTGTCGCTCTTCACGGCCTTGATCTTGGCGAACGGGTTGCTGCTCATGACGCCTTTGCTTATGAGGTATTCATAGTAAGTCCTCAGCGCCGAGACCTTTCTGTTGATGGTCGGCTTGGACTTGTTCTCATTGCCGAGCTGCATCACGTACGCTATGGCGTCGTTGTCCGTGCAGTCCTCGAGCCCCTTGGCCCCGCGTCCGGTCAGGTATTTCTCGAACGCCGCGATATCTCTCTCATATGCGATAAGCGTATTTTTCGCCTTGCGCTTTTCGTTTTTCATGTAATCAATGAAATCTCTCATCTCGCACCTCTACAGTTCTCCCGCCTGTCTGGCATACAGCAGGGCTATTATGGTCTTAGCGTCCTTTATCTCATTGCGCATGATCATGCCGATCACCTCGTCCGGGTCCATTTCGAAAACGTCCAGGCTCTCTGTTTCGTCCCATTCCATCTCGCCCGGGATGAGGTCCTTGCATAAGAAGATGTTGATCTTTTCGTTCGAGTAACCGCACGTCGGATAGAACGTGAGCAAATGTTCCACAGTGGAAGCGGTATATCCGGTCTCCTCCCTGATCTCTCTGGCAGCCGTAACTTCAGGGCCCTCGCCCGGATCGGTCTTGCCCGCCGGCAGCTCCAGAAGCGATTCATCGAACGCCTTTCTGTACTGCCTTACCATGAGGATCTTTCCTTCGTCAGTCAGGGCAAGCATCACGGATCCGCCGTTATGCTCTACTACGTCTCTGACAGACTCGCCCGCCCTTGTTTCCACAAGGTGCTTTCTGACCTTGAAAATAGGTCCGTCGTACATTATCTCGCTCTTAATGGTCTTTTCTTCGAATATCATGGCACACCTTTACAATAACAATATATCCTGCTTTTATTTTAGCACATAACCAGTCATATCAGCATCAGATTTTTGGCCAGTTCGCGGATAAAAACCTGCCGCCATTTGCGCCACGTGTTCTCGTGCGCCGCGTCCCCGAAAGGCACGTTATAGACTATGCAGTCTATGGTGCTCTGTCTGTACTCGCGGGGGATCTTTTCGATCGCCTTCCTTATGCACTCGAGTCTCCACGCAGCCTGTTTCAGGACATCCGCGCTGCGTATCACCTCTTCATCATCCACAAAAAACACGAGCTCGTCGCTTTTCTGAGTATAGTTGCTTACCGCTTCCAGCCTCCTCAGCCGCTCTATATCCTTGACTGTCCAGACGCACTGATAGTAAACCGGCTTCGGCACCCTGAATTTATTGATTTTCATTTTCTGCCTCCTTTCCTGTACCGCTCATGCGCCCATTCTATAGGGGCATTCCGGTCCGTTTATGACGGTTTTGTGAGGAGGTCATTTAGTGTCGGAAAAAGGTCATTTTTTGCAGGATCTCGTGCAGGCCTCAGCGCACGGGCCTGTCTTTCCGGCATGAAAAAAGGACGCGTCCGCGTCCCTTAAGGTCTGTGGTATCTCTTGAAGCTCCTCTTGTCATAGAGCGTATGGAAGTCTGAACCCTCTGTTATCATCAGGCCATGATCCTTCGCGTACTCGACCAGCAGTTCCTGCTGATAAGGATCTGCCGACGGATGGTGACACTCGAGTCCGTCGATCCCGTAGCCAAGTATCCTGTCGAGTATCCAGTACAGCCTCGGCCTGAACTCCTCGAAGGTCTCGTTGAGACGCCTCTGTTCCATCGGATGCGCCAGCACGGCGAGTCCGCCGGCCATATGTATCAGTTCGACCACTTCCTTGGTAGGCAGGGTCCTCTTTTTTATGCACTTGATATCAGGCTCTCTGAAGATGGTGTTGAATGCCTGGTCCTTGGACTTCACGTAGCCCTTGTTTCTGAGCACCGCGGCGAATGTTGGCTTCCCGACGAACCGGCCTTCGTTGATCGCCCAGATCTCGTCCCAGGTGATATCGTAGCCTTTTCTGTTGAGCGCCGCCAGGAGCCTTTTGTTACGGTCGGCCCTCTCCATCAGTATGCCCGACAGGGCTTGCTTCAGCAATGGGTTCTCCGGATCGAAGCCGTATCCCAGCATGTGGATGTCCTTGCCCAGTCCGTCCTCGGAATCGAATTCGATGCCTGAGATGTAGTGTATGCCGAGTTCTTCCGCGTATTCACGGCCGCACACCGAGCCGTCTATGCCGTCGTGATCGGTTATCGCCAGCAGCTCATACCCCTCTTCCGCGCGCATGTCAAGCACCTCCTCTGGCGTAAGCGTGCCGTCAGAGAAGCATGTATGCATGTGGATGTCCTTCTTAAGATCCGACTCTATGAGAGCCCTGAGGTCATCCTTACTGAATTTCGATCCGACTTTATAGTGATTCAACGTCATCCTCTTCAAGATATGAAATGTAAGGCAGATTTCTGTATTTCTGGTCGAAGTCCAGTCCGTAGCCTATCACGAAAAGATCTTCGATCTCGAAACCGACGTAATCGGCGTGGAGATCGGCAGTCCTGCGCGACTCCTTGTTGAGCATGGTGCAGATCTTCACGGACTTAGGTCCTCTCTCCTGCAGCTTTGCCAGCACGTACTTGAGCGTATTGCCCGTATCGACGATGTCCTCCACGACGAGGATATTGGCGTTGTACATGTTGATCTCAGGATCGAATTTGATCTTTACCACGCCCGAGCTGGTCTTGGACGCGCCGTAGCTGCTCGCGGATATGAAGTCGAGTTTGGTGTCCACGGTCAGATTCTTCATGATGTCCGCGACCCAGAGCAGCGAGCCCTTTAGTGTGCAGAGCACTATGACTTCCTCGCCGGCATAATCTCTGTCGATCTCTTCAGCGATCTCCTTTGCCCTTTTTAAAATGTCCTTCTCTGTGTACAGGATCTTCCCGATCTTCTCAGCCATGTCTCCTCCTTGTTTACAGCAGTGTTTCGATAACTTCGAGCAGTTTGTCGTCGCCGGTCCTCTTAAGAGCGGATACAGGTACGACTATGTCCTCTTTTCCCATTCCCAGTGTCTGTCTTATGGTCTTTATGCAGGCAGCTCTCTGATTGCCGCCCACCTTGTCAGCCTTCGTGGCTACCACTATGCCGTCCAGCCCATAGTACTTCAGGTACTCATACATCTGTACGTCCTGAGCGCTCGGCTTGTGCCGTATGTCCACGAGCTGCACTACCTTGCGCAGGGTGCTTCTGTTCTCGAGATAACCTTCGATCATGGCGCCCCACTTCTCGCTCTCGCTCCTGCTGACCTTCGCGAATCCGTATCCGGGCAGGTCAACTATCCTGAACTCATCATTGCACCTGTAGAAGTTTATGGTCCGTGTCTTTCCGGGGCTCCCCGAGACCCTTGCCAGGCTCTTCCTGCCGGTGATGAGGTTCAGCAGCGATGACTTTCCGACGTTCGATCTGCCTGCGAATGCTATTTCCGGCAGGTCTTCCGGCGGATATTGCGACGCCTTTACGGCGACGGCTTCGAGTTCTGCTTTGGTGATCTTCATTGTATGACTACAGGGATCACCTCTTCGAAGTCGGAGACCGGTATGAACTCGATCTCCCTGCGGACCGATGCCGGGATCTCCTCGAGATCAGGCTCGTTCTCCTTCGGAATGATGATCTTTCTTATGCCCTGCCTGTATGCTGCCAGCGATTTCTCCTTGAGACCGCCTATCCTGAGTATCTTTCCTCTCAGGGTTATCTCGCCCGTCATGGCGACCGTCTTATCCGCTTTGCGGTCGGTCAGAAGCGAGAACAGCGCGCTGCACATGGTGATGCCCGCGGACGGGCCGTCCTTCGGCGTCGCGCCTTCAGGGATGTGGATCTGGATGTCGTAATCCTTGAAGATGTCCTTGCCGATCTTATACTTTCCGGATATGGACTTGATGTATCCGAGAGCGGTCGTTGCCGACTCTCTCATGACATCGCCCATCTGTCCCGTAAGTATGAGCTTGCCTGTGCCCGGCATCTTCACGGTCTCTATGGTGAGCGTGACTCCGCCGACTGTTGTCCATGCCATGCCCGTGGTCACTCCGACTTCAGGCTCGAGCGAGCCGATATCGTCGATGAACACTCTCTTGCCGATGTACGACTTGAGATTGCGCGGCGTAACGCTGTTTTTCTTCTGCTTTCCGCTCACTATGTTGCGCGCGGCCTTGCGGCACGCGTTCCCTATCTCTCTTTCGAGGTTCCTGACTCCCGCCTCGCGGGTGTAGTACTCGATGATGTCCCTGATCGCGGCTGAAGTGATGCTGAACTGCGTCTTTTTGAGACCGTTCTCTTTCATCTTCTTAGGCACCAGATAGCCTGTGGCGATGTGCACCTTCTCCTCTTCCGTGTAGCTGGTGAGCTCTATGACTTCCATCCTGTCGAGGAGCGGAGCCGGGATAGTGGCGGTGGTGTTTGCCGTCGTGATGAACATGACGTCCGAAAGGTCGAACGGGATCTCAAGGTAGTGGTCGGTGAACGTGCTGTTCTGCTCAGGATCGAGCACTTCGAGCAGCGCCGAAGCCGGGTCTCCCCTGAAATCGCTTCCGATCTTGTCGACCTCGTCAAAGAGGAAGAGCGGATTGTTGGTGCCGCTTTCGGAAATGCCGTTGATGACCCTGCCCGGGATCGCTCCGATGTAGGTGCGTCTGTGTCCCCTTATCTCGGCCTCGTCCCTTACTCCGCCGAGCGACATCCTTACGAACTCCCTGTTGGTCGCCCTGGCTATCGACTTCGCGATGGAAGTCTTGCCGACGCCCGGAGGGCCTACGAGGCAGATGATAGGGCCTTTGTTGTTCCTGGTGAGATGCTGCACCGCGAGGCACTCGAGTATCCTCTCCTTAACCTTCTCGAGACCGTAATGGTCCTCGTTGAGGATCTTCTCCGCCTTGTTGATATTGCGGTTGATCTTATTGGCCTTCCTCCACGGCAGGTCCAGTATGGTCTCGATGTAAGTCCTTGACACGTTGGCGTCAGGGCTCATCGGGCTCATCTTGCTGAACTTGTCTATCTCTTTTTTGACCTTGGCTTCCGTTTTCTCTTCGAGTTTCAGCTCTTCGAGTTTCTCTTTCCACTGACGGATCTCATCATCGGTGTCCTCGTCTTCGCCGAGTTCCTCCTTGATGACCTGGAGCTGTTCCCTCAGATAATACTCCCTCTGACCGCGGTTCATGTTCTTGACGACGCGGTTGTTGATCCTCTTGGCGATCGAGAGTATGTTGTTTTCCTTGCCGATGATGTCCACAAGGTGGCTGACTCTCAGTTTGACTGAGTCTATCTCAAGCAGTGTCTGCTTGATGTCGAACGAGACGTCGACTTCGTTTGCGATCAGGCTGCAGAGCAGCGCCGGATCATCAACGTCGTCTATGAGCGTCCTTCCTGCGGACTCTCCCTGTCCCGTCAGTTCAAGGTATTTCATGTAAAGCTGTCTCAGCACGCGGATGTTTGCCTGCATGCTGATGTCATCGGTGTCGTTGTCGTAATCTTCCGCAATGGTAAAATCGCAGGCGAGCATGTCGCCGGCAACATAGATCTCCTCGATCCTTATCCTCTGCTCCGCCACGACGAGTATGCGCACGAAGTCCTCGTTCTTCTTGACGACCTGACGCACTCTCACGAGCACTCCCGTCAGGTAGCAGTCGTCCTGACGCGGCTCGCTCACGGACGGATCCCTCTGCGCAGACACCGCAATATATTTGTCGCCGTTCATCGCTAGATCAACGGCGGCAAGTGACTTGTCTCTTCCGATATCGAATCCCACTATAGTGCCCGGAAAGAAGGCCTGCCCTCTCAGCGGGATATATGGGACACGCTTAGTTTCGTATCCGTTCATTATGCTTCCTTCTCCAGTGTGAGTTGTTCGTTTTCTTTTGCTTCTTTTCTGAGCATCAGCACAGGCTCGGCTTCTCCCCTTACGACCGCGGCCGTAATGATGCATTTGTCGACTTCAGGTCTCGAAGGCAGTTCGTACATGATGTCAGTCATAAGGCCTTCGAAAATGCCCCTCAGGCCTCTTGCGCCTGTATTGAGCGAGAGAGCCTTGTCGGCTATCGCCTCAACGGCCTCGTCTTCGACCACGAGGTCCACGTTGTCCATGGCGAAGAGAGTCTGATACTGCTTCACCAGCGAGTTCTTAGGCTCGGTGATTATCCTCACCAGCGCCTCCTTACTGAGCTCGCTCAGAGCCACCGTGACCGGCAGTCTTCCGATGAGTTCCGGTATGAGACCGAACTTCAGCAGATCCTCAGGCTGGGTGTTCAGCAGGATGTCCGCCTCATCGAGGTCCACCTTCTTCTCTTCCTTGTTGAATCCGATGACCTTGTTGCCCATCCTGACCTTTATGATCTTGTCGAGGCCCGTGAAGGCGCCTCCGCAGATGAACAGCACGTCCTTGGTATCGAAATGGATGAATTCCTGATTAGGGTGTTTCCTGCCGCCCTGAGGAGGAACGTTCGCTACAGTGCCCTCAATGATCTTGAGGAGCGCCTGCTGCACGCCCTCGCCGCTTACGTCTCTTGTGATGGACGTGTTTTCCGACTTGCGTGCGATCTTGTCGATCTCATCGACGTAAATGATGCCCCTCTGAGCCCTGTCGAGGTCGCCGTCAGCGGCCTGATAGAGTCTCAGCAGGATGTTCTCGACGTCTTCACCGACATAGCCAGCTTCTGTGAGCGAGGTCGCGTCCACGATGGCGAAAGGAACGTCAAGTATGCGGGCCAGCGTCTGGGCAAGCAAAGTCTTGCCGCAGCCCGTAGGGCCCAGCATCAGGATGTTGCTCTTCTGCAGCTCCACCCTGTCCACGTCGCTGTTCTTATATCTGTCGAGATGCCTGATCCTCTTGTAGTGGTTGTACACCGCTACCGCCAGGCTCCTCTTTGCAGGATCCTGCTCTATGACGTACTGGTCGAGCTGGGCCTTGATCTCCGCAGGAGTCGGCAGCTTGCCTTTCTTCCTCTTCGGAGCCGGGCTCTTCTCTTCGTCCATCATGGATTTGATCAGGTCGACGCATTCATTGCATATATAGACACCGGGTCCGACCATCATGCTGCGGACCTGTGATGTAGTCTTGCCGCAAAATGAACATTTTGCTTCGTTGTTAGGCATTTGTGCTCCTCTCGATGACCTTGTCGACCAGGCCGTACGCGGCCGCCTCGGCAGAAGTCATGTAATTGTCTCTGTCCGTGTCCCTTTCTATGACTGAGAGTTCCTGTCCGGTGTTCTCCGCCAGGATGCGGTTCAGCCTTTCCTTGAGTTCCAGTATGTGATCGGCGGTGATCTTTATGTCAGACGCCTGTCCCTGGAATCCGCCCAAAGGCTGGTGGATCATTATCTCCGCGTTAGGCAGAGCATATCTCTTGCCCTTAGTGCCGGCCGAAAGCAGCACGGCCGCCATGCTAGCGGCCCTGCCCACGCATATCGTGCTGATGTCCGGCTTGATGAAACGCATGGTATCGTAGATAGCGAGTCCTGCCGCCACTTCTCCGCCCGGAGAGTTGATATATATGTTTATATCCTTGTCCGGATCCTGCGCCTCAAGGAACAGCAGCTCGGCCACCACGACGCTGGCCGTATGCTGCGTTATCTCTTCGTCTATAAAAATGATCCTGTCGATCAGAAGTCTGGAGTAGATGTCATAAGTCCTCTCTCCCTGACCGGTCTGCTCGACTACATAAGGTACGTAGTTCATCCCTTACCGCCTTTTCCGATAGTTTTCTTACTTTTCTTCAGCCTTGTCTTCTTTCTTGGCCTTTGTCTTCTTCGGGGCCTTCTTCTCTATCACTTTGGCGTGCTCAAAGAGCCATTCGATGGCCTTCTTTGTCTGAGCGTCTTCCCTGAAGTAGTTTTCTGTCTCCGAACCGGCCATTTCCTTGACCTGATCTACGGTCATGCCGTACTGCTTGCCGAAGTCCTCCATCAGCTCGCGGATCTCTTCATCCTCTACCTCGAGACCTTCCATCCTGATGACGTTCTTCAGCAGGATCCTCGTCCTGATCCTCTTCTCCGCCTCAGGTCTGGTCTCCTCCCTGAGCTCGTCGACGGTCTTGCCCGTCCACTCAAGATACTGCTGGAGTCCGAGTCCCTGCGACGAAAGGCTCTGGTTCATGTCGTAGAGCATGTTCTCTATCTCATTCTTTATCATTACCTCAGGCACTTCGATGTCGTTCAGCTCGTAGAGCTTCTCGAGGACTCTGTCCTTCATGACTGAAAGATCTGTCTCGTGAGCAGCCTCCTGGAGTTTCTTCTTGAGGTCCTTCTTGTACTCAGCGAGAGTCTCGAATTCGCTCACATCGCTGGCGAGCTCGTCGTCGATCTCAGGCAGGATCTCTCTCTTGACTTCGTGGATCTTGCACTTGAAGAGCGCAGGCTTGCCCGCGAGTTCCTCGGCATGATAGTCACCGGGGAACACGACTTCAACATCCACGTCCTCGCCGGCGTCCTTGCCCACGAGCTGCTCTTCGAATCCCGGGATGAACTGTCCCGATCCGAGCTTGAGCTCATAGTTCTCGGCGCTTCCGCCGCTGAACAGCTCGCCGTCGACGCTTCCTTCGAAATCAAAGATCACAGTGTCGCCCATCTCGGTCTTGCGGCCCTCAACAGCCTCCATCCTCGCCTGGCTCTTCTGTACCTTCTCGAGCTCCTCTTTGACTTCCTTCTCTCCGATTTTGGTCTCGACCTTTTCGATCTCGAGTCCCTTGTAGTGTTCTACTTCTATCTCAGGGAACACCTGCACCGTGGCCGTCAGCACCACCGGCTCGCCCTTCTTGATCTCAGGCGATTCAAACGACGGCTGGGAGACCACTTCGAGGTCCAGTTCCTTTATAGCGTCATAATAGCCATTCTCAAGCAGATCGTTGAGCGCTTCATCCCAGAAGACATCGTAGCCGTAGTGGCTCTCGATGATCTTGCGCGGCGCTTTGCCCTTGCGGAAACCGTCGATCTGGAATTTCGATCTGTTTTTCAGATACGCCTTGTTTACCGCTTCGTTGAATTCCTCTGCCGAGAATTCGATGTTGAATTTTACGACTCCGTTCTCTTTTGAAACCTGTGTAGCCTTCATTTGAATTGTTCCTCCGTTATTTATAATGATCTGTTTGTTTTACCTTATTCGAACGCTCTCTGGAGCTTTGACCTGTCTTCTGTTTCGAGACGGTACTTCGACTGTATCCTGTAGGCAAGGTCCATGAAATCCTCTTCCGCGCCGTAATACCACTCTATCTCGAGTTCGGAGATAGGCACCAGATGTCCGTCGATGTGATGTATGACGCCCTCATCGAGCGAGATGCAGCTTATCGACCTGCCGGTATCCACCTTGAACTGCTTTCGCTGATAGTCCATGGAGATCGTCGGCTTAAGGGGCTTGTCGCCCGCGGCCGCGAGAAGCACGTCATAAGCGTCGCTCGAAACGAATATGTCGATGTTCGGGTTGAGCGCGAATCTCTCGTCGTTGACCACGAGATTGAATTCCTCGCGCCGGTGAAGTCCTTCCTTGACATTGACATCCCACTTTATAGTGGCCGTGCATCTGTCGTCCTCCTGACGGATCCTGTACGCTATGCCCTTCTTTCTGAAATCGAAATCTTCGGTATCGAAATACGCGGCATGCATGTCGATGACCTCTACGGCCTCCAGACCCATCTTATTGGCGCCTGCCGTTTCGACGATGCTGTCGAAAATGGATGTGTCCTCAAGATTGTATTTGAATTCTGTCTCCATAATAACTCCTCCGCCGTGAAACTTCAGTGCCGCAGCGGCACGTAAAGCACAAGCCTATAGATTGTACAAGAAAAGTCATTATTCTTCAAGTTTCAGAAGATGTATCCTGAAATCCGTATCTCTGAACAGCATGTCGGTCAGCGCGATGAAGTTGTCCGACATGTCGCTCGCGTAATATCTGTCTGTAAATTCGGAGCCCGATGCCAGCATGTCCTTCTCTCTGAGGATCTCGGCCGCCTCCCTTACGACCTCGGCCGACGAGCTGTACAGCCTGAGATCCGGATACAGTTTGCGGATATGCTTCGATACCAGCGGATAATGCGTGCATCCGAGTATGAGGTCGCTGAATCCGCCCTCCTTCACGAAATCGTCCATGTAGTGCCTGACCGTGAGTTCCATGATCTGCGTGTCCGTAAGGCCGTCCTCCACGAGAGGCACGATAGCCGGGCAGGCGGCGTTGTGGACCTCTATGTCCGGATCCAGCTTCCTGAGTTCCTTCCCGTACACGTCGCTTCCTATGGTCGCTTTCGTCGCTATGACGCCCACGTTCTTGCAGCCGTCATCGACGACCTTGCGTACCGTCGGTCCTATAACTCCGATGATCGGGATCGCGGGATAGCGTTCTCTCAGCGAATCCAGCGCGAGCGCCGTGATGGTATTGCACGCGATGATGATCATCTTGGTATTGCGCGCAACAAGATAGTCCACGATCTGCGTGGCGAATTTAACAATTGTCTCCGGCGATTTTGAACCGTAAGGGGTCCTCGCTGTATCGCCGTAATATATCACCTTTTCTTCGGGGAGCTGCCTGTGCAGTTCCTGAACGGATGTAAGACCTCCCAAGCCGGAATCCAGTACTCCGATCGGTCTATTGTCCATCGGCATCCTCCTTAGGACTGTATTTTTTGATTATCTCGTCTATTTCCCTGCGCATCTTGTTGAGTTCCTTGTTGGAAGATCCTCTGCTGGCTTCAATGAGCTGGACGAGTTCAGCTCCGGTCTGTCTGAGTTCGCGGAGCGCAGGCGAAGCATACTGTTCGAATCTGTGATCCGTGACCAGATCGGTCTTCCCTTCGTGCACTGTTTTCCTTACGACCGGAACTATCTCGGCTCTGTGCACGAGCTCGTCTGTCGCGAGATCCCACACCTCTCCGCTGTACGGAGCGACCGCAGGCTTTCCCGTAGCCGACGCGGCTTCGGCCGCGAACTTTTCCGTCACGGCGTCCTCACCGTGATTGATGAACACCCTGTATCCCGGCTCGGTCTTTTTTACCCATTCGCGCAGATGCGGTTCGTCTGCGTGGCTGCTGAACGAATCGATCCTGAGTATCTCAGCCTTCACGGCTATTTCCTCGCCAAAGAGCTTCACCATTTCGGCTCCGTCAAGAAGCTTCCCGCCGACCGTGCCCGGGCTCTGGTATCCGATAAAGAGTATCGTGCACTCAGGTCTCCAGAGATTATGTTTCAGATGATGGCGTATCCTGCCCGCCTCGCACATTCCCGACGCGGAGATTATGACCTTCGGCTCCGGGTCCTGATTGATCGCGATGGATTCCTCGCTGGAGATGCTGACCTCAAGATCAGGGAACGTCACGGGATTGATGCCCGCTCTCAGCAGTTCGAGCGCGTCGTCATCGTAGTACTCATACATCTCCGTGCTGTATATATTGGTAGCTTCGACCGCGAGCGGACTGTCCACGTACACAGGGAATCCCTCATGACCTTTGATGAGACCTTCTTCCTTGATTATCCTGATGTAGTAAAGAAACTCCTGCGTCCTGCCGACAGCGAATGCCGGGACGACCAGATTGCCTCCCCTGTCGAGAGTTGTCTGTATGATATTGGTGAGCTGCTTCACGTAATCAGGTTTCTCCGGGTGCGTCCTGTCGCCGTAGGTGGATTCGCATACTACGTAATCCGCGTGAGGCGGATCCTGCGGCGAGCGGATCAGCGGCTTGTCTACATTGCCCAGGTCTCCGGAGAACAGCAGCGTCCTTTCGACCCCGTCCTCCCGGAGCGTGAACAGCACATTGGCTGAGCCAAGCAAATGCCCCGCGTCGGTGTATCTGATGGTGACTCCGTCAAACAGCGTCACGTCCGTGCCGTATCCTGCCGTTCTGAAAAGAGGCATTGTCTTAAGCACATCCTCTGTCGTATACAGAGGGACGTAGACTTCATCATCTGCTCTCTTGCCCTTGCGGTTGCGCCATGTGGCTTCGAATTCCTGTATGTGTGCCGAGTCCCGCAGCATGATGTCGCAGAGCTGGCGTGTGGCTTCGGTCGAATATATCGGCCCTCTGAAACCGTTCGCTACAAGGAACGGCAGCTTGCCCGTATGGTCGATATGGGCGTGGGTCACTACTATCGCGTCGAGGTACGCCGGAGAGACCGGGATATCGATGTTTTCAAATATATCAGCTCCCTGCTCCATACCGCAGTCGATAAGAATATTTTTTCCGCCTATTTCCAGCAGCGTACACGAGCCTGTGACCTCATGAGTGGCTCCTATAAAAGTGATTTGCATAAAAGATCCTCCGCGTTCTGTCCGGAAACCGGACAATTTTTGAGACATTTGAGCAAATTACATAAATATCCATGTAAATTATACTACAAATCTGCGTGGAATGCCCTGTATTCACAACAAAATCACAAAGCGGAAACTTTTTGAAAAAATATTAGCACTCACTATTGACGAGTGCTAACAAAAGTGTTATATTACAGTCGTCAGACAAAAGCGGCGCATTTCCGGCCGCATCAGAACAGATAAAAACGACTTGCATATAAAGGAGGCACACTATGTTTTATCCAAAATTATTCCATGACGATTTCTTTGATGAATTCTTCGACTTCCCGAGGATGAGAATGCCTGAAGACGCGGAGCGCAAGCTCTACGGCAAGCACGCTGCCGGCATTATGAAGACCGACGTTCGCGACAAAGACGGCAACTACGAACTCGACATCGACCTTCCGGGCTTCAAGAAAGACGAAATCAGCATAACTCTCGAAAACGGCTACCTGACAGTCGGAGCCTGCAAGGCAGTAAATGAGGAAGAGAAAGACGATAACGGCAAAGTGCTTCGCAAGGAGCGTTACTCAGGCGCCATGCAGAGAAGTTTCTATGTAGGCGAAGGCATCGATGAAAACGATGTCAGGGCCAGGTTCGAAGACGGTGTTCTGAGCCTCACCTTCCCTAAGGAGAAGGAGCCTGAACTCCCTGAGAAGAAGACAATCATGATCGAAGGTTAACCAAATCTCATATAATCTCTCCATACTCTCTTATATACCTTCAACACGTTATATCAGAAAAAAGAAACGGGCAAGGATCTGATCCGGGCCCGTTTCTTTTTTATCTTATTCTGTTTTCAAACGATCTCCGTCAGTATCTTTATGAAGAATATGACCAGAACCATTATCATTAGCGGTCTTACGGCTTTGGCTCCCTTGTTCTTGAAGAAAGTCACGCCGATATAGTTGCCCGCTATTCCGAACAGGCCTCCCGCAAGCCCAAGCAATATGATCACTTTTCCATTCATCAGATATACCGCAAGTGACGACAGGTTCGTAGTCAGATTTATTGATTTGGCTATCCCGTTGGATTCTTTCAGGCTTATGTGGGCAAAGCCTGAAAGCAGCAGTATGAGGAACGTCCCTGTTCCGGGTCCGTAGAAGCCGTCATACACTCCTATCAGAAGCGCTACCAGCGAAGCTCTTATCACGGTCTGCGTGTTTCCGAGCGGTTCTTTCGGCTCATCCATGTTTTTGTTTCGCATCACATAGATGGCCGTTGCCGGGATGATGACCAGCATAAGTTTCTTGAACAGATCTGCGTCGACCATCAGCGCCAGCTTCGCTCCCGTGGACGAACCGATTATCGCCATCACTATGCAGAGCGCCGCCTTGCGCCACGGGATGTACCCGAGACGCGCCAGCCTGAAAGTCGCTACGGATGTTCCCATGCCCGAACTCAGTTTGTTGGTCGCTATGGCGTTATGGACAGGCAGACCCGCGATCATGTAGGCAGGCAGCGAAATAAGGCCCCCTCCCCCGGCGACCGCGTCAACGAAGCCTCCGAGGAAAGTCAGGGGACATACTATCAGAAAAGTAATGACACTCAGTTCCACACCCATAAAACACCCTTTTTGAACGCGCCTTCACATGCCGGTGACCTGTCTCACCCTGCGGGTGATCACCGTGGCAAGCGCTATCTTAACAGCATCAGGGATCACATATGGAAATACGCACCATCCGAGAGCCGTCATGAGTCCTATGCTCCCGGATTCTTTCGCGTACACCACCATGAACCATGCCGTGCCGAAGGCATAGCATGTGAGGAGTCCCGCGATCATGGAAACCACGAGAGTCTTCATGCTTCTGCCGCGCAGACGCTCGATGAGCCACATCACCAGAGCGGAAAACAGGAATCCGATTATATAGCCTCCTGTCGCTCCGAACAGATGCCCCAGTCCTCCTGTAAAGCCTGAAAAGACAGGCAGTCCTATGGCTCCCAGCAAAAGATATAAAGACACCGCAAGGGTGCCCCTTCTGCCTCCCAATATCCCTACGGAGAGGAAGACTCCGAAAGTCTGCATGGTGAACGGCACAGCCGCCGGTATCGATATCCACGAGCAAATCACCATCATCGCCGTACATAACGCGATCATGGTGATATCCCTGGTATCCATCCTTCTTCCGGCTCCGTGTTCACTCATCCCTGTTTCTCTCACTGACATCTTAAGTTTTACCTTCTTTCAAAAAACTGATTTTCAAAACCAGCGCCCCGCCGATCAATTGCATAACGATCAGCGGGGCGTAAATGGCTGATTTGTTTTCTAAGGCTTTAAAGTCTATGCTTTTGCAGCTTCTCTGCCTTCTCTTCTTGTCTCGTAGTCGCTTATGATCATCGCGGCAGACAGGTCGCCTACTACGTTGATTCCGGTACGGCCCATGTCGAAGATACGGTCAACTCCCGCGACGAGAGCGATACCTTCAACAGGCAGACCTACAGACTGCAGTACCATTGCGAGCATGATCATGCCTGCGCCAGGTGTTCCGGCAGTACCTACAGAAGCGAGTGTAGCTGTAAGAACGATCGTGATCATCTGGCCGAATGTCAGCTGGATGCCGAAGCAGCTGGCGATGAAGATCGCGCACACACCCTGATATATGGCAGTACCGTCCATGTTGATGGTAGCGCCGAGCGGAAGTGTGAAACTGGCAACGTCTTTGCGGCCGCCCATCTTCTCCGCGCACTCCATCGTGACCGGAAGTGTTCCGATCGAGGATGTGCTGGAGAAAGCGAAGAGGAATGCCGGAAGAGCTCCCTTGAGGAATGCGACCGGGCTCATGTGACCGAGTGTTTTGACCGCGAGCGAGTATGTGAACAGTGCGTGCACAAAGTATGCGATGTATGCGGTCAGCAGTACCATGGCGAGCGATCCGAGTACCTCAGGTCCGTTTACGGCTACTACCGGTGTGATCAGGCAGAATACCGCGATCGGAGTGACCTTGATGATACCTCTCATGATGACCATGAACACTTCATAAGCGCTGTCGATCCACTCTTTGAAAGGCAGTCCCTTATCGCCGGCGATGATAATACCGAATCCGACGAAGAGCGCTATCACGATTACCTGCAGCATAGTCGACTCTACCATAGGCTGGAAGAGGTTCGACGGGAAGATGTTCACGATGGTATCCATGAACTTCGTCGGCTCAGCCGCCTCATAAGCGAGGTCTGAAGTCTGCAGCACCTTGTATGTGCCCTTGAACAGGTTCGCGAAGATCAAACCGATGGTGATGGCGAATGCTGTTGTGCAGAAGTAGTAAATGATCGTGCGCAGGCCGATCGTACCAACCTTCTTGATATCCGAGAGCGATACGACGCCCTGGACGATCGATGTAATTACGATAGGTACTACGATGAACTTCAGCAGGTTCAGGAAGATCGTACCAAACGGCTTGATATAAGCCTCGGTAAAATCAGCCGCACCCATTGCAAGGAAGATGAGTCCCGCTACGATACCAAGGCCGAGGGCGATGAATATCTGAAGCGGCAGCGAGTTTTTGATTTTCTCCATAGAACACCTCTTTCTGTTTATGTTTAACAATAACTATTATCAGTAATCCTCGGATCCTCTGATATGGGCTCCCGCCATCCTGATAGCGGATTTTGCGAGAACCATGGTAGGATCCACAAAAACTTCTGATTTCAGTCCCATGATGCTGAACGCTATAGGAAGCTCGGTACATGCAAGCAGCAGTACTTCCGCACCCTCTTTGCCAAGGTCACCCACAAGGTTCCTTATCTCCGTGCAAGGCAGCTCAGATACGTCGGTCACGCCTTTTTTGATGTAGTCGTACACCAGTGACATAACAAGTTTCTGCTTTTCCTCGTCCGGATATATGGTCTGTATGCCATAGCGTTCAAGCGTATGCTCGTAAACTCCGCTCTCCAGCGTTCCGTCCGTGGCAAGCACTGCCGCCTTGTCGATGCCGTTGAGTTTGAGCAGTTTTGCTGTTTCATCAGGCATCTCAAGGATAGGTATGCCGATCTTATCCTTGATCTCAGGCACAAAATAATGCGCGGTATTGCACGCGATTATGATGAAGTCGGCGCCGGCCGCCTCGAGTCTCTTCGCGCTTGCAAGCATCTCGGGAGCAGGACTTTCGCACAGTCCCAGTATAGCTCCGGTACGGTCAGGGATCCTTGTGTCGTTATCGACTATCATAGGGATGTGTTCCTGATCGGAGGCGGCATCCGTCATGCTGATTATCCTGCTCATCAGATCTACTGTAGCAGCAGGCCCCATGCCGCCCATAATGCCGATTGTTTTTAACATAATACCCTTCTTTCTTCTCAGCGGGCTAAGTCTATTATTCTTTAAGGAGTGCAGCGATGGCTTCAGCGCACTTCACGCACTTCTCTTTCGAGATGGACGCGATGGATACGCGAATGCCCTTCGCGAGCGCCAGACAGAAAATATCCTGTTCCTCAAGCTTTTTGCCGATCGTCTCCGGATCATCGCACGCGATGGTAACAAAGAACCCGGCTGTGAACGGTACGCACTTCACTCCATTGTCATTAAGAGTCTTTTCGAAAATGCGTCCGCGTTCCAGCAGCATGTCACGGTAGACTCTTCTCTCTTCATCTACCTTTGCCCTGAGCTCCGGATCACTGTAGATCTTGCCCATGGTCACCATGGCCGAGCGGTTGCAGTTCGACCATGTGGAACGCGCCGCGTACTCTGCCGCGCGTCTGAATTCCTCAACGACTTCCTCATTCTTTGACATACAGACGATTGCTCCGAGTCTCATGCCGTATGCGGTAAGAGTCTTGGACGCGCTGTAGCCGAAGATAGTGAGAACGTGGTCTTTGAGTTCATCGAGCTTAGGTATGAACGCGCGCACCTCATCCTCTTCACCCGCATAGTCGATATACGCGATGTCAAGGAAGAGCACCACATTACATTTTGCCCTGTTGAGAATGGCTATCATTTTGTCCCAGTCATCAAGGCTGAGAGAATAGCCTGTAGGATTGTGCGCAGGCGTGTTGATAAGAAGCACCACCTGATCCTGTACCGCGGCAAGCGCTGTAAGCTGTTTCTCAAGGTCTTCCGCGTCGAATCCGCCTTCTTCATTGAAGAATCTGAATGTCTTGAGCTGACGGCCCTGCGATACGGCTATGTTTTTATAGTTTGCCCAGCACCAGTCGTGCGTCAGAACGCTGTCGCCATAATTGGAGTAGTTCTGTATCACGCTTGTAAGGCTTCCGGTACCTCCCGGGGTCACGCATAAACGGACATGCCCGGACGGTCCGTAGCTGCCGAACAAAGCCTTGACTACGGCTTCCTTGAATGCCGGCGTGCCTGTGATCGGAGCGTACTCGGCATAATCCGCAGGGGTGAGCGAGCGGATCGCCTCTGTGACCGATGACATTACTACAAGATCACCGTTGTCGTCCAGCAAGGCCCCTACAGTAGCATTGACAACTGCGTCCTTGCCCTTTTCCGCGATGGCCGCTTTAGCGCGTCCGCTCAGAGCAAACACCTTGTCCGCGACCGGGATGGTCCTTCCGTTTTCTTTTACAAAAATCATTTTCCCTTCTCCTTCACTCTTATACCGGATAAGCCTTGTTCTTCATATCTATAGATCCGGGATCCATTTCGCTGCGGAACGCCGCTCTTCTCTTGAAGAAATCAAGCGCGACCTGTCCGAACAGAGCGTATGTCAGCACGTCTTCGTCCTGCTCCTTGTAGTCGCCTACCTCAGCCGTGAGCTTCTCAAGTTCAGGCTCAAGCAGGTCCGCAGGACGGCATGTGATCCTCTCGCTCTGATCGATCTTGGCGAGTACCTCAGGGTTCATCGGCATAGGCGTTTCGCCGTATTTGCCCTTGAGTATCTCCTGTGTCTCCTTGGACAGCACCTTGTATCTCTCGCCCATCAGAACGTTGAGAACAGCCTGTGTTCCTACGATCTGTGATGACGGTGTTACAAGAGGCGGCATGCCGAGGTCGTTCCTCACGCGAGGCACTTCCTGTAGCACTTCAAGGTACTTGTCTTCAGCATTCTGATCTTTCAGCTGCGATACCAGGTTCGAAAGCATTCCGCCCGGCACCTGATAGATGAGCGTCTTGATATCCGTGCCCAGTACCTTGGTGTTCATGAGACCGCTCTTGAGATCCTTGTCCCTTATGGTCTGGAAGTGAGCAGCGATCTTCTCGAGCTTGCCTATGTCGAGGCCTGTATCATACTCAGTGCCTCTGAATGTCTCTACCATTACCTCGGTAGACGGCTGGCTTGTACCGCCGGAGAACGGCGAAATAGCGGTATCGATTATGTCCACGCCGGCATGAGCCGCTACGTAGTATGTGATAGGCGCTACGCCGCTCGTGCAGTGCGTATGCAGCTGGATAGGAATGTCGACTGTCTCCTTGAGCATCGAGATCATCTCGCCTGCCGCGGTCGGGACCATGAGTCCCGCCATGTCCTTGATGCAGATCGAGTCCGCTCCGAGCTCCTGGATGCGGAGAGCGCGGCCCTTCCAGTATTCCGGTGTGTACGGCTCGCCGATGGTATATGACATGGCTACCTGGGCATGAGCACCGTACTCCTTGGTCGCCCTGACTGCCGTCTCAACATTCCTGAGGTCGTTCAGAGCGTCGAATATCCTGATCCTGTCGATGCCGTTGTCGATCGACTTCTTGACGAAGTAATCAACTACGTCATCCGAATAGTGTCTGTAACCGAGAAGGTTCTGGCCTCTGAGCAGCATCTGCAGCGGTGTGTTAGGCATTGCCGCGCGAAGCTTTCTGAGTCTTTCCCACGGATCCTCATCGAGGAATCTTATGCATGAGTCAAATGTAGCTCCGCCCCAGCACTCAATGGCTTCATAGCCGACCTCGTCCATAAGGGCAAGAGCCGGTTCCATGTCCTCGAAAGGCATTCTCGTAGCTATCAGTGACTGCTGACCGTCTCTGATAGCAGTCTCCATTATTCTTATTTTCTTTCCCATTTTATTCCTCCATTGATATCACACACCGAAGATCGCCATGAACGCGCCTGCCGCAACGGCCGTGCCTATAACTCCGGCAACGTTAGGTCCCATTGCATGCATGAGCAGGAAGTTCGTAGGATCGGCTTCCGCGCCGACCTTCTGCGAAACTCTCGCCGCCATAGGTACCGCAGATACTCCGGCGGAACCGATGAGCGGGTTGATCTTTCCGCCCGTCAGCTTGCACATGAGCTTTCCGAAGAGCACTCCGGCAGCTGTTCCGAAGCTGAACGCTATCAGGCCGAGAACAACGATCTTGATGGTAGTCCACTTAAGGAATGCTTCCGCGCTGGTTGTTGCTCCGACGGAGGTTCCCAGGAAAATGACTACTATGTACATGAGCGCGTTGGAAGCTGTCTCCTGAAGCTGGCGTACGACTCCGCTCTCGCGGAAGAGGTTGCCGAGCATCAGCATTCCGATAAGAGGCGCCGTCGATGGCAGAATCAGACATACGACGATCGTTACGACTATCGGGAACAGTATGCGCTCTCTCTTTGAAACGTCCCTGAGCTGCTCCATCTTGATCTTGCGCTCCTCTTCAGTAGTGAGCGCTTTCATGATAGGCGGCTGTATGATAGGAACAAGCGACATGTATGAATATGCCGCTACGGCTATAGGACCCATGAGTTCCCTCTGTCCCAGCTTCATTGCCAGGAAGATGGATGTAGGTCCGTCAGCTCCTCCGATGATGCTGACAGCTGCTGCCTGAGCTTCGGTGAAGCCCATGAGCATCGCCAGCAGGAATGCTCCGAACACTCCGAACTGCGCCGCCGCTCCGAGCAGGAAGCTCTTCGGGTTGGCGATCAGCGGTCCGAAGTCCGTCAGCGCTCCGACTCCCAGGAAGATGAGAGACGGAAGTATCGTCCACTCGTCAAGCATGAAGAAGTAATGCAGCAGTCCGCCTTCTTCCATGATAGGCGGGTACAGATTTACAAGCAGCATGCCGAAAGATATCGGAAGGAGCAGGAGCGGCTCATATTCCTTGACTATGGCCAGATACAGCAGACCGAGGGCAACCACACACATTATCACGTTGCCTATGGTCAGGTTCATGAAGCCGGTCTGATGAGCCAGGTTGAATAAGGTATCTCCCATTTTCTTGCCTCCCGGTACTATTCTACGTAAGCTACAGTCTGGCCTGATGTTGTGGCTTCTCCTTCTGAAACAACGATCTTGCTGACCGTGCCGTCCTTAGGCGAAACGACAGGGATCTCCATCTTCATGGCCTCGAGCACGATGACGGTGTCACCGCTCTTGACCTGCTGTCCCTCATTCGCAACGATCTTGAAGACCTTGCCTGCAGTACCGCATACGACAGGTTCGCCCTTGCCTTTTCCGCCGCCTGACTTGGCCGCGGCCTTTTTAGGTGCCGGCGCTGCCGCCTTTGGCGCTGCCGCAGCAGCCGCGCTGCCGTCCGCTCTTTCTATTTCAACTTCGAATTCTTCGCCGTTTACTCTTACGATGTATGTCTCCATGTTGCCCTCCGTACATTCCTGACGATGTAGTCTCCTTCTTCTACACCTTCTTCATCCTTTAATTGCTGATGGATCGCTGCCATGATGGCGGCAACGACCTCAGGCCTGATCCCCTCAGGCTCCGCAGGTTCCGCGGCAGCTGCCGCAGCAGCCTGGACTGCCGGTTTTTTCGGTCCGAATGCTTTACCCAGCAGCCATATGCATATCGAAATGAAAATCAGCACGCAGAAAACCGTGCCCATTCCGATCAGCGTGTATAACAGCGCTGTTATGAAAATATCTCCTAAACTCATAACATCACCTACCTGCTGTTAATGAACGTCTGAAGCGCGCCGATCAGATACTTTCTGGAGTCTTCAGGCGCGATCACCTTGTCCGCGAAACCGTGTCTTGCCAGAGCGACAGCGTTCGACTGAGTGTCGCGGAACTGCTGCTCAAGCTCGGCAGACCACTTTCCGAAAATGACTTCCGTGGCCTGACGCGGCTCAACGATACTTACATTGGCGTCTTCCCACATGAACACATAATCCGCTCCAAGTCCCTTGGAGTTCATCATGCTGTAAGCGCTTCCCACGATGGAACCGGTAACGAGGTTGATCTTAGGAACATTTGACGCTGTCAGAGCCCTTACCATTCTCTCCGCGGCTCCAGGCAGGAACTTCTCAGTTGCCGAGTCTGTATTATAGCCGTCAGTATCCGTAATGGTCAGCAGAGGAATGTGGAATCTTGTGCAGAGCTCTATCATCTTTGCGGCCTTGTTGCAGCCGGCAGCAGTCAGACGCTTCTTGCCTTCATATTCATTGCAGGCCACAACTCCGACAGGCATTCCTCCGAGTCTGATGAACGCGGTGATCATGCTCTGATCCACATCGCTCCTGCACTCGATGAAGCTGCCGTCATCGGACAGCTCCGCGAGCATGCCTCTGGCGTCTCCGAGGAAGTCCACTATGCCGTCGCAGCTGCGGTTCAGATCCTCATCGCTTACCTCAAGGATGTCAGGGTTGAACTTGCTGCTCGATGGCAGGATGTCCACTACACGGCGGATATTTTCGACGATCTCCGCCCACTCGAAAGTGCCGTCGTCAGTCGCTTCTACATAAGGATTGTCGCCTATCGCGTTGGATACGACAGCCTGCGGATTCACGAATATGCTGCCCTTGTCCTTCTCAATATAGACGAAGTCAGCAAGCTGCGCCGCTATCGACATTCCTCCTCCGCACTGGCCTATAACGGCCACTATTTGCGGAATAAGCTTTGAGGCCTCTGTCTGCTTTCTGTAAAGCTTCGCGAACTGATACAGTCCGTCAAGGCCTTCTTCAATACGGAAACCCGCACAGTCAAGAAGTCCGATCACCGGAGCGTTTGCCTTGAGAGCATGCTCGTAAATATCGACTATCTTGCGTCCGTGCTGTTCACCGAATGTGCCGCCCATCACTTCATTGTCCTGGGCGTAGACAAAAACAAGGCAGCCGTTGATCGTGCCGTAACCGGTCACTACACCGTCAGACTCCATTACGGAGTCCGGATGGTAGAACTCGGTATACCTGGCCGATACACGCTCGCCCATCTCCATGAAGCTGCCCGGATCCAGAAGATCGATGATCCTGGAAATCACGGCAGTTCTTTCATCACTTGCAATTACCTTCATAAGTACCCCCTATGAGCTAATGACAATACCGTTAATTGATTAAGAAAACAAATTTCTACATTTATATTCTACAAAAAACGCCTGTGTTTCTCAACACATTTGGCGTTCTAGAACAAAGGAAAACAATATTGAAAAAAGCTATTTCTTAAGCCAGCTGCGAACATAGGCGAACGCCGCGTCCTCGCCTTCATCCTTTAGTATCCTCAGCATCTCTTCGAGTTCCGCGGCTGTCTCAGGGTGTATGACTTCCCCTATCCTGGTTCCTGTGCCTTTCTTGTAGTATTCATAAGGCGCAGCGTCTGTATACTTGTCGCCCATATATATCCTGCTGGCTGCTATGCGGTCGCAGAACATTTCCGCTACATACCGTTTAGGCATCCTGTTGCCGCCGAAGCCCACCTTGCCGTTCTCGTCAAGCGTATAGTCTATCCAGTATTCGAAGTGGTGCTTGTTGCGGCCTTTATGGTGAAGCCATGCCATCGAGACTCCGGTCTCCTCACGCTCCTTGTTGTTGGGGCTGCGGTTCCCCTGATAGTATATGGCGCCGCGCCAGAATTCCACCGGAGCATATTTGGTAAGGTCATGCAAAAGCCCCTGCCTGTACAGGCCGAGCCTGAAGCAGTATTTTCTCACAAGCCGTCTGTGTTCAGTTATGGTTTTGAAATGTTCTACAGGATGCATGTCCCTTTTTACCTTTCTTTTTGGGATCTTACTCAATTATCGGAAGTGTAGCGCCTCCGAACGGCATCGCTATTACAGTTGCGTCAGGACCATGGCGCCTCATCGCTTCATCGAACGCGGTCTGCGCCGATGGCTGCGGTATGAGGAATATCCTCCTGACAAGTTCATCATCCAGTTCGGACACAAGATCGATCCTCGCTCTGTCAAGGATCATTCCTATCGCCGCCGCTTTGTGGCCTCCTAGCTGGAAATCGCGTCCTATCCGTTCGACCATGTCATGAGACCTCTCCGCTCCAAGGAGCCATTCCTCGAACTTCGCGCTTCCAAGGCCTTCGCCGCAGGCTCCGATGAGGATCACCGTGCCTCCGTCGGCTACGGCATACTTGGAATTATCAAGAGCTTTCTGCGTCTGGTACAGGTTGGCGTCCTTAGGCGCGCCTCCCTGGGACACGATCACTATATCGGCCTTTGCGGGAATCGGCTTGCGGTACATCCTGTCAAGATATCTGCATCCCTCGCGATGGGCTTCGATCACGTCGCCGGCCACGGCATACACGATATGCTTGTGCTCGTCAAGGACCGCGTTGACGATATAATGCAGCTGACAGAATCCAAGCACTTCCTCAAGGTCCATACGGACCGGGTTGCCTTCAAGATTCCCGGCGCACGCTTCTTCGGACACCATAAGGGAATGGTTCGCCTGTATGGCTTCCGGAGTGGATACTCCCGGCATCAGAGCTTTGACTCCGCCGGAATAACCCGCGAAGTAGTGATATTCTACATTTCCCAGACCTATCCTGAGGTCCGCTTCGGCGACCGTCCTCGTGATCGCGAAAGGCGTACCGTGTGATGAAGTCCCCATGAGCACGCAGTCTTCCGGATCGGAATCTATACAGCGTACCCTTTCGAACGTCTCATCCCCGGCAAGCCTTCTTCTCTCCTCGTCTGTATGCTTTCTGTGACTTCCTAACGCGAACACCACAGTAATGTCGCTGTCGGGTATGCCCGCGGCATTGAGCTCGCGCAGGACGGACGGCAGCATTTCATAACTCGGCAGAGGTCTTGATATATCGCTTGTTATGACTGAGACTTTCATCCCCGGCTTTGCCAGGTCGCGGAGCTTAGGAGCCCCTGTCGGATGCTCCAGAGCGTAGTCTACTGCCTCGGCGCCTCTCCGCTCGTGCGTGATCTCGTTGGCAGTCAGCACGGCCAGAAGATTCCGGTCAGGGACTTCAACAGTCTGTATTCCTTTTCCGTATCCGAAATCCAGTTTCAATGTTCCCTCCTGTGAAACATGTACTCATACTGCAAGTTTCTTTATTGATTTTAACACACATACACCTGATCAGTATTTCGGATTAGCCATGTTCCAGTTCTTTTCGTTTGTTTTCTTGGCCCGTTTGACAGCGTCCGGCAGCACCTTCAGAAGGTAATCGACTTCTTCTTCCGTGTTATAGATGCCGAAGCTCACGCGTATCATGCCCGGCGTGTTGATGTCGGAGCATTCCGCGAAGTTGTGCACCTCCTCGTCCGTCAGGCCGTACAGCCTCCATACATATGGGTTCGCGCAGAACGCGCCGCGCCTGGTCGCGATCCCGTAGCGGTGCGAAAGTTCCTCCGCCACGAGTGCGGAATTCGCGTCGCTGAAGTTGAACGTGATCACTCCTACGCGGTCGCTCAGGTCTTCCGTATCTCCGTATACTATGATGTTGTCCATCTTGAGCAGACCGTCAACGAGTCTCTGGTTCAGGGCTTTCTCGTGCTCTTCGATACTGTCGAATCCTACCTCTTCCAAAATGTCTATAGCCTTTCCCAGGCCTACTACACCCGGATAATTAGGAGAGCCCGCCTCATAGCTCTTAGGCGCTTCGGCGTATTCCACCCAGTCGTCCCCGACTATATTGATGGTTCCGCCGCCGTAGAAATGCGGCATTTTCCCCTGCATGTCCTCTGTCAGACCGACCACCGCGCCTCCGCCGTACGGCGAATACATCTTGTGCGCTGAGAATACGAAGAAGTCGATGTCCGCGTCAGGAGTTTCGCCGGCCATCGAAAACTTTCTGTGCGCAACGATCTGCGCTCCGTCGACGATGATCTTCGCTCCGTACTTGTGCGCCAGTTTCGCGACTCTGTGCACATCGGTCACATATCCAGTGACATTGGATGCCGCCGTTACGGATACGTATTTGACCTTGTTGTTCTTAAGCTGCTTTTCGATTTCGTCATACATCACGCGGCCCTGATCATCCACCTCCGCGTATATGACAGTGGCGTTTTCGCGCCATGGCAGGTCGTTGGAGTGGTGCTCTATGCGCGTCGTGAGTATAACATCGCTCTTATCCTCAATCAGTGCAGTCGCCAGCTTATTCAGGCCATCCGTGGTGTTGTTGACATAAAAGACGGTGTATTTTTCGGGGTCCGCTCCCACGAACTCCAGAACCTTGTCCTTTGTGTCATTGTACAGTTCCGTCGAATAGTCCGACTTAGGAGAGAACCCTCTGCCTATCGAACCGTACTTCTGCAGTTTCTCATTCACCTCATCCATGACAGGCTGAAGCGCAGGCGTAGTCGCGGCATTGTCGAAATTCGTCACGACCTTACTGCCGCCGCTCTCAAGTTCCATCTTCTCATCGATACCGACGACATAGTCCCTGATATTGTCCAGCGTATAACCGCTGTCTTCCTTTTCAGGCTCCGGGGTCTGCCCGCATGCGCTGAAAATACAGACGATCAGGCTCAACACCAGAAGTACCGACAGATTATTTCTGAATTCTCCCTTTTTCATTTGCATGATCCTTTCCTGTATTCACATCGTGCTTCTTTGCTGACCGGTCATTTCACCATAAAAGTTCCCTTCTTTTAAAAAACAGCGCTCTGCGTGTACAGAGCGATTTATATATAAATTTTACCATTCTCAAAGGGGCTTCATCAAGATAAAGCTCCTGCTGTTTCACAGGTACACGTTCAGCATTTCGATGTCCTCACTGCGGAGAGAGTGTTCCATATACAAACTGCTGATTGTAACAGCGCTTTGAGTGCTGTATCATCCGAATATGGAGAAATCACGCAGGCGCTTATCCGGCATTACGATCGTTTCGCTGGCGCTGCTTTTTGCGGCGGCGCTTCTTTTAGCTGCTGCAAAGACCATTGACGGCTTTGCCCAATGGTACAGTGTCAATATCTATTCGCTGATCACGGCAACACTGGGGCGGCTTACCGGCTGTGTTCCCTTCTCTGTCGCCGAAGCAGCCGTCTGCGTCCTGCCTTTCGCCATCATGGCGGACATTTTGATCTGCCGCAAAAAGAACAGAAAAGCGTTTCCGCACATCCTTCTGATAGCATCGCTTCTGTTTTTCATGTATGCGGCCAACTGCGGAGTCAACTACAGCAGAGACACGTTCGTGGACCGGCAGGCGCTGGCTGAAGCTGAATTTAAGGAAGATCAGCTTGTTGATCTTTGCGAGTTCATCATCACGCGTATAGAAGCATCAGGATCGGAAACGGACTATCCGCATGGCGGCGATCTGGCTGAAGGGGCCCGTCAGGCAATGTATGATCTCTCGGAGCAATATCCTTCGCTGAAGGGATACTACCCTGTTCCGAAACAGCTTGCCGTGCTGTCAGGGGCATTCTCAGGCATGGGAGTCAGCGGCATATACTCGCCTTTTACTGTTGAAGCCAACATCAACGGCGCCATGCCGGACATGGAAAAGCCGTTCACGGCCTGCCATGAACTGTCGCACCTTCGGGGATACATGAACGAGGGAGAGGCAAACTATATCGGCTGGCTGGCCTGCATCGGTTCGGAAGATCCGTCGTTCAACCGGAGCGGATGGCTGATCGCGTGGATGCACGCCGGCGGCGCTCTGAAACGGATCGATCCGGAGCGCTATGATGAACTCTGCAAAAAGCTGCCCGCTGATGCCGCCTCAGAGATAGAAGACTGCAGAGAGTTCTGGGATTCTCACGAAGGAAAAGCGTCTGAAGTCCAGGATCGCGTGAATGACGCGTACCTCAAGGCGAACGGTCAGAAAGACGGGATCCGTTCCTACGGCATGCTGACCACACTGATGCTGATGTACTATACAGAGTGCTGAGAAGCAAAATCATAACCACCAGTTAAACTGGTGGTATGCACTAGCCCTAAAAGGGCATAATGCTTGCAAGCGTCTTAAGACGCGCCGAATAGA
>JBGUKZ010000088.1:0-1913 GCA_045114795.1 Anaerovoracaceae bacterium
CCAAAATACTTTGGAGTTTTTGCTCCAGCCCCCAGGATTCGCCCCCAAGAAACTTTGGAGAAACCCCAGAAAACTTTGATTACCCGATAGCCTGTCAGACTATCTCCCTTTCCTGTTTAGTTTGATTCGGGTTCACACCCTGATCGTTTTAGACAGCTGCTCCCTCAGTGGTCTCCTCTTCCTCTTCTTCATCTGGAGCTTCGGAGGCCTTCTTGTTGAATACAGCCGCTACGATCTGTACCGCCAGTATGACAATCATCAGCAGTGTCCACTTATCGATCATCACCATCGGCAGACTCATGTCCTCGGTAAGGATGAATGCGATCGGTGCCGCAATTCCGGCAAGCGCTCCTGCGATCTTGGCCGCAAGCATCTTCTTGCCCCGGTTATCGTCCTCATCCTCTTCTTCATCCTCAGACTTGTACATGTTGTCCTCATCCTCGTCCTCGTCCTCTTCATCCTCTTTCTTACGGAAGAGTGCGACTGCAGCTCCCAGAGCTGTGAGGATAGCCGAAATCAGGTTGATCAGTGCCCATACTCCCTCTGCGAGAGGCGGTTCAGGATCGATGATGTCGATCTCCGGCTCTACTTCAGGTACAGGTTCGTCAGGGATGACCATACCATCATCTGGTACCGGACCGCCGCCGTCAGGTCCAGGGCCAGGGCCCGGACCAGGACCCGGACCAGGAGCTGCAGCTGTTGTAACCGTCACTGAATCCTTTCCCTTGACATCCTTGCCATCAGGATCCTTTCCTACCGCTGTCGCAGTATTCTTTACGCTTCCCGCGGCAACATTCGCGGCAGTTACGGTGTACTTGTAGGTAAGTGTTGCAGTCGCTCCAGGAGCAAGCTCCGCGATCTTTCCCTTGTTGCCTTTGAATGTAACAAGCGTGTCTGATACTTTCACATTCTTCAGGGTCACATCGCCTGTATTGGTCACTTTGACGGTGTAGGTGACAACGTCTCCTGCTTTCAGGCCGCTTGTCGCACTTGCTTTCTTAGTGACAGACAGTGCCGGATTCTGCTTAATATCGACTGTATCGCTTGCGCTTGGATTGATGTTTCCGAGCTTGACACTAACGGTATTCGTGTAACTTCCCGCTTCAACATCATCCGCAGTGATCACATGTGTAGCTGTGATTTCTACACTGTCTCCTGCTGCGAGTGTGTCCGGATATTCTCCCAGCGTTACACCCTCCTGTTCTGTAACCTCGATTGTTTTCTCCTCATCATAGATGTTGGTTACTGTAATCGTCCAGGTTACTGTGTCACCAAGCTTATACTTGACACCATCATTGTTATCTCCGTCTGTCTTGGTGATTACCTTGCCAGGATCCACAGGATCATCTCCCGGCTCAGTACCATCAGTGACTTTCAGTTTGCCGTTTATGGTGCTGATACTGTAATTCTCTGCAAGCGTTCCTTCATTTAGCGTGTATGTGAATGTGTTTTCGCTTTCTCCAACAAGACGCTGGCTTCCCGTTACTTCATACGATGCGCCTTCGCCTGTTACGAATCCATCACCACCTACTGCTACTGTACTGTTTGTCAGAGGTTTACCATCGTAAACCTTTTTGTCGGTTGCCGATGTCAACGTAACAGTCCTCTTGTTGATCGTCAGCGTTCCGGCTGTGTCTGTTCCCTTGACGTAGCTGGCCTCGTTCTCAACGGTCCATGTGAACGTGCTGTTGTTCGCCTCGCCGTCGCTGTAGTTCTTGACGCCCGCCGCGCCCTTGCCTGTCGGCGTCACTGTCACCTTGTCGCCGGTCGACAGCGTGAACTCGGTCTGTCCTTCTGTTCCGGTAATCGTCTCATCGCCGTACTTAACCGTGTAGACCTTGTAGGTATGGCTCGATCCGTCGTAATCCCAGTCTTTGTCTGCAGACTCGACTGACAGTTTCTTGCTGCTGTCA
>JBGUKZ010000089.1:0-1520 GCA_045114795.1 Anaerovoracaceae bacterium
CCCCAGAGCCCCGGCTTTTTCTTTGCATTTTCTTTGAAAAAAGTTTGAAATATGTTTGCATAAATCAAAATAAAGTATTAACTTTGATACCAGAAAGAGAACAAGAAAGAACAACAAAAACACACAACACCATGAACACCAGAATCGAAACCCTCACCCAGATCGAGAACAACCTCCTCGAAGCCCTCCAGCAGATCCGCGCCGCGAAGACCATCGCCCCCAAGCTGGACAACCCCTACGACGACGTCGCCGCCGAAGAATACGGCAGGACCATCATGGAAGCCCTGGACACCCTCGGACGAAACAAGGAGCTCGTCAACAACTACCTCGACGAGGACGAATTCTATAACTGCGACAGACTCTAACCCCCCCCCCAACCCTTAAAACCTACAAAGCCATGACACGCAAAGAAACCCTCTACAACCAGAAGCACGAACTCCAGAACCAGCTCCGCGCCCTCCGCGGACAGGAGACCATCGAGATGCCCGCCGGCTACCACTACACCAAAGCCCTGAAAGACGCCCGCGAATACGAGCTCAAGGACGAGATCGAAAGACTCCAGAGCGCCATCCAGGCCCAGGAGAAAGAAAACGAGGTCAAGGCCCGCACCGAGGACTTCTTCTCCACCCCCGAGGGCCAGGCCTATAAAGACTCCCTGATCCGCCAGAGGGAGGACTGCTACACCGCCCAGGAGAAAGCCACCGAGGAGCAGCTGCACCGCCTCAACGCCATCATCACCAAAGCGCTCGGCAGCCGCTGGGCCGTCAAGAACATGAGCACCACCAGCGTCGAATTTGGAAAGCTCCGCGCCGACCAGAAAGACTACATCTTCGGACAGGACATCCAGATCTGGGCAGACCCGCACCACTTCGGAGAGGGTGAAAGGTTCGAGGCCAACATCGGCACCACCGGCGGCTTTGATCTGCAGAGCGAGAACCCGGACAGCCGCCTCGAGTACTACATCGACCTCGGAAAGCTCCTGAACGACGCCGAAACCCTGCAGAGCATCAAGGAGGCCGTCTTCAACTACAACGACCAGATCCAGGCAGGCCGCGAGACCTACCAGGCCCTCCAGAAGAAACTCGCCAACCCGCTCGGACTTTGAAAATTGTTTGAAAACCTCTAACTTTGCAACCATGGACCTTAATGAATACGCGAAACGAATCGAGGGCCGCCCGGGAGTAACAATCACCCGGGACGCCTCCGGCAACGTAATCCAGATAGACAGCACCACTCCAGATCTGGAGCCGCTGCAAAAGACCGGCAGAGGCGGAGCCCGCCAAGGATCCGGACGCAAGCCGATAACAGACGAGACACGCAAGCGCAACGCGACGGTCTCCTTCCGAGTGAAGGAGACCACCCGCGCCGCCCTTCAGGAACTACGCGCCCAGGGCATCGACATCAACGCCGAGCTCGAGAAGATGGTCGCAAGGCTGGCCAAGAGGGACACCAAAGGCTGACGCCTTATGAGCCCCCGCGACCTTTTAAGAAATGACAAACGCAGGCAGAGCCACCGCGAG
>JBGUKZ010000090.1:0-1550 GCA_045114795.1 Anaerovoracaceae bacterium
CTCCCTTATAATGCTCATAATGAGCTCTTCGCTCTCCGCATCGATGTTGCTGGTGGCCTCATCAAAAATCATGACCTCAGCGTCGACCAGAAGGGCTCTGGCAAGGCCGATGCGCTGAGCCTGGCCGCCGGATATATTGGCACCTTTCTCTTCAAGCTGCATAGAAAGGCCGCCCCTCTTCTTTACGAACGGTACTAGGTGGACCGCGTCAAGAGCCTCATAGAGTTCCTCATCTGTCGCTCCCGGTTTTCCCATTCTCAGGTTATCAGCCACTGATCCCTTGAAAATGTAATTATTGTGGCGGACCAGCACAACATGGGAAAGAAGGCTTTTCTCACGCACGTCGCGAAGCTCGTGAATGCCGCCCTCCACGCTGCCGATCCGAACGCTTCCCGTGTATCTTCGGTTCCTGCCGGCGATAATTCCCGCGATCGTGCTCTTTCCGCAGCCGGAGGGACCGACCAGGGCGACAAGGCTTCCTGCCGGAAGGACCATGTTCACGCCCTTTAAAATCTGGCGTGACGCGTCATAATAAAAGCCGACGTCTGAGAGCTGGACGGAGACATTGCTAGGTCTGCAGAACTTCTGCTCTGCAAAATTCATGCGGCGATCACGCTCCCTTACCACATCGACTGTCTTTGTCAGCTGCTCCCTGCCCCGCCTTGCTTCAGGCAAATCAAGCAGCGCAAATATCCTGTCGCTTGCTGCCATACCGTTCATGGCAATGTGAAAATAAGATCCGAGTTTTCTGAGCGGCAGGAAAAACTCAGCTGCAAGAAAGATAACGACCAGTGCGTCGCCAAAATCAAGACGGCCTCGCAGATACAGGGTCAGAGCGGAAACCATGCCGAAGGCGGCTCCGCCGTATGCCATTATGTCCATAACTGACGTCGAATTGAGCTGCATGATGAGGACGCGCATTGTAGCGCGGCGAAATTCCTCCGCCTCCTCATCCATCTGATGCGCTTTGAGGTCATCGGCCCTGTATATTTTCAGTGTAGTGAGACCCTGGATGCACTCAAGAAAGATATCTCCGAGATCTGTATAAGACGTCCAATATTGTCCGAGGATCCGTTTCGCGACCTTCTGTACAATGACAATAGACAGAGGGATCAGCGGGACGAACGCAAGAAGAATCAGGGCTGCGCGTACACTGACCAGTACTGCCGTCACGAGAAACAGTGTGACCGGAGCAAGCAGACTGTAAGCCAGTTGAGATAAATACTGGCCAAAGTATGTCTCCAGCTGTTCGACACCTTCAGTCGAGAGCTGCACGATCTCGCTGGTTGCGATCCGTTCCCTGTATGACACGCCGAGCCTCAGCAGTTTCTGATATATCTTATCCCTCAGGATTTTTTTGACATCGCAGGACGCCAGGAAGGTCATTTTCTGCGAGAACCATTCACAGGCTGACCGCGCGACAATGCAGATCACAAGGATCACAGCAGTCCTTGCGAGTATCACTGTGGTCATGCGTCCCTCAAGAATGCGGGCTATAAGATCGGCGGCCTGAAAAGACGCCACGATCTGAGCGATCAGTGCGATCCACT
>JBGUKZ010000091.1:0-1791 GCA_045114795.1 Anaerovoracaceae bacterium
CCGAAATTCCCGAATATTGAACTACGAAGTGTAGTACCATTTTTTGAACCCATGATTCTTTAAATATTGCTTATAAAGACTTTATAAACAAATTGTTTATATATTTGTAGTACTATATTGTACTACAATGAAAGTATGCTATGAAGAGCGCAATGGGAAGAAATACGCGTTCAGAAGCACATCCAGACGTGAGCCAGGAAAGAAGTATCCTGTAACGATCAAAGAGTACCTCGGCGTGGTCGATCCGGAGACCGGAGCGATAATTCCTAAGAAAGTCAAGACGGAGTCGATGAAATTCACATTGAAGGACGGCTCGTTCAGGATAAAGGATTACGGAAATGTGATGATCGCGAAGAAGGTCTGTGACGACATCGGGATACAGGAGGATCTCTCCCTATCCTTCGGTAACGCTGATATATCCATTCTATGCCTGGCCATGGCCCAGGCATTAGCCCCTACGCCCTTCATGGATACGGAGATAACACTGGAGTCGACATACATCAGGGAGACACTTGGCCTGGGAAGGACCGATTTCACTTCCCAGAGGATGAGCGAGATAACCAAGATACTGGGGGAGTCGACGGGCTGCATGGACGATCTCTTCACGCTCCGCGCGAAGAGATTCTCCGGCGACAGGTTCCTGTACGACCTTACATCGCAATCCACCTATTCCGAGCTGGGCGGCTTCGCTGAGTGGGGCAAGAACCGTGACGGTGAATCGCTGAAACAGATCAACATAGGGCTGGCAACAAGCAGCAGAGGGGATCCGATAGCGTTCGAGATGTTCCCAGGTTCCGTCTCCGACATAGTGACATTGAAGCGCTTCTCGCAATCCATGAATGCGAAGGTGCCTGGCTGCACCCTTGTGATGGACAGGGGGTTCGAAAGCGCCGGCAACATCGCATCGATGATGGATGACGGCATCGACTTCGTGATGCCGTCGACCGTGAGCTCGAAGGTGATGAAGAAGCTGCTCACCGACTTCGCTCCCGAAGTGACCAAACCGGAATTCGACAGGATCCACGACGGCCACGTATACAGCGTGCAGGAGAGATCCGTAGGCATCATCGAAACAGAGAGCGGTTTCGAATACGTCAGCGACGACGATGAGAACTTCTCGGGTGCGAAGTTCAGACTGAAGGCATACGTATGCTTCGATTCGAAGAAGAGGAGCGATGACGAGCAGGAGCTCAAGATGGCCCTCATGGAGAAGATCAGGGAGCTGGATGGCAAGAAGTTCAAGGATCCTGCGCGCACATTCGCGAAGAAGGCTGGCTGGACTGCCAAATATCTGGAGTACACATTGGATCACGAGGGCAGGATGAAGGTATCCTACAAGAACAACGCCATGACGTTCTTCAGGAACAGGGCGGGGATGTTCATCATGCTGACCCCGAACATGGATTGGGAGGTCAGTATGACCGCTTACGACACGAGGAACTGTGTTGAGATGGCCTTCGAGATCTTCAAGAACGAGCTCGATGGAAAGCGCGGGAGGACCGGGGATCCCGTCCGCGCACGCGGACGGCTGTTCATCAAGTTCCTGGCTCTGATGATCCGGGTCAGGATGCAACTGATAGTCGCCGAAGGCAACATCAAAGGGCTGACGGTGGAGAACATGCTGATGTCCGCCGCCACCTACAAGATCATCGATGATGACGGGCTCAGGGTAAGGAACGAGAAGACGAAGAAGGTCAGGGAGATCTTCCAGCTGTTCGGGGTCGACGACCCCGCTCAGCTGCCTGTCGGAGACATCACAGAGTGATGTAGTTCAAAACCGGGAATTTCGGA
>JBGUKZ010000092.1:0-1641 GCA_045114795.1 Anaerovoracaceae bacterium
TCCTGGAGCCTCTTCCCTATGAGCATATCCGCTGGATCACCAAGTGCGATACTGATGTCATGAAGATCACCGGCACGACTGATATGAAGAGAATCGAAGACCTCAAGGGCAATCCCCTTCTTCTCTTTATCAACCCCTGGTCCGTACAGATGGTACTGGACCGCAACGACGGACTGGAACTGTCGGAATTTTCACGGGGCTGACTATAGGCAAAGGTTGCAGAATCTGATAAAATATGTTGATGTATACGCATTGTATGCATTATCAGAAATTGATCATCTTTACGGGAGGCTGTTATGGCACAGGAAAAGAATACGAACGAAAGATATAGTGAGGCAGTTGATATCGGTACAGTGAAGATCGCTGACGACGTAGTAGCTCTGATCGCTGCGTTCGCTGCTATGGAAGTGGAAGGCGTTTCCGGCATGGCAGGCGGTCTTGACATGAATACGGTCAGCAAGGGCGGTATGAAGAAGCTTGGCAAGACTGTCAAGGTGGAAGTCAGCAAGGAAGGCGTGAAGGCAGACCTTGCCATCGACCTTGTCTACGGCAGCAGCATTCCGGAGACCTGCAGCAAGGTGCAGAACCGAGTCAGCACTGCGATCGAGAATATGACCGGCCTTAAAGTGCAGGATGTAAATATCCGCGTAGCCGGCATCACCATGAATGACTGAGGAATAACAGACGGAATATGAACAGAAAGAGTTTGAGAGAGCAGATCTTTAAACTGCTTTTCAGAACAGAATTTAACGATCCCGCGCAGATGCAGGATCAGCTCCAGTTCTTCTTTGAGAGCGGCGACATGACAGTCACTGACAGAGACAGGGAGTATATCACGCAGAAATGCACCAGTATCGTGGAGAAGATCCCCGAGATCGACCGGATCCTGGACGAAAAGCTCGAGGGGTGGACGGTGAGCCGTCTGCCCATGGTTGAGCTTGCCGTGCTGCGCCTTGGCACCTATGAGATCCTCTACGATGATTCCGTACCTACCGGCGTCGCGATCAATGAGGCTGTGGAACTCGGCAAGAAGTTCGGAGAAGACGGTTCGGGCGCCTTCATTAACGGCGTTCTGGCCGGCGTCAGCGGCAAGGAGAGAAGCGGAAAGCGCGCGTCTTCCGATGAGAGCACAGGCGCAGGGAAGTTCTCCAAAGGCAGCGTGTCGGAGCGCAAGGGCGAGACCTACATCACAAGGAGAATATGAGAAACGTATATTCGGTATCACAAGTCAACCGGTATATCAGGAATATGTTCTCGGAGGATTACTTTCGCCAATCAGTTCTTGTACGCGGAGAAGTGAGCAACTGCAAGTATCATTCCTCCGGTCATATCTATTTTACATTGAAAGACGCCTCGGGCACGCTTTCCTGCGTCATGTTCGCAGGACGCCGCAGGGGCCTTTCTTTTCGTATGCAGGAAGGAGACCAGGTGATCGCCGCCGGCACAGTGGATGTGTATGAGCGGGATGGACGCTACCAGCTTTATGCGGACAGGATCATCCGGGACGGCGTTGGTCTTCTCAATCAGCGTTACGAGATGCTAAAGCGCAAGCTCGAAGAATCCGGCATGTTCGACGAGCTCTATAAAAAGCCTATACCGCGGTACATCCGCACGCTCGGTGTCGTGACAGCCCCTACAGGC
>JBGUKZ010000093.1:0-47774 GCA_045114795.1 Anaerovoracaceae bacterium
ACGTGACCCATGCCGCGGCCCGGTGTCAGCGGATCGAGAGACTGCGCGCAGACGACCACGTGGCTGGTATTCTCTCTGATCAGACGGATATCGGCGTAAGGGCATGTGAAGAAGATCTGAAGTCCGGTCTCGGCGGCTGTCTTGTCTGCTGCCAGAGCGAGCTCGAGGCTCTTCTGCCCGTAGAGATACGATTTAGGATTAACGATCAGGAATGGTCTTTCTGCTTTTGCCATGGATATGTTCCTCTCTTTCCTTTATATACCTTATGCAAAAAACACGCTTCAGTTCCATTATTTGAGCTTATCATAGATGATATTTAAACAATTGTCAAGAACATTTGCGTAGATATTTTGAAAAATTCTCTTCCTTATTTATACTGCTGCAGGCATTAAAGCCGTTGATAATAGAAGTATATGCATAAATGACACCGTGTTTCGGAAACATTGAAACAAAATACTCAAAGACTAGGTAAACAATCAATAATTAACTCATATGCTCAGAACAAAATTCTTGATATATTGAATTGCAGAGGTTAAAATGATTACATCGAAAATGGGATAATTTGTTCGCACAGGAGGATATATAATGAAACTCCCGGGAGTCTCGGTTCTGCTTCTGGCATTACTCGTTCTTCTTATACTACAGTCCATAGGCGGAGTCCTTCAGATCCAGGATTACAGGAAAGCGGTGCGCAGGATGCACCAGCTTGGAAACGTCGGGATGGGACAGAAGCGCGGTAAACTTCTGGACGGACATGTTGCCATAATCGCCTGTGACAGTGAGGGCATCATCACCGGAGCTGAAGTTATGGACGGGATCGGCGTACTGTCGCGCTTCCATAAAAAAGAGACCCTTATGGGCGAGCCTCTGGTAGGCAACAGCATCTATACATTCCTTGACATCGCGGCAGGCCTCGACAAAAAAGAATGGAAGAGACTGCAGGGATACTTCAGAGCTTTCGAAGCGCTTGAGGTCAGGCTCACGGACAGGGAGCTGACAAGAGAGCAGGAAGCTTATATGGAAACGAAGAGAGGCAAAAAGGGAAAGAAACTCAGATAAATCATTTCGTTATGCATCACCGGAAAGCGGCAAACGGGGCATGCGCTGCTGAGAGACGGTGTTACATATAAGTACGTTGGATCCATATAAGTATTGTATGGAGACAGAGCTAAATCGAATGGAGGATTTTATGGAATTTATTAGCAAACTGGCAGAAGGCTTTATGTCACTGTTCACTGCCGGCGGCGAGACCTTCATGGGTTGGGTATCGGGCATCATCCCTATGGTTGTCTGCCTGATGACATTCGTCAACTCGATCATCAAGCTTGTCGGAACTGAAAAGGTAGAAGCCTTTGCTAAGAGAATCACCAGATTCGCGGTCCTCAGGTATACGCTGCTCCCGCTCATGGCAGTATTCTTCCTCGGAAACCCGATGTGCTACACATTCGGACGTTTCGTAGAGGAGAAGTATAAACCTGCTTACTATGACGCGACAGTAAGCTTTGTACACCCGATCACAGGACTCTTCCCGCACGCCAATGCCGGCGAACTGTTCGTATATCTCGGCATTGCTGAAGGTCTGCAGAGAGCAGGACTCAGCGTTGGCGGACTCGCTGTTCGTTATTTCATCGTAGGTCTCATAGTCATTCTTATCAGGGGTCTTCTCACTGAAAGGATCTATGCGTTCATGACAAGGAACAATTAGTGAGGGGAGGAAAAGACATGTATAAGACTATTAAGATCAACGCTGGAGACGGCGGCTGGGGCGGCCCTCTCACAGTAACACCAACAGAAAAATGCCACACTGTTCTTAGTGTAACAGGCGGCGGAATCCACCCGGTAGCCCAGGCTCTCGCTGACCTTTCCGGCGGCGTAGCTGTAGACGGATGGAAGACAACTCTCCCAGATGACGAGATCATGATCGCGGTCGTTGACTGCGGCGGAACAGCAAGATGCGGCGTCTATCCTAAGAAGGGTATCTACACAGTAAACCTGATGCCTGTAGGACAGTCCGGCCCTCTCGCTCAGTTCATTACACCGGACATCTATTGCTCCGCTGTAAAGGAAAAGGACATCGAGGTCCTCGGAGATGCTGCTGAGGCAGCACCTGCACCTGCGGCTGCGGCAGCTGCGGCTGACGCTGCTGACAAGGGACCTAAGACAAAGGCTGAGGCTAAGGCTGAGATCGCTGCTGCCAACGAAGGCAAGAAGCAGGGATTCGTAGTCCGTCTCGGTAAGGGCGTAGGTTACGTAGTAGGCCAGTTCTTCCAGGCCGGCCGTGAGACCATCGAGATGGTCATCAAGAACATTCTCCCGTTCATGGCGTTCACAAGTACTATTCTTGGTATCATCAGCGCCAGCGGACTCGGTAATGTTATCGCTAACACGATCGCGCCTCTGGCAGGAACTCTTCCTGGCATGCTGGTCATCTGCTTCATCTGCTCGCTGCCGTTCCTGTCGCCTATCCTCGGACCTGGAGCTGTAATCGCTCAGATCGTAGGCGTGCTCATGGGTGAGCAGTTCGCAGTAGGAGCTATCCCTGCGGCTTACGCGCTTCCGGCTCTGTTCGCTATCGACGGACAGGTAGGATGCGACTTCGTACCGGTAGGTCTGTCCCTCGGAGAGGCAGAGCCTGAGACCATCGAGTATGGTGTTCCAGCGGTTCTGTTCTCCCGTATCGTAACAGGCCCTGTATCTGTTCTGATTGCATTTGCGTTCAGCATCGGATTGTTCTAAAATAGAATTAATATAAGTGCGGAAGAACACTTCTTGCTGTGACAGCCAGGCCCCGGCTTGATCAGGTAAGAAGACCGGTAACGGCTTCCTGCTGAAAGAGCGCTTTGCTGTCACGCAGGTTCCGCACATGAGACCGGACCATTTTGGCCGGGAAAACGCTGCAAGGCGGAAAACCAATAATTCAACCTGTATGACCGGGGCGGGAAACTGCGCCGGTCGTACAGGCAGTAGAACAAAAAAGGAGAACAGTATGGTATCAAAGAAGATCATTATCGAAGACCCGCTGGGAATGCACATGCGTCCGGCAAGCCGTCTTGCCAAGATGGCATCGGAGTATGAGAGCAGTGTTAAAGTTAATTTCAATGGAAAAGCATTTGACTGCAAGAGCGTCATGTTCCTTATGACCGCCTGCATCAAATACAATTCGGAGATCGAGCTTGTATGCGACGGTCCGGATGAAGAAAAAGCACTCGCTGAACTCGCTGAATTCATCGAGTCCGGCATGGGCGAATAATAAAGGCCATACTTATGTGCTCCCCTGCATTTTTGCGGGGGATTTTTTCACAACGGAGGACAAAAAATGTATAAAGGAATTGCCGCGTCACGCGGAATCGGGATCGGCAGCATCTGCCGCATCGTCGAGCAGGATCTTTCTTTTGAGGCAAAAGTAGTCGCCGATACGGCCGCGGAGAAAGATCGCTTTCAGAAAGCCATAGACGAATTTGTTGAAGAGACGTTCGCAATGGCCGAAGACGTAAGAAAGAATATCGGGCCTCAGGAAGCTGACATACTTATGGGCCATGCTGTCATGATACAGGATCCTGCGATGTCGGGAGAAATGTTCAGCATGATAGACGCCGGACAGTGCGCGGAAGCCGCGCTCACGGCCGTATGCGACATGTTCCACGGGATGTTCTCCGCAATGGATGATGAGATGATGCGCCAGAGAGCGTCGGATATCGCGGACGTCAAGGTGTGCATCCTCAAAAAGCTGCTGGGTATCCAGGACGTCGAGATCAGCAAGCTGCCTGCGGGCACGGTGCTCGTATGCAGAGACCTTACGCCGTCGATGACATCCCAGATAGTAAAAGAGAACGTTGCCGGCATCATAACCGAGATCGGCGGCGTCACATCCCACTCCGCCATTCTGGCGAGAGCGCTTGAGATCCCTGCGGTGCTTTCCGTACCGGGAATCGTGGAGCTAGTAGAGGACAAGGATACCGCCATCGTTGACGGTACAGCCGGCGATGTATTCATCAACCCGGAAGGCGACGTCCTTTCGAAATACATCATCAAACGCGAAGAGTTCATAAAGAAACAGGCGGAGCTCAAGAAATTCATCGGCAAGGAAACACTTACCGCTGACGGCGACAAGCTTGAGATCTTCTGCAATATCGGTACTCCTAAGGACGCGAAGAAAGCAATGGAATGCGACGGAGAAGGCGTAGGCCTCTTCCGTACAGAGTTCCTGTTCATGGATAATACACACCTTCCTACAGAGGAAGAGCAGTTTGAGGCATACAAGGAAGCTCTCCAGACCATGGAGGGAAAGACCATCATCATCCGCACGCTGGATATAGGCGGAGACAAGGACATCCCTTACATGGACTTCGAGAAAGAGGACAACCCGTTCCTCGGTTTCAGAGCCGTAAGATACTGCCTCGCCAATCCTGACATATATAAGACGCAGCTGCGCGCCATAGTAAGAGCCAGCGCGTTCGGTTCGGCAAAGATCATGGTGCCTCTGGTGACCAACGTCGAAGAAGTAAGAAAAGTCAAGGAACTCGTTGAAGGGATCAAGGAAGATCTCCGCAAGGAAGGCATCGAATTCGACGAAGGCATCGAAGTCGGATGCATGATGGAGACCGCGGCGTCTACGATGATTGCCGACCTCCTCGCAAAAGAGGCTGACTTCTTCTCGATCGGAACGAATGACCTTACGGGTTACACAATGGGCGTAGACAGAGGAAACGCCAAGGTCGCGTATCTCTACTCCGCTTTTGAGCCGGCGGTGCTCCGCTCTATAAAGAGGATCATCGAGTGCGGCAAGGCGGAAGGCATCCCTGTCGGAATGTGCGGAGAAGCTGCCGCGGATCCTCTCATGATCCCGTTGCTGATGTCGTTCGGTCTTGATGAGTACAGCGTGAACCCTGTGCTCGTTCTCACAGCCCGCTGCATCATTTCAAAGTGGACAAAGGCCGAGGCCGACGCTCTCGCTGAGAAGGTCCTGGCACTGGACACACAGGAAGAGATCGTAGCTGCGCTCAGAGCGGCAGCCAAGGAATAGCGGCATAAGGAGACGGCAATGACAAAAGAAGAAAAGAAAGAACTGATGAAACTTGCCTGCAAGGTGAGGATGGGCATAATCGAAGGCACCCATGCCGCCAAGTCAGGACATCCGGGCGGCAGCCTTTCCGCCGCGGATGTATATACATATCTGTATTTCAAGGAAATGAATATCGATCCGGAAAATCCGAAGGATCCGGACAGAGACAGATTCGTCCTGTCAAAGGGCCATACAGCTCCGGGACTCTATTCCGTTCTGGCCAACAGAGGATTCTTCCCGGTCGATGAACTGCTGACGCTGAGACATATCGGAAGCCGTCTGCAGGGACACCCTAACATGAACGAGACTCCGGGCGTGGACATGTCCACCGGCTCTCTCGGTCAGGGCGTATCCGCCGCTGCCGGCATGGCGCTTGGCGCGAAAAAGCAGGGCAAGGATCTTAGAGTGTACACACTGCTCGGAGACGGCGAGATAGAAGAAGGCCAGGTATGGGAGGCAATGATGTTCGCCCATCACTACGGGCTGGACAATCTCTGCGTGATCGTTGACAACAACGACCTCCAGATCGACGGAAGGATCGCGGACGTCATCGATCCGTATCCTATCCCTGACAAGTTCAAGGCATTCGGCCTCAACGTAGTGGAGATCGACGGCCATGATTTCGATCAGATAGAGGACGCTTTCAATAAGGCAAGAGCTGCCAAAGGCGCTCCGACCGCGATAATCATGAAGACGCTCAAGGGAAAGGGCGTAAGCTTCATGGAAGATCAGGCCGGATGGCACGGCAAGGCTCCGAACGATGAGCAGTACGAGCAGGCCATGGGAGAACTCAGAAAGCAGCTCGAAGAAGTGGAGGCGATGTGATATGGCAGATGTAAAGAAGATCGCGACAAGAGAAAGCTACGGCAACGCGCTCGTAGAACTCGGGAAAGAACATGATAATGTGGTCGTTCTTGACGCTGACCTCGCGGGAGCCACCAAAACAAGCACGTTCAAAAAGGAATTCCCTGACAGACACTTCGACTGCGGCATCGCTGAGGGCAACATGATGGCTGTGGCGGCAGGACTGGCGTCCATGGGTCTGGTGCCTTTCGCATCGACATTCGCTATGTTTGCTGCCGGCAGGGCGTTCGAGCAGGTCAGAAATTCGATCGGCTATCCGCACCTGAACGTCAAGATCGGCGCGACGCACGGCGGCATCTCCGTAGGCGAGGACGGCGCGTCCCATCAGTGCTGCGAGGACTTCGCTCTGATGCGCAGCATCCCGGGAATGACTGTCATCTGCCCTGCGGACGACGTTGAAGCGCGCGCGGCGGTAAGAGCGGCATATGAGTTTGAAGGCCCGGTATACCTGAGATTCGGACGCTCCGGCGTGCCTGTCTTCCATGACGAGGACTTCAAATTCGAGATCGGCAAGGGAGAGGTCCTTCAGGACGGCAGCGATGTGGCAATAATCGCGACAGGTCTCATGGTAAGCGAAGCCATGAAGGCGGGCGAGGAACTGAAGGCAGAAGGAATCAGCGCCAGAGTCATCAATATGGCCACCATCAAGCCGCTTGACGAGGAGCTGGTACTCAAAGCAGCCAAAGAATGCGGAAAGATCGTCACCTGCGAAGAGCACTCGATCATAGGCGGACTCGGCGAAGCGGTAAGCGCGCTTCTTTCTGAGAAGCTGCCGACTCCGGTACGCCGCATCGGCGTAAACGACGAGTTCGGGCATTCGGGCCCTGCGGCAGATCTGCTGAAGGATTTCGGACTCTCTGCGGAAAACATAGTCAAGACCGTAAAGGAATGGAAGTAGGCGCTTTTGCGCACGGAGGATCAAATAATGAGGTTTTTCATTGATACAGCAAAGGTAGAGGACATTAGAGCAGCCAATGACATGGGCATCATCTGCGGCGTGACGACAAATCCGTCGCTGATCGCCAAGGAAGGCAGAGACTTCAATGAGGTCATCAAAGAGATCACGGAGATAGTAGACGGCCCTATCAGCGGAGAGGTCAAGGCAACGACGACCGACGCTGAGGGAATGATCAAAGAGGGGCGTGAGATCGCGGCCATCCATCCGAACATGGTAGTCAAGATCCCTATGACGGCAGAAGGACTGAAGGCAGTCAAGGTGCTGTCCGCAGAGGGCATCAAGACGAATGTGACGCTGATCTTCACCGCCAACCAGGCGCTCCTGGCAGCAAGAGCAGGCGCGACATATGTATCGCCTTTCCTCGGCAGACTCGACGACATCTCGGTCAGAGGCACAGACCTGATCAGAGAGATCGCGGACATCTTCGCTGTAGCCGGCATCGAGACGGAGATCATCTGCGCAAGCGTAAGAAACCCGATGCATGTCACGGACTGCGCTCTTGCGGGAGGAGACATCGCGACGGTGCCTTTCGGAGTCCTGATGAAGATGATCGATCATCCGCTGACGGATATCGGCATAGAGAAATTCAAGAAAGACTACATAGCTGTATTTGGCGAATAAAAGGCGAATAAAGCGAAAAAAGAAGAGACTTCCGGCCCGGCCGGAAGCCTCTTTTGTTTATACAGATATTCTATTTGAAGAGGTGCGGCATCAGTTTCGGCGCCTCTTCGTCGAGGATGTAGTACGCGAACTCGCCGACTTCTTTCTCTGTGTCCAGCAGCGCCATGTACATCTGGCTGCCCATGGCCGCGTAGAAGACGGCAGGCATGCGCTGGCACATCGTGATCTTGCCGCCGTAGCGCGCCAGTATCTCATCGTGGCTGTGAACGTGCTTGAATCTGTCCTTGGCGCCTACGAAGATGCAGTAGCGGTCAGGACCGTTATTTGCGTCAGCGGCAGATCTGCCGCATACCATGTCCGCCCATATGCGGTAGACATCTGTAGAATGCGCGTAATTCATCATGTCGGGGATGAAACCGCCGGCAGGACGCATGTTGACCTCCAACCCTATGAATTCCCCTGCTTCGGCAAGGCCTTTGCGGGCCTCCGTGAGTTTGAAGAACTCAAAATGCACGAAGCGGCTTTTGACCTTGAAGCCCTTCAGGGCTCTGCGGCCGTATTCGCGCAGCTGATCCGGCACTTCGGGAACGACGTATATGATAGCTTCCGTGTCGTCGTTGACTGAATCGGCCACGTTGACGCAGGTAAAAGATGATTCGAAAACGGGATCCCCGTTCTCGTCGCATATCGCGTCATAGGTGTAGATGTCACCGGAGATGTATTCCTCCATCACGTAATCTTTTCCGGAGACTTCATCGAAGAAGGCTTTCAGTTCTTCTTCATTGTCTATCTTGAAAGTCGCGCTCGCGCCGACGCCGACGTTCGGCTTCGCGAAGACCGGATACCCTCCTATTTCATCAAGGAACTCAAGGGCGGCCTCCATGGTGGACACCCTGTGCTGCCGCGCGGAAGGTATGCCTGCGGCACGGTAAACAGGCTTCATGGCGGCCTTGCTCTTCCACAGCGCGAGCTCATCAGGCTGAACTCCCGTCGTGACATTGAAATCCTGTCTGAGCCTTGCGTCCAGCTCCAGCCAGTACTCGTTGTTGGATTCTATCCAGTCTATGCGTCCGTATTTGAACGCAAAGAAAGCGACAGCGCGATAGACCTGGCCGTAGTCCTCCATCGAATCGACCTTGTAATACTCTGTGAGCGCGCCTTTGAGCATGTCGCTCAGAGAATCATAGGAAGCGTCCCCTATGCCGAGGACATTGACTCCGTTGGCTCTCAGCCTGTCGCAGAAATTGCGGAAATTGTCCGGGAAGTTCGGTGAGATAAATACAAAATTCATGTGGAACCTCTGCTTTTCCAATACCTGTAATTACCGTTCCATGAAAGAGGTGTTTCGTGGTTCTTTTGATAATACCACATTTTTCACCGTTAAATTGAGATGATATCCACATTTCCTGCGTTTATTTGGATATAATTAATCATTAGCAAACGCGAAGAAAAGCATTGACGGATCGGAGCGTGAAATGGGACTTACAAGACTTGCGCTTAAAATAGCGGCGCCGGCGCCAAAGATAGAAGAGTTCTCAAACTATCTTTTTATAGGACCTCATCCGGACGACATTGAAATAGGCTGCGGCGCGACGGTCGCAAAACTGGCCGCTGCGGACAAAAGGGTCAGCTTCCTCATACTGACCAACGGAAGATACGGCGACGGCCATTCCGGAGGCATAAAGGGAGACGGGCTTGTCGAACTCAGAAAGCAGGAATCCATCCGTTCAGCTGAAAAGCTGGGTGTGACGGACGTGCGCTTTCTCGGGCTGTCAGACGGCGGTTTCTATGACTATGAGGATATGCTGAAAGGCATCGCGAAAGCAGTCGGCGAGACAAAGCCTGATCTGATTTTCGCGCCCGATCCATATACCGGACAGGAGTGTCACGCAGATCACCTGAACGCGGGCCTCGCGTCTGCGCGCATCGCGTATTTCGCGCCTTATCCGGGCGTCATGGAAAACTACGGCGCGGGGGCGGCTGACGTGAAGGGCATCGCGTTCTATATGACAGCAAAGGCAAACCGCTTTGTAAAGGTCAGCAAAGAGCAGTTCAGGCTCCAGAACGAAGCGCTTTTCGGATGTCACACCAGCCAGTTCCCTGCCGGCAGCGATGAAGCGAAGCAGCTCGGACTGTACCTGAAGCTTCGCTCGGCGGACTTCGGGCTCCGCAACCTGTGCGCGCATGCGGAAGGTTTCCGCGTGCTGGGGCAGACGCATATGCACTGCCTGCCGGAGCAAACATAATAAATAAGAAAACAGACGGTATTTATAAAACGAGAAACAGTGAACGAAGAACTGAAAACAGACAACAGAAAGATAATGAATAAAGTGGCCGCGGTTGGCGTGTTCGGCAATATCCTGCTGACGGCAGTCAAAATGGCCGCGGGCATCATAGGACATTCCGGCGCCATGGTATCCGACGCGGTCCATTCGCTGTCCGACGTGTTCGCCACTTTAGTCGCGTGGATAGGCACGCGCATATCCGGCAAGGAGGCAGACAGATCGCATCCGTACGGCCACGAACGCTTTGAGGTGGTCGCTTCTCTGATACTCGGAGCCATCCTCCTCTTCACGGCGGTATCCATCGGACTGTCCGGCATAAGAAAGATCACGACCGGAAACTACAGCAGCCTTCCTGTGCCGGGAACGATCGCGCTGGCGGCAGCCGTCATATCGATCGCCGCCAAGGAGGGCATGTTCTGGTACACGAGATATTACGCGAAAAAGATAAACTCACAGGCGTTCATGGCCGACGCGTGGCATCACCGCTCGGACGCGCTGTCGTCCGTCGGCTCTTTGATAGGCATAGGCGGGGCGATGCTGGGATTCCCGGTAATGGATCCGCTCGCGAGTGTGGTCATATGCCTGTTCATCCTGAAGGTGTCTTACGACATACTGATGCAGGCCCTGCAGAACATGCTGGATACGTCCTGCCCGCAGGAATATGAGGAGAGGCTCCGCGCGTACATCTCATCCTTCCCGGGAGTCGGCAGGCTCGATCTGCTGCGCACCCGCATGTTCGGAAACAAGGTCTACATCGACGCTGAGATCGCGGTGGACGGAGACATGCCTCTGCATGAGGCGCACGATATAGCGGAAAAGGTCCATGACGGAGTAGAGAGATCGTTCGAAAACGTAAAACACATAATGATACACGTCAATCCGCTCCAGGACGGTGATGACAGGGAGGAAGACTGATGGCTGACGGCAAGTGGGTCATGACGGAAGAGGACGCGAGGCGCGTCGACCTGAGTTTCAGCGGCGACGGCGCGCAGGAATTGCGCGAACTCCCGAACTACGGACAGCATATGGCAGTCGATGACCGGGATGGAAACGCCGCGAAAAAATGCGCGTTCTGCGGATCGGACGATCTGCAGTCGGGCTTCGGCGGCTGCGGCGAGGGTTTCGGATACAGATCGTTCAAGTGCAGATCGTGCGGCGGCACGACGAATTTTGTATATAAAGACAATATAGGTAAATACTTTTGACAAAAAGAGTAATATAATATAAGTGGAATAATTTCGCACCATACAGGATCCGGATGGTTAAACATCAATAGAATAGGATCGGAAAGGAATAATTATTTATGGATGCAGGAAATATAATTTCCCTGTTCGGGGGAGTCGCGATGTTCCTCTTCGGAATGTCGGTCATGGGAGACTCGCTCAAAAAAGTTGCCGGAAGCAAGATGGAGATGATCCTGTATAAACTGGCGGGAAATCCGATAAAGGGAATACTTCTCGGTACCGGAGTAACCGCGGCGATACAGTCGTCGTCTGCCACATCGGTAATGGTAGTCGGCTTCGTAAACTCCGGCATGATGCAGGTTAAACAGGCCATAGGCATAGTGCTGGGAGCCATACTCGGCACCAGCATCACCGGCTGGATCCTCTGTCTCAACAGTCTGGGAGGTTCGGGGGCAGGCATTGCCGCGATTTTCAGCACTGAGATCCTCACAGGCGTGGTAGCTCTTATCGGTATCCTCCTGTGGATGTTCGCGAAGAAGACAGCGCATAAAAATATAGGAGGCATCATGCTGGGCTTTGCCGTCCTCATGTACGGAATGAGCATGATGTCGGGAGCCATCGTCCCGCTCAGATCGGATCCGAAGTTCATCGACATGATGACAAGCTTCACGAACCCTATACTGGGAGTGCTCATCGGTGTGCTGGTGACTGCGGTCATCCAGAGCGCGAGCGCGGCCGTCGGTATACTTCAGGCTCTTGCCGTCACCGGCGCGGTCGAGTTCGACATGGCCTTCCCTATACTGATGGGTATCGGCATCGGAGCTTCGGTGCCTGTCATGCTCAGCGCTCTTGGAGCCAGCGCCAACGGCAAGCGCACTGCTTTTGTATATCTGATCATAGACGTGCTCGGCGCCATACTCGTTGGAGGAATATTCTATATACTCAACGCCGTGGTCCATTTCGGGTTCATGCAGATGGAGATGAGCATGGTCACTGTGGCTCTCACGAATACACTTTACAGACTGGCGGTAGTCATATTGCTCTCGCCGTGCATAGGTCTTCTCGAAAAACTGGTCGTTGCCCTCTTCCCGGAGAGCAAGGAAGCGCTGGCGGAGAAAGCCGACATGGACAAGCTCGAGCCGAGATTCCTCGACCACCCTACTCTCGCGCTCGCGCAGAGCAAGGAGGTCATCGATTCGATGGCTGTCAAGACGCTGGACAGCGTGGAGAGCGCGGTCGCGGTCAGAAGGGAGTACAGCAAGGAAGGCATCAAGAAGGTGGACGACCTGGAGGGCCTGCTGGACCGCTACGAGGACAAGCTCGGAAACTATCTCTTCAAGCTCACTGTATCCGATCTTGATGAAGAACATTCCAAGGAAGTCAGCAAGAATCTGAGAGTTCTTTCGGACTTCGAGAGGATCTCGGACCACGCGAGGAATGTCGGAGAGGCCGTCGAGGAGATACACGAGAAAAAGATCGTATTCACGGACGCGGCGCTCAAAGAACTGCAGACTCTGGAAGAAGCGATAATGGATATATCACAGCTTACCCTTGTCGCTTTTGTGAACGATAATTACGAGAAGGCGCTGCTTGTGGATCCTCTGGAAGAGGTCATAGACGATCTGTGTGATGAGATAAAAGCCAGACACGTCGAAAGGATAAGCAGACAGGAATGCGCTTATGAGCACGGCTTCGTTTTCAACGATCTGATCACGGACTACGAGCGTATAGCCGACCACTGCAGCAATATAGCCGTGGACGTTCTTGAGTCTGTCACTGAGATCGGAGGCCTTCACGCGTATCATCTCCAGGCGGATTTCAGACAGGACGAATTCTTCAGAGAGCATTTTGCGGAGTATAAGGAGAAATACTCAATCTAGAACAGGATGCATTCAGTTACAAATATACAAAAGTACTCTATACATGACGGCGACGGGATAAGGACGACGGTGTTCTTCAAGGGCTGCCATCTGAGATGTCAATGGTGTCATAATCCTGAGACACAGAGTTTTGAGAAGGAACTCCAGGTGGATACCCCGAAGTGCACAGGCTGCGGCAGATGCGCTGCGGTATGTCCTGAAGGCGCCGTCAGTATATCTTTGGAGGGAAAGTCCCTGACCGACCGTGAGAAATGCGTGGCATGCGGCAGATGCGAACAGGCATGCCCCGGCAATTACCGGACAGTGGTAGGCCGTGATTACACGGTCGATGAGCTAGTGAAGATATGCATGCAGGATCTTATGTTCTATGAGGAGTCCGGCGGAGGTGTCACCCTTTCCGGCGGCGAAGTCATGGCGATGGACAGCGGCTACATAAAGGAGCTCGTCAGGAAACTGCACAGGGAGGGCGTGAGCATCGCCATAGACACCTGCGGGCAGGCGCCATACAGTAACTATGAGGCAATAATGCCGTACGTCGATACATGGCTTTATGACATCAAGGTCATTGATGATGAAAAACACCGCGAATATATGGGCATGGGCAACGCGCTCATACTCGATAACCTTAAGCGGCTTGCCGGGGCGGGCTCAAGGATATACATCCGTATACCTGTGGTGAATGAGGTCAACGGCGACCCTGAGTCGATGGAGGCTATTATCGGCTTCCTGAAGGACAACGATATACGGCCTTTGCAGGTCAACCTGCTGCCGTATCACAGCACGGGCTCTCACAAATACGGGAAACTCGGGATGGAATATCCCGGAGCGGCGCTCACGGCGCCGGCAGACGAGGAGATGCAGAATTTCGTCAGACAATGGAACGATGCCGGCTACGGCAATGTAAAAATAGGAGGATAACACCGATGGAAGAACGCGGGATGAACGCAAGGATAAAAGCCCTTCGCAAGGTCAGCATGGAGACTCAGCCGCATATCGATCTCGAAAGAGCGAAAATCGAGACCGAGGTGTACAAGCAATGGGAAGGCAAAGTCTCCCTTCCTGTGCTCAGAGCGCTGGTGCTGAAGGAATACTTTTCAAAAAAGACTCTTTATCTCGGCGAGGGAGAACTCATTGTAGGCGAAAAGGGCAAAGACCCTCAGTCCTCGCCGACCTTCCCTGAACTCACCTGCCACACTCTCGATGACATGCACATCATGAACGACCGCGCTGTCGTCAACTATACGGTGACAGAGCAGGACCTCAGGGATCAGGAGGAGATCATCATTCCTTTCTGGAGAGGAAAGTCCATGAGAGACAAGATCCTCGCCGGCATGACCGAAGAGTGGATGGAATGCTACGCGGCGGGCATGTTCACGGAGTTCATGGAGCAGAGGGGCCCGGGACATACCTGCGGCGGAAAGAACGTGTTCACCAAGGGATACGCGGAATTCAAGACGGAGATCCACAAGGCGATAAAAGATCTGGATTTCATGAACGATCCCGAGGCGGTCGAAAAGAAGGACGAGCTCGAGGCGATGCTGATCGACTGCGATGCCGTCATGATACTCGGCAGGAGATATCAGGAACTGCTGGAAGAAGAAGCAAAGAAGTGCGAAGACCCTGTACGCAGGACTGAACTTGAGCAGATGGCCGCCAACCTCGACGTCATCCCGGCTCACGCTCCGCAGACCTACTGGCAGGCGATCCAGCTCTACTGGTTCACCCACCTTGCCGTCACATCCGAGCTCAACCCGTGGGACGCTTTCAGCCCGGGCAGGCTCGACCAGCACCTCTATCCTTACTACGCGAAGGATGTGGAGGACGGCATTCTCGACGACGACAGAGCTCTGGAACTCCTGGAGTGTCTCTGGGTCAAATTCAACAACCAGCCGGCACCTGTGAAGGTAGGCGTCACTCTCAAGGAGAGCGGCACATATACTGACTTTGCCAACATCAACACCGGCGGGATCAGGGAGGACGGAAGCAACGGCGTCAACGCTGTCAGCTATCTCATTCTCGACTGCATGGACGAGATGAAACTGGTGCAGCCTAATTCCAACGTGCAGATCAGCAAGAAGACCCCGCACAGGTTCCTTAAGAGGGCCTGCGAGATCTCGAGAGAAGGCTGGGGACAGCCGGCGTTCTACAATACTGACGAGATAGTGCAGGAACTCCTTAACGCTGGCAAGACTCTTACGGATGCGCGTCAGGGCGGCTCGTCCGGCTGCGTCGAGACGGGAAGCTGGGGCAATGAAGCGTACATCCTCACGGGATATTTCAACATCCCAAAGATCTTCCAGCTGACGCTTTATAACGGATTCGACAACCAGAGCGGAAAGCAGCTCGGTCTGAAGACCGGCGACCCGCGCGACTTCAGGACATATGAGGAGCTCTGGGATGCTTTCGCGAAGCAGCTGCACTACATGGCGGACATCAAGGTGCGCGGCAATAATGTCATCGAGAAGCTCTACGCTCAGTACATGCCGGCTCCTTGCCTGTCGATCGTGACCAATGACTGCATAAAGAAAGGCAAAGACTACAATAACGGCGGCTCCAGATACAACACCAGATACATCCAGGGCGTAGGCATCGGGACCATCACCGACTGCCTCGCGGCCATCAAGTACAATATATACGACAATCACAACTTTACGATGGACGAGCTCCTTCAGGCCATGGACGACGACTTCGAAGGCCATGAGGAGATCCTCAACATGGTCATGAACAGGACGCCTAAGTACGGCAACGACGATGACTATGCCGACGACATCATGCAGGAAGTCTTCAGGCTGTACAGGGACGATATCACGGGAAGGCCTACCATGAGCGGAGGTCAGTACCATGTCGACATGCTGCCTACGACCTGCCACATATACTTCGGCGAAGTCATCGGGGCGACAGCCAACGGCAGACGCGCCCATAAGCCGGTATCCGAGGGCATCTCGCCTGAAAAGTTCGCGGATACGCACGGACCAACGGCAGTCATCAAGAGCTGCGCCAAGATGGATCACTGTTCTACGGGCGGCACCCTGCTCAACCAGAAATTCACACCGAGCGCTCTCGCGGGCGACACGGGCTTGGAGAATCTGGCAAGCCTTATCCGCGCGTACTTCGCGATGGACGGTCACCACATCCAGTTCAATGTCTTCGACAAGCAGACTCTGCTGGAGGCGCAGAAGCATCCTGACGACTACAGGGATCTGATCGTCCGCGTCGCGGGTTATTCAGATTACTTCAGGAACCTCGACGAGGAACTCCAGAACGAGATCATCAACCGCACGGCTCAGTCGTTCTAGAGCTGCGGTTGCCCATACGACAATCAATAAGCAGGCAATAAAACAGGCTCCGGAGAAAACTCCGGAGCCTTTGCTTTTATGTTTTTCAGAAATAGTTGGCGATGCGGCGCAGCTTTGACTGCTCCATGTGATATTCCATCGCCTTGCGGCCTGCCGCGGCATTCCTTGCTTCGAATGCTTCATAAATGGCCCGGTGCTCCTCGAGTATGGCCTTCAGGCTGTCCTCGGTATATGTCTTATGAGGCGCGGAATACTTCAGATAGGTATGGTAGATGGCCAGTGTCCTCTGGATCATGCGGTTCCCGGTCCCCTCGCAGATGATGTTGTGGAACTGCGAATTGAACGAGAGCACTTTCTCGACATCTTCCTTGAGAGTATAAAATTCCATGAACTCCAGGCTTTCGGCCAGCCGGTCTATATCTTCGCTGCTCATGCGCTTTATGGCCCACTCCACCGCCTGGACCTCGAACAGTATCCTGAGGTCAAAAAGATCCGAGATGTCGCGCTTTGTAAGGCCGGTGACAAAGGCTCCGCGGTTAGGGATGGTTTTTATGAGGCCGTCAGACTCAAGCTGCCTGAACGCTTCTCTTACCGGAGTCCTGCTGACGTTATACCTTTTGCAGACGGCTTTTTCGGTAAGCTTGCTGCCGTCAGGGATGGCTCCCGACAGTATGTCTTTCTGAAGCTCTGCGTATAAGCCCGCCGACAGAGGTTGGCTCGTTTTGTCTCCGTTGATCATATCCATTATGTGACCCTCTCTTCTTTTGAGTGACCGGTGTCTTTGAATGCCGGCCGTGAAAGGCTTTGCGAATATTGTATACAATCCAAGTATAAACCTTTGGGCACGCATGTCAATAAAACCTTGAGGCACTGAACGGAAAACTGTGTGTTTTTCTTTGTATTTTTAGTTTGCCCCCGCTTGGTTTGGAAGGCGTATATGTTCTTTGCAAAGGCCTGTTGTTATATAATTATATTGGTAAAATGTGCGCGCATCGGAGGTTGGGACTGCGCGGGAAAAGGAGACATCAATGATCGAATATCGTCAGCAAGGCATCGTATGGCATGACGGCGCTCCGCAGAAGGCGGCGGAGAACACCGATAAAAGAGAAGGAAGAAACGGCACAATAGCCTATCAGATACTTAACGCGCACCGGGGGAGCAGCGATGATGGTATTTTTCATATCAGCTTCGATGCTCTCGTTTCTCATGACATAACTTACGTCGGCATCATACAGACGGCCAGGGCGAGCGGACTGAAGGAGTTCCCTATCCCATACGCCATGACCAACTGCCACAACAGCCTCTGCGCCGTGGGCGGCACCATCAACGAGGACGACCACGTCTTCGGACTGTCCGCCGCGAAGAAATACGGCGGCATATACGTGCCGGCAAATCAGAGCGTCATCCACTCCTACGCGAGAGAAGAGCTGGCCGCGTGTGGCAACATGATACTCGGATCGGACAGCCACACCCGCTACGGGGCGCTGGGAACGATGGGAGTCGGCGAAGGCGGGCCGGAACTCGTCAAGCAGCTCCTTAAAAACACATGGGACATCACTCCGCCTGAAGTGGTCCTGTGCTATGTGACCGGCAAGCCAAGAAAAGGCATCGGACCTCACGACGTGGCCATCGCCCTCGTCAAGGAAACATTCGGCGGGGGACTGGTCAAGAACAAGGTCCTCGAATTTGCCGGCCCGGGCCTCAGATACCTGCCGTACGATTTCAGGAGCGGCATCGACGTCATGACGACGGAGACCACCTGCCTCTCATCCATATGGGAGACAGATGAGGAGATAAAGAAATACTACGAGATACACAAGCGTCCGGAATGCTACAGAAAGCTCGAGCCGGCGGAAGGCGCGTACTATGACGCGATCATAACGATCGAGCTCGACAAGATGGAATCGATGATAGCGCTTCCTTTCCATCCGTCCAACGCTTATACGATACACGAATTCCTTGAGAACGCCGATGAGATACTCGCGGGAGTCGAGGCGGAGGCCGCGAAGAAGTTCCCGAAGGCGCATCTCGACCTGCGCTCCAAGGTGAGCGGCAAGGGAGTGCTCGCCGATCAGGGAGTCATCGCCGGCTGCTCGGGAGGCATCTTTGACAACATAGTCGAGGCCGCGGACATCCTTAAGGGCGGAAGCACAGGCAACGGATACTTCTCGCTTTCAGTATATCCGACGAGCGTGCCGACGAGCCTGGCTCTCACGAGGGCCGGGAAGACCGAAGCCCTGCTCGAGGCGGGAGCTGTCATAAAGCCGTCCTTCTGCGGACCGTGCTTCGGAGCCGGAGACGTGCCGGCCAACAACGGGCTGTCGCTCCGCCACACTACGAGGAACTTCCCTAACCGCGAGGGATCGAAACCGGGCGAGGGGCAGATCAGCGCCGTAGCCCTCATGGATTCGCGCTCGATAGCGGCGACAGCGAGGAACGGCGGATACATAACGGCAGCCACCGACGTGGACTACGAAACAGAACACATACCTTACGTGTTCGACAATGAAGCATACAAAAACCGCTGCTACTACGGATTCGGCAAGGCCGATCCTGACGCGGAACTCATACTCGGACCTAATATCACCGATTGGCCTAAGATGTATGAACTCGCAGGCAACCTGCTGCTCGAGCTCGACGCGGTCATCAGGGATCCGGTGACGACGACCGACGAACTCATACCTTCGGGGGAGACCAGTTCATACAGGAGCAATCCTCTGAGGCTCTCGGAGTTCGCGCTCTCGCGCCGCGTGCCGGAGTACGTGGGACGCTCAAAGGCTGTTGCGGCCGATGAAACCGCGCGCAGGGCCGGAGAAAAGCCTGAGAAAGTCATGAAGGCCCTCGGATCAGTCGGAGACGCGGAAGAGCTCATCAAAGACACGCAGTTCGGATCCTGCGTATTCGCCAACAAGCCGGGTGACGGCTCAGCCCGCGAACAGGCGGCATCCTGCCAGAAGGTGCTCGGCGGATTCGCCAATATCTGCTACGAGTACGCTACCAAGAGATACCGCAGTAACTGCATCAACTGGGGCATCCTGCCGTTCACGCTCGCGGAAGGAACGGAATTCCCTTATGAAGAGGGCGATTTCGTATTCGTGCCGGGAATACGCGCGGCCGTCGAAGCCGGACGCGAGGAGATACCTGCGAAGGCGATCACGAAGGACGGCGCTGTGCGCGATCTTACGTTATATGTCAAAGGCCTGACCGCGGACGAGAAACAGATAATCCTTGACGGATGTCTTATGAACTACTACGCGGCGCAGAACAGATAGCGAGACGGGAGGAGAAACCATGGAGATCAAAAAGACCGCTGTCGCGGGCACGCTTGAGAGCAGCGACTGCATGGTAACGGTCGAGCCGGCAGCAAAAGGACTTGAGCTCGAGCTGGAAAGTGCTGTTATACGGCAGTACGGAAGACAGATAAGAAAGGTGGCAATGGAGACTCTGAAGCGCCTTGGTGTAAAGAAGGCAAGAGTCAGCATAGTCGACAAGGGAGCTCTTGACTGCACCATAAAGGCAAGAGTGGAATGCGCCGTGATGCGTGCTGCCGAACATGAAGGAAGAGTAAACTGGGGAGGTATGATAAGATGAGCAATCCGAACAAATACCGCCTGCGCCGCACGATGATGTTTCTGAACTGCCAGAAACCGAGTCTGATCAAGGACCCGTATGTTTACAAACCTGACTCGATCATGCTGGACCTTGAGGATGCCGTAGCTGAGCGTGAAAAGGACGCGGCGCGCTATTCACTCTATCACGCTCTGCAGGAGATAGATTACAGGGGCGTCGAGAGAGTTGTCCGCATAAACGGACTCGACACGAATCTCTGGCGCGAGGATGTAAGATGCGCTGTTGCCGGCGGCTGCGATTCCATCCGCATACCTAAGACTGAGACAGCTGATGACGTTCGCACGGTAGAGTACGCCATCGCCGAAGCGGAAAGGGAGTTCAGCAGACCGGAGGGCAGTGTGCTGATCATGGCAGCTCTCGAATCCGCGAGAGGCGTCATCAACGCCATGAGCATATGCGATTCATCGGAGAGGCTCTTCGGCATCGCCCTCTCAGGAGGAGATTACTCCAAGGACCTTCAGGTACCGATCTCAGGCACAGGAGTGGAGTTCATGGGAGCCAGGCAGCACATGGTCATAGCCGCAAGAGCGGCAAAGGTTCAGTGCTTCGACACGGTCTGGACTAACCTCGACGACATGGAAGGCTTCAGAAAAGAAGTTGAGATAATACACGCAATGGGATTTGACGGAAAGTCCATAGTCAACCCCCGCCAGATCCCTGTTGTTCATGAGATCTACACGCCAAAGGAAAAGGACGTAATATTTGCCGAGAAGGTCATAAAGGAGATCGATGCCAAGAAAGCTCAGGGCATAGGAGTATTCACGGTGGATGGCAAGATGATAGATATCGCGTTCTACGACGGCGCAAAGAGGACCATAGCTCTGGCCAAGGCGTCAGGTGTTTACAAGGGGGATCTGTAGCATGAAAAACGCAGTAGGTAGAGAGATCCCGGAGGAGATACTCGAGATCACCGGGAAAGAGCCTTTTCAGGGCAATTATTACCGTGATGACAAGCCGGTCACCATGGCCGGTCCTACCATCCATCCGGTAATGAACAACCGGAAATCCAAACTGGTGGCAAATATCAGGGAAGCGCTCGAAAAGTGCGGAGCTCACGACGGAATGACCGTTTCGTTCCACCATCACTTCCGCGATGGAGACCTGATAGTCAACATGGTAATGAAAGAGATCCACGACATGGGTCTCAAGGATATAAGAATATGCGCAACCTCGCTCGGCAAAGCGCACAGCGCGCTGGTCCCGATGATCGAGGACGGTACTATCACAAACATTGAGTCATCAGGTGTCAGAGGAGGCATAGGCGAGGCTATCTCAAAGGGAAAGCTGAAAGGCCTGGCCATAATGCGCTCGCACGGCGGACGTGTAAGATCGATCTGCACCGGAGAAAGCCACATAGACATCGCTTTCATCGGCGCTCCGACCTCCGACGATTACGGCAACCTGAGAGGCATCGGAGGAAAGGCGGACTGCGGCGTGCTGAGCTACGCTATAGTTGACGGAAACCATGCCGATCACTGTGTAGCCATCACTGACTGCCTCGTACCGTACCCGAACTTTCCGGCGCACATCTCGCAGACAAAGATAGACTACGTATGCGTAGTTGATGAGATAGGAATACCGTCAAAGATCGCCACAGGCGCCGCGAAGCCGACCACCGATCAGAGAAAGCTCCTCATGGCCAAGTACTGTACCGACGTTGTTGTGAACACGCCCTGGTTCAAGGACGGATTCTCGTATCAGACGGGAGTGGGAGGAGCCTCGATAGCATCCACACAATACCTTGCCGAGATAATGAGAGAGCGCAACATCCATATGGGATTCGGCGTAGGAGGTCTGACGAAAGCAATGTGCCAGCTGCTTGAGGATGGAATGGCTGACGTAATGCTTGACGTTCAGGACTTTGACCTCGACGCGGTGCGGAGCCTTAAGAATGTAAAGCATCACAGAATACCTGCGGCGGTTTATGCCAACCCTCTCAATAGAGGCGCGGTTGTCAACAAGCTCGATTACGTGGTGCTGGCCTCGCTCGAGGTCGACGTCAACTTCAACTGCAACGTAGTGGTGGGATCTGACGGGATGATAACCGGGGCGCAGGGAGGACACCCTGACACCGCTCAGGGCGCGAAGTGCGCGATAGTCATCTGCCCTCTGCTGCAGGGAAGGATCCCTGCCATCTGCACCGAGGTCACGACAGTCACCACACCGGGCGAGAGCATCGACGTGGTGGTCACGGACTACGGCGTTGCCGTAAATCCCGCGAGACAGGACATACTGGAGGCTCTCAGGGAAGCTGACTGCGTGCCGCTGAAGACCATCGAGGAACTCCGCGACATCGCCTACTCGATAGTCGGAGAGCCCGACAAGGTAGAGTTCGAGGACAGGATAGTAGGAATCATAGAGGCGCGCGACGGCACCATAATGGACGTAGTAAGACAGATCAAGGAAGTGTAGAGGGATCCGGAGCTATAAGGAGAAAAAATGGAAAAGATCAAAATGACTACCCCGCTCGTAGAGATGGACGGGGATGAAATGACAAGGATACTGTGGAAGATGATCAAGGATGAACTCATCCTTCCTTTCGTCGACCTCAAGACAGAATATTATGACCTGGGCCTTCCTGTAAGGGACGAGACCCGCGATCAGATCACGAAGGACGCGGGAGAAGCCATAAAGAAATACGGAGTGGGCGTCAAGTGCGCCACCATCACTCCTAACGCCCAGCGCATGACGGAATATAACCTGCACGAGATGTGGAAGAGCCCTAACGGCACTATCCGTGCGATACTCGACGGTACTGTCTTCCGCGCGCCGATCACCATCGACGCGATCAAGCCGGTGGTGAAGAACTGGAAGAAGCCTATCACCGTAGCGCGTCACGCCTACGGAGACCTCTACAGGGGGACGGAATACCGCGTGCCTGAGAAAGGCAAGGCGGAGCTCGTGTTCACCGGAGAAAACGGAGCCTCCTTCCGCGAGACTGTCTACGACTTCGAGTGCCCGGGCATAATCCAGAGCATCTATAACAAGGATTCGTCTATGGAGTCCTTTGCCCACTCCTGCTTCAAGTACGCGATCGAGACTAAGCAGGACCTCTGGTTCTCGTGCAAGGACACGATCTCAAAGAAATACGACATGCACTTCCGGAACGTTTTCCAGAAGCTGTATGACGAGTGCTATAAAGAGAAGTTCGATGAGCTTGGCCTCACCTACTTCTACACGCTGATCGACGACGCGATCGCCCGCGTCATAAGAAGCGAAGGCGGCTTCATCTGGGCCCTCAAGAACTACGACGGCGACGTCATGAGCGACATGGTATCCACCGCGTTCGGCTCGCTCGCGATGATGACTTCAGTGCTCTGCAGCCCGGACGGCAAGTTCGAATATGAAGCGGCGCACGGCACGGTCACCCGCCATTACTACAAGTATCTCAACGGCGAAGAGACCTCTACGAACCCTATGGCGACCATCTTCGCGTGGAGCGGCGCTCTCAGAAAACGCGGCGAGATGGACGGTCTCGAGGATCTGCAGGCCTTTGGCGACAAGCTTGAAGAAGCATGCATAGATACGCTTAATGACGGGATCATGACCAAGGACCTGGTCGGTCTCGTCGAAGGCATGGAGGCGAAGGCTGTCCTCACAAAGGACTTCATCGCCGCCATCAGGCAGCGCCTTGAGAGCAAACTGTAAGAGCATTTGATCCGGAGGGATGGATGGGGATAAGCATTTGTCCTTCGCCGCTTCCGGAGCGGCAGAGAAAAGAATATTTGGAGCTGCTCGAAACATGCGGCCTGCGCGACGAAGGCGGCGCGGATGTCATCGCGCTGATGACAGAGGATGACAAGCTGATCGCCTGCGGCTCCCTGGCCGGATATACGGTCAGGCAGCTTGCCGTCGACCCCGGATCGGAAGGTCAGGGCGCGATGGCGGCCGTCCTTTCGGCGCTCATAAGCGAGGCCTCGGCAAGAGGCGCGCACAGGCTCTTTATTTGCACCAAGCCGGGCAATCTCAGAATGTTCGGCTCCATGGGATTCCATCCTGTGATAGAAACGAAGGACGCCATCCTGCTTGAGAACAGAAAAGGAGGCCTTGACGGTTTCCTTGACTCCCTTCCGAAGTACGATGGGACCTGCGGCGCCGTTGTCTGCAACTGCGACCCTTTCACGCTCGGACACAGGCATCTCATCGAACATGCCGCCGCGAACTGCGATCATCTGTATGTTTTTGCCGTCTCCGAGAAGGGATCGATGTTCAGCCCTGAAGAGCGGCTCGAAATGATAACGAAAGGCACCGCCGGCATAGCGAACTGCCATGTCCTCGAAAGCGACATGTATCTCATATCGCGCGCGACTTTTCCGGCGTATTTCATAAGAGACGAAGAGCGGGCGGACGAGGTGAAGTCCGATCTGGACATAGAACTTTTCTGCAGGCGGATAGCGCCCGCGCTGAATATAAGCGTCCGCTTTGCCGGGGAGGAGCCGTTTTCTCCTGTTACGCGCTCGTACAACGAACGCATGAAGGAGCTGCTCCCATCTTACGGGATAAGGTTCGAGGAGATACCGCGGCTGTCCGGCATAAGCGCCGGCAGGGTACGCGAGCTCATCAGGGCGGGAAACTATGAAAAAATAAAAGAAATGGTACCGGAAAGCACTTATGAAGTCATTCAGCGCAGATCTTGATCAGATGCTAGCGGCCCGCGAAAGACGGGCTTCGATACAGAGATCCATGCTGGCCGGCGCGGGCACGGGCCAATGCCTCGTATGCCTGACGCTCAACATCGCGGGAGATGTCAAGCGCACGCCGATGACGCGCATGCTTTTCGATCACGGCATGAGACTGATGGATGATCTCGGATTCGACGTCACAGACAGGCTTGTGCTGGACGAGGTCACGGGCACCGAGGCATTTCTGCTGCTCGATGAAGAGGGGCCGCGCGTCAAGCCGCTGCTCGAAGAAATAGAAGATTCTTTCCCTGCGGCAAGGCTCTATGACTTCGATGTGCTCATGCCTGACGGAAGCAAGCTGTCGAGAGCTGAGAGCAGGCGCTGTCTTATCTGCGACGCTCCTGCCGTGGAATGCGCGAGGAGCAGGCGGCACGGTCTTGAAGAAATAAAGAAAGTGACAGACGGTCTGCTCAGGGAATTCTGCGCCGGATGGCTTGCCCGGGCTGCTCATGACTCGCTTCTGGACGAACTTCATACGACCCCGAAACCGGGACTCGTTGACATGAACAACAACGGCGCGCATCCGGACATGGATGTGACCGTTTTTGAAAAAAGCGCGGACGCGCTCATGCCGTACTTTGAGGACGCCGCCCGCATGGGCATGGACCTCTGCGATATGGAGGCCCTGCGCGAGCGGGGCAAAAGAGCGGAAGAAGAGATGTTTGCCGCGACCGGAGGGGTGAATACCCATAAAGGCCTCATATATTCGATGGGCCTGCTCCTGGCGGGCATGGGCAGAAGCCTTGTTGAGGGAGGATCGTGCACTGAGCACGCGGCTTCCCTTGCGAACGAGGATGCCGAAGTCAGGCTCAGAGAAACGTTGGCCGCGCCTGTCACCAACGGCGGAGCGGCATATAAGGAATACGGCGCCAGAGGAGCCACCGGAGAGGCCGCGGCGGGATTCCCGTCCGCGCTGTACTGTCTCGGGAGGCTCAGCGCCTACAGAAAAAGCGGATGCCCGCAGCCGGGCGCGCTTGCGCTGTGCGACTGCATGGCCGTGCTCGGGGACACTAACCTTCTCCATCGCGGAGGAATGGAAGGACTTGAGTTTGCGAGAAGATCCGCGGCGGAAATATCCGCGATGCCAGCGGAAGACCGCGTCGCGGCGCTGGAAGAACTAGACAGGGAAATGATCGTCCGGGGCCTTTCGCCGGGAGGCAGCGCCGACATGCTGGCGCTCGCGTTCCTGCTCGAAAGGAACGGCTATGGATCATAAGGAGGAAGCAATGGCGGAAAAAGGCAAAGGCAGGGCTGCGAAGGAACAGCAGCTGATAATAGACAAGCAGTATAAACTGCAGGACATGACCAAGTCCATAGAAATAATCCGGAGAGGCATGGCCATCGCCAGGGAGGAAATCCCCAAAGGCAAGGTCGCGACATATATCCCTGAGCTCGGCAAGGCGGACCCGCATCAGCTGGGCATAGTGATAAATCCTCTCATAGGAGACAAGATCTGCATGGGCGATTATGACGTGAGATTCACCATGCAGTCGGTCTGCAAGGTCATAATGCTTATAGTCGCCCTCGAAGTATGCGGGCTAAAACCGGTATTCAGAAAGGTCGGCATGGAGCCTTCCGGAGAAGCTTTTGACTCTTTGGTAGAACTCGACGTCAGCGATTCCAAGCCATACAATCCGCTCATCAATTCCGGCGGCCTGGCTCTCTGCGGGCTGCTGATCCCTGAACTGTCATTCCAGGATATACTGAGATTTACCAGAAGCATATGCGCGGACCCGGAGATCGAACTGAACAGAGCGGTCTACGACTCTGAGATGAAGACATGCTCCAGAAACCGCTCCATAGCGTACCTGCTCGAGAGCAAGGGCATCATAACTACAAATGTAGAAGACACTCTGAGATTCTACACGAAGATGTGCTCCATGAGCGCGACCGCGGAGTCGCTCGCGAATCTGGGAAGGATACTGGCGAACGACGGCGTTTCCGGTGAGACGGGCAAGAGATTCATGTCGTCACGTACCGCGAGAATAGCCAAGACGCTGATGCTCACCTGCGGCATGTACGACGGATCGGGAACGTTCGCGATCAAGGTTGGGATCCCTACGAAGTCCGGAGTCGGCGGCGGACTGCTGTCCGTTTCCGACAAGCGCGCCGGCATCGGAGTCTTCGGCCCGGCCCTCGACTCGCAGGGCAACAGCATAGCGGGCTGCAAGCTCCTGCGCGAGATATCGAATGATCTCAGGCTCAACCTCTTCTATGACCCTGAGTGGAACAAGGAAACAGAAGATGAGAATGAACTCATAAAAGGTATCAGGGAAAGTCACGCGATCTGACACACAGTCCGCGGCCAATTGTGTTATACTCTGTAAAGACTGCTGAAAGTGCATAGAAAAAGGGCCGCTCCGGCCTTTTTGGAAATAGATCGTGAACAGAACAGACGGAGAATCAGATGAAAGATACAAAGAAGAGTAAACAGAAACATTCGGGAAAGAAGCGCGGCGGATCCGCGAACGTGCCTAAAGGAAGAAAGGTGCTGAAAGCCATCGGCGCCCTGTTCCTGCTGGGAGTCGCGTTTGTCCTTATTACCGTGTCCGTAACGGCCATCAGAGTGGGAAAGATAAGTCAGGACAGCCTGTATGCCAACATCGAGCGCTCCTCGATACTCTACGACATAAACGGCGAGGAGATCGACACCCTGCACTATACCGAGGACAGGACGATAGTGCCGGTGGACGAGATGCCCGAGGAACTCAAGAACGCCTTTATAGCGATAGAAGACAAGACGTTCTATAAGCATCACGGGTTCAACTGGCGCAGGATGATCGGAGCGGTGCTGTCCAAACTCACCGGAAGATCCTCGGCCATCAGCGGCACTTCCACGATAACGCAGCAGCTTGCGAGGAACGCGTTCCTGTCTGAGATCAAGAGCCAGCGAAGCATACGCAGAAAACTGTCCGAGATGTATATCGCGTGGCGGCTTGAGAAGAAACTGACCAAAGATCAGATCCTTGAAGCGTATCTGAACACTATCTACCTCGGCTACGGCAATTACGGGGTGAGCTCCGCCGCGAGGACCTATTTTTCGAAAGATGTCGATGATCTGACGCTCGCGGAGTGCGCGGCCCTGGCCGCCCTGCCGCAGGCGCCGGATTCCTATGCCCTGATCACCGAGGACCCGGAAGGCAATGAGGAGATAAAGAACATAAATTATTATTCACTCGACGCCATCAGCGATGAAGACGATGAGGAGAACGATTCAGTCAGCGAGACCTCCGGAGATGAGGAGTCTGAAGGTACGGGTTACTACGCCAACGACATATCCAAGGAGAGGCGCGACCTCGTTCTTGACCTTATGGCCGAGCAGGGCTACATCCAGACTGCCGATGCCGCGGAAGCGAAAGTGGATATAATCGACATTCTCGCGCCGAGCTTCGAGAGCAAAGACTCCGCGTATACCTACTTCACGGATTATGTGGCCGATATCGTCACCGCGGATCTCATTGAGAAGTACGGCATAAGCGAAGAGGAAGCCCAGCGCATGGTCTATACGGGAGGCCTGCAGATCCACACGACTCTGAGGAGCGACGTGCAGAACGCGATCTACGAGGAGTTCCAGAATGATTACAACTTCCCGGCCGCGGTGGACGGGAGCCAGGTGCAGGCCGCCATGGTAGTGACAGAGGTCGGCACCGGATATATAAGCGGATTCATGGGCGGACGCGGCGGCGAGGGCTCGAAGCTCTTCAACAGAGCGGTAAGCCCGAGACAGCCGGGATCATCCATAAAGCCTCTCGCGGTCTACGGAGCGGCTCTCCAGAGAAGCTATGACTATGCCGCGGAGGGAAAGACCTTCCAGTACACGGATTACGGTTTCGACAATCAGGGAACGCAGTACTGGGGCGATTACATCACGGCGAGCTCGGTCGTGGTCGACGAGCCCCTCAAGATCAACGATGAAGAGTGGCCGCAGAATTTCTCGAAGTCATATTCGGGAAAGAACTCTCTGAGAACGGCCCTGCAGCAGTCGATCAACACATGCGCTGTCAAGATACTGTGGCAGGTGGGACTAGACTATTCGGTCGAAATGCTGCAGAAGTACGGACTTACTACGCTCGAGACCGATACGAGCCTTGCGGCCAACGATGTGAATCCGGCCGCCCTCGGCCTCGGAGCGATGACATACGGAGTCACTCCGCTCGAAATGGCGCTCGCGTACGCGGTCTTCCCTAACGGAGGAGTTCTCAATACGCCTGTATGCTATACGAGCGTGACCGACAGCAACGGCAAGACGCTCCTGAAGGGAGAATCGGAAACGAGCAAGGTGCTCGACGAAGGCGTTGCCTGGATCATGACTGATCTTCTCAAGTCAGTTGTCTCCAGAGGCATCGCGGGCAATGCCGCCATATCAGGCGTAGAGGTCGGAGGAAAGACCGGTACTACAAACGATACATACGACGTATGGTTCGACGGATTCACACCTGATTATTCAGCCGCTCTGTGGATAGGAACCGACCTGAACGTGGAGATGATCGGTTCATCTGCGCAGGCCGCGGCTCTGTGGAGCAGGATAATGCGCCGTGTCGACGGCATAACAAGCGGAGAATACCTTGACATGCCTTCAAATGTCATAAGGGAGAACGGCGAATACTATACAAAAGGCACGGAAAAGAACGCGGGCAAGTACACCGGAAAAGACTCTTCCGGCGGCAAGAAAAACGATGACGCGGAAGAGGCAAAGCCTGATACCGGTCAGAATAAGCCGGATTCGGGTCAGACTGAGGATCCGTCATCAGGCGGAAACGGCGATAATACGGGCGGCGACTCGGGAGGCACCGGCGGCGATAATACGGGCGGCGACTCAGGAGGCACCGGCGGCGATAATACGGGCGGCGACTCGGGAGGTACCGGCGGCGATAATACGGGCGGCGACTCGGGCGGCACCGGCGGCGATAATACGGGCGGCGGTGAGTCCGGAGGCACCCAGAATCCGTGATGGTCCGGGCAGCTGCAGTGATATGCATCCCGGGAGAATGAGGCGGAGGAAAACGAGATGGCGAAGAAAAGCGAATACAAGGATTCGGTCAATATAGCGGCTGTCGAACGGACACTCAGGCTCATGGAAACCATCTGCTATGAAGACAGGGAGATGGGCATCAAGGAGATCGCGGAAAAGATGGGCGAGTATCCGAGCACTATCTACAGGGTCATAGCGACCCTGATGAACCACGGGTATCTCTACCAGAACCCCGAAAGCAGCAAATACGGTCTTGGCTACAAGATATACCTGCTGGGAAAGAACGTCGAAAAAAATTCGTCCCTCATATGGATAGCCAAGCCTTACGCGGAAGAGCTTGCGCAAAAATTCAAGGAATGCGTCAACGTCGCTGTGAGAGACGAGTCCCGGACCGACGATTATTACGCGATTACCATTCATCAGGAAAAAGGCGGCAAACGCCAGCTGATGATATCCGAATCCATATCCGAACCGTACAGATGCTACTATTCGAGTGTAGGCAAGGCGCTCCTTGCCTATTCCGAGGACCTCAGTTACGAAGTCATAAAAAGGCATAAGTTTGTACAGTACACTCCGTATACCATCACCGACCCGGAGGACTTCCGCAAGGAACTGGAGAATATCCGCAGCCGCGGCTACGCTTTAGACGACATGGAGCAGGAGATGGGCCTATGCTGTGTGGGATGCCCTGTGCTGAACAGCGACGGGCACGCAGTAATGGCCCTGAGCATAAGCGGATACGAGGGGAATATCAAAGCTCTCGGTTATGAGAACATAGCGGCCGAGCTCAAAAAGGCCTGCGGCGAGATGAGCAGACAGATCAGATAACGGCGCGCTTATATAAAAAATGTATGAAATAAGAACAACTTTCTGCTGAACGGAAAGTTGTTCTTTTTGTTCTGTCGGGTTATAATCTAATTGGTAAGATGTGACCCAGCTAGCGGGTCACATTACTTGCAACCCATTGTATAGAATGCTATTCTGTACAATAGAATTACTTAAAACCGGCCGGATCAAAAGACCCTGCCGTAAGGTCAATAGAACAGAAAGGAGATGCTGCTATGCAATTAGCTGAAAGAATGAAAGTCATCAGAGGATCTGTCATCCGTGACGTGGCAGTTGAGATTGCCAACAGGGACAATCCTAACCTCATCAAGCTCTCGGGCGGACTTCCTGATGAGAAGTACTTCCCTATGAAAGAGCTGGAGGAGGCGGCGAAGAAGATCTTCGCCGATGAGGCTTTATACGGCGAGGCTCTGCAGTATGGTCTTACAAAAGGCGACACGGAACTCATCAATCTCATCATCGAGAGACTCAACAGAAATGAGAACATGAACGTCACCTTTGACAACATCATCATCTGCACGGGCTGCCAGCAGGGCATATCGATGTCATGCACCGCCCTCCTGAATGACGGGCAGACCATCCTCATCGAAAAGCCGAGCTATCTGGACGGACTCAATGCCGCCCTGCCTTACAACCCAAATATTGTAGGCGTGGAGACGGACGAGTACGGCATCAGGATCGACAAGCTGGAGGAGGCTCTCAACGAGCATCCTGACACAAGGCTCATCTATGTCATCCCTAACTTCCAGAACCCGACAGGTAAGGCATGGCCTCTCGAAAGAAGAAAGGAATTCCTGGAACTGCTCAAGAAGTATCCGCAGGTCAATGTTCTTGAGGACAACCCTTACGGAGAGATCAGGTTCCGCGGCGAGCACGTGCCTTGCCTCAAGGCCCTCGACACGACCGGCCAGGTGGTATACCTCGGATCGTTCTCCAAGATCATGGCTCCGGGCCTGCGCATAGCCTACATCGTATCCGACAGCAAGGAGCTGATCGACAGGATCGAGGAGATAAAGGAAGGACTCGACCTGCAGTGCAACCAGTTCTCGCAGGTACATGTCCGTGAGTATATGAAGATGTACGACCTCGACGAACACGTAAAGTATCTGTGCGATGTATATAAGGAAAGATGCGACGCTCTCATTGAGATGATGGAGAACGAGTTCCCTGTAGGCGTAACATTCACTGTCCCGGACGGAGGACTCTTCCTGTATGTCACATGTCCGGAGGACTTCGATACGGGCAAGATGCTCAAGGACGCTCTTGACGCTGAAGTCTCGTACATCCCGGGAGCTTCGTTCAACGCCGACGGAAGCGGCAAGAATACCATGAGGCTCAACTTCTCGGCCAATGACATCCCTGCGCTCAGAGAAGGCATCAGGAGACTGGCAGGCGTGTTCAAGGCGGAAATGGCTAAGCGCCAGTAGGAGGAAAGATGGAAAAGATCAGACTTGATGTTGAAAGGTGCAAGGGCTGCTACCTTTGCATCGCGAACTGCAAGGTCGGCGCCATATCGCTTTCTGACTATACCAACGGAAAAGGCGTCGTGACCGTAAAGGTCGATCAGGACAAGTGCGTGCAGTGCGGAAGCTGTTACACCATGTGCCCTGACCTTGTATTCGAAATACTTTAGGGAGGCGCGTCATGGCAGAAGTTTTACTTATAAAAGGAAATGAAGCGCTTGCTGAAGGCGCCATAAGAGGAGGCTGCCGCTTCTACGCCGGATATCCGATCACCCCTCAGAGCGAGATACTCGAATGGATGGGCAAGAGGATGAAGGAAGTGGACGGAGTCTTCGTGCAGGGCGAATCCGAGATCGCCAGCGTCAACATGGTCTTCGCGGCCAGAGCGCTGGGCGTCCGCGCCCTCACATCATCATCCGGCCCGGGATTCTCGCTCAAGCAGGAAGGCATAGCCTACTGGGTGAGCGCGGAGATACCGGGAGTCGTAGCCTGCGTACAGAGATACGGCATAGGCGACGGATTTATCGGAGCCGGCCAGGACAACTACTGGCAGGCGGTCAAGGGCGGCGGCAACGGAGACTACCACCTCATCACGCTCGCGCCGAACAGCGTCCAGGAGAACATGGACATGGCTTACGAGGCATTCGAGCTGGCAGAGAAGTGGATGCATCCGGTGCTGATCCTTTCGGACGCCACCATCGGTCAGATGGTGGAGCCTTGCGAGGCCAGACCTTACAAGGAGTATGACAAGGATCAGTATGACTGGGCCGTCAAGGGAACACCGATCGGCGAAAAGAACAAGGTCGTAACGGACAAGACATACAACGAAGACATCGACGGATGGAACGCCAAGTATCTGGCAAAATGCCGCAAGATCATTGAAGAAGAGCAGCGCTGGGAATCGATAAAGGTCGATGACGCGGAGATAGTGCTGATAGCGTACGGCATCTCCTCCAGAGTCGCGGAAGGCGCGGTCAACGCGGCAAGAGCAAAGGGCGTAAAACTCGGACTGATCAGACCGATCACGCTCTGGCCGTTCCCGAGGAAGGCATTCGCGGAACTCTCAAAGGACTGCAAAGCCCTCGTGACAGTAGAGATGAACATGATGGGCCAGCTGCGTGAAGACGTGATGCTCTATTCGAAGTGCAAGTATCCTGTTTACGCGATAACGACCGCGTACAAGGTACCGGCCGTGGACGAGGTCGTCAGCTTCGCTGAGGACATACTTGCGGGCAAGGTAAAGGAAGAGGAGGTGTACTGATATGGCAAGAGTAACTGCAAAGAAGGCACCTGCAATAATGAAATGCGAGAACATGTTCTGCGCGGGATGCGGACATTCGATATTTGACCGCATACTTGGAGAGGTGCTGACGGAAATGGATATCATCGGCGATACCATCATCTGCTCGGACATCGGCTGCAACCACCAGTTCCAGTACAGCATGGCCGTTGACGCCATAGTGCCGCCTCACGGAAAGATGGGCGCCGCACTGACAGCCATGAAGCGCGTGCGTCCCGACAAGTATTGTCTGACCATAGCGGGCGACGGCGGCGCGTACGCCATCGGTCTCGGCGAGACCATGGCGGCGGCGACACGCAACGAGAACGTCACATTCTTCGTTATGAACAACACCTGCTACGGCATGACGGGCGGTCAGCTCGCTCCTACCACGCAGATCGGCCAGTGGTCATCATCGACGCCGCGCGGACGTACGGTAGAAGAGCACGGCCTTGACTTCGATGTCGTTCAGGTCATGAGGAACCTCGACATCGCTTACCTGGCCAGGACCACGATAATCAATCCGGCTGAGATCAACAAGACCAAGAAGGCTGTCCGCAAGGCTCTTGAAAAGCAGCGCGACGGAAAGGGCTTCACGCTTGTTGAGGTGCTGGTACCGTGCCCGACAAACTGGGGCCTCACCCCTGTCAAGGCAATGGAGCGCATCAAAAATGAACTCATGACCCGCTACGAAATGGGCGAGTTCATCGACAGGTAAGGAGGTGTCGGTATGTTGAAAGAGATCGTATGTGCCGGTTTCGGCGGACAGGGCGTTCTTACAGCCGGCAAACTGCTGCTGTACGCGGCATACAAGAAGGATAAAAAAGTGACATGGTTCCCTTCCTACGGGAATGAGATGCGCGGAGGATCCGCGAACTGCAACGTGGTCATCTCGGATGAGCGCATAGCGAGCCCGTACTGCGACCACCCGGATCTGGTGATGGCTCTGAACGGACCGTCGCTGGACAAATTCCAGGATACGGTGAAGCCGGGAGGCCAACTCTTTGTGAACACGTCGCTGGTCGATGAGGCGAAGATAAGCAGAACGGATATCGAAGTATATAAGGCCCCTGTTACAGATCTGGCCATATCCCTCGGCAACGAGAGAGCGGCAAACATCTGCATGCTCGGCTACATCTGCAAGAAGACGGGACTCTTCACAAAGGAGGAGTTCTCGGCATCGATGTGTGAATACTTCGAGAACTCCGGCAAGGGCAGATTCAACGCTGCCAACGTAAAGGCTTTCGAGGCCGGATACGACCTTGACTGATCCGGGGCATAGTAGAAAGGAGGGCTGCCTATGGACCTTAAAAAACTGCTGAATCCCAGGAAATTCGTGATCGCGGGAGCCACCGAAAAGGAAACATACGGAGGCTTCGCCGTCAAGCTGATGGAGATGCACGCTCCGGACAGGCTCGACAAGGACATCTTCCTTGTGAATCCGGGACGCGACACGGTCTTCGGACACAAGTGCTATCACAGCATATCTGAAGTGCCTGAAGAGATAGACATGGTCATCATCGCTTCCAACAAGAAAACGGTGCCCGGACTGATCACCGAGGCTGCCGCCAAAGGAGCCGGAGCCGCTGTCGTATTCGCGGCGGGTTACGGCGAGACGGGAAAGCCTGAAGACAAGGCTCTCGAAGCCGAACTGAAGGCTCTTTGCGAAGAACTGGATATCGCTCTCATGGGACCTAACTGCGCGGGTTATATCAATATGATAGAACACCTGCCTGCCATGGGCTTCATGACAACCATCCCTGAGAGAAAGGGGCATGTCGGCCTGGTATCACAGAGCGGCATGATATGCACTCTCCTCATGGACAGCGGCAAGACTGACTTCTCATATGTCATTTCCTGCGGAAACAGCAAGATCGTAGAGGTGGTCGACTATATAGACTTCCTCATCGATGATGAAGAAACAAAAGTCATCGTTTCATATATCGAAGGCGTAACGAATCCGGCCAAATTCCTCGCGACCCTCAAAAAGGCCGCTCTCAGGAAGAAACCGGTCATCCTTCTGAAGATCGGAAGATCGGAAAAGGGAAGCCGGGCGGCCAGCTCGCACACCGGAAGCCTATCGGGCTCCGACGCGACGTTCAACGCGATCTTCGATAAGTACGGAGTGATAAGAGTCGACGACCTTGAAGACCTGGCTTCACTCAGCAACATGATCGCTACCCTGCCTGAACTTCCTAAGGGCAACAGGGTGGTATCGCTCAACGGATCGGGCGGCGAGAACGGAGTCGCCTGCGATGTGGGGTATTTATACAATATCAATTATCCTGATTTCTCAGAGGAGGGATACGCGAAGCTGAGGCCTATGCTGGACGATTTCGCGACGATCAGCAATCCTCTGGATACTACTGCCGACATCTGCTATGACACGGATCAGTTCGCGGATGCCGCGGAGGTCATCATCAACGATGAGAACTTCGACATGGCGGTCGTGGGGATAACGATAGTGGACGAGCTCACTGACCTGTGCGTAAAGCATATGTCGGAAGCGCTCGTAAAACTCAGGAAAGAGGGCCGGGTCACCAAACCTGTCGTCGTGGTGCCGGCGGTAGAATCCGGAAGGATGCCGGATTACATCGAGGCCCTCAAGGACGCGGGAGTACCTGTAACAGCTCCTTGCTACTACGGCTACAAGCATGTGGCGCTGCTCTGCAAGTATGTGGAGTGGCTCAAAAACACGGACGTGGCGGCGCTGGAGGATGCTGTGCCTGAAGCTGCTGCGGGCGGAGAAAAGAAAGCTCTGTCCGAGCACGAATCAAAGGAACTCCTGAGACAGTACGGTGTGCCTGTACCTGAAGAGTTTATCGCAAAGGATGAAGAGGAAGCAGTCGGCTTCGCTGAGAAGATCGGATTCCCGGTCGTCATGAAGGTCGAGTCGAATGACATCCTCCACAAATCCGATGTGGGCGGCGTCAAGCTGAACATCAGGTCCGAAGATGAGGTCCGTGAGGCATATAAGGCCATCATGGAAAGCTGTACGGCGAAATGTCCGGACGCTGTCATCAACGGCATCCTGATGCAGAAGATGCTCAAGGCCGGGACGGAAGTGATCGTCGGAGTCACCGTCGACCCGTCGTTCGGACCTATGATCCTCTGCGGCATGGGCGGAGTTTTCACGGAGGTGTTCAAGGATGTATCCCTGAAACCTGCTCCGCTTACCAAAGATGATGCCCTCTCGATGATATCTTCTCTCAAGGCATACAAACTGATGACGGGATACCGCGGACAGGCCGAACTTGACGTCGATGCCCTGACAGAGCTGCTTGTCAGTGTCGGCAGATTCGCAGTAGACCGTAAGGACGACCTCGCTGAAATGGACATCAATCCGGTCTTTGTGTATCCGAAGGGAGAGGGCGTCGCTCCTGCTGACGCGCTCGTCATCCTTCGATCATAGACCCCTGAAAGCAAGGAGGTGAAATGATGCCAGATAACAAAGAAGAACTGATCAACCAGAACGAAAGACAAAAAAGAGAACCTACTGCACTGGAGAGCCTTATACTCGTCGCGTTCTCTCTCGGAATGCTGATGTACAACGTCGTCATTCTGAGGAGTGACGCGCATATACCACTGATCATAGGCACCGCTGTGATCTCGGCATACGCGGTATACAGACTCGGATTCTGCTGGGAAGACCTGATGCAGGCCATCGGTCACGGCATCAGGGAGATAGCGATAACCATCCTGATCTACGGTATCATCGGAATGATGATCGCGTGCTGGATACAGGCGGGAGTCATCCCGACGCTGATCTATTACGGACTGAAGATACTGAACCCTAAGTTCTTCCTGCTGATGGCGATGATAATCTGCGCGATAGTATCGACCGCAACAGGAAGCAGTTGGACTACGGTAGGAACGATGGGCGTGGTATTCCTCAGCATCGGAGCGGGATTCGGCATCCCTGCGGCCGCGACCGCGGGCGCGTGCATATCCGGAGCTTACTTCGGAGACAAGATCTCGCCGCTGTCGGATACGACGAACCTGGCTCCTGCGGTCAGCGGAGCAACGCTGTTTGACCATATCCGTCACATGCTCGTCTCCAGCGGCATATCGCTGGTGATAGCCGGTATCATCTTCACGGTACTCGGATTCAGATATAACGCTGAGGGCGGAGACCTCTCGATGGTAGAAGAGATATCCACTGTCATCAAGGGCGGCTTTGTGATCTCGCCGCTGCTGCTTCTGGTACCGCTGACGGTCATCGTGATGGGCATACTGAGAAAACCTGCCGTGCCGAGCCTGTTCCTCGGAGTGCTGCTTGGAGCGCTGTGCGCGATATTCGTGCAGCATTACTCGTTCAATGACATGCAGACAGCTCTCAACTACGGATTCGAATTCACAAGCGACTCTGAGATGATGAATGAGCTGCTCTCCGGCGGAGGCATACAGAACATGATGTGGTCCATGTCGCTGACGCTGTGCGCGATCTGTCTCGGCAGCGTGCTGGACGCGACCAACATGCTGCACATACTCGCGGCAAAGGTGCTCACTGTCGCGAAATCGACGGGCGGCCTCATCACATGCGTAGTTCTGACCTGCCTTGGCACAAATATCATCACCGGAGACCAGTACCTCGGTATCATCCTCCCGGGTAAGATGTATAAGAAAGAATTCGAAGACAGAGGACTTGCTCCTCAGAACCTCTCAAGAGCGCTCGAGGACTCGGCGACAGTTACATCGCCTCTCGTTCCTTGGAGCTCATGCGCGGCTGTCATGGTAGGCGCGCTCGGCATACCGACGATGGTATACCTGCCGTACTGCTTCATGAACATGCTGTCACCGTTGGTATCAATATTCCTCGGTTTCACCGGAATATCGATCATATATAAAGACCAGCAAAAGAAGAACGAAAGTAAGGCTTAGAAAGAAAGTTATCGGAAAGAAAAGGAGGTAAAAGTAAATGCTTGAGAAAAAACCTTTCAAACTGACCCCGAAAATCTATCTCGCGATCATCGCCATAGGTCTGTGTAACTCGATCGTATTCACGATCCCGTACATCAAGTACACATTCTACTACGGCATGCTGGAGATGACCGGGTGCACGAATGAGCAGCTTGGTCTGCTGATGACGATCTATGGCCTCGGCGAACTGTTCGGTCTTCCTATCGGAGGACTTCTGGCCGACAAAGTAGATTCCAGAGTAGGTCTTTGTGTTTCGACAGCTGCCACAGGTCTGCTGTGCTTCCTGCTCGTATCACACCCTACATACGGGATGACCGCTCTCGTATGGTTCCTGCTGATCTTCACATCCCTCTTCATTTTCTGGGGTGCGATCTTCAAAGGACTCAGAGAACTTGCGCCGGCTGAGTACCAGGGCAGAATGGTAGGTTTCTATTCAGGAGCATCCGGCATCGGATACTGGGTAGTAAATACCGCTATGGTACCGGTTTATGACAAGTACTCACAGGTTACTGACGGCAAGGGAATGGTAGCCGTATTCATCTTCTTCGGCTTCATCTGCTTCCTCTATGCGATCGGCGCATGGTTCATCATCGGCGCCTGCAGAAAAGAGCAGCAGGCCAATGGATGGGACTTCCTCGCAGAAGAGGGAGAGGCACCGGACGAAAGAGGACTCAAGGGTCTCATTTCCGACCTCAAGGAAGTTGTTAAGTACAAATCGGTATGGATCTTCGGACTCGTAATGTTCGGCACATACGGAATCCAGATCACACTGTCCTACACAGAGCCGTTCTTCACTGACGTTCTGGGAATGACCGTAGTATTCGGCGCGTTCCTCTCGGTAATGCGTTACTATGGAATGCAGGCCATCGGAGCTCCGGTACAGGGCTATCTGTCAGATAAGCTCGGCGGCGCGTCAAGAGTAGTCGCGTGGGGCAATATCCTGACTATAGTCATTCTGGTACTGCTGCTTATACTGCCTACAAAGACGCTTCAGGTAGTTCCGTTCCTGATCGCGATCATCCTGCTGGGCGGCTTCTTCAACAGCGGAAGCTATGGCGCGATGTTCGCACTGCCTACTGAAGGTCAGGTACCTGCCAGACTGTATGCTGCAGCTGTAGGACTGTCCTCCGCTATCGGATACATCCCTGATATCTTTGAGCACACCATGTACGGCAGATGGCTCGACAAGAGCGGCAACGCTGCTTATCCGCCGATCTTCATCTTCGGTATCGCGGTATCCGCAATGGCTGTTATCGCCCTGATCATCTTCCGTAAGAACAAAGCTCGCGGAACACTGGTCTTTGGTCAGGAGCCGGCAAAAGAGGCTGCTGAATAAGCAAAACAAACTCACTAACACTTAAGGGAGCGGGCCTGTCCCGCTCCTTTTTGCGCGCGCCCCGTTGTGCTATTATTGAATACGGCAAATAAAGCAGACCACAGGAGGTATAAGTAAATGTCGTGCACAACAGTGCTTGTAGGGAAAGGGGCCAGTTATGACGGTTCGACCATGATCGCCAGAACTGATGACGGAGATTTCGAGGTCATGAAGACCATAGTCGTAGAACCGGATAAGCAGCCGCGTAAGTATAAGAGCAAGATCTCGCATGTGGAGATAGATCTTCCTGATGACCCGATGAGATATACAGCCAGCCCGCATGTCGACCCCGAGGTAGGAGTCTGGGCCGAAGCAGGTATCAACGCGGCAGGAGTCGGCATGTCCGCAACTGAGACGCTCACGTCGAATCCCATGGTGCTTGCCGGCGATCCGCTTGTAGAGTATAAGCCCGCGAAAGGCAGACAGAAGGCAGAGCCGGGCGGAATCGGAGAAGAGGATATGATCACTCTGGTGCTTCCGTACATACGCAGCGCGAGAGAGGGAGTCGTAAGGCTGGCCTCGCTGCTTGAGGAATACGGCACATATGAGCTTAACGGCATAGCCTTCAACGATGAAAACGAGATATGGTGGATGGAGACCATGGGCGGACATCACTGGATGGCAAGCAGGGTGCCTGACGACCGTGTAGTGTGTAATCCTAATATGTTCTGCAGAGATGTGTTCGACCTTGACGACGCTTTCGGAAAGCAGAAAAACCACATGTGCTCGGCAGACCTTAAGGAGTTCATTGAAGAGAATCATCTTGATCTCAATCAGGATGGAAAGTTCAATCCAAGGAGGGTATTCGGATCGCGCCGCGACATGGACCACGTATATGACACGCCGAGAGCCTGGTTCATGGGACGCTACCTGGCGCCGGAATCATATAAATGGGACGGCCCGGACGCGGACTTCGGACCTGAAAGCGACAACATCCCATGGTCGCTCGTACCTGACAGGAAGGTCACTGTAGAAGACGTGCAGTATCTGCTGTCAGCGCACTTCCAGGGAACACCATACGATCCTTACGGAATGCGCGAGCACGGGCTGAGCGGCAAATACCGCTCCATAGGGATCAACCGGACGGGAGTCACGAACTTATGCCAGATAAGAAGCGGCATGCCTGCTGAGACCAGGGGCATAGAATGGATATGCTATGGCTGCACCACTTTCTCGTGCTGGGTGCCTGTATATACGAATGTCCCGTCGATGCCGGACTTCCTCAGCAGGATTACGCTGGACGTCACCTCGGAGAATCTATTCTGGGCGTCAAGGCTCATAGGCGCGATGGTGGACAAGGATTACGATCACTGCATACAGGACATAGAGCGCTACCAGAACAGAGTCAATATCCGCTGCCGTCAGGTCATCATTGAATACGACAAAAAGATGGCTGAGACCGGTGATTTTTCGCTTGCGGCAGAAGCAAACAGGAAGATCTGCGATATAGCGAAGGAGGAGACTGTCAGGGTTCTCGGGAAGATCCTCAATACATCGACCGTCCGCATGAAGAACAACTCCCGTCTGGCGGACAATTAACTGCGGGTAACACAAACTCTTGTGTGGTAAAATAGATTCAGTAAAAGTTGACATTCGAAAAAGTGCGGAAAGGAGATGGGATCATTGGAATATAAAGTAAAACTCACCGATGAGCAGAAAGCGATCCTTGAAGGCTCAAAGGGAGAGACTCTCGCGAAGGTGATGGAGTCGCTTGTCAGATACGGCGAGCTTTTCGGCGCTACCGAGATGGTTCCTATCAGCAGCAAGTACAACCACCTTGTGACGTCGTTCGGACTCAAGGCTCTCGGCCCTGTGTACGAGCTGATGGACAAACTGCTTGAGGCGGGAGCTCCGTCCGGGCAGAAATTCACGGTAGACCCTAAGCCGCTCGACAAAAACGTGCCGAGCAATCCCGCGCAGGATCTCGTGTTCAAGATGTTCATGTACAGCAGGCAGAAAGACTATGAGAAGCAGCTGAAAGAACTCGGCCTGCTCTCAGACAACGCGTTCACCTGCACATGCTACATGGATGAAGTAGGCAATAAGCCGGGATTCGGCGAAGTGCTCAGCTGGTCTGAGTCGTCCGCCGTCGTTTACGCGAATTCCGTGCTTGGAGCAAGGTGCAACAGAAATTCGGGCATCATCGACCTGATGGGATCGGTCATAGGATATGTTCCTAAGTTCGGCCTGCTGACCGACGAGGGACGCAAGGCTGACTGGATCGTCGAGATCAAAACGACAAAGAAGCCTGAAGCGCAGCTCCTCGGATCGGCCATAGGCATGAAGGTAATGGAAGATGTTCCGTATGTGGTCGGGCTCGACAAGTGGCTCGGAACCGAGCTCGATGACGAGGCGTGCACATACCTAAAGGACTTCGGCGCAGCCACGGCTTCTAACGGCGCGGTCGGACTCTATCATATCGACAAGCTCACTCCTGAAGCGGTAAAGTCCGGCAAAAAACTCATAAAGAAAAACGCGAAGACTTATGTTGTAGATGACGCGGAGCTTGAGAGAGTGTACCGCGAGTATCCTGTCATCTGGAAGAACAAGGATGCCGCTCCTAAACTCTGCTTCATGGGCTGTCCGCACATGAGTCTGCAGCAGCTGAAAGACTGGACCGACAAGGTCGAGGCAGGGCTTAAGAAGAGCGGCGCGGCCAAAGTCTCGGTACCTACCGTCTTCACCGCGGCTCCGGACGTGCTCGAAGCGTTCGGAAAGACTCCATATGCCGAGAGGCTCAAAGCGACTGGAGTCATCACATCGTATATCTGTCCGCTCATGTACATGAACAATCCGCTGAGCGAAAAGATGCCGGTCATCACATCGAGCAACAAGCTCAGAACTTACACATCGGCACGCTTCTATACGGATGATGAGATACTGGAGCAGATCACAGCAAAGAAAGGAGGCAAGTAAGATGAAATCATTTCAGGGACGCGTAGTAGCGCCGGGCAGAGTATCTGCCGAAGCGCTCGTATCACACGGCGGACTCAATACCCTCGCCTCCTTCCAGAAGGCGCTGCAGTTCGGCGACAAGAAGGCGACATGCGGCGACCAGAACAATCCTGATCTCTACGGAAAGCAGATGGCCGGCAAGGCTCTGTGCCTGCCTCAGACCATAGGCTCGACGACAGGAGGACTCGTTCTGTACTGCGCATGCTCGATGGGACGTCAGCCCGCGGCAATGCTTTTCTCGAATCCTATCGACTCGCTGGCTGCTGCCGGCGCTGTGCTGGCAGACGTATGGCTCGAAGGTCCTGAGTCAAGGATGCCTGTAGTCGACTCGCTGGGAGATGAGTTCCTTGAATACGTCAAGGACGGCATGAACATCATCATTCAGGAGGACGGCAAGGTCCTGGTCAGTGACCCGTTCTAAAAACAGCAAAACAAAAGATCCGGATACCCTGCGGTATCCGGATCGCTTTTTATTATCAGCTTCCCAGCGGGATCTCGACGACTTCAGCCATCTTCACAAGCGTGTGCTCGATCTGGCCGGAGATGTCTTCCACCATGCGGGTCGTGATCTCGTCGTTTTTCTCTTTATCGAGGCTCTCGTAGAACGATTCCTTTACATCCGCGCAGATGCTGTCCATCCTCATCTTGAATGTGTTTTTCGGCACCATCTTGCGCACGGCCTTAGGGATGTCGGAGGACAGGAGCTTCTCCTGCATCTTTTCCTTTCCGAGAATCAGCACGACTGCCGAAGCGATGATCCCGATCAGCACGCCTTCAGGACCTGCCATGAACGGGACGAGGTCGATCGCGGAAATCAGGATCGCGATTATGGCCGTGACTATCGAATCGATAAGGAAGGTCATCTCATCTACGGCGAAGATGTTCTTGGCGTCGACCTTGATGTCGATGTCGTCAGCAGACAGATAAGACCTCAGACTCAGCGCCGTGTACGGCACCCTGTGCTTGATGCATATAGGCACCGTGTATGACTCAAGCTCTTCGATGACCGGCTTCAGCCAGGAAGTGATAGGCCCGGCCAGAAGCTCTCTTGTCTCATCCCTTTTGAGGAACTCGGTTACTTCCACCTGCAGTATCTCGTCGGTATCTGAGAGTTTCTGGATCTCGCCGTTTCTCCATCGGTCGAATATAGGCATCGCGACCTTCTCAAGTATAGGCCCGACGAGGCAGTCGACGGCATCCTTATAAAGAGTAGGGATATGCTTTTCGACTATGTCCTCGATGGTGGTCGACTTTATGAGCTTGTCGAGATCCTCTCTGAACTCCTTGATGTCCTCATCGATGCGGCCGCAGTACGCGAGGCCCTTGGAGACCGAGAACTCAGGGTCGTTGGCGGATACGATGACCGCCTCCGGGAACACTTCCGCGCACCAGTCCCTGATAGCCGCGAGCTTGCTGACGCCTCCGGTAAGGAAGATGAGTTCAGGCATCTCTCCCGAAATGTTTTCTCTGACAGCCTTGAGCGAAGAGATGAAGACTTCCCTCCAGGAGCGGCCGTCCAGCGAAGGCGTCTTTCTGTTGACCAGATGCTTCGCGACAGCGCTGTTCATCCTGAGGGTAAATTTTACAGGATGATCGTAGTGCAGAACGATGGTCTCCTTGCACTCATGCGACGACCAGTATTCCTCATCCGAGAAGTACTTCTCCTTGAGCCGGCGCGCGGCGAATTCGGCGTAGTTCTTCCACGCGTCGCTCGCGTCAAACACGGCTTTTATTTTTTTGCGCATGAAGTTTGTCGCTTCAAGGGATTCCTCAAGCAGTATCTCGTCCATGATGCCGCCGCCGAGAACGACCTCGCCGGCCGTCTGCATCTCGACTTCCTTGCCGCCCATGATGTACGCGAAGTCGGTCGTGGACGATCCGATGTCTACGACAAGCACCGGCTTGGACAGGATGTCCACGCCTATCTGCAGGTGCTTGGACTGGGTGGCGCTCACCATGGCAGCTCTCGATTCCGAGATTATCTTCGCGGGAGGATAGCCGACGCTCTCGAATATCTCGCGGTAATGCTCCCTGGTGTTCTTGTTCCAGCCCGCAGGGCATCCGATATAGAACGAGCAGTCCTCGTTCCTGATGAGGTCGCCGTTTCCGTAGAGCTCGTTGAGAACGCCTGCCGCAAAACTCTTGACGTCTGCCGCGCTTGAGCGGTCAGTCAGGAATCTGCTTTTGAAGCGGATCTTGCGCTTTATGACGTTGTCCGCGTAGCAGGCCTTTTCTCCTATAAGGAGCTCTCCGGAAGAGAGCTGCGCGTAGGCCGTAATAAAACTTTGCTCACCAACGATGGTGAGCATCTCAGGCACTACCTGATCCTCTTTGTGCAGTCTGGAGACCGCGCTTTCCGCGTCTCCCAGGTCAAATCCGAAAAAACGATCCATTACAGAGCCTTTCTTCCGTGTATGCTATCTTCCTGTCGAGGCGAGGCCCTTTCTGAGGAGTCCGCCCTGAGCCACAAGAGCAGGCCTTATAGTGGCCGCCTTGCTGCCCGGCATCAGATCGAAGTACTTGGCAGTCTCGCTGCTGTAGTCGATGACTTCGATCTGCTGCTTGTGCAGGAAATACTTTATCTGCTCGATCTTTTCGAGTGCGAATTCAGGGTCGCCGCTGTATGACGCGGCCAGAAGATCCGAGAAGAGATCCAGCTCCGAAGATGTGACGGCGCGTCCGTCGATGCTGCCGGCCTTGTCGCGCTTGTTCCAGCGCTCAGCAGCGGCTATCTCTTCGAGACTCTGGTCGACTGACAGAAGGGCAGTCCTGAAATTGCGGTAGATCTTGTTGGCGTCGATCCTGATCTCCACCTGATGCTCTTTTTTGCCCGTTGCCTTCGGACGGCTGTAAGCATAGCCGGCGAAGTAGAGGCATACGAGCCCGACGAGCGTGGCTCCGCCGTGGAGTATCACCTCGTTTCTGGCATTCTCGGCAGCCGCGACAAAGGAATCAAAGAACATCGGGCCGAAGCCGAAGACGCAAAGCGCGAGTCCCAGGATGAAGAGTACCAGGAAAGAGATCTTGAACGAACCGCCCTGATCGACGGGACCCCCGCCTCTTTCCCAGACCTTGACGTCGCCGTTCGAATCGATCAGAGGCAGCGAAAGCCTCACCGCCTGCATCATGTACGCGGCGGACTCTCTCTCACGGTCGCTGTCACACTGCTCGTTGTGCTTAAGCAGCAGCTTGTCCATCTCGTTTTCGAGGACGCGCACAGCTTTGTCGGCGGTGCCGGCAGCGGCGAGTTCGGTAATGAGATTGTCCCTGTCTTTTTCAAGTAAGTCCGTCATTTTCATAGTGCCTATATTATACGGCAAAATTTCTTTATCTACAATAATAATGGCTGACAGCAGGGTGACTATTGTCTCCTGTGATGTTGTACTGACAAGCTTTCTTGTGGTAAACTCACAGAGTAAAAATCAAAGAAAACGGAAGGAAAATCAAAAATGGCCAAGAACAGATACGGAAAGATGCAGAGCGGCATGCAGGGAAACGCTCAGTACAACCGTCCGTCGGGCGGATACCAGAAGAATGTATACAGACAGCAGATGAACTCCAGCGGCGTCAAGCAGCCTAAGGGAATAGACCAGAAGACATTCAGGATCATTGCCATCGCGGTCGGCGCAGTCTGGATCGCCCTGTCCGTCCTGCTCATCCTGAAGCTGAAATGGTGGGGACTGCTGATCTCGATGGTGATCGGCGCTGCCGTAGTAGGAGGTGCGTACTTCTTCATCCAGTACAAAGAAAGACAGATGATCAAATACTACAAGCAGATCGGCATGAGCGAGGAGATGTACATCAAGGAGCTCAGAAAGAGAAATGTAGACAAGAAGCAGATAGATCAGGTGAGAAAGACCTGGAGGAAGGTCGATGCCGATCCTGTCGTAGGAAATGCCAAAGATTCCAAAGGCGGCAGGAAGAAGTAACAAGGAATAGCAGGAAAACAACAGAACACTGTATAAAAAGACCCCGCACCGGAGTGCGGGGTCTTCGTTTGTTGATCTTTCAGATCTGTACAGCGACTATGCCCTAAGCTTATTTAGCTTTCTTCTTTTCAGGCAGATTGTCGTTGTAAGCGCCGGACTGTCTTCTTTCCCAGAAGTCGAATGTCTCTTTTGCAACAACGCCGGAGAGAGCGAACAGAGCAACCAGGTTAGGGAATGCCATGAGTCCGTTCATCAGGTCAGCGAAGTCCCAAACAACTCCGAGAGGCAGGAAAGGTCCGATAGCTACAGCAGCTACATACAGCCATCTGTAAGCCTTGATAGCACCCTTGTTGCCGTTTGTGAAGTAGTCGAAGCATCTCTCAGCGTAGTAGTCCCAACCGAGGATAGTCGAGAATGCGAAGAGCGCGAGGCATGTAGCGAGGATCACATATCCTACCATTGTCGGCCATGGGAATCCATGTCCGAATGCCCACATCGTTACTTCTACGCCCTCGAGACCCTGCTCGTTCGCGCCTGTCATAACTACGCAGAGACCTGTCATCGTGCAGATCACGATAGTGTCGAGGAATGTACCTGTCGAGGATACCATGCCCTGACGTACACACTCCTTTGTCTGCGCAGCAGCAGCAGCGATAGGAGCGGAACCAAGACCGGCCTCGTTCGAGAAGATACCTCTCGCAACACCCTTCTGGATAGCAAGTCTGAATGCAGCGCCTGCTCCGCCCGCGAGTGCGGCGTATTCAGCATTAGCACCGAAAGCACCGGAGAATACCTTTACAAGAGCTTCACCGAGGTGACCGATGTTGAAGAAGAATACCAGCAGAGCGGATACTACGTAGAGTACCATCATTGCAGGAACGATCTTCTCTGTTACCTGAGCGATTCTCTGGATACCACCGACGATTACGGCGATAGTGCCTGCTGTAATGATGATCGCAGCGATTACCTTGACCCAAGTCGCGTCCTCACCGAATGCTGTGAAAGCAACCTTTGTCGCGCCGGCCTCAACAGCTACCTTGTTGATAGCGTTTACGATACCGTTTACCTGTGTGGATGTTCCGATACCGAGTGCTCCGGCGAGTGAGCCGAAGAGAGCGAACAGCTTGCCGAGCCATTTCCACTTAGGGCCCATGCCCTTTTCAATGTAGTAAAAAGGTCCGCCAAGGATCGAGCCGTCTTCTTTTACGTGTCTGTACTTGACAGCAAGAACACCTTCCGCGTACTTTGTGGCGATTCCGAAGAATGCCGCAAACTCCATCCAGAAGAGAGCTCCAGGACCGCCGCCCATGATAGCTGTGGATACACCTACGATGTTTCCTGTACCTACCGTAGCAGCGAGAGCTGTTGTCAGAGCTCCGAAGCTGGATACGTCTCCCTCAGCGCCTTCCTCATTGTTTACGGCGTATCTGAGAGATAATCCGAGCCTTCTCTGAGGGTGGAACTTGGTTCTAACGGACAGGAGAATACCTACAACGATGATGAGAACCATCATTACGGTACCCCATACAAGACCGTCTAACCAGCCTATAAATTCACCAACGCTCATAAAAAA
>JBGUKZ010000094.1:0-5965 GCA_045114795.1 Anaerovoracaceae bacterium
CTTCAGAGATCTGGACTTCCAGTAAAGGAGGTACAGTATGGCTTCGTATTATTATCTGATAGCAAGCCTGCCTGAACTCAGAGCGGATGGAGATATGCCGTTGACATACGACGAATTTCTGTCCTGCTGCCAGTCGAATGTAAGCGAAGAGAAGTACGAACTGCTCAAGAACCTGACCCTCGATTCCACGGAAGGTCCCCTTGTAGACGAGTGGGCGCGTTTCTACGGAATGCTCATGAAGGAACTGAATTATCAGAGGAGCATGAATCTCGGCAAGAGCTACTCATCCGCTTACGATAAGGACGGTCTCATAGCACAGGCGGCGGCGGCCGCGCTTTCGGCCAAGAACCCGCTTGAAGCAGAAAGAGTCCTGCTGGAGTATGAATTCGAGAATCTCGATTCGCTGGTCGGACTGCATATGTTTGACGACTATGTGCTTTTCGGCTATGCGATCAAATTGAAACTGCTTGAGAGGCTGAATTGCTTCGAACAGACGAAGGGCAAGGCTGAATTCCAGTCACTGTTCGACGGGATACAGCAGCGCGTATACAGTTTGTAACAGGAGTATCATATGAAAACACAAACAGGACATGTAGCCGGAGTCAACGGAAACCTGATAAAAGTCGATTTCGATGGCTCCGTTCGCAAGAATGAAGTCGGTTACATCCTCGTTGATGATAAACGCCTAAAAGGAGAGGTAATCCGTATCAACAACGGGGAAGTAAGCATGCAGATCTACGAAATGACGAACGGCATCAAGGTCGGTGACGAAGTAGAGTTCACCGGCGAGCTCATGAGCGTAGATCTGGGTCCGGGCCTGCTGACACAGGTATTCGACGGTCTGCAGAACCCGCTGCCAAAACTGGCTGAGCAGTGCGGTTTCTTCCTGGACAGAGGTGTTTATCTCGACGCGATCCCTGATCGCGACTGGGAGTTTACACCTGTAGCCAAGGTCGGCGACAAAGTCAAAGCCGGCAGCACTCTCGGAACCGTTCCCGAGGGACTGTTCACACACCATATCATGGTACCGTTCACGCTGAGAGACAGCGACTGGACCGTGAAATCTATAGTCGGGCCGGGTTCATACAACGTACGCTCGACCATCGCGACGATAGTCAACGCAAAGGGCGAAGAGAGAGACCTTTCGATGGTATTCACACAGCCGGTAAAGCAGGCTGTCAAATGCTATTCCGAAAAGTTGCGCCCGACTGAACCGCTCGTAACAAAGATCCGCTGCATCGACTCCTTCCTTCCGGTAGCGAAGGGCGGAACGTTCTGCACACCGGGACCTTTCGGAGCGGGCAAGACAGTACTTCAGCACATGCAGGCCAAGAACTCTGAGGCGGACGTAGTAATCGTAGCTGCCTGCGGAGAGCGTGCCGGCGAGGTAGTAGAAGTACTGAAAGAGTTCCCTGAACTGATCGACCCTAAGACAGGCCGCTCGCTGATGGAAAGAACCATCATCATCTGCAACACATCGTCCATGCCGGTAGCCGCCCGTGAAGCTTCCTGCTACACAGCGGTAACGCTGGCTGAGTACTACAGGCAGATGGGACTCGACGTACTGCTGCTCGCGGACTCCACGAGCCGCTGGGCTCAGGCGATGCGTGAGATGTCAGGACGTCTTGAGGAGATCCCGGGCGAGGAAGCTTTCCCGGCTTACCTGGAGTCCACCATCGCGGCATTCTATGAGAGAGCCGGAAAGGTCCGTCTCGACAGCGGAGAGATCGGATCGATCACCATCGGAGGTACGGTATCACCTGCCGGCGGTAACTTCGAAGAGCCGGTAACACAGGCGACACTGAAGGTAGTAGGAGCGTTCCACGGTCTCGCGAGAGAGCGTTCAGACGCGCGTAAGTACCCGGCCATCCACCCGGTGGATTCATGGTCCAAGTACAGAGGCGTTGTCGACATGGATCTTGTAAACAAGGCACGCGCCATCCTCATCAGGAGCACGGAAGTCAACCAGATGATGAAGGTAGTCGGCGAGGAAGGAACCTCATCCGAAGACTACACCATCTATCAGAAGGGCGAACTTCTCGACGCGGTATACCTGCAGCAGAACTCCTTCGATCCGATCGACGAGGCTTGCGTACCTGACAGACAGCGCAGGGAGTTCAACAGACTCTATGACGCGTTGACAAGAAAGTACGATATCACAGACAAGAGAGAGATCCGAGCGTTCTTCAACCAGCTCAGACAGGAATTCCTTGACTGGCATGGTACGGAATTCGAGACTCCGGAGTTCGAAGCGCAGGAGAAAAAGATCTCAGACTTTTACATGGCAAGAGTCGTAGAGTAGGAGGTCGAAGAATATGCAAAAAGTATATACAAAAATAGAATCGATAGTAGGTAACGTAGTAACCGTACGCGCGCCGGGCGTCAAGAACGGAGACCTGGCTCTCGTAGGCGACAGTTACGCGAACGTAATCAAACTGGATAAAGACCTTGTCTCGCTCCAGGTATTCGCGGGAGCTCAGGGTGTCAGCACGACAGACCCTGTCCGCTTCCTCGGCAGACCTATGATGGTATCGTTCTCCGATCACCTGCTCGGACGTATCTTCGACGGAGCGGGCGTACCGAGAGACAACGGACCTGCTCTGACAGACAACATGATCCCGATCGGCGGACCGTCGTTCAACCCGGCCAAGCGTATCCTTCCTAAGAAGATGGTACGTACAGGTATCCCGATGATCGACGTGTTCAACACGCTGGTAGAGAGCCAGAAGCTCCCTATCTTCTCCATCTCCGGAGAACCGTACAACCAGCTGCTGTCCAGGATCGCGATGCAGGCCGAAGTAGACATCATCATCCTCGGCGGAATGGGACTCAAGTACGACGACTACATGGAGTTCCGTGACACGCTTGAAAAGGGCGGCGCCATGGCGCACACAGTAATGTTCATCCACACCGCGGCGGACCCTATCGTAGAGTGCACGCTGGTTCCTGACATGTCACTGGCAGTAGCCGAGCAGTTCGCTCTCGAAGGAAAGAGAGTGCTCGTGCTCCTGACCGACATGACCAACTTCGCTGACGCGCAGAAGGAAATGGCGATCACGATGGAGCAGGTACCGTCCAACCGTGGTTATCCGGGAGACCTCTACAGCTGCCTCGCTTCGAGATATGAAAAGGCAGTAGATATCGAAGGCGCGGGTTCCATCACCATTCTCGGCGTAACGACGATGCCTGGCGACGACGTAACCCACCCGGTACCGGACAACACAGGATACATCACAGAGGGTCAGTACTATCTCAAGGGCGGCCGTATCGAACCTTTCGGATCGCTTTCGCGTCTGAAACAGAACGTAAACGGAAAGACCAGAAACGACCACAGAGCCCTGATGGACGGTATGATCAGACTCTACGCTCAGTACAAGGAGTCCCTTGAAAAGAAATCCATGGGATTCATGATGACTGAGTGGGACGACAAGCTCCTGAAGTACGGCGAGATGTTCGAATCCAAGATGATGGATCTTTCAGTGAACATTCCGCTGGAGGACGCTCTTGACCTTGGCTGGGATATCCTCGCAGAATGCTTCGACCCTGTTGAGACAGGAATGAAGACAAGTCTGATCGAGGAGAGGTGGCCTAAGAAGGACGCGTTGAATTAACATAAAAAGGAGCGTGTCATGGCTATCAAACTTACCAAGAACGAGCTGAAGAAGCAGAAGGACAACCTTAAGCAGTTCCAGCGCTATCTTCCGACTCTGCAGCTGAAAAAGCAGCAGCTGCAGTCAGTCATCATGAAGATACGTCAGGAACTCGAGCAGAGGGAAGCCGAACGCGTTCAGATGATTGGTGACTTGGACGACTGGGTAGCTGTATTCGCAGAGAACGAGATCTTCGATGAGGAACTGAAACTGGACAAACTGGTCCAGCCTGACAAAGTCATCGTGACCGAAGACAACATAGCAGGCGTAAAGATCCCTTCATTCGAAGAGCTCACGTTCAAGGACATCAACTATAATGTAGACGACTATCCGCTCTGGGTAGATACTGCCGTCTTCAAGCTTCGTGAGATCGCCAGACTCGACGCAATAGTCTCGACTCTCCGGAAGCAGGTACAGCTTCTGGAGAAAGAACTCCGGACCACATCGCAAAGAGTTAACCTCTTTGAAAAGGTCAAGATACCTGAAGCAAAGGAGAATATCCGCGTGATCCAGGTATATCTGGGAGACCAGCAGACCGCCGCCGTAGTCAGGGGTAAGATCTCGAAAAAGAAATTAGTGGAGGTATAGCGATGGTAGAAAAAATGAAAATGGTACACATCGTCACGACTGCCTCTGCTAAGGAAGAGATGCTCAAGGCCCTCAGAGATATGGGCGTAGTGCATCTCGCCGAAAAACAAAGTGCGGACCGCGAGGTATCCGAACGCTTCCAGACGATGTCAAGGATGCAGATGGCCCTTAAGGACTATGCAGATCCGAAAAAGAAGGAAGACGCGGAGGTCCTCGCAGACGATGAATTCAGGAAAATGTATTCGGGCGTGCTCGATGCCGTGGAGCGCAAGAGTCTCCTCGGACAGGAGATAAGCGCCGCGAATACTGAGATCGACAGGATCTCGGCGTGGGGAGACTTCTCGCCTGAGGAACTCGCGAAACTCAGGGAGGACGGCTACGACTTCCACTTCTACAGAATGGGAAGCAAGGAACTGCAGGCCGCTCTCGAAGATCCGGAAGTCAAGCTGATCCGCCTTGCTCCTATCGACAAACAGGACGCTGTTGCCGTGTTCGGCACACTCCCTCCTGAGATACCGGGGACCGAGTTCATGCCTCCTGAAAAGAGCATGAGCGAGCTCAAAGAGAGCATCGAAGCAGCCCGCAGCGGTATCGCGGAGTGCGACGAGACACTCAAAGCCGCTTCAAAGTACGACGCCAGCTTCAAGGACCAGCTGCTCAAGATGCAGAACGAGGTGAACTATTCATCCGCGAGTGCGACAGCGCAGGGCGACGACGACTTCGTCTGGATCTCCGGATATGTTCCTGAGATCGAACTGGACAAGGTCAAAGCCATGGCGGCTGAAAAGAACCTGGCATGGGCGGTCGAAGACGTGGCCGAAGACGATGACAAGATACCGACCAAGCTTCGCTTCAACAAGGTATCCAAGCTCATCGAGCCGGTATTCGATATCCTGGGAGTGCTTCCGGGCTACAGGGAGCAGGATGTATCGCTCTGGTTCTTCCTGTTCTTCACGCTGTTCTTCGCGATGATCATCGGAGACGGCGGTTACGGAGTGCTTATACTTCTCGGAACCATCGCCCTCAGGGTGAAGCAGAAGAAGGGCACAACAGTCACGTTCCTGCTCTTCGTGCTGTCGGTCGCCACAATTGTATGGGGCGCAGTCACCGGAACATGGTTCGGCATGGAAAGCGCAATGAAGGTGCCATTCCTGAAGATGATTGTCATACCAAGTCTGGCGACGTATCCGGAGTACTTCGGACTCACGTCGAATGTCACCCAGAACGCGATAATGAAATTCTCGTTCTCGATAGGCGCTATCCAGATGGTGCTCGGATCCATCCTTTCCATAAAGGACAAGATCCCTAAGAAAGACCTGTCATGGGTTTCCAATCTGGGCTGGGCGATCGCCGTCGTGGCGATGTACCTGCTGGCCCTCAACCTGGTCATCCATGATCCGATCCCGCTGGTGCCGGTGTTTGCGCTGATAGGCGTAGCATTCGTGCTGGTCCTGCTGTTCGGAGGAATGTCTCCGGACCTTACATTCGGACAGGGGCTCAAGGCCGGGCTCGCAAACGCGTTTACGGACTTCCTTGATACGATAAGCTGTTTCGGAAACGTAATGAGCTACATTAGACTGTTCGCAGTCGGCATGGCCGGCGTAGCGATCTCGCAGAGTTTCAACGGGATCGCGGCAGGCATGCACGGCCCTCTGATAATCCTCGGTGTACTGGTCGTACTTATAGGCCATGCACTCAACATAATAATGTGTTTCCTGTCGGTAGTC
>JBGUKZ010000095.1:0-72800 GCA_045114795.1 Anaerovoracaceae bacterium
AATCTTAAATTCAAAACTATACTTTGCCATAATAAAACTGACCTCCTCTTGTTAGATTTCTAGGTCTAACTTTTGGGGGTCAGTTCACCGCGAAGGAGTTTTTGCTTGTTTTGTTTTATTCGGTGAAACGTTTCTCGAACCTGCCGTATATCCTGGTCCCCTCGTTCACCATCACAAAGGCGTCCGGGTCGATGCTCTTTACTATCTCTATGAGGCGCGGCAGTTCATACTTGGTGACCATCGTCATCAGAATGTACGTGTCTTCATCCGTATATCCGCCGGCTCCGTTCCAGTATGTGAGGCCCCTTCTCACCTCATTGATGACTTTGCTGGTTATTCCTTCTTTCTTCGTAAAGATCATCACCTGAACGTTTATGTTCTGCGTATGCTGGTAATCGAGCGCGAGTCCGTTTATGACCGCGAATATCATCGAATAGACGACTGTTTGTATGTCGAAGAGGAAGAAACACACTCCGTAAACGACCGTATTGATCGCTATGGAGATCTTGCCAACGCTGAAGTTCGGATGGGTCTTTGACATCGCCACTCCGATGATATCCTGGCCGCCGCCGGATGTGCCGCCCTTCAGCACGAGGCCGGCTCCTGTGCCGGATACGATGCCTCCGACAAGGACTGCGGTCAGATAATCGTCAAAAACAGGAGCCTTCGCTACAGGCACCAGAGACATGCACGCGGACGCGATGCCTATGGAGATCGCAGTAGTAACGCAGAATTCCTTTCCAAGCGACTTATAAGCCAGATAAAAGAGAGGCATGTTGACTATCCAGTATATGATGCCCAGATAACTTATGCCAGCCGGCTCAGGTATGTTCAGAACGTCCACGATGAGCATGCGCAGCAGCATGGAAATGCCCGTGAATCCGCTGCTGTAAAGGTTCATCGGCGTGATTATCCTGTTTATACCGATCGCAAAAAGAAGGTTGCCCCCAATTACGAGGGCCACCCTGTAAAGCATGTGTTTTTTCTTTTCCGGAGTGTCGAGCCTTTCGGCCCATTTCTGTTTCATTCGGCTTTTACCTTCTTCCAGTAGTTGCTGTATAGCTCTGTTACAGCCGGGTCGAGAGTCACAAGCGACTCGCAGCGGCTTATCGTCTCCTCGTCAGGGAACACGGATCTCTCTTCAAGGTACTCCTCGTCTATAAGATCGAGGGCCGCCTCGTTAGGAGTCGTGTAGTAGAGATAGTCAAAGTTGATGGCTGCAATGTCCTCCCTGCAGAGGAAATTGATCCACGCCTCAGCGTTTGCCTTGTTAGGCGCGTCCTTAGGGATGACCCATGAGTCTATGAAGAATTCCGAGCCTTCCTTCGGGATCACGAATTCCACGTCCTCGTTGAGTTCCTTTGTATAAATGTATTCGCCGTTCCATACCACGCCCACGGCGGCGGAGCCGTTAGCGAGCAGGTCGCGCGCGGAATCGTTTGCGTATTTGTAGACCAGCGGCTTCTGCCTGATGAGTTCATCTGCGGCAGCCTTTATCTCATCTTCGCTGGTCGAGTTTACGGAATAGCCCAGTTTCTTAAGGCCTATCATGAACGCGTCGCGCACGCTGTCAGGCATGACGAGGCTGTTCCTGAACTTCTCGTTCCAGAGGTCGTCCCATGAATCGATCTCGACTCCCTCTGTCATCTTCTTGTTGTACAGTATCCCCGCTATGCCGGCCTGATACGGCACCGAATACTTATTGCCGGGATCGAAGCTCTCGGATTTTTCCATGTAGATCTTTCCGATGTTCTTTATCTCCGGGATATTGTTCATGTCGAGCTCGGAGAGCATGCCGCCCGCTATCATGCGCTGTATCATGTAGTCCGAGGTACATACGCAGTCATACGTGGTCGCGTTGTTCTCGAGCACGGTGATCATCTCCTCGGCGGTATCGAAGTAGTCCGGTATCACCATGATGCCGGTCTCCTCCTCGAATTTGTCCAGGAGCGCCATGTCAAAGTAATCGCCATAACAATAAACGTATACCGAACCGTTCTCACCGCTTCTGCAGCCGCTCATCAGAGCGGTCACTGAAACGAGCGTCATCAGCATGGCCATCATTGCCGCCAGCCTTCTGAAGCGTCTTTCTGTTCTTCTCATTCTTCCCTTTTTCCTGTAAATCTTATTCCGCGAGCGCTCTGAACCTGTCCAGCGCATCCTTGTACTGCGGGAACACGTCCGATACATCGGCCATCTCCTCCGCGTTCCTGAACCTCTCTGTCATCTCAACGACAGGTTCAAGCAGCGGCGTTATCGACAGATTGCCGAGAGTGCCCTTCAGCGCGTGTGCGGCTTCGAAAGCGCTCTTGACATCACCGGACTCTACAGCGGCATCGAGCTTGTCAAAGTTCCCGTCATCAAGCAGGGTGTTAACGAGCTTGAGGTAGAACTCTTCCATACCGAGGCAGCGAGCGAGACCGTCCTTTGTATCCGCGCCGTATTCGACCAGCTTTTCCATGGTTATCATGCTTATATCCCCTTTCTTTTTATCTCTTACTTTTTTCTGTCTTTATCTGTCCGCCAGGAATTTTTCGAACTCTTCCGCCGGTACCGGCTTCGAGAAGTAGTATCCCTGAGCGATGTCGCATCCCATTTCCTTAAGAGCAAGCATCTGCTCCTCAGTCTCGACGCCCTCGGCTATGACCGGGACGCCCAGCATCTCCGCTATCTCTATGACTATGGCTATCATTCCTGTGTCACCGCCTTCGCTGAACGCTGTTCTCACGAACTGCATGTCCAGTTTGAGAGCGTCTATCGGCAGGCTCGTCAGCATGTTCAGCGACGAATATCCTGTGCCGAAATCATCCATCTCGACCCGGAAGCCCGCGCCCCTGAGTTCATGGACAGTATCGATTATGTGCGTCGAGTCCTCTGAGTAAGCGGATTCCGTTATCTCCAGAAGGAGCTTCTCCTTCGGTATGCCGCACTCCCCGACTATGCCGGCCAGGGTGTCGCAGATGTCAGGGTCGAAAAGGTCGACTCTGGATACGTTCACGCTGACGCCGACAGGGACTTTCTCGCCCAGCCTGTCGCTCCACTCCCTGATCTGCTTCGCGGCCGCTTTCCATACGTAATTGTCGAGGCGGTTGATGAGTCCGTTTGCCTCAAATGTGCTTATGAACGCTCCCGGGCTTATGAAGCCGTATTCGGGGTGTATCCAGCGGACCAGAGCCTCCGCGCTGCAGAGCACCGGCCGTTCTCCCCTGATATCGAATTTCGGCTGATAGTAGACTTTGAACTGCTCCTGCTCTATCGCTTCAGGGAAGGCGACTATCAGCTGCTCGCTGTACTTGTTCTTCTCATTGAGCTCGCTGTCGTATGTCCCTATAGGCATCGCGTAATTGCTCTTTGCGGCATCGGCGGCAAGCTTTGCCCTGTCGAAGCGTATCTCTACTTCAATGCTTTTATCCACCTCAGGATAGACGCCCATTCTGAGTCTCACTATGCTCTCGGCATTTCCTTCGCCGGAAAGGCCTTCGGACAGCGCCTCAAACACTTCCTCATAATCGTCGAGGTGCGGGCAGTATACCATGAAGTGATCGGCATCCCGTCTGCAGGCAAGTCCACCGGCTTCGGAGACCAGCGCGCGCAGCCTGCTTCCGATGCGGCGCAGTACTTCGTCGGAGTACTCCTTGCCGTAGCGTTCGCTTATCATGTGGAAGTGGTTGACGTCGATCACTATCGCGTCCATACAGCTGTCCCTGTTGTGGGCGTCGCTGCGCTCCGCGTAGAGATAGAAGAACTCCTTATTGTAGAGTCCAGTCAGTTCGTCGTACTCTGTCTGGCCGATGATCACGCGCTTTTCAAAAAGCTCTATGGTGTGGCGGATCCTCGCCTGAATGATCTTGATGTCCGGGTAAGGCTTCGGTATGAAGTCGGCGGCGCCGATGTCCAGGCATTCCACCTCAGCTTCCTTGTCAGCCGTCAGGACTATTACGGGTATCCTGTGGACCTCCTCTTTCTCATTGATCATGTTCAGGATATCGACCCCGTGCATGTCAGGGAGATTCAGGTCCAGGAGGACCAGACTCAGCCGGTCGCCGCTCGCCTCGATATGCTCGAGGGCCTGCCTGCCGTTTTCAGCCACCAGAGTGTCGTAGTCCTTTTCGATCGTCATCTTGAGGATCTCGCGGCTTACGAACTCGTCCTCGACTATCAGGATGAGTTTTCTTTCGTTTTGTGATGCGTTGCTTTGCGGCATAAATAAATCCTCTCTCATCACGTAATATTCCATGATGATTATATAACATTTCCCGCGCTTTTATATACGAAAATGATAAAGAAAAAAGACCGCTTTCGCAGTCTTTTGCTGGAGGCGACACCCGGATTTGAACCGGGGGTGAAGGTTTTGCAGACCTCTGCCTTACCACTTGGCTATGTCGCCATATGAGTAGGGGGTTCGTAAGAACCCCCTTCCTGGCTAGGGTAGTAGGATTCGAACCTACGAATGACGGAATCAGAATCCGTTGCCTTACCGCTTGGCTATACCCCATCAGCAGTGCTATTGTAACACAATGTGCGTACTAATGAAAGAATAAATTTGGGGTGGATGGTGGGATTCGAACCCACGAATACTGGAGCCACAACCCAGGGTCTTAACCACTTGACGACACCCACCACACTTCTAAAAAAAGGTGGCGACCGGGAACGGGCTCGAACCGTCGACCTCCAGCGTGACAGGCTGGCATTCTAACCAGCTGAACTACCCGGCCGCATTTGGTGGGACCAATAGGGCTCGAACCTATGACCCCCTGCTTGTAAGGCAGGTGCTCTCCCAGCTGAGCTATGATCCCATGTTTGGTAGCGGCGACTGGACTTGAACCAGTGACCTTCCGGGTATGAACCGGACGCTCTAGCCAGCTAAGCTACGCCGCCGCATCACGTGATTTCTTCAATCGCGCTTGATTATAGTAACAAAAGTACACAGCCTTGTCAACAAATTTCATGAAATTGTGTTATACTATTGCAGTGCCTGTTGCAGGCCCAAAGTATTTAAAAAACAGGAGGCATCTAATGGGTCATCCGGATCCGGTCGCGTTTCACATATTCGGTATCGCCATAAGATGGTACGGCATCCTCATAGCTTGCGGAATGCTTGTCGCCGTTCTCTTGTCGTGCAGAAGAGCGCCCCGCCACGGTTTTACTGACGAGGATGTGCTGGATATCGGTCTGTGGATGCTGCCGCTCGGCGTCGTAGGCGCCCGTTTATACTATGTCCTGTTCAATCTGGATTATTACACGACCTTCGGCTCCATGCTGGACATACGGAGCGGAGGACTCGCGATACACGGCGGACTCATCTTCGGCCTGCTCACCATAATCATCGTCTGCCGGCATAAGAAGCTGGATCCGCTCAATGTGCTGGACTGCTTCATACCTACAGTAGCTCTGGCTCAGGCCATCGGCAGATGGGGCAACTTCTTCAACGGAGAAGCTCACGGAGGTCCGACAGATCTGCCATGGGCCATACTCGTCGACGGAGAGCTGGTGCACCCTACTTTCCTGTATGAGTCGCTGTGGTGTCTGCTGCTGTTCTTCGCGCTCAGCTGGTTCGACAAAAACAAAAGGACCGCGAACGGCCAGACATTCTCGCTCTATCTCATTTTCTATTCTCTTGAGCGCTTCTTCGTGGAATCGCTCCGCACTGATTCTCTCATGATAGGCCCGTTCAGGCAGGCTCAGGTGATCAGCGTCTGCGCTATCATCCTGGGGATCGTTCTTTACCTGTGGTCATCGAAAAACAGGCCGCTCGATTCCTCTCAGGATCAGCAATAGTCAAAAAATGAAAGAGACCGCAAGGGGTGCAGTCTCCTTCGAAAAAGGGTATTGGGACTAGAGATAGAATCGCTTCTGCGATTCCTGTTTTTATTATAAGGACATTTGCGGTTTTTTCAATGATTATGTACTTCAAAAAAACAAGATGGACGCTTTAAGTACAATCCGGGCCTGAAACCGTTGAATTGTCAACCCTTTAAGCGGTTTTAAACATTGAAGAGGAAGTGCATGACGTCGCCGTCCTTGACGACATAGTCCTTTCCTTCCGACCTCAGCCAGCCCTTTTCCTTGGCTGCGGATATCTTTCCTCCCACCTCCATGAGCTTGTCATAGGATATGGTCTCGGCTCGTATGAAGCCCTTTTCGAAGTCCGAGTGAATCTTGCCCGCGGCCTGAGGAGCGCGCGTCCCGCGCTTGATCGTCCAGGCCCTTGTCTCGTCCTCTCCGGTCGTCAGGAAGCTTATGAGATCCAGCAGAGCGTATGAGGATCTGATCAGCTTGTCGAGGCCGGACTCTTCTATTCCGAGCTCCTCAAGGAACATCTCTCTTTCGTCATCCTCGAGCTCGGCAAGCTCCGCCTCTATTTTGGCGCTTATGACCACGACTTCGGAGCCTTCCGCTCCCGCGTACTCCCTGACTGCCCTGACATATTCGTTGTCTTCGCCTGAAGCATCGTCTTCGGCGACGTTCGCGGCGTAAATGACAGGCTTATACGTCAGCAGGTCGAGCGACTTCACGAAAGCCGCTTCCTCGTCATTCAGATCATCTATCTCCCTCGCGCGCCGGCCTTCAGACAGAAGGTCGTATATGCGCTTAAGAAGATCCAGTTCCCCTTTCACCGACCTGTCAGCCTTGGCCTGCTTTTCGGTCTTGGCTATCCTGCGCTCAAGTACTTCCATGTCGGCGATTATGAGTTCGGTATTGATGACGTCGATGTCGTTCACCGGATCTATCCTTCCGTCAACATGCACCACATTATCATCGGCGAAGCATCTTACGACGTGCACTATGGCCTCTACTTCCCTTATATGTCCGAGGAACTTGTTGCCCAGGCCCTCGCCCTTCGACGCGCCTTTTACAAGCCCTGCTATGTCGCTGAATTCTATGGTCGTGTAAATGGTCTTCTTTGAGCTGTAGACCTTTGAGAGCGTCGTTACGCGCTCGTCAGGCACCGTCACAACGCCAACGTTAGGCTCGATGGTGCAGAACGGATAGTTTGCCGCCTCGGCGCCCGCCTTTGTTATCGCGTTGAACAGCGTGCTCTTGCCTACGTTCGGAAGACCTACGATTCCAAGCTTCATGATCATCAAACTCCTTTTCAGTCAGTTGTTTCTTATACTGCCGCCTGCATGCGGCCACAAAGAGTATATCATATCCGCGGCGTTTTTTTGCAGCATTGCCAAATCGCGGCTTGTGTGCTACTTTGAGTCCATGAAAGTATTTACGCGAGACTACAGGATAACAGGCGAATATCACCCTCTCTGGGGCGAATATTTCAGCGGCATGGAGCCGTGCGTGCTGGATATCGAGGCTACGGGCCTCGACCGCAGCAGATGCAAGACCGTGCTGATCGGTCTTCTCATGCGCACGGACAAGGGAGTTACCATAACGCAGTTCCTGGCTGAGAATCATTACGAGGAGGACAAGGTCCTTGAGGCCGCGATGGACTATCTCGAGATGAACAACGCCGGCTATATAGTGACATACAACGGTTACGCGTATGACGTGCCGTTCATCAACGCCAGACTGGACGCAAACTTCACGGGCAGGCATCTTGGGATGTATCAGTTCGACCTGTACAGGTTTCTCTGCAAGTGTACGGACATGAGAAAGCGCGTGGACAGGATGAGCCAGATGTGCATCGAAGACCACTACGGGATTCTTTCCGACCGCGGAGATACGATCACGGGACGCGAGAGCGTCGCGCTCTTCGACCAGTACGCCCTTACAGGCAACAGCACCATCGAGAAGATCATACTGACGCATAACAGAGAAGACGTGCTGCACCTTCACAGACTAATGTATCTCACGCTCGCTGAGGTGCCTGATATCCATCAGGCACTGGCCGTTTACGGCCTCCCTGCCGCGGGCGGCAGGCTCAGCGTGCGCCACACCATAAAAAGAGCCGGTCACGGCAGGACGGCGGACCCTGTGCTCAGGATCACAGGCGAGCAGATAATGGATCCCGTATCCTGCGCGTACTTCCCTGACGGCAGCAGCCCTGTGACTGCCGTTTTCAACTCGGAAAGCCGGTCCTTTGAGATAGACGTGCCCGTAAGCACTCATCCTGAGTCGATGTTTCTGGATATCTCGTTCCTGAAGGATGATGAACAAATAAAAGACCCGGCGTATCAAGCGTCTGTCGATGCGCTCATGTCGGATCCTGACTGCGTGAACGGCTATCTCATACTGAACAGCCGCACCATGAATCTTATCGCGCGCTTCTTCGCTGAGAAATACTATTCATGTCAATGATGTAAAGTACTCTTTACATATTAGCGCTATATAAATGCTGCCCTTCGGGGCAGCACTTTGATTTGCGTTATACGGTGTCTATCCTTCTATGTCGCGTATATCCGAGAAGCCGCGTCCCACTCCCCATACGGACTTGACGCTTATGACGGATACGAACGACTTCGGATCCTCCTTTGCCAGATGTCTCTTTATGATAAAGCTCTCACGCGGCGAGCAAAGGATCTTGAGCTGTTTTCTTTTGTCTCCCGTATACTCTCCGGTCACTTCGATGCTGGAAACGCCGCGTCCGAGTTCATTCATGATGAAGTTGGTCAGACCGTCGGGATCGCCCGGGATGATGTCAAGCTCAACTATCTTGTTGCTGAGACCGTACATCACGGCTTCGCTCACTCTCATGGACATATAGATGATTATTACAGCATAGAGCGCGATATTCACGCCGAATACGAACGCGCTCAATATGACGATCACGGCGTTGATCGAAAACGTTATGTCATTCAGGCCGAGATGAGGCAGCCAGCGGTACTTGATGACCTTTGCCAGGGAGTCTGTGCCGCCCGATGAGAAGCCTGCCCTGAATGTAAGGCCTCCGGATATGCCCATTACCACTCCGCAGAATACAGAAACCAGGAAGAGATCATCGCTTTTTACAATAACAACATTATTGACTTCAAGTATGAACATCACCAGCGGGTACGTCAGAGACATCAGAAGTATCTTCCGGACCTCCTTCCACCCCAGGAATATCCACACTATCGCCGCCACGATAAGCGCCAGAGCATAGTAAACAAGCGAATAGTTCCAGTGTGTGTAATTCTGTATTATTCTGGCTATGCCCGTGATACCGCCAAAAGTAAGCCCGTTAGGAAGCATGATGGAAACCGTCGCGAGCGAGCCCACTACGACGCCAAGCAGAGCCGTCGCTATTTCACGCGCTCTTACCTGGAGCTTTGAATGTCCGTGGAATTCCGGATCATAGGCATATCTCGCGTTTGCCTCCTTGTTTGCCGCGGTCTCCTTTTCCAGTTTCCTGTCAAGACTGCTTACCGGAGTGCTTTCCTTTGCCTTTGCCTTTGCTTTAGGCTTTGCCTTTGCTTTTGGTTTTGCTTTTTCTATTACTTTTTCTGTTTCCTTTTCTTTATCGCTCATGTCTCTTACAAAATCAGTCTTCCATTATGAAAGACGCTTCATATTCCTTGCCGAAAATATCTACCACGACGGCTTCGAATTCGCCGTTCGAAATGAAGCTCATCCCGCCGTCGTCAGCGTCGAATACGTACTTCGCGTCAAAGTTTCCGTCATATTCAGGGTCTATCATTACGTGGTCCGCAAACTGGAGCCTGTCGGCCTTCAGCGCGTTTTCAACGTGCACGCGGTCTTTCATCAGCACCGATCCCGTGTCTATATCCGGAACGAGGTCGACGAGCCTGCACTTGTACAGATCTCTGCCGTCCTCAAGACGGTCAACGCTCAGGATCGCTATATCCGCCCTTCCTCTCTGGAGTTTCACAGGCTCCTGCCTCACGAAGCTGAACTCCGCGCCGGCCTTCCTGAGCCTGCGCCTCGCCATCGAAGTAGCTATCTCCTCGCTGTCGCAGCCTATCCACCTGCGTCCCAGCAGATGCGCCGCCTCAGGCAGGCTCCCGCTTCCGCAGAAGAAATCTCCGGCAAGGTCCCCTTCTTCCGTAGAGGCAAGAACTATGCGCCTGATGAGTTCCAGAGGCTTCTGCGTAGCGTAGCCGGTACGCTCGGACGACGTGCGCCCCACCATGTCTATGCTCCACACATCCTTCATGTTGACGAGCGTATACCAGCCGCCCTCGTCCTTGTATTCGGCGACTCCCCTGAACCTGTACGGCTTGCGGTCCCTGTTATATGACTTTTCCTTAGGAACGTCAAGATAGTACTTTGAAGTCTTGGAATAGACCAGTATGCTGTCGTGCTTGCGCGCGAAGTGGCGCTTTCCGGAGCCTCCCGATTTGTATTGCCAGATGATCTCATTGACGAAGTTCTTCTCGCCCATCAGCTCATCAAGGACCAACTTGATGTAGTGCGATGAATGCCAGTCAAGGTGTATCCACATGAGTCCGTCATCCGCCAGAAGATCTTTCATCAGCAGCAGGCGCACCGCCATGTTCTCGATGTAGTATTCGAGATTCCTGTCGAACTTGTCGTCATAAGCAAGATGATGTACCTTGTGGCTCGCGCCGGCCTTGTCTCTGACGCTGACCGAGGCATTGAAGCTGGAGCGCGTGAAAAACGGCGGATCGATGTAGATCAGCCTGAACGCGCCCGCGTAACCTCTTTCGAGGAGATCTTTCATGTACCCGAGGTTGTCGCCCAGGCACAGCTCGTTGCCCGTCTCCGGGACTCCGGCGGCAGGTACAAGAGAGCCATGCACTTCTTCGTACATGGCTCTTCCCTTTTTCAGTCCTTCAAGAATCTGTTCTGTCGTCATATCAGTTGAGTACTTCGATGTCGTCGAAATCGACGCCTATCATCTCTTCGAGTTCCGCGCTCACGCTGAGCACGAAGTCGATGCCGGATTCCTTCGAAATGATCTTTATCTTCTCGATAAAGCTCGGAAGCACATCGAGAGCGAAGTCCCTGTGGCTCATGATGCCGTCAAGGAAAATGGTCTCGATGTCGTTGTCCGAACTCATGATGCCGAACAGGAAACCGATATATTCGTCCTCGTTGGTGATGTGTGGAAAATCCTCCATGCAAACGACTCTGATCTTATAGTCAAGGTCGTAGATGAGTCTTGAATTCTTATTGATGAATACGATACTTCCTCTGGCTGTCTGGACAGTTTCGTTCGCCAGCTCGATCATTCTTTTGGTCTTTCCGCTGCCTTTATGTCCGATCAAGAGCTTCACCATAGGTCAGTACCTCCTTGTTACAGTTGATTTTTAGTGCTTTTTATCATTTTACAACAGCGATATCACTTTTTTCAATGACTTGCCCCGCCTTTTAACGGGCGGGGCTTGGTTTTTTTATTGTACCCTTTTACTTCAGCGATTCGAGCCTTGCGGCAACGGTCGCGAGCATCTCGCGGTATTTCTCGCCTTTGGCGCGCTCTTCTTCCACGAGCTTAGCCGGGGCCTTTTCAGTGAAGCCCTTGTTGGCGAGCTTCTTCTCCACACGCTCGACTTCGGATTCCAGTCTCTTCTTCTCTTTCGTCAGCCTTTCTATCTCGGCATCCCTGTCGACCAGGTCGTCCAGTCTGACGGCTATCTCGGCTCCGTCGATGACTGCTGTCATAACGTCATCCGGCATGTCGAAGCTGCTGTCCTTAATGTCTATGTCAACGACATTGGCGAGCTTTCTGATGCGCTCGGCGACCGCCTCTATATCGTCCTTCAGGCTGTCCGTCTTTATGATGAGGTTGAGTTTCCTTCCCGGCGTCGCCTCGGCCTCCGCCCTTATGTTGCGGACAGCCTTGATGACCGCCATCGCCGTCTCCAGCCTCCTCACGGAATCCGCGTAGTCCATGTCAGGATCGTACACCGGCCATTCGGCGCGGATCAGCATCGCGTCGCGGCCCTTCTTTTCGCCGTCCTGAGGCAGGAATCCCCAGATCTCTTCCGTGATGTACGGCATGAACGGGTGCAGGAACTTCAGCAGGTCCTTGAGCACCTTGGTCAGCACGTATCTGGCGACCTTCTTGTCCTCTTCATCGCCGCCGTAGAGCCTGCCCTTCACCAGCTCGATGTACCAGTCGCAGAAGACGTCCCAGATGAGCTCATATACCCTCTGTCCCGCCATGCCGAGCTCAAACTTGTCGAGCTGCTCGGTGATGTACTTCGCGCCTTCATTGGTCATCTGCAGGATCCACTTGTCCTCGTCAGCGAGCCTTGCCTCGTCGTATTCCATAGGCAGCCATTCGCCGGCTTCGTCCTGCAGGTTCATTATGGTGAATCTGGAAGCGTTCCAAAGCTTGTTCGCGAAGTTTCTCGCGGCCTCTATCCTCTTAGGGATGTATCTGGTGTCATTTCCCGGAGAGATGCCCGTGCAGAGCATGAATCTCAGCGCGTCCGCTCCGTACTGCGCTATCGAATCCAGCGGATCAACGCCGTTCCCGAGGGACTTTGACATCTTGCGGCCAAGTTCGTCTCTTACGAGTCCGTGTACGAATACATAGTCGTACGGCGCGTCTCCCATGCACTCATAGCCGGAGAACACCATCCTGACTACCCAGAAGAAGATGATGTCGTAACCCGTGACGAGCACCGAGTTCGGATAGAAGTAGTCCAGGTCCTCTGTCTTTTCAGGCCATCCAAGTGTCGAGAACGGCCAGAGAGCCGAGCTGAACCATGTGTCCAGAACGTCTTCGTCCTGAGTGAAGTGTCTGCACCCGCACTTAGGGCAGACCTCAGGCATGTGATCGGCCACGACTATCTCGCCGCAGTCGTCGCAGTAGTACGCAGGGATCCTGTGTCCCCACCAGAGCTGGCGGCTTATGCACCAGTCTCTTATCTCATAGAGCCAGCTGAGGTAGACCTTTGAGAATCTCTCAGGCACGAACTTCATGCGTCCCGACTCGACCGCGGCTATGGCAGGCTTAGCGAGTTCGTCCATCTTTACGAACCACTGGTCGCTCATCATAGGCTCCACGGCGCTGTGGCATCTGTAGCACTTTCCGACCGGGATGGTAAGATCTTCGGTCTTTACGAGGAATCCGGCTTCTTCGAGATCCTTCACCCATGCCCTGCGGCACTCGTATCTGTCCATGCCCTCGTATTTGCCGGCATATTCGTTCATCGTCGCGTCGTCGTTCATGCAGCTGATGATCTCGAGCCCGTGTCTCTGTCCGACTTCAAAGTCGTTAGGGTCGTGGGCCGGAGTTATCTTGACCGCGCCGGTTCCCTTTTCAGGATCCGGATACTCGTCCGCGATCACAGGGATCTCCCTGCCGACTATCGGCAGGATGACCGTCTTTCCGACAAGCTCTTTATATCTCTCATCGCTCGGATGGACCGCTATGGCGATATCTCCGAACATTGTCTCAGGCCTGGATGTCGCGACGGTTATGCCTTCGCCTCCGTCTTTTGCAGGATATCTGAAGTACCAGTACTTGCCGTTCTCGTCCTCATGCTCTACTTCAGCGTCGGAAAGAGATGTCTTGCAGCACGGACACCAGTTGATGAGACGGTTGCCTTTGTAGATCCATCCCTTCTCATAGAGCTTTATGAAGTATTTCACGACCGCCCTGTTGCACTGCTCGTCCATGGTGAAGCGCTCGCGTCTCCAGTCGCAGGAGTCTCCGAGTTTGCGGCACTGCTTCGTTATGCGCCCGCCGTACTCTTCCTTCCATGCCCACGCGTGCTTCAGGAACTCTTCCCTGCCGAAATCCCTCTTATCGCGGCCGGTCTTCTCCCTCAGCTCATTCGCCACCTTTACTTCAGTCGCGATGCTGGCATGGTCGGAACCCGGGAGCCACAGAGCGCAGTAGCCCTGCATCCTCTTCCATCTGGTAAGGACGTCCTGCAGGGTATGGTCGAGCGCGTGTCCCATGTGGAGCTGCCCGGTGATGTTCGGAGGCGGCATCACGATGGTGAAAGGCTTTTTGTCCTTATCTATATCCGCGTCGAAAGCGCCTTCGGATTCCCACATCCCGTAGATGCGTTCTTCGAATTCCTTAGGGTCGTATGTTTTTGCGAGATTCTTCATTTCGATGTGTTCTCCTTAGTAATCGCTGTATTTGCTGTCTTCTTTCAGTACTTCGTGGCGCACGCGGCTCATCTGCTCGTCTACCTTGTGCAGGGTCTCCGCGCATGTCTTCAGGTAGTTGGTGATCTCCGGCGCAAGTTCGCCCTTGTTTTTATATCTGAGCTCGTGCTCGAGGCTCGCCCAGGCGTCCATCATGACGCTGCGGAACTGTATCTCCACCGGCACCATCTTCTTCCTGTGTACCAGATATACCGGCACGGCTATCACGACGTGGACGCTCCGGTAGCCGCTTTCCTTCGGCTTGTCGGTATAGTCCCTTACCCTTATCATCTCGATGTCTTCCTGGGAAAGAAGCAGGTGCGACATCGTCGCTATGTCTTCCTCATAGTTGCATACGACGCGGATGCCCGCTATGTCCATGATCTCGCGTCTGACCGTATCGAGATTGTTGAGGGGATCGTCGATCCCGTATCTGCGGGCCTTTTCGATCAGGCTCTCAAAGGTCTTGAGCCTCGACTGCACATGATGGATCGGCATGTATGAATGCTTCTTGTCAAAGTCGTCCGATAGGATGCCCAGCCTGGTCTCGACCTCTCTCATGGCTGATTTGTACAGCAGGCTTATATCGTCTATCGCCGACTGGAGTTCCTCATCTGTCCCCCTGAATTCGGGCATCTTCTCGCGGATCCTGTCCGCGTAGTAATATCTGAATCCCATCTGTTTTGCCTTTCCGTCAATATGTAAAGAGTTCTTTACGTTTTAGTATGCAGTTCCTGCTTTTTTCAGCTTGTCCGCCCTGTCCTGCCGGGTATTCACGATCAGAAGCACCACCAGCGCTACCACAAAGATGATTGTCGACAGCGCGAACAGGCTCGGCCTTATACCGATCTTGACCTCGCTGTATATGAGAGTCGATATGGTGTTGATGCCGGCTCCCCTGGTGAAGTACGTGATGATGAAGTCGTCTACCGACATCGTGAAGCTCAGCAGGAAGCCCGACATGATGCCCGGCTGGAGCTCGGGCAGCACGATCTTGCGGAACGCGTACTTTTCACTTGCTCCGAGATCGAGCGCGGCCTCATACAGCCTGTCGGTATTCTTGTTCACACGCGGTCTTACGGAGAGTATCACGTAAGGTATGCAGAACGTGGCGTGGCTGAAGAGTATAGTCATGTATCCGCGAGGCGCTTTGATCATGAGGAAGAAGAGCATCAGCGCGATACCCGTGACTATGTCCGCGTTCAGCATCGGGATGTTGTTGAATCCCAGCAGAACATTTTGCGTGCGCGGCCTCATGGCCGCCATTCCAAGCACCGCAAGCGTCCCCACGATGGTCGCTATAAGAGATGCCAGTATGGCGATCGAGAAAGTGTTCACTATCGCGCCCATCATGAGTCTGCTCTGGAACAGCTCGGCGTACCAGTGCAGGCTGAATCCGCCCCATACCGACATTGACTTCACGTCGTTGAACGAGAGCACTATAAGCGTCAGTATCGGCAGATACAGGAAGAGCATGATTATTAAGATATAGATGCGTCCTAATGTCTTCTTCATGTTATATCAGGTTCGCTCCTCCGGTCTTGTCAAACTTCTGGAGCAGCAGCATGCTGAAGATTATGAATACCATCATCACGAGCGACAGTCCGGATCCCAGATACCAGTTGGAATTCACCGTGAACTCCTGCTCTATGATGTTGCCTATGAGGTTTATCTTGCCCCCGCCCAGCATGTTCGAAATAACGAATGTCGTGAGGGCCGGGATGAATACCATGGTTATGCCCGAAACGATGCCCGGCACCGAAAGCGGCAGTATCACCTTGGTATAGACCTTGCCCTTCGTCGCTCCGAGATCGTATGCCGCCTCGATGAGGTGGCTGTCGATCTTGGAGACCGTATTGTATATAGGGAGTATCATGAACGGCAGAAAGTCGTAGACCATGCCGAGGACGATGGCTCCCGTAGTGTTCATCATCTCCTGGCGCGGCAGTCCTATCGCTGTGATCAGCGCGTTTATGACGCCCTGCCTTTCGAGCAGGACCTGCCATGCCATGGTGCGCAGCAGGAAGTTCATCCACATCGGCAGTATGATGACGAAGATGAGGAATCCCTGCTTGCCGTATTTGCTCTCTCTCAGGATCATGGCCATCGGAAAAGCCAGCACGAGACATATTGCCGTGCTTATCAGGGCAAGCGAAAGCGAGAGGCCAAGCGCCTGCAGGTGATCGCCCCTGAACATCGCCGTTATGTTCGCGAAAGTGAAGCCGCCTTCCCTGCTCGTGAAGCCGTAATAGGCTATCGAAGCCAGCGGGATGACTGTTCCGGCGATTATCCATAATATGAATGGTATTGAGTAGCTTTTCTTCTTTACGGTCATAGATCCAGTTCGATGGCGGATTCCGCCTCGCTCTTAGGTTTATGCATTATCTGTATGTTTTCAGGATCGACCTTCATGCCGATCTTCTCGCCGACGTCATGCTGATCGTAGTTCTGCAGCAGCCATTCGACCTTGCCGTGCTCGCTCTGCACCAGCATCTCGTAGTGTACGCCAATGAACAGCTTGGAGATGATGGTTCCGTTCCACTGTCCCTTGCCGTAAGGCACTATGTCGATGTCCTCAGGCCTGATTACCACGTCTACCCTGCGGCGCGGAGGGAAGCCTTCTTCCCTGCCGTCGATGCATGGGTAGTCGACTCCGTCGATGCGCACGACCTTTTCGTCCACCATCTGGCCGGACAGGATGTTGCTGTCTCCGATGAAGTCCGCGACGAATGCGTTTACAGGCTCGTCGTAGATCTCCTGCGGCGTGCCCTCCTGCTGGATGTAGCCCTCGTTCATGACGACTACTTTATCGGACATCGTTAGGGCCTCTTCCTGGTCGTGAGTGATGTATATGAACGTGATGCCGAGTTCCTTTTTGAGGCGCACCAGTTCGTACTCCATCTCCTGACGGAGCTTAAGGTCGAGCGCGCCGAGCGGCTCGTCGAGGAGCAGCACTCTCGGCTCGTTCACGATGGCCCTCGCCATCGCTATCCTCTGCTGCTGGCCGCCCGAGAGCTGGTCTATGCGGCGGTTCTCAAAGCCCTTGAGGTTCACGAGCTTGAGAGCGTTAGCCACTTTTTTCTTTATTTCCGCCTCAGGTCTGTTCTTTACTCTGAGGCTGAACGCGATGTTCTCCCCCACGCTCATATGAGGGAAAAGCGCGTAGTTCTGGAACACCGTATTGACCGGCCTCTGGTTGGCAGGAAGATCGGTGATATCTTTGCCTTCGAAATACACCCGGCCCTGATCCGGCTTTTCGAAGCCCGCGATTATGCGCAGAGTCGTCGTTTTTCCGCAGCCCGAAGGACCCAGCAGTGTAACGAATTCGTTCTCGTCCACGCTGAGGTCTATGCCGTTCAGTACTACGGTGTCGTCAAAGCTTTTGACTATTCCCTCAAGTCTTATCAGTTCGCCCAATGAAGTTCCCTTTCTTTAAGCAGCCTGGTAATAACAATAACTTATTCTGCGTTGAGTCCGAGTTCGTCCAGCACTTCCAGTATGGATTCCATCTGAGTGCCTTCGTTGAACTCGATCTTGCCCATGTCCGCTTCCTGCGAGAGGAGCGGGTCGACCGGGAGCTTCTCCAGAAGTTTCAGGCCATTCGCGGCGGCAACCGCTTCTGTCTGGCTCGGTCCGAACATCTCGATCTTTTTTCCGCAGTCCGGGCAGGTTATATAGCTCATGTTCTCTACTATGCCGAGTACAGGTATGTTCATGAGTTTTGCCATGTTTACGGCCTTGGCGACTATCATGCTGACAAGGTCCTGCGGCGATGTAACGACGATGATGCCGTCGACAGGGATCGACTGGAACACGGTCAGCGGCACGTCGCCCGTTCCCGGAGGCATGTCGATGAAGAGCACGTCAAGGTCTCCCCAGTATACGTCAGTCCAGAACTGCTCAACGACTCCGCCTATGACAGGCCCTCTCCAGACGACAGGATCCGTCTCGTTCTCAACAAGCAGGTTGATGGACATCAGCTCGATATCCAGCGGAGTCTTCTCCGGAAGGATGCCGTAGTCACTTCCATAGGCCTTTGTATGCACGCCGAACATCTTCGGGATGGACGGACCTGTGATATCCGCGTCCATGATGCCCGTTTTGAAACCGTTCCTGGTCGCCGCGACAGCTGAAAGCGCCGTTACCATCGACTTTCCTACGCCGCCCTTGCCCGACACGACCGCTATGACCTTCTTTACAGAACTGTAAGGGTTCAGTACGGCCTTCTGGATCCCGCCGTCCTTAGACGGGCAGTCGACACCGCAAGTGCTGCAGTCATGTGTGCAGTTCTCCGGCGCGGCTCCGCCTTCATGTCCGCCTTCGTGCATGCAGAAATTCTTATACCTGTTGATCATCTTCATTCCTCCGTTTGTTTTGTTTGTTTTTTTTCTACTCCTCCGCGAGAGTTTTCATCTCGCTCATCATGCCGCCGAACACGGCATCCTGGAGCTGTTCATTGTCCTTTATGTTCGCTATCCACTCTCCGTTTTCGAGAGGTTTCACGCATACTATGTCTACGTCCCTGATGCATTCCTTTTTGTCAAGGTCCGCGAGCCTGTCGAAGAGTTCCTCATAGAAATCCGCGAGTTCTTCATCCCCGCTGATCGTGTCGTCACGCTCTTTGAGAAAATCGGTCCACTCCGCGAGGTATTCCTTCCCGAACGCGTATGTCTTGATCCTCACCGTGACGGTCGCGTGATCGTCTTCTTCCTTCACGCCCATCAGCTCGTAGTCGAAGTCCCTGAGTTTCTTAAGGAAGGTGTCAAAGTCCTCCTTGCCCTCTTTCGAAAGGATCTTCTGGATGTCCGAGACTTCGCTTCCGACCGACTCCGATGACTTGAGCGCGTCGAGTTCCTTAGCCACCTGCTTTTCCGCGTCGCTTCTGGCGGCGCATCCGGCTGCAGCGGCCGTGATAAGGAAGCACAGCAAAAGCGCGATAAGAGAAGCCGCCCGCTTCGTCATATTCAGTTTTGCCGTTCCCTTATCTGTCATCTCTTATCTCTTGACGACCTTTCTGGTCTCTCCGTCAAAATATGTTATGCCTGCCTTGTCCATCGCGGGCAGGAGCTCCGCCGCGTACTTTCGCGATGTCCCCAGCCTGTCCCTGTACTCCGCGAGCGTGAAGCTGCCGTCGAACGACCTTGCCGCTTCCACAGCCTGGTCCCAGGCCTCTTTCGCCATGTAGTACGATGGATTGACCTTGTAAATCTTTCCTTCGCTTTCGAGGTCTTCGAGCATGGCACGGACTATCCTGCCGTCCTTATGCAGCGCGAACACCTCTTCATTCTTTATCATCTCTATGCCCGCTTCGGCGTACATCGAGGCTATCCTGTCCTTGAGCGCCTTCTGCTCTTCCGTGTACTCGATGCTGAAGCCGCTGAGGGCTATGGACTTGCCCTTGTCTTCTATGACTCCCTGACCGAGCATGTACTTCACGAATGCCTGGACCAGCTTATCGTCCTCTGTGAACCATCTCTCCCTGAGTCTCGAGAGCAGCTCCTGGCGCGGGATACCGTCAGCGAGCGGATTGTCCGCGTGGTAATCCTCGGCCATCCTGATCATGTCATCCTTGAGGCGGACAAGCTTGACATCGTTCACCAGAGTATCGTCCGGCAAAACTATCAGTCTGCCTGCCCCGGCGCCCTTTTCCGCCGCAGCCTTCATCTCGCCGTCCAGAAGTCCCAGCTCGCGCGCCAGTTCCTTCTGCCTAACGAAGCGTCTCTCTCCTGCCTTGGCGTAGATGATCTCATCGATCGTGCCGCCTGCCAGGATGTCCATGCCGGCAAGCACTTCAGGTCTGTTCCTCTTGTGCTTGGCAGGCTGCGCGTCCAGGATGCGTCCTCCTCCCACCGTTATTATCGGGGAGTAGAACCTGATGATGAACCTGTCGCCGCGCCTCACCGCCGCCGGTTCCTCGAGCCTCAGCTGCGCGTAGCATGTCTCGCCCGCGGAAACCGCGTCCCTGTCGAGCAGTATCACCTTGCAGAGCACCTCGTCCGAACCGCAGTACAGATGCACCCTGCTGTTGTTCAGGACCACCCTGTCGGTCGAGCTGAATATGCTGATCTCAACGTCTATCATGTTAGTGACGGTGACAGCGCCCGGATATGCTATGACGTCGCCCCTGTCTATATCTTCCTTGGCGATGCCGGACAGATTTATCGCCGTCCTCTGGCCCGCCACGGCAATGTCCGTATCTTTTCCGTAGGTCTGAATGCCTCTGACTTTGGCCTTTATTCCCTTCGGATAAATGATCACGTCGTCACCGGTCTTCACTCTCCCGTCCATCAGGGTCCCCGTAACGACAGTGCCGAAGCCCTGCATGGTGAACACCCTGTCTACCGGCAGCCTGAAGAGTTCCTTCTCTTCGCGGCGCTTGTTCTCTCTGTCGCACTTGGATATGATCTCTGCCCTGAGTTCTTCCAGACCTTCGCCTGTCACGGCGCTGACCGGGATCACAGGCTTTCCCTCAAGGAACGAGTCCCTGAAGTATTCATCGACCTCCTCGAGCAGCATCTCGAGCCAGTCGCTCTCTACCATGTCGGTCTTGGTCACGGCGATTATCCCGTCGTCGATCCCAAGAGACTGCAGTATCTCGAAGTGCTCCCTCGTCTGAGGCATGATCCCCTCATCGGCAGCCACGACGAAAAGCACGAAGTCTATGCCGCCTATGCCCGCGAGCATGTGCTTGATGAACTTCTCATGCCCCGGAACGTCGATGACTCCGATGTTGTATCCGGCATCGTTCGGTATGTGGGCAAAGCCCAGTTCTATCGTGATGCCGCGCTTTTTCTCTTCTTCGAGCCTGTCAGTGTCGATGCCGGAGAGCGCCTTTATGAGCGTCGTCTTGCCGTGGTCGACGTGACCGGCCGTGCCGATGATGATGTTCTTCATTTCCTGAGCGCCTCTGCGACTGTCTCAAGCTCGCTCTCCGCTATGGTGCGCACGCACAGAAGCAGCCTGTCTTCGTTGATCCTCGCTACTACCGGGACCTCTGCCTTGCGCAGTTTCCTTTCGGTCCGGTCGGCCGACTTCATGCCGTCCTTCACCGAGACCGCCCAGCCCGGGAGCCTTACCATAGGAGCGGAACCGCCGCCTATCTGATCCTCTACCGGCACGAGTTCGAGCGAGAGATCGGGATTCACCCTTTTGATGGCGTCAGCGAGTCTCTCCGCCTTTGCCCTCATGTCTTCGCTCGAGGCGGCTATCATATTCAGCACCGGGATGTCTCTCAGCGCCACCTTAGGGTCTCTGTATTTCATGAGCGTCGCTTCGAGCGCGGCAAAGGTCATCTTGTCTACCCTCATCGCTCTCGCAAGCGGGTGCTTCTTCATTGCTTTGATATATTTCTTCTTTCCGACGATGATGCCGGCCTGAGGGCCGCCAAGCAGTTTGTCGCCGGAAAAGAGCATCACGTCTATGCCTGTCGCCAGCGACGCCGGGATATTAGGCTCATCGAGCCCGTACGCGGACATGTCGAGCATCAGACCGTTTCCCATGTCGAAGATGACCGGGAGTCTGTGCTTTTTGCCTATCTCAACAAGCTCTTCCAGCGAAGCCTCTTCGGTAAAGCCGACAATGCTGTAATTGGACTTATGGACCTTCATCAGGGCGCCTGTCTCGAAGCGCATGTCGCCCCTCGGATATATGTCGAACACGACCTCCTCGGCCTGATCTTTCGTGATTATCGCTTTTTCGTAGTCCGATGCCTTCGTCTTGTTGCTGGTGCCTACCTCCCGCAGATACGCGCCCGACTGCATCATGATGTCCGGGATCCTGAAGGCGCCGCCGATCTCGACCAGCTCGCCCCTGGATACCACTATCTCCTTGCCCTTGCCGAGAGTGGCCAGGACTATCATGGTAGCGGCCGCGTTGTTGTTGACCACCATCGCGTCTTCCGCGCCTGTAAGTTCCGCGATGAGATCGTTCACGATATCGTGGCGCGAGCCCCGCTTTCCCTTCGGCACGTTATATTCAAGGTCGGAATAGCCTCTCGATACTCTCGCGACGTTCTCGACGGCGTCCCTGCAGAGCGGCGCCCTGCCGAGGTTCGTATGAAGTATCGTTCCGGTCGCGTTGATGAGCGGATAAAGATTGAGTTCCTCGTCACGCAGCACCTTCGCTTCCGCCGCTTCGGCAACGGCTTCAATCTCAAGCACTGACGCGTCAAAGCTTTCAGCCTTGTCCTCGCCAAGATCGAGTATGTCAGCCCTGATGCCGGCTATCACTGCGCGGACGGCTTCGGTGACCGTAAGATCGCCTTTCTCTTCTGACAATACAACAAGAGACTCCTGCCTCAGCACTTCATCGATCTTCGGGAGTCTTCTCAGTAATTCCTTTTTTGTCATGGCACCGACCTCCGTAATCATATTGGCGGGAGTACGTGGGAATCGAACCCACCCGGGAGGCTACTAACCCCCTGCAAACGGTTTTGAAGACCGCGAGGCACACCAGCACCTATCTACCCCCAGGTCGCGGTGTAAGCAGCACAAAATAAGTGCTGACCGCACTCGAAAAATTATACTAAAAAAGCGCCGCTTTATCAACACCGCGGCGCATGATTCATCAGTGCATTTCCGTTATTCGAAAGGCGGCCGTTCAGCGCGTCTTTACCGTCCGCGCCTTGCTCCACGCGGAATAGTATTTCGTGCCGTTAACAGTCTTATATGTCCTTACGCGGACATAGTATTTCTTTTTCGCTTTCAGGCCCTTTATTTTTTTATAAGTCTTTTTGTAGCCGCTCACCGTGACGGTTTTTTTGTCTTTCGTAAAGCCCGCGTCCGTTGCCGCCTGTATCTGATAGCCTGTGATCCGCGATGAGGACATTCTGGCGGCCTGCTTCTTCCAGCGTACGCCGGCCGCTTTCCTCGCGCGTGACAGTTTAGATATCTTTGTGCCTTTTGGCAGTATTTTGAACGTCCGTGACAAAGAGAACCTGTAGCCTCCGGCGCCTTTTACCGTAACAGTCGCGGTGCCGACATTCGTGTTGCTTTTGTATGTCACTTTATAGTCCGTGCCGGCTGCAAGATCTACTTTGCCGTATTTGACGGCCGGTGTCTGCTTTACAGCTGAGCCTGTATAGGTCTTGTTCGCGACACCGCTCAGCACAGTCGTGGTTACGTCTTTGATTTCGAGGCTATATGGCTTTTCTTCATCAGCGCCGCCCATGGTCTCTCCAAGGACCTGCAGTATGTACGTCCCCTTCGTCTCCGCTTCAAAGGATGCCTCAAGAGTTGTTTTTGTCTTGCCGCGCATGAGCAGCTTTACTTCACCCGCGGGATCAAAGATCCTGACGCCCGGGATGATAGCCGAACTTGTTATTTTCGAAGGATCGATGGAAATGCTGATCATCTGGCCCCTCACGAGTTCCATTTCATAGCCGTCCACATAGGATTCCCATGTCCTGGTCCCTGTCGTGGTTTCGGTCGTGACGGTAACTTTCGGGTCAGAAGGCGACAGTTTTCCTTCTATTGAGAACGGCAGAACGGCCTTTTCATTTTCAGCTGCGGCGACGCTTATGCCGCATTCAGCTGTCCGGCCTCTGCAGGATACGCTTATAACGGCTTCTCCCGGAGCAATGGCGTTTACGCACCCGTTTTCATCGACTGCGGCGACCTCTTCATCTGATGAGCTGAATGTGACGCTGTCCGCGTAGATGCTTGCCGCTCCCGGATAAACAGCGTATTCAAGAGCGGTCGTCTCTCCCGGGTACATGGAGGCAGAAGTCCTGTTAAGAACGATCCTGTCCGGCTCCACTGCATCCGCCTGTACGTTCTCTATGGCTGTCCTGGCGTTGATCCTGCCGAACGCATCGACGCTGCCGTTGAAAGTTCCCTTGCCGCTGCTCGTGTAGATGAGGTTCTTCAGCTGTCTCGGGGAAAGGTTTTCATTTTCAGAGAGTAAGAGAACAGCCAGTCCCGTCACCATAGGCGCGGCCATGGATGTCCCGCTTATGGATCTCCAAGGTTTATTTCCGATATACGTGCTGTATATCACTTCGCCCGGAGCGGATACGTCCTTTTCGAAGCCATGATTCGAATCGTCCGCTTTTATGCCCTTTCTGTCATGCGACATCACGCTTATCGCGCAAGCCGTGTCGCCCGGCGCCTGTGGAAGAGAACTTCCCTCGTTTCCGCAGGCGCATATGCACAGCGCGCCTTTGCCGTACGCATCGCAGATCGCTTTTTCCATGAGGATATCCCTGTACAGGCCGCCCAGACTCATGTTGATCAGTTTTGCATTCTGTTCTGCAGCGTAGTTGATCGAAAGAACTATGTCCTGAGTCGTATATTTCCCGTTCGGGAGCATGGCGTCTATCACTATAAGCTCGGCTCTGTTGTACGCTACGCCGCTGACTCCGTAGGAATCGCCGGCCTTGGCCGCTATGATGCCGCTGATATGAGTGCCGTGTCCGTCATCGTCATTGGCATTGTCCCGATACGTGAAGCTGCCCCTTTTGCCGTAGTTGTATGTGACGCATTTGTCTGCCAGTACGGCATCTTTGAGGTCTTCGTGTTCCAGATCGACGCCGCTGTCGATCACAGCGACTGTGATCCTGTTTTCATTCTGTGACAACAGGCTCCACGCTCCGGTCCCGCCGGCAACATCCATTCCTCCTGCTGCCTCTTCCCCGGACTTCAGATACCATTGCTGGCTCGCGTAATTGTTAAAGCCTTCGCCGCTCTCACCTTCCGCGTTTTCGAGGTCATATCCGTCACCATCAGCCGCAGGAGGCTCTTCAGCCGTTGGTCCCTCTTCTTTCGCGCCTTCAGTTTGCCCCTGAGCGTTCTCTGTCAGGTCCCCTGTATCGCCAGTTTCCGCGGCATCATCAGTCTCTTCAACGTCTGCGGCGCTCTCCTGCCCTTCGGCCTCTTCATCAGGCACGGCCAGAGCTTCTTCGTCCTCATATGAACTGTATAAGTAATTTGGCTGCACGATAACGACGCAGTCCTCCGAGGCGAGGCTATCGGCGACTTCCTGCATGTCTTCAGGGTCATCCAGACTTACGCGCGCCAGTTTGCTTCCGTCGTTCAGTTCACTTATGTTCTCGAGTGACGCTCCGGCCTCGTTCGCTATCTCCGAGGTCTCCCTCTTAGTCGTCCCGCTTTCCACAAGCACCAGCAGTTCGTCCGTTACTGCGGTATCTTCGCTGACATCGCTCAGGTCTACCGGAGCAGAGGTCTCCGCGTTTTCAGTCACGGTCCCGTCTTCAGCAAACACAGCAAAAGAAGCCGTCCCCGCTGCTTGTGCGGCAAACAGGGCCGGCATCATCATGAATGCGATCAATATCAACGAAACAAGTCTGTATACCCTTTTCATACTTAAAACATGCGCCCTAGATGAACCACTCGATGCTCTCCTCAAGCAGTTTTCTGTCCTTTGAGCGGTGCTGTCCGCAGGCGTTCGTGACGATCGTCTCGCCCGGTTCCATCGACTGCGTCAGCCAGACGTTGCCGCCTACGACGCAGTCGTCTCCGATCTTCGTGTCGCCTCCGAGTATGGTCGCTCCCGCATAGATAATGACGTTGTTTCCTATGTCAGGATGACGCTTAATGCCCTTTACAGGCGTGCCGGACTCCGTCAGAGCGAAACTCTTGGCTCCAAGCGTCACGTGCTGGTAGATCTTGACGTGTTCGCCTATCGTGGTGGTTTCGCCTATTACAACTCCCGTGCCATGGTCTATGAAGAAATATCTTCCGATCGTAGCGCCCGGATGGATGTCGATGCCCGTCATCTGATGGGCCTGTTCTGTCATGATCCTCGGGATCATAGGGATTCCCATCTCGTAAAGTTTGTGTGCGATCCTGTATATCGCTATGGCATAGAAAGCCGGATATGTGATGATGACCTCGTCCATGCTCTTTGCGGCCGGGTCTCCTTCATAGCCTGCCTGGATGTCGGTCTTGAGGACCTCAAGTATCTCAGGCAGAGCGTCGATAAGCTCATTCACCTTTTCGGACGCCTCATCGTGATCCTTTATGACCAGCTCAAGGCACTGATCCAGCGCGTCATACGCCTGCATCAGCTCATATGTCCTCTTCTCGGTCTCAACGAATCTCGCTCTCGACTTGCCGAAGTGATATGGGAACATCGCCCTCAGCAGATGATCTATAGCCTCAGCGACCTTCTGCTTCATTCCAAGCAGTTGGCCGTCATTTGGTCTGGTATCGATCTCCGTCATCCTGTATGCGAGTTCTTCCAGATGTCCCGCAACAGCACCCTTCTTTTTGACTGTCATGCTTTTCTCCTAAAGTCCTATCTCGTCCGCGATCCCTCTCATTGCCTCGAGAGATACATCGACGAAAGTGTCCCAGTCCATTCCCGTTTTTTCGATGAGGCTCATGTACTGTCTGTTGGCGCCCGCCGCGAAACGCGTCTCCTTGAACCTCTTGTTGACTGATTTATGCTTTACGCTCGCGATCTTCTTGTCAGGATAGATCTGTGCGATCGCCTTGAGGAATCCCGACATCGGATCCGCTGCGATTATGGCGTATTCGAGAGTCGTCTCAGGATTCTTGCCGCAGATTGGGTTGTGCGCCATGATGGCGTTCTCCATCACCGGATCGCCGAAGCCCTCGTCTCTGAGGATCTTCGCGGATGTCGGCCCGTGAGTCGCCATGTCCTCTCTCCACGGACATGTCTCTTCATCAAGGTCATGCAGCAGTCCGACGATGCCCCAGTATTCGACATCTTCCGGCGCCAGTTTCTCTGCCAGACCTCTCATTATGGCCTCGACCGCGTAGCAGTGAGTGATGTAATGTTCTCCTTTGACGTACTTGTGCAGCAGTTCGTTTGCCTGCTCTCTCGTAAGTTTTGCTTCCATTTGGGGTTCTTATCTCCTTTATCGTATAGTGCTTTTATATTTCGATCGCCAGGTCAACGACCTTCGCGAATACTTCCTTTGCCTTCATTGCAGCTTCCGTGACCTCGGCGCCCGAGAGCGGCTGATCAAGGACTCCGGCGGCCATGTTTGTCATCAGCGAAATGCCGATTATCTCGCGTTTCGCGTGATTCGCGATTATGGCCTCGGGCACGGTGGACATGCCCGCGGCGTCGCCTCCTATGGTCCTTGCATAAATGATCTCAGCCGGAGTCTCAAAGCTCGGACCGCTGAACATTGTGTAAACACCCTCGCGAAGACTTATTCCTTCTTCCGCGGCGGCTTTCTTCAGCTTTTCCCTGAGATCTCTGTCATATGTGTATGTCATGTCAGGGAATCTGGTGCCGAATTCGTCCAGATTGTCGCCTATGAGCGGATTATTTCCCGATAAATTGATATGGTCACTGATGAGCATCAGGTCTCCGACATTCCATTCTTTATTGACGCAGCCCGCGGCATTGGTGATTATAAAGCGTTTTACGCCCAGTCCGACAAGGACTCTGGCCGGATAAGCCGCTTTCTGCATGTCTCCGCTCTCGTAGTAGTGGAAACGTCCGGCCAGCATCACGATCTTCCTGCCCTTGTATGTCCCATAGACCAGCTGGCCCCTGTGATCGGACACTTTGCCCGACTCCATGTTCGGTATGTCGTTATATGAGAAGGCTACAGGATCGGACATCCTGTCCGCGAAGTCGTTCAGACCCGAGCCAAGGATTATGCCTATCTCCGGGTCTTTCACGCCGTTCTCATTCAGAAACGCGATCGTTTCCTTCAGTTTGTCTCTCAATTCCATTCGTCCCGTTCCTCTAAACCTTCTCCCCTACGCGACTTCTCCTCCACCCGGCTTGTTCTCTGCGTAATCAGGAAGTCTCGCAGGGAGTTTTTTCACAAATGATGCATGAACAGTTGAAAAAGCGCTTCCTATGCATCATTTTCCCGGATGATCCCCATCTTTTGCAGTAAAATCCATTGAAAAGCTGGGGAATAACCCATAAATACAATTTATTGTAAAGCAATTATCACTCAAATGATGCATAGAACGGCGAAAAAGCCCCGTATATGTATCATTTCCCGAAAAACTCCTCATCAACAGTATTGAAGATAAGCTTTCTCGCCTCCGCAATGCTTATGCCCTGCTCTTTCGCGATACGGGCAAGGTCTTCGTACTCGGCTTTGCTTCTTTTCACACCGTATCCGCTGACTTCCTTGATCCTCACAGGCCCGTAAGGCGTATCCAGCGTCTTTTCGCTCCTGTCCAGGATGCACCTTTCGGATATCAGCTCGCGGATCCCGATGGTCGTCGTGTACCTGAAGATGAGTCCGATGAAGCGCTCTTTTTCTTTCTCTTCATCGGCGCACATCACGGTAAGCAGAGTGGCCGGACGCCCCTTCTTCATCTCTACAGGGGCAAGCGTCACGTCCTTCGCGCCCTCTTCCATCAGCCTTTCCGCCGCGAAAGCGAGCTCCTCCGCCGTCATGTCGTCAATATTGCATTTGAATTCGCAGATACGGTCCTTCATTTATCCCTGCTGTTCTACTCTTGCCAGATGAGAGAGTATCTTTACCTTGATCACGTCGAAAACAACGTCGTTCATGCCGCTGTTGAGCACGATGTCCGCCAGATACTTGGTAGGCTCAACGTAGATGTAGTGCATCGGCTTTACCGTTGTCAGATACTGCTGGGCAATGCCTTCAACATCTCTTCCGCGGTACTTTACGTCGCGGATGACACGGCGGAGTATCCTCTCGTCGGCGTCAGCTTCGACATATATCTTGATATCCAGAAGATCCCTGAGCTCCGGGTTCTGCAGGACCATGATGCCTTCAACTATTATGACCGGAGACGGGTTTATCCTGACGGTCTCCTCGCTCCTGTTATGGATGGTGTAGTCATACACCGGACAGTCGACGGGTTCGCCGTTCCTGAGTTTCCTCAGGTGTTCTATGAAGAGGTCCGTCTCGAAAGCGTCCGGGTGGTCGTAGTTGATCAGCTTGCGCTCCTCGAAAGGGATATCATAGTGGGCTCTGTAGTAATTGTCATAATAAATGACCGTTACCCTGTCGCCGAACTCATCCTTGATGCGGTTTGTAAAAGTCGATTTGCCGGAACCCGTGCCGCCGGCAACGCCTATGATCAAGCAATCCATCTGGATAATCCTCCGATTTTAAACACAAAAAAGACGAAAGCCCATACCCGTTTAATTTTATAATCAAACGGCGGTCCCGGTCAATGATGAATATGGCCGGGTTCAGCGTGAAATACGCGGGTTTTCGTCGATATCAACGTTTTCGTAAAGATCATTAAGTGCAGACTTTATTTCACTTTCGCGCATCATCGCGTCAGTATGCTGATCCTCCGCGATCTGCACTAAAGCGTCATTCCCTCTCATCCTGATTCTGAAGTCCCTGAAGCCCATTCCCATCAGCAGACTTTCCGCCTTTTCGGTTGTCTCCAGTTTCTCTTTAGTGATCTTCTCCCCTGTCTTTATGCGCGTCGCAAGGCACGCGTAAGCCGGCTTGTCCCAGGTCGGAAGACCTGCTTCCTTTGACAGCTTTCTTATGTCCGCCTTGGTAAGCCCGCATTCCTTCAGCGGCGACCTTATCCCGAACTCCTTAAGAGCCTTCATGCCCGGCCTGTCGGCGGCGTCATCAGAAGCGTTGGTCCCGTCGCAGACGATCTCAAATCCGTCTGAGGCGGCTGCCGCTTTTATTGCTTCCATGATATGCATCTTGCAGTAGTAGCAGCGATCAGGCGGGTTCGCGGTTACCTTCTCATCCGAAAGGACATCGACTTCTATCACTTCAAACTCGGCGCCTATCCGTTCAGCCATCCTCTTCGCGTCATCAAACTCGAAGCCCGGCTGGAACGCGGACTTCACGCAATACGCCTTGGCATCAGCTCCGGCCTTCACCGCGGCGTAAAGCAGGTACGTCGAATCGACGCCTCCGGAAAAAGCGACGGCTATCCTTTTGTTCACTTCGAAGAATCGGTCAAGCTGCATTTTTTACCTCACTCCAGGGATTCACTGATGAAATAGGAATGTATCGGGCTCTCAGTTATGAGCACCGATTCCTGATGGAAGAACACGCACAGATCCTTGGCGATCTCTTCAACAAGGGCCTTGTCGGCATCGATCAGAGTGAGCACCAGAGTATTCTCTCTGGTATACGTTCCGTCCTCATGGATGTATCCGCCCTCCTCAAGGTTGAAGGAAAACGGCGTTTTGTATGAACAGCAGACATTCCTCATTATGCTGATGAACGTTTCCGTTTCAAAGAGCTGCTTTTTCTCGACGGAATCATTCATGCCGACGTAAATCTTTGTTTCGACCATTTCATATATCTCCTGTACGATCCAAGGCTTTATTCCGATCTTTTATTTTTTACCAAAGAATATGATATCACAGACAGGCTGTTTTGTGTTCCGGTCACAGATTCCCATTTCGGGAATTTATTGTTAACCGCAACAAAAACATATATGGTTTTTTGTATTTTTTAAATACATTTTTATTGCCCAAAGGGTATTGCAAAATTGTTTTTCTATCAGTACAATAAAAGCAACAAGAAGGAACGTAATAGCCGGACGGAAGCAAGACAACAGCCAGACATGATAATCAGATGTCGACGAAGTGATCCGGCAAACTAAAAGGCGCGGGACGCGCGGAAATGGAGGAACAGACCAATGGGTGCATTTTATATGGAGGCTGTTCCGGTATAAAAGCTCTGCAAGGCATGCCTACTTAGTGGCAATCGGGAGTGAAAGAAACCGGACACAGGATCTAATCAGCAGATGCGATCGCGGGGCAGCCTCAGAAAAACAAAGCAAAAAACAAAACGGCCGTATTGAAGACATGTACGGCGCAAAACTGAATACAGGAAGTAACGAGGGACGGGCAAAGCCCGTCCCCTTATTGTTGATCTGATATTTAGCTGCTGCTGAATTGTACAGCAGTCTTTTTTTATTCGACCCTCATTATATTGTCTATGGAAAGTATCACGCCTTCTTTCCTGATCGCTTCCAGCGCTTCGAGCAGCCTGGACTTTTCGACCTCGAATACTATGAAGATGATCGGAGCGACCTGCTCGCCGTTTACCTCATAAGGAGCCTTCTGCTGCATCACTTCGATGCTGATCCCGTATTCACCGAAGGTGCTCGCGATCTTGCCGAGAACTCCCGTCCTTTCCGGGACCATCATCCTGATATAGTACTTGTTCGATCCTTCGCCCGCGAACTCAAGTCCTGAATCATAGCGGAGCTGAGGCACGATATCATACGCGGAGTCTTTCTCGAGTTTGCGCGCTATTCCTATCACGTCGCCCAGAACAGCGCTTCCGGTCGGCAGAGGTCCCGCGCCGCGGCCATAGAACATAAGATCATCGACCGCGTTGCCGGAGACGAACACCGCGTTGAACTCGTTGCCGACTGACGCGAGAGGATGACTGACCGGCACGAGCGCAGGCTCAACGTTTCCGTACACTTTGCCGTCGAGCTCCCTTGCGCTGGCAAGCAGCTTTATCCTGTAGCCGTTCTCAGACGCGTACTCGATATCCTCAAGGCCTACAGACGTTATTCCCACGGTCGGGATGACATCCGGTCCCGCGCCGATACCGAAGACAAGAGACATCAGTATCGACAGTTTATTTGCCGCGTCGAAGCCTTCGACGTCAGCAGTCGGATCCGCTTCGGCAAATCCTTTTGCCTGGGCGTCTTTGAGCACCTCTTCATAAGGCGTTCCATGTTCGCTCATCTGAGTGAGTATGTAGTTGGTAGTTCCGTTGAGGATGCCATGGACCTCAGTGAAGCGGTTGGACAGCAGAGCAGTCGTCAGCGAAGTCAGGATCGGGATGCCTCCTGCCACGGCAGCTTCGAATCTGAGCAGGACATGGTTATCCTGCGCTATCTTCGCGAGCTTTTTGCCGTTGGCTGCCAGGGCCGCCTTATTGGCTGTCACTACACTCTTGCCGTTTGCAAGAGCTCTTGCCATATACTCGGTCGCAGGCTCTATCCCTCCGATCAGTTCGATCACTATATCTATCTCGGGATCGTTCAGTATGTCGTCCACATCCTGCGTGTATTTTTCCGGAGGTATGTAAATGCCGCGGTCTTTCTCCGGGCTGCGGTTCAGTATCTTCACGATCTCGATATCGAGTCCCGTAGTTTCGTAAATCTTCTGGCGGTTCATCTCGAGAGTCCGGTAAGTGCCTGTCCCGACATTGCCGATACCGAGCATGCCTGCTTTGATCAACTTTTTCATTGTTCCTGTCCCCTTAGAATCCTGTGAGTGAAATTTGAAAATAATTATATCTTCAAAGTCCAAAACTGTCTATGAAAAACTCAGGACCATACCGGTCCTGAGTCGTGACCTTTTATTCGCGTATTCAGATCTCGTTTCTGATCATGTCCTCGAAGGACTCGCGCCTGACTATCAGTCTTGCCTTGCCTCCGCTTATCATGACCATGGCCGGTCTCGGAACTCTGTTGTAATTGGATGCCATGGAGTAGTTATACGCTCCGGTAGTGAGAACTGCTATCAGATCTCCCCTCTCCGGTCCGGCTATACAGATATTCTCCGCTATCCTGTCTCCGCTCTCGCAGCACCTGCCGGCAACCGTACATTCGTAGTCAGCCGGCTCCTTCATTTTCGAAGCATTCAGGACGGTATACTTAGATCTGTACAGGGCATATCTCGGATTGTCGGTCATGCCGCCGTCTACAGTGACATAGTTGCGGTATCCCGGGATCTCCTTCACGCCGCCTGCGGTATAAAGTGTGATCCCCGCATCGGCAACGATGCTGCGTCCCGGCTCCATGTAAATGACCGGCTTTTGCATCCCGTACTCTTTGCACTTCAGATTCAGATGCTCTGATATCTCTCTTATCCGCCCCTCGATATCCATTTTCGGATCATCAGCGGTATATCTTACTCCGAATCCTCCGCCTATATTGAGGATCTCAGTATGATGTCCGGTTTCCTGCTCAATGCGGGCTGCAAATCCCGTGAGTATGTCTATCTGCCTGACGAACGAGTCGCTCTCGAATATCTGTGATCCGATGTGGCTGTGGAATCCCGCGACTCTTATATTGCCGCACCCCAGAGCCTCTCTGACGAACACATCAGCCTGTCCGGTATCGATAGGCACGCCGAACTGTGAATCTACCCTGCCGGTATTTATAGCCTCAAGCGTGTGCGGATCCAGTCCTACCGTAAGCCTAAGCAGCACATTCCGGCATACGCCCTTCTCCCCCGCGATCCTGTCAAGAGTCCTCAGCTCATTCAGGTTATCAACAACGAAATACCCTACTCCGGACTCTACACCGTAAGCGATATCCTCATCAGTCTTATTGGTTCCGTGGAAGAACATCTTCTCCGGAGGAAATCCCGCTGCCAGCGCTGTATATATCTCCCCCGGCGATACAGTATCCACGCACAGCCCTTCTGACTGTACGACCGGATATATGCTCTTTACGCAAAGCGCCTTGCTCGCAAACAGAGGCGCCGCGTCTTCGCCGAAATACCTGTGCATGGCCTCCGTGTAGGTCCTGCAGTTCTTTCTTACCACATCTTCATCCAGGACATACAGCGGCGTGCCGTATTCCGCAGCCAGATCAGCCGCGTCGATGCCGCCGACCGTCAGATGGCCGTGTTCGTTTACAGACAGATTGTCGTATAACAGTTCCATTGCTTTCCCCTTTTACCGTGTATTAGAGCATATGAGCAAGAAGCTCGCTGCGGTCATGCTGCGACAGATATGCTGGAGGAACGTCGAACAGCGCCTTTGCTCCGCACTGGCCCTCGGCATTCATCCTGTATGCCGCTCTTGCGGCAGCGGCGAGTATGCTGCCCGTGAAGAAAGGATTCGAGTCGAGATCGAGCCTGTACTCTATCGTGTTATTGAATTCGAGGTCATTGCCCGTGCGGCCGCTTCTAAGCACACTGCCTCCGTGCGGCAGTCCGCTGTGCTCGCTGTCGAGCTCTTCCTGAGTGACGAAAGTCACGGTCGTGTCATATTCATCGAAATAATTAGGCATAGTCTTGATCGCCTGCTCGATGGCTTCCCTGTCAGCGCCTTCCTCAGCGACCACGTAGCACTCGCGCAGGTGCATGTCGCGCGCGCAGAAGACAGGGTGTTCGTTGTTCCGAACTCTGTCTACAGCGTCCTGTATAGGGACTGTGTACTGTCTCGCGTCGGCAACACCGTCTATGCGCCTTATGGCGTCAGAATGTCCCTGGCTGACGCCGCGTCCCCAGAACGTATAGCTGTCTCCGTCCGGAAGAGCCGCGTCGGCGTATATTCTGGCCAGTGAGAAATAGCCCGGATCCCATCCGCATGAAATGATTCCGACTTTGCCTGATTTCTCAGCCGCTTCATCGACATTCGCGAAGTGCTCAGGTATCCTGGCATGAGTATCGAAACTGTCGACCACATTGCACAGGCCCGCGAGCTCAGGCGTCATCCACGGAAGATCCGTCGCGCTTCCTCCGCATATGATCAGCACGTCGATATCATCCTTCATCTCAGCTATGCTGTCGTATGATCTCACGTCTGCTCCCGAAACAGGGCTTACCGACGCCGGATCCCTGCGTGTGAACACTGCCGCGATCTCCATGTCCGGCGCGGCGGTGACTGCGCTCTCAACGCCTCTTCCGATGTTTCCGTATCCCACTATACCTATTCTTATCATTTGGTCTTTCCTTTCTCTCTGTCCCTTTATTGTTCTATCGCATCATCAGTCAGTATGATCAGTCCGCCAGCAGGTCATCCATGTTATACATTCCCGCCGGTTTACCCAGAAGGAATTTTGCTGCCGCCACGGCCCCGTCCGCGAACAGCGCTCTGTCGTGAGCCTGATGGCTGATCGTGATCGTCTGGGTATTTGTTCCGAACATCACTTCATGAGTGCCGACAATATTTCCCATCCTGACGGCGCTGATCCCTATCTCATCAGCTTCGCGCTTTGCCATCCCGCTGCGTCCGAGGTTGTAGTGGAGCTCCGGTCTGGCTTCCCTGACAGCGTCAGCCAGCATTATCGCCGTACCGCTCGGGGCGTCCACCTTCCTGTTGTGATGGATCTCAAGGATCTCGATGTCGCACGCGCCGAATTTTGCCGCTACTTCCCTGACGATCTTTGCCGTCAGAGCGACTCCTACCGACATGTTAGCGGACTTGAACACGGGGATGCTCTCAGCTGCCTTAGCGATGTATTCCATCTCCTCTTCAGTCTGGCCAGTAGTGCACACTACCGCGGGAAGTCCTCTTGATACGCAGTAATCCATCAGAGGGACCGTATCGCTGTGGTGGGAGAAATCTATGACTATGTCCGCAGGGCCCTGATACTCCTCAAGCCTGCTGTAAAAACCGCCTTCTCCGTTGAGCGCGGCGCCGGCAACGACCTCCATGCCGTCCGTCATGTCGATGGCCTGCGACAGCTTTTTACCCATGGCTCCGCTGGCTCCGTTTATTATTACTCTGATCATTCCGGTCTCCTTAAACTAAGTTCGATATCAGTCGATTATTCCCAGATCTCTCATGGCCTTCGCGAGCCTTGCGAGATTTGCCTCTTCCATCCTGTAGAGCGGCGATCTGATGATCGGATCGCAGTACCCCATCATCGCGAGCGCTTCCTTTACAGGGATAGGATTTACCTCGCAGAAGAGCGCCTTGACGAGTTCATTGTATTTGCACTGGAGCGCCGCGGCTCCCGCTACGTCGCCGTTCCAGAATCTGGTGCAGATCTCGCGCGTCTCCGCAGGGATGACGTTTGACAGGACCGAGATGACGCCCTTGCTTCCCATCGAGAGGAACGGGACTATCTGGTCGTCATTTCCGGAATAAATATCCATCTGGTCGCCTACCAGCGCGAATGTGTCTACTATCTTGGAGATATTGGAGTTTGCCTCCTTGATCGCGGCGACCTTCTCTATCTGAGCAAGCTTCGCGTATGTTGAAGGCTCGATGTTGAGTCCTGTTCTCGAAGGAACATTATACGCGATGATCGGAACGTCACTGACGCTCGCGTACTCCGCAAAGAGCTTGACGAGTCCGTTCTGCGTAGCTTTGTTGTAATACGATGTGACGATCAGGCAGGCGTCCGCTCCCGCGTCGCTGGCATACTTGGTCAGCTGCTTGCCGTATTCGGTATGGTTGCTGCCTGTTCCGGCTATGATCGGTACACGGTGAGCTGCCCTCTCAACGGCAAAGCTTATGCATTCCTTGTGCTCTTCATCCGTGAGCGTCGAGCCCTCGCCTGTCGTACCGACTACTACCAGGGCGTCGATGCCTTGTTCGATCTGCCAGTCGATCAGTCTGCCGTATTGTTCAAAATTGACCCCGTCCTCCGTCATCGGAGTGATCAGTGCCGTTGCTACTCCTTCAAAAATTGTGTTGGTTCTTGCCATGTTTTTGCCTCCTTGATTTGAATGAAAAAAGCAGCCGACACGCGATCAGCTGCTTGACATTACACATCAAAATAATGGCTAATAATCAAGGATAGCTCTCCGCGTTGTCGCGACAGTCGTACGGATCTTATTCCGTCCGCCCAGATCGGTCGGAGATGCAGTCCTTCCTCACTTCGGCACCTGCCCCTTTCACTCGCTGTACTCTGCACAGTTCCACAGCGACTACTGATGGCCGGGTGCGTCCTCTATCTCAATGCTGGAATTGTAATATTTATTTGCCCGGAAGTCAATATTTAGTGTACAAACTCCGCGTATAACACTCTGACTGCCTCTTCGAAATCGCCTGCTTCCACACCGACAATGACGTTGATCTCATTGGTTCCCTGGTTGAGCATCTTGATATTGATGCCCTTGTTCGCGAGCGCGGTGCAGATCCTTGCGGATACGCCTATGGACCTGTGCATCCTGCGCCCCACTACCGCGATCAGAGCGATACTGTCCTCAACGATTATCTCATCAGGCTTGAGCTGCTGTCTGAACGCGTCGAGAACATCGTCGAGCTTGTCCTCCAGCTCTTTGCTCTCGATAACCATGGAGAGCGAATCGATGCCGGTCGGGATATGGTCGAAATTGATCCGCTGATCCTCGATGATGGCCAGGGCGCGGCGGACAAATCCGATCTCCTTGTTCATCATGTTCTTGTAGATCGAAATGACTGTGAAATCAGGCTTGCCTGCTATGCCGCTTATGATGTACTCGCCGTCTTCTCCGCCTTCGCGGGAGATCACCGTGCCCGGATCTTCAGGCGCATTGGTGTTTCTGATATTGATAGGGATGCCGGCCATCCTCGCCGGGAACACCGCGTCCTCATGAAGGACGCTCGCGCCCATATACGAAAGTTCCCTGAGCTCGGCGTATGAAATATACTTGATAGGGAGCGGTGAGCTGACTACCCTCGGGTCGGCCATAAGCATGCCGGACACATCGGTCCAGTTCTCATACATGGATGCGTCTGCCGCGCGGGCAACCAGCGAGCCTGTCACGTCAGAACCGCCTCTTGAGAGCAGGCATATCTCGTCCGTGCCGGCATATCCGCCGTAGAAGCCCGGGAATACCGCTCTCTCATGCCTGCCGATCTCCGCCCTGATAGCTTCGTTGGTCTCATCGACCATCAGTCTTCCCCTGGAGTCAAAGAGGACAAGGTTTTTGGTATCAACAAAGTCATAGCACAGATACTCCGAGATCAGTCTGGCGGACAGATACTCTCCGCGGCTCACGATATATGCCTCGGAGCAGCCTTTCCTGATGTTCTCCGCTATCTCCTCAAACCAGTCTTCAAGACCGGTATCCAGTCCAAGACCTTCGGCTATCGATGTATATCTCTCTTTGACAGCTCCGAAAAGCTGATCGTAAGGTATGTTGCCCTCCGCCTGAGCGTTGAGCATGATCAGCATGTCCGTTACCTTATTGTCAGCCTTGTGTCTTTTGCCGGGAGCCGAAACGACTATATAGCGCCTTTCCGGATCAGCCTCAACTATTGTTTTGATCTTCCTGAGCTGATCCGCGTCCGCGACTGATGATCCTCCGAATTTTATGACTTTGACCCCCATGTGATACCCCCTGTCATTACTTATTTCATCTATTCACTGATGTAATATAATACCACATACAAGTTGTTTTTTAATAATCATTTAGAACTCCCCAAAAGAGTTGTATTCTTGTTTTTAAATCAGTACAATCAAGATAACAAGTGACAAGGAAAGCGCTAAACGCGAAATCAATAGGGAGGACAGACCAATGGGATCATTTGAGGAAGGGGCTGTTCCGCTATAAAGGCACTGCAAGGCAAGCCGGCTCAACGGCACCCGAAGGTGAATGATTACGGGACACCAACAGATCAACAGCAGTTTGTGATCACGGGACAGCCTCAGACAGACAAGCAAGTCAGACAAACAGAACAAACCGTACTGAAGGAAAGCACGGCAGACAATCGAATATAGAAAGAAATCAGGGACGGGCCATTGCCCGTCCCCTTATTGTTGTTCTGCACTTTGCTTCGGCTTATTTGATCAGCAGCTCGGCGATCTGCACCGCGTTAGTGGCTGCGCCCTTTCTCACCTGGTCGCCGCAGCACCAGAGGTTGATGCCGTTTTCGTTGACGAGATCGCGGCGGATCCTTCCGACATATACGATGTCCTGATTCGATGTCAGGATAGGCATCGGATAGATCTTATCGTTAGGCTCATCGTAAAGCCTGCATCCCGGAGCCTGCTTAACAGCAGCTCTTACTTCAGAAAGCTCGAGTCTCTTCTCAGTAATTACATCGATGGAAACGGCGTGCGATCTCTCTACAGGAACTCTTACACATGTGCAGCTGACCTTGAGTTCAGGCAGGTGCATGATCTTGCGGCCCTCGTTCTGCAGCTTCATCTCCTCGGAAGAGTACAGGTTCTCTCCGAATCCGCCGATCTGCGGGATCACGTTGTACGCGATCTGGTACTGGAACACCTTCGGCTCGATCTCCGCGCCGTACGAATTGCCCTCACCGCCCGCGGCTCTTGCCTTCAGGATGGCCTCAGACTGATCATACATCTCCACAGGGCCAGCGGCGCCGGCTCCGCTCGTCGCCTGATACGACGAAGCGTACATGGCCTCTATCTTCGACAGACTGTTTATGGCATTGACCGCGACGAGAGAGATGATGGTGGTGCAGTTAGGGTTGCTTATGATGCCGTTGTTCCACTCCACATCCTCAGGGTTGATCTCAGGCACTACCAGCGGCACGTCATCACACAGCCTGAATGCCGATGAGTTGTCTACGAAGACCGCTCCCGCCGCCTTGATGTGAGGCGCCATCGCCTCGGCTATGTCGTTCTCGGAAGCGCCGAGCACTATGTCGAGCCCCTCGAAGGCCGTCTCGCAAGTCCTCTGTATGACCACGTCGCCGAACGGCGTGCTCAGGGTCTTGCCCTCCGACCTTTCGCTTGCGAGGCATCTGAGTTCTCCCACAGGGAAGTTCCTCTCGCCCAGCACCTTTATCATCTGCTGTCCGACCGCTCCGGTCGCGCCCATTACTCCTACATTATACTTTTCCATCTTTCTACCTCTTTCTATTCTTAAGTTGGTTTCTCAACACTACTTAGCAAAGCTTTCATAGAGCAGCCGGATCGCCCTCTCGAAGTCTTCATCGTAAACGCCTACCATGATGTTTATCTCGTCAGCGCCCTGCTCTATCGTTCTGATGTTTATCTTGTTTTCTCCGAGCGTCCTGAATATCTTGCCCGAGATACCTGTTCTGTAAGCCATCTGGCGGCCTACTATGGCGATCAGGCTGATGCCCTCTGTGAGCGTGCAGTCGTCGATGCTCTCAAGCTCAGACAGTTCATGTATGAGCTCATGCTTTCTGCTCTTCATGCTCTCCGTCGGGAACACCACGGAGAAACTGTCGACGCCGCTTGGGATCTGCTCGACCGGTATGTCATAGCGTGCGAATATCTCCAGGACCTGCCTGAGCAGTCCGAGCTTCTCCTCGCCTATCCTGCTCTTGTAAATGTTGATGATAGAGAAATTGCGCTTTCCGGCAATCCCGGTGATGAATCTTTCGGTCTCTTCCTCAAGTTCATCGTCGAATGTCTCTCCGATGATGGTGCCCGGATCGTCCGGAGCGTTGGTATTCCGGATATTTACCGGGATATCCCTGACTCTTACAGGGAAGACAGTGTCCTCGTGCAGTACCGAAGCACCCATATAACTGAGTTCTCTCAGTTCGTCATACGTTACTCTGGCTATGGTCTTCGGATCTTTCACTATCTTTGGGTCTACCATGAGTATGCCGGACACGTCCGTCCAGTTTTCATATATATCGGCGCCCAGATATCCCGCCGCGAGAGCTCCGGTTATATCCGATCCTCCTCTCGGGAATACCTTGATGTCGCCGTTCGGCATCGCTCCGTAGAATCCCGGTGTCACCATCCTGCCGTAGATGCTCTTGAGTTCTCTTAGTTTTTCCTCGGACTTCGCGGTGTTCACCTTTCCGTTATATTCGAAGCACAGCCAGTCTACAGCGTCAACGAACTGATATCCGAGATACTCCGCCATCAGCCTCGCGCTGAAGTATTCTCCTCTCGAAGCCAGGAAGTCGACAGATGTCTTCTTGTCGACTCCGGCAAAGGTCTCGTCTATGACCGACGCAATGTCGATCTCGAGCCCGCAACCTTCCCTGATCTCCGCATATCTTTCCTTGATCATCGAGAGGACTCCGTCATACGCGACGCCGTACTTGATGTGCGCGTGTATGAGGTAAAGCAGGTCGGTGATCTTGTTGTCGTCGCTGCTCCTCTTTCCCGGAGCCGATACTATCACCACCTCGCGGGAACTGTCGCTTTCGACTATCTTTTTGACTTTTGCGAACTGCGAGCTGTCCGCCAGACTCGAGCCGCCGAATTTCAGCACCTTCAGCATTTGGTTCCTTTCTTTTGTTTATAAAAACATACAAATCCGCATGCCCGCAAGCGCAGGCCGATCTGTATTATTATTGGTACAATGCACAAAAATCCGGGAATTATCTTTGCGCATTCCGTGTAATATGGACAAATACTTTGCTTGTGTCCGCATACCGAAAACACTTGTCTTTAAGTTAAAAGTAATGTAACATAATCAAGGTATTATTTCAATGGATTTCAACATCTTGTTAGTTTTGCGGCTCTTCGGCCGCATCAAACGGAAAGGCACATAATGATCGAATACGTAAGCACAAAGAATCAGTCGATAAAAGTCAGTTCAAGCAAAGCCATACTTGACGGACAGGCGGCAGGCGGAGGTCTTTACGTTCCTGCCGATCTTGGTTCTGTCAAATCGAACTGGCGCAGCATCATCAAGGGCGACTTCAGGAGCATGGCAAGGGCCGTCTGGAACGCTTTCTTTGACGATTACGGCGAGGAAGTGATCGCCGGGCTGGTCGAGACCAGCTACAAGGATAAGTTCTCGGCGCCGGATATAACACCTCTTGTTAAGGTCGGCGATGCCTATGTGCTGGAGCTCTGGCACGGACCTACATCGGCGTTCAAAGACGTAGCTCTCTCCGCCCTTCCGAACCTCATGAGCGCGGCCCGCGGCATGAACGACTTTACCGATGACATAATGATACTCACGGCTACATCCGGAGATACGGGCAGCGCGGCTATACAGGGATTCAGAGATGTTCCGGGCACAGGCATCATCGTCTTCTACCCTCACGGAGGCGTTTCGGACACGCAGAGACTGCAGATGGTGACTCCTGACAGCTCCAACGTTACTGCCTGCGCTATTCGCGGCAACTTTGACGATGCCCAGACAGGAGTAAAGAAGCTTTTCAGGGAGATACCTGAACCTGTCAAAGGCGTTTCGCTTTCAAGCGCTAACTCCATCAACATAGGCAGACTCGTTCCGCAGATCGTCTATTACTTCTCGGCATACGCACAACTGATCGAAAAAGGCGTGATCAGAGAAGGCGACAAGGTCGATTATGTCGTGCCGACGGGCAACTTCGGCGACATCATGGCGGGATGGTACGCTCTTAAGATGGGACTCCCTGTCGGCAGACTCGTCTGCGCTTCCAACAAGAACGACGTGCTCACGGAATTCCTCAACACAGGACATTACGACAGAAAGCGCGAGTTCTACAAAACGACTTCGCCTTCGATGGACATCCTTGTGTCGAGCAATCTCGAACGTCTGCTCTGGTACATATGCGGACCTGAACACACCCTTGAATACATGAAACAGCTTGAGCAGACCGGCGAATATCAGATCACGGATGACGAACTCTCTGAGATACAAAAAGTGTTCACCGGCGTGTTCTCCGATGATGAAGAAGGCGCAGCGGCGATCAGAAGCGTGTTTGAGTCGGATAGGTATCTGATGGATACTCACACATCCATCGCCTGGGCGTGCATGGAGAAATACAGATCCGGAAACGATGCCGTGCCAACTGTCGTTCTCTCGACCGCATCGCCGTATAAGTTCTCTGCCGCCGTGCTTGAGGCTCTCGGCGAAGAACTGACAGGCAGCGACGAAGGCAACATGCAGAAAGTTCGCGACATCACCGGCGCGGAGGTCCCTTCAGGGCTTGCCGGCATCTTCTCAAGACCTGTCGTCCATAAAGATGTCATAGATATCTCCGATATGAAATCTTACGTTATTGAAAAATGCACTAGATAGGACTACAATTATATGGAAGGTAAATACCTGATCGTAGATAAGGCGCTTCTGCCGTCATATTGTGAGAAGGTCGCTCTCGCCAAAGAACTGCTGGATGAGGGCAAGGCCGCTGATGTAAGTGAAGCCGTGAAGATGGTCGGCATATCCCGCAGCACATTCTACAAGTACCGGGATATGGTAAGAGACATAAGCACAGTCTCGATGGGCCGTCACGCCATCATTTCCATGATGATGAGTCACAGAGTCGGTACCCTTTCTTCTGTACTGAGCATCATCTCAAACTACGGTTACAGCGTATGGACCATAACTCAGAATCCTCCCGTAGACTCCAGGGCAAACGTGGTAATCACGCTTGAGCTTGGAGAGGATCCAGGAAGTCTCGACAGCATGTTGAGAGAAATAACGGAGGCACCGGGATTATCCAAGGTGCAGCTGCTTGGAATGGACTAGAGGCGGATTAGGAGGATAAATGGATTTCAAACAGATCGAGGCTTTTGTCAATGTAGTGCGGTACAAAAGTTTCAGCAAGGCCGCGGACGCGACTTTCTTTACACAACCCACCATCAGCACACACATACGCAATCTTGAAAAGGAACTCGGAGTGAAACTGCTCGACAGAAAGAGCAGGACTGTTGAAATGACTCCGCAGGGCTCAAAGTTCTACAAATACGCCGTTGAGATGATCAACGCCAGAGCTCTGGCGTTCGAGGCCATCAACGATGAGAACGAGAGCGTCGGCGGCATACTGGAGATACAGGCATCATCCATCCCGGCCGTTACCTTCCTGCCTGACCTGCTTTCGGGATTCCGAAGCGATCACAAAGGCGTCCAGTACTACGTATCCGTGTCGGACACCCAGACAGTCATAGACAACATAAGCGACCGCAGAGGCGAGATCGGTTTTGTAGGCGAAAAAGTCGCCCTGTCCTCTATGGAATGCGTCAGGGTAGCTGCTGACAGGTCGGTGCTCATCGCTCCCATGTCTTATGACCTCCCTTCGGAGATCAGCCTGTCGGAAGCCGTTACGCATCCGTTCATCTGGCGTGAGACAGGCTCCGCCACAAGAAAGACTTTCGAGCAGGCAGCGCTCAACTCAGGTTTTGACAAGGACGTGTTCGATGTAGCAGCGCTGATGGATGACATGGACGCCATAATCCGCTCGGTCGAGGCCGGGCTGGGCTGCGCGATCATTTCAGAGAAGATAGCGTCGTCTCTCGGGGACAAGGTCAGGATAGTAAATATAAAAGATTTCAAAGAGGATCGAAGCTTTTACATGATAATGCTCAAGAGCATATCCCTTTCTCCTGCCGCCGAATCCTTCAGCGAATTCGTCAAGACTCAGTTGAAAAACAAATGATCACTGAATAGTAGAACTCCCCGTCGTTGACGGGGAGTTCTTTTATTACCTTTATCTTCCTTTACCTTGTTTTTACGGTCTTTACCTTTGACCATCCGCTGCAGTATTTGGTCTTGCCTACCTGCTTATAAGTGCGGATCCTTACATAGTAGGTCTTCTTGGATTTAAGTTTCTTAACCGTTTTCTTGAGTTTTGATGAGCCCTTGACCGTCACGGTTTTCGCTCCCTTGAAGTTCTTTTTCAGTCCATACTGTATCTGGTAGCCCGTGGTCTGAGTTCCCTGCTTCTTCCAGGTCGCTGTGAACGATTTCTTTCCTCTGGTCAGCTTTTTGAAGCTGGTCCCTTTAGGAACAATCTTGAAAGTCTTTGTTACAGTTCCTTTATAAGGCGCCTGTCCTTTGATCGTGACCTTAGCCGTACCTATTTTTTTATTGTTGGAATACGAAGTCTTGTAGTCGGCATTACCAAGTACGATATCATCGTACTCGAGAGTGAAACTCTGTGTCAGAGCTTTTCCTGTATATGTCTTGTTCTTTATGCCGTAGATATCATAATACGTCAAATTCGCCGGGCTCACGCACATCGCGAAATCGTAATAATCCTCGTCATAATACTCATAATCATCATCATATTCTCCATAGCCTTCACCTCCAGGCATATAGAAGAGAACAAGATAATAATCACTATAGTCATCGATGTAATAACCCATATTGGACCAGTAATCTGATTCCAGGTAATTCCAGGAACGCCCGTCTGTTGAATCGATCATATCACCGTCCTCAACCATATAGTAGGCAAAATCCAGATATGAATTGTTCTCAACATACAGTACGGCATCGTAAGGATAATCGAAATTATATACCGGAATCACCTGTGTCTGAGAGTACAGTCCGCCATAATAGAATTCACCATAAACGTAAGAGAGAGGATCACATACTCCCTGGACAGAAATAGCAAACTTTACATCACTACTTCCCGCAGTCAGTATGATGCGGTCTCCTTCAGAAAGAGTGTAGAAAGCCGAATACCAGTAGTCTCCCATGACTTCCAGTTCTGTTCCGGTATCTCCGGTTTCGCTGTACACACCGCTTACCGCTTCTGACGCGGTGATCTCGCTCTTGACTTCCCCTTTTTCATTTTTAACCTGGATCGAAATGGAATCGTCGTAGTTCGAATTTTCGTTGAGCACAACGATATGGCAGGCTTCATCATTAATATTATCGGCTATCTCATACGCTTTTGTCTCTCCGACCCCGACGGTTCCGGACTGCGAGCTTCCGAGCCAGATCCAGTCACCCACTGATTTTGTCCGTATTTCATTTGGGTGCAGTTTCGGTATCGAACTTGTTTTTTTCGTTTCCTTTTCTGTATCTTCGAATTTTGCCGGCTCAGATTTCTGCACGGGCTTACCGTCATTAACGGAATTTTCCGCGAACGCAGTCATTGGGAGCATCACCATGACCATCACGGACAGGATAATGCTCAGTATCCTTTTATTCATATTCCCCCTCCTCATCAAAGCAACTCCGCAGAGTCGCTTTATGCCAACGGCATCAATAGCACCATATCAATTGTTAACTAATAGTACTCTGAATCACTGTTTTCGGTCAATACTCTTCGCTTTTGTCCAGCGGACATCATATTCATGGCTGCCTCTGTCCTTGTGTGCTCCTCATCAGTCAGAAAAACTTCTTTCACGGTCTATATCAGAAATCCATCGAACAGTAAACGCACAAGATGTTATCGCAAACCTTTTTGAGAGTATTAAAAACTGCAGAACCCTGCGAATACAGGACTCTGCAGCTTTTTTATTGTAAGTATTGCATCATCTAATCGTGGATCTCGATCGAGTATTTGCCCTTCTTTGGCTTGAAACAGCCTATGACAGCGGTCTCGCAGCCCTTCTCTCCAAGCTGTTCCGTGAGCCTCGGCAGTTCGCTCTCGTTTACGGCTATCAGCAGGCCGCCGGATGACTGCGGGTCATAGAGGCAGTCGATGCGAGCTCTGAGATCAGCATCGCGGTCAGGATCCTTTGAGAGGAATTCCATCACCTCCGGCCCTACATAATCCTTATTGCGGTAAGCTCCCGCAGGGATTATGCCCATGGTCGCCATCTCGATGGCTCTTGGGAATATAGGCACCTTGTGACTGTAAAGCTCAAGAGTGACGTTCCCCGCCCTTGCCATTTCCGCTGCATGGCCCAGAAGACCGAATCCGGTAATGTCGGTACATCCGTCAACCTTGACTCCCTTCATCGCCTCCCAGGCGTATCTGTTCAGGAAAGCCATGGTCGCTTCTATCTCGGCGTTCTCCTCGTCAGTCAGAAGATCCGCCTTTGAAGCCGTTGTAAGTATACCGGTGCCGATCTTCTTTGTGATGACCAGCAGGTTGCCCGCGTATGCGCTGTTGCTGAGGATCTCGTCCGGATGCGCGAAGCCCGTGACCGACAGACCGTACTTAGGCTCCTTGTCGTCGATGCTGTGGCCGCCTACTATTGTCGCTCCTGCCTCAGTGACCTTGTCGTTGCCTCCCTCGAGGATGGCCTTGACCGCGTCAAGCGGCAGCTTCCCGTTAGGGAATGTAAGAAGGTTCATCGCGAGTTTCGGCTGACCTCCCATCGCGTATACATCGCTCAGGGCGTTGGCCGCGGCTATCTGTCCGAACATGTACGGATCGTCCACTATAGGCGGGAAGAAATCCACTGTATTAATGATCGCTATGTCGTCGGTCAGTTTGTAAACGCAGGCGTCATCGCTGCTCTCAAAGCCGACGAGTATATTCGGGTCGCTTATCTTGGACAGACCCGACAAAAGGTTCGATAGGACTCCCGGCCCTATTTTGGCGCCTCATCCACCGGCACTAGTCATCTGCGTGAGCAGTACCTTTCCGGTAGAATCGATGAAATCCGCCTGTCCCCCTGAGGCATGCGAAGTACCGGCGGAAGCGCTTCCGTCGGAAAACGTCGTCGGCTCGATCTTGCAGGCGAGTTTCTCTTTTGCCTCTTTTAAGGTTTTTTCATCGATATCTTTGCCCATAGTTATTTAGATAATATCACTCTCGGGACATTTAATAAAGCACTAAACCAGCCTTCCCCGCTGCGTTTCGCATCCGGCCTCCTGATACCCTCAGATTCTCTGCCGCATGGCATATGTATGCTTATTTCTTTTTTTAATACAAGATGTTGTGGTTTTTGTGTTGTCACTCCACAATGCAACCGATATAATAATTCAGATAAAAACTTGAATTGCGGGAAAAGAAAGAGAGAACGACATGGCTAAGAAAAGACAGATCATCCAGATCCAGGAGAAAGTGCCTCTCAGCAAAGGCATACCTCTCTCCATCCAGCACACCTTCGCGATGTTCAGCGCGTCGGTACTCGTACCTTACATCTTCGGGATAAAGCCTTCCATCGCCCTGCTCATGAACGGCATAGGAACGCTTATCTTCATCTTTGTGACCCAGGGCAAGGCGCCTGCCTACCTCGGTTCCTCATTCGCGTTCATATCGCCTGCGCTCCTTGTAATGAATAACCCTGAGCTTGGCTACAGATACGCGCTCGGCGGATTCGTGGTCACAGGCCTGATGATGTGCGCCGTGGCGATACTGATCAAGTTCGTCGGGACCAAATGGATCGACGCCATTCTGCCTCCTGCAGCCATGGGGCCTATCGTAGCGCTCATCGGTCTTGAGCTTGCGGGCAGCGCCGCGCAGACAGCCGGCATCCTGGGAGATGACGGGAGCATGGTAGCGGACCTCGACCCTAAAGTGCTGATCGTGTTCCTCGTAACTCTTCTGCTGGCCATATTCGGCGGAGTTCTCTACAGAGGATTCGCAAGCGCCATCGCTATCCTGATCGCGATCTGCGCCGGCTACGTGCTTGCTCTCATATTCGGGCTCGTGGACTTCTCCGCAGTCGGAAGCGCCGGAATATTCGAACTGCCGGACTTCAAGACACCACAGTGGAGCGGACAGGCCATAGCCATCATAATCCCGGCGACGCTGGTAGTCGTATCCGAACACATCGGACACCAGGTAGTCACATCAGAAGTCGTAGGCAAAGACCTCCTGAAAGACCCTGGTCTCCACAGATCGATGTTCGCTGACGGATTCTCGACAGCCCTCTCCGGATTCTGCGGATCCTGCCCTACCACCACATACGGCGAGAACATCGGTGTCATGGCCATCACAAAGGTCTACAGTGTATACGTCATCGGCGGAGCAGCGCTGTTCTCGATCGCGCTTTCATTCATCGGCAAGGCATCGGCTCTCATCCAGACCATCCCGGGTCCTGTAATGGGCGGCGTGAGCTTCCTGCTCTACGGAATGATCGGAGCATCCGGCATCAGGCTGATGGTCGACTCCAAGATCGACTACTCAAAGGCGCGCAACCTGGCGCTCACATCTGTAGTATTCGTAGTCGGACTCTCCGGCATCGCGATCAACCTCGGACAGGTGCAGCTCAAGGGAATGAGCCTGGCTGCCGTAGTCGGAATGGTCCTCGGACTCATCATGTATCTGCTCGACAAATTCAAGCTCACGAACGAGTATGAAGAGGATGAAGTTGACGAAGATCAGGAAAAGCTGAAGACATTCGCTTCGACAAGATAAAATCAACAAAGTATAAAACGAGCCGTTTTCACAAACGGCTCATTTTTTCTGCCTGTTAATGTGATACAATTCATAGTTAGAGAAGCATAATATAAACCATTCACGGAGGAATCACGCAATGAAAAAAGAGAGGATCCTCGTCATGAACCTGGGCTCGACATCAAGCAAGATCGCGGTCTATGACGATGACAAGGAAGTTTTCAACGATACGCTGCGCCACACCACGGAAGAACTCGCGCCTTTCGGCGACGTGGTAGAACAGTTCGACTTCAGGAAAGAGAAGATCTTTGAATCGCTTGAAAGGAACGGCGTCCCTGTCGACTCGCTGACAGCTGCCGTATCAAGAGGCGGCAATATTATCGCCTGCCCTCACGGCGCCATCAGCATAGATCAGTCCATGATCGACTACCTGACAAGGCCTGAAGATCTGGCGAAGCACCCATCCATCATCGGCAGCATGATCGCCTTTGACCTGCACAAGGAAAAAGGCATCCCTATCTGTATCTATGACGCCATCGGCACAGATGAGAAGATCCCTGTCTGCAGAGTCAGCGGCGTGCCTGAGATACCTCATTTTACCGTCGGCCATACTCTCAATACCCGGGCCATGGCCATCAAGTGCGCGGAGGAACGGCTCGGAAAGAAGTTTGAGGAATGTACATTCATCGTTGCTCATCTGGGCGGCGGAAGCGCCATCCGGCTTTACAAGGACGGAGTCAACATTGACAGCGTAAATGATGACGAAGGCAACTTCACCCCTGAGAGAGGCGGCGGCGTCAGCGCGAAGCGTCTGGTCGATCTCTGCTATAGCGGAAAGTATTCATATAAGGAAGCCATGAAACTCTTCCACGGCAAGGGCGGGCTCATCGCGCACCTCGGAACGGCTGACGCGCGCGACGTTGAAAAGATGATCGCCGACGGCGACGGTTACGCGGCGATCGTTTACGAAGCCATGTGCCTGAACGTGGCGAAGGACATCGCGAAACTGGCCGCTACGGTCTGCGGCAAGGTCGACAGGATCATCCTTACCGGCGGCATCTCCTATTCAAAGTATGTTGCCGACTACATCACTGAGCATGTCAGTTTCATCTGCCCTGTCGAGGTCATGGCCGGCGAGTACGAAATGGAAGCTCTCGCAGCCGGCTGCCTGAGAGTCCTCAGGGGCGAGGAAGAGCTGCAGGACTTCGGTGAGGTCGCGGCTACCGCGAAAGACCGCATCCGCATATATCCGGGAGTAGAGCCTTATACCGCGCCGGCGCGTTAGTTGATTTGAGATCATTATAAAAAGACACGGATTTCGGGCATTATCTCCTGAAATCCGTGTTTTTGTCTTCTATAAGTCTGCGTATCCCGCGCGCGTCTCAGATCAGATTGAATCTTCTTCCGAGGTTCATCCAGGATTCCTTCGAGTTCCGGATGGTTTTGTTCTTTCCGCAGAATGACGCTCTCACCCAGCCCGGTCCGTTGAAGGCGCTTCCCGGAGTGATCAGTATCCTCTCCTCCTTGGCTGCAGCGACAAAGTCATATTCATTCTCTACAGGAGACTTGATCCACATGTAGAACGCGCCCTGAGGATACAGCGCCTCGAGGCCCGCGCCGGTCACTATTTCATAGAGGTCGTGAGCGTTTCTCTTATAGTAATCCAGATCTGACCTTGCCTTAAGGCATCTCTCAACTATCAGCTCCTGTATGGTCGGAGCGTTCGTGCCTCCAAGCACCCTTCCTGCGACTACGAGGGCCTGACTGAGTTCGGCATGGCCTTCGGCGCATTTCGGTACAGCTACGTAGCCGATGCGGTCGCCCGGCATCGACAAAGATTTTGACCAGGAATACGCGATAAGAGAATCTGCGTAGTAATCTCCCGGGAACGGAACGTCGCTGCCGTCATATACCAGTTCTCTGTAAGGCTCATCGCAGATCAGATAGATGGTATGGCCGAACCTCTCCTCGGCTTCCCTCAGCACGTCGGCGACGGCGTCGAGAGCTTTTCTCGAGTAGATCTTGCCCGTAGGATTGTTAGGATTGTTGAGCATCACGCCCTTGACTTCCGGAACGAGCAGTTCCCTGAGTGCTTCCGCATCCGGATCAAAATCAAGCGCGTCATTAGCCGGCACCACTATGGTCTCAGCGCCCCAGTTGCGCGCCCAGTTGGCGTACTCAACAAAGTACGGCGCGAACACTACCATCTTATCTCCCGGATCGAATATGCACTTGTTGATCATGTTTATGGAGTAAGCTGCTCCGCACGACATGATGATATGATCCACATCGAAAAAGTCGCCGCCCGCCCTCTCGTTGAGGTCGTCCGCGATCGCCTTTCTTGTCGATTCATAGCCGGCGTTCGACGGATAGCCGTGTACATAAAGCGGATCGAGTTCGTGATTGATCTCATCGATGGCGTCGAATACTTCCTGAGGCGGCTTCAGTCCCGGGTTTCCTATGCTGAAATCATATACGTTTTCAGGGCCGTAGACCTTGGCCATCCTCTTGCCTTCCTCAAACATCGCTCTTATCTGTGAGCTGCCCGCGAGGAAAGGCTCCATTGCTTTGGAAATCATTGAATTACCTCCTGAACAGAAGTTGATTTAGTACATATAGGTAAAGGCCGTCAGGCCCCTTTTTGTTATCTTAATTGTACCACATATGACCTTGCAAATAATCCGTTTTTGGTCGATAATAAGAACAGTAAACAAGCGTTGCCGCGACATCCGCGGCAGACGTTTCCTGATGCTGTTTATTCAATATTTGGAGGAATACAAATGGCAAAATATGATTGGAGCAAGTTCGGTCTGCATGTTCCGCAGATCATGCTGCCGAAAGAAGGCACAGACTATTTCAAATGGGCTGTCGTAGCATGCGACCAGTTCACATCCGAGCCTGAGTACTGGGAAAAGGTCGAGGAGATCGTAGGCGACGCCCCGTCGACTCTCAGACTGATGCTCCCCGAGCTTTACCTCGACAAACCGGGTGAAGCCGAAAGGATCAAAGACATCCGCGCGACCATGGACAAGTATCTTGCTGACGGCACGCTCAGAACGATGGAGCCGGGCTGCATGCTCATCAAGAGAACTGCGGAAGGCCGTTCCCGTCTGGGTCTGGTCATCGCGACAGACCTTGAGGCATACGACTTCAACAAGGGTTCGACTTCCCTGACAAGAGCGACCGAGGGCACCGTAGTTGAGCGTATACCGCCTCGCCTGAGGATCAGAGGAGACGCTCCTATCGAGATGCCTCACATCCTCATCCTGATCGATGACCCGGACAAGTCAGTCATCGAGCCTCTCGTCGATCAGCCAAGAGAAGTCATCTACGATACTGATCTCATGATGGACGGCGGACATATCACAGGTTCATTCATCAAGGAAGAGAACCTCGAAGGCGCAAAGGAAGCTCTTTCCGCTCTCTATGACAAGGCAGAAGAGAAATACGGCGCCGGCCACGTCATCTTCCAGGCCATGGGAGACGGCAACCACTCGCTGGCTACGGCCAAGACCGCGTGGGAGAACATCAAGAAGACTCTCTCCCCTGAGGAAATCGAAGGACACCCTGCAAGATACGCTCTTTGCGAGATCGAGAACATCCACGATGACGGCATCGTATTCGAGCCTATCCACAGAGTCATCTTCGCCAAGGAAGGCCAGTCCGGAATGGAACTCGTAGAAAAGCTCATTGCCCACCTCGACAAGCAGAACGGAAAGGCATATCTGGCTGACGCCGATGCAGCCGTACCTGAAGGCGCGTTCGAGATCCCTTACATGACGGGAGAAAAGAAAGGCAAGATCGTGATCGAGGGTCCTGAGAGCAAGCTCGAGGTAGGCGCGCTGCAGGCAGCGCTTGATATCATGGTCAAGGAAGAGAAAGTCTGCGACATCGACTATATCCATGGCGCGGCTGTCGTCGAGAGACTGTCTGCAAAAGACGGCAACGCGGGATTCCTGCTGCCGCCGATGGACAAGTTCTTGCTCTTCCCTGCCGTAGCTGCGGACGGAGCTCTTCCGCGCAAGACATTCTCAATGGGCGAAGCGAACGAAAAGAGATACTACATCGAATCCCGCTATATAGCCAAGTAGAACGGCTTAGATCCGCTTGTAACGAAAGAACCGGCGCAGGTTGACCCTGCGCCGGCTTTTTATTGTTTCCATGTCTTATACGTCAATATACTGTGAACTGCTTGTTGACCAGTTTCAGGGTCTGCGCCGTGTCCGTTGCGATCACCTGATATGTATACGAACCCCTGCTGAGTTTCTTGAATTTTATCTTTTTGTCCAGTTTTTTGATGCTGAAGGATTTCACGTTAGGCTTTTTTGAAGCCTTCAGGACAACCTTGCCGTTGTTGTCAAGAATTCTCACTGTCACTATTTTGATCTTTTTATTTGACTTGACCGTGCCCCTGATGGAGAACGATTTGCCCTTCTTTACTTTCGAAGGAGCTCTGACCGACTTTATCTTGAGCGTGCTCGCGGGGGCCGCCTGTGATGATGATCCCCCCGGAGTGGTCTTGGTTGAAACGCTGATCTCGCTTATATACCAGTATTTGGTGACCTTTCTTACATTGAGCATGGTGGTATCGTTCCATGCCTGTATGCCCTTATTGTTGAGTCCCGTGTTGCGCGAGGAATCCGCCGCGTAAGGCACACCATTCCTGACCGCCACGACAAGCACTCCGTGGGTGCCTGACGTAGCCGCGTTTTCGCCGTGTACTACTATGCCCTCGGGATGCACTTTCAGGAGGTTTTCAAACTCCTTTATTCTCGCCGCGTCTCCTTTGCCGCTGAAGTATCCGCAGTCGACCTTGTACACAAGGCCTTCTGTGTCTACCTTGAAGGAATTGCGGAGCAGTCCGAGGGTGGTCGCCAGGCTCCGGAGAGACCCGTTAGTTATTTTTGTCCAGTCTCCTCTGTCCTTCATGATGCAGGCCCGCCTTATCATCATCTTGGATGCCGTCAGTATGCAGTCGCCGCTCTTGTAATCCGAAGCAGGAGTATAGTACACCGCCTTGTCTTCAAGCGAAGTCTTCGCGGCAAGAACGCGCGCCGGCATGACCGTCAGGATCAGAGCCAGGGCCATAAATATTGCTGTCAGTCTTTTTTTCATACAGATACCTCCGCATTTTAAAGGATATGCAGACTTCCCGTCACGGTAAACCAATCTAAACACATGTTATGCGGACCCTTAACGTTTTGAAATGATAGTCCGCTTTCTGCGTTTCCGTTATCGCGTCCTCATCAGGCGTGGTCTCGCTTATGTACCAGTAGTCCGTCACAAGGCTCGGTGCAAGCATGGTCGAATCCGTCCATTTCTGGATGCCCTCGCTGAAAATGCCCATGTTGTACGACGCGTCCATTACATAGACCTCGCCGTCCTTCACCTCAGTCACAAGGACGCCATGGGTACCCGTGCTGGCGGCATCAGCGCCCCAAACGACTATCCCTTCAGGATGCTTCTTCAGGAGCTTCTCGAATTCCGCTATCCTCTCGGCATCGCTTTCTCCGCTGAACGAGCCGGTGCGGATGTCGTACGTGACTCCTTCCGCCTCGTAGCTGAACCTGTACATGAGGCATCCGTCCGGCGTAGTGGCAGTCGGGCGAAGAGCCTCATTCGTAATGTCCTTCCAGTCCGCCCTGTTATGCATTATGGCGGATCTTCTGATCATCATCCTTGTTGCCGTCAGGATGCAGTCTCCGGGTATGTAATCCGTTTCTTCCGTATAGTAGGTGGTCTTGCTCAGAAGAGGATCCGAATCGGCGCAGACCTTTGCCGGCGCGAGCGCGAGCAGCAGCGCAAGTACGATCAATACTGTGATGGTTCTCTTTTTCATGGTATTTACCTCCGTTTTGGGGCAACAGTCCCCCACGATTACACAGAATAATCGCGCTGTCCCTATACGTAAACGAATCTAAATGCTTGTTATGGCCATTCTTAACAGATTGAAATAAACCGGATTTACGGTTTCAGCAATAAAAGATGCAGGCCGTAAAGCCTGCACCTTTGATCGTTCTTTATTCGTACTTGATCTTGTGAAGATCAGTCTGCCACAGCGTCTCTTTCTCTTGCCTTGTCGAATACCGCTCTTTCCTTGTCGAGAGTCGGTGTTACCTTTGCAACGATGAAAGCTACAAGTCCGCCTGCAATGAATCCAGGCAGCAGTTCGTAAACGCCTGTCGAAGCGGAGAGTCCGCCGAAGAGCCAGCCGAGGTCTACGATGAAGCCTGCGAGGATACCCGCGATAGCTCCCTTATAGTTGAACTCTCTCCAGAAGAGCGACAGGATGATGACCGGTCCGAACGAAGCGCCGAACGCGCCCCATGCGTTCTCTACCAGGTTCATGATAGCCTGAGCTCCTGCTCCCTTGCTGGATGCGATCAGGTAAGCGATAACAGCGATGACAACTACTACGATACGTCCTACCATTACAGCTTCCTTCTCGCTTACGTTCTTCTTGAACTGTGTGTAAAGGTCAGCTGTGAATGAGCTGGAAGCTACCAGCAGCTGTGAGTCCGCAGTCGATACCGACGCAGCTATGATAGCAGCGAGCAGCAGTCCGGAGAGCGCGGCCGGGAAGAACTTCCTTGCCATCGTGATGAATACGATCTTCTGCATTCCGACCGGGAGCAGCTCGTCAGCTACGAGCATTCTTCCCATGTAAGCGATGAGGCATGCGCTTCCGAGTGAAATGATTACCCAGATGATGGCGATCGTCGAGGACTTCTTGATTTCAGAAGGCTTCTCGATCGACATGAATCTTACGATGATATGCGGCATACCGAAGTATCCGAGACCCCATGCAAGACCTGTCAGAACATCAGGCAGGCTCGCGCTGAAGATACCGCTTCCGAAGTCGCATGTTACAACCGCGCCGCTTGCGTCAGTGTACTCATATACCTGCGAAAGAAGCGAGGTGTCGAGGTTTGTGTGTGTTGCCCAGACGGCAATAGGAACTGCCATCAGAGCGATCATCATCAGCATGCCCTGGAAGAAGTCTGTCCAGCATACAGCAGTGAATCCGCCGAAGATCGTGTAGAATACGATCAGAAGAGCGAATATGACCATCGCAGTTGTTGTCGAGATATTAGGGAACAGTGTTCCGAATACCGTTGTGCCCGCTACGAACGCGGAAGCAACATAGATGGTATATGCGAAGAGGAAGATCAGAGCGCAGATGACCTGCAGCGTCTTGCTGTCAGCATCGAATCTGTTTGCGAGGAACTGCGGGATCGTGATCGAGTCGTTAGCTTCCTCCGAGAATACTCTCAGTCTTCTTGCGCAGAGGATCCAGTTTGCGGCGGTACCGAGAGCAAGTCCGATACCGATCCAGATCTGTCCGAATCCGAACGCGAGGATCGATCCAGGAAGTCCCATCAGCAGCCAGGCCGACATATCGGAAGCCTGTGCTGAAAGAGCGGCTACCCAAGGGCCCATCGCACGTCCGCCGAGGAAGTAGTCTTCCTGGCTTCTCTGCTTATCCTTTATATAGAAGTAGATTACTACTCCCATAAGGGCCACAAAGTACAGAATAAAAGTTAACATTTCAGAATTCATATAATACTCCTTTTCTATTGTCACCTCTTAGCTGTTTTCGACTTTTATTTTTTACGGCATGGTCAGATCCGGTTTATCTTTATTGATTCGAATCGTCGCAAGAATGGGGTTGGTGACAATATACAATTATGTATCTATTATCGGTCCTTTTTTGCTTTAAGTCAATCTTAAATTGATATTTAGTTATCGTTTTGACAAGGTTTTTTGGCTTATATTCACTTTAGCGTGCTGAATTGACCGTTGAAATTTCAACGCTTTGACTCCGCTCCTGCTGTATGTCAACCTCATTTTTATGTTAAATAATTAACGAGTTTACTTTGCTCTCAGCAAGTGCAATAATATCTTTGTATAATTTTTATCTATGCGATCTTAATTAAGGAGGTAATACCCATGGGTGATCTTTTCGATCTCAAAGGCAATGTCGCCATCGTAACAGGCTGCTCCACAGGACTCGGAGTGCAGATGGCTAACGCGCTGGCACGTCAGGGCTGCAACATTGTAGCTGTCGCGCGCCGCCAGAACCTTATTGAGGAAGTCGCGGCGGACCTCGCTGAAAAGTATGGTGTTGAGACTCTCGCGGTAAGATGCGACATCACCGATACCGAAATGGTAGAGAACGCGGTAAAAACAGTCATGGATAAGTTCGGCCGCATCGATATTCTGATCAACAACGCGGGAACCGGAGCTGTCGCTCCCGCAGAGGACATTACGGATGATCAGTTCATGAACGAGCTCAACATCGACCTCTTCGGAACGTTCAAGATGGCCCGCGCGGTAGCAAAGCAGGCTATGATCCCGGCAAAGTACGGCCGCATCATCAATATCGCTTCGATGTACGGCCTTGTGGGAAACAAGGTGGCCCCTGCTTCGCCTTATCACGCTGCAAAAGGCGGAGTAGTCAACCTGACGCGCGCGCTTGCCGCTGAATGGGGCAAATACGGCATCGCCGTCAACGCCATCTGCCCGGGATACTTCTACTCGCCTCTGACGAGAGAGACTCTCGACAGCGAATTCTTCCAGGAAAACGCCAGGACCATGATCCCTATGGAGAGATATGGCGACGAGGGCGAACTCGACACGGCAGCTATCTTCCTGGCATCCCCTGCCACCACTTATGTGACAGGCGTCATGCTTCCGGTCGACGGCGGATATACATCGATGTAGCTGATGCTCAGAATAAGGAAAAATGAAAAAGCGCGAAGGATATTTTGTCCTTCGCGTCTTTTTGCGCCCTTTCCCGGGCTCTATGTTTTGACATGTCCCTGTTTCTAGTTGAGGTCAAGCCTGTTCTCCATCAGGTACTTGCATACGAAGAAGTAGACCGCTGAGAATCCAGCTGCGGCTATGACGCTTATGAAGAATATCGCGGTGAAGTTCGTGATCCCCTTTTCAAAATCCGCGAAATTCATGAACAGCGGCATAAGCATTCTTCCGACTGTCGACTCGAAGACCAGGATCAGTATGTATGCTCCGATCGACGCGAGTGTCGTGCGGTTCTGAGCCTGATGTCCGATCGTGATCGCTGCGTATATCTGCATGATAGTCTTCACAGTGCCTGCGATCATCATGATCAGCACTTCGATCGCATACAGTCCGAAGTGATCCGGAAAATCGATTGCGAAGAGATCACGGAACAGATCTCTGAGACTCAATGCTTCTCCCGAAACGATGAGAGCTCCGATCCCGATCAGGATCCCTGTGAATACCGCGACCAGTATGGTTATGAAGATCCACAATGTTGCGGATATCGCCTTGTTGCCGATGTGCGCGGATACACTCACTGGCAGAACATGATTGAAATATGCCTCGTCGCCTAAAAGGCTGTTATTGTATCTCTGTACTATCATGACAATGGTCATCACGAAGATGGCTGTTGCGACTGCTGTATACAGGAGCGCTGAGATCACTACCATGAATTCAGTTTTTGACTCTGATGACTGAGCTGTCAGACCCAGAAAAAGCGCCGTCGCAGCCCAGGCCGCGTAAAGCGGCAGAAGTTTGCGTCCCATTGCCGGGATCTCGTATTTAAGAAGTTTACCTAACATTTGAATACCTCCCTGAAGAGTTTATCTACGCTTTCGCCCTTCTCCTCGCGGATCTCGTCCGCGGCCTGATGGAGGACTACCCTGCCTTCCTTGAGGAACACTACATCATCGAGTACCGATTCGACATCCGATATCAGATGCGTCGATATGATGACTACGGCGTCCTCGTTATAGTTCGAAATGATGGTCCTGAGGATGTAATCCCTCGTTGCCGGGTCGACTCCGCCGATTGGCTCATCGAGCAGATATACCTCAGCCTGTCTCGCCATCACCAGGCAGAGCTGCAGTTTTTCTTTTGTGCCCTTGGACATCTTTTTCATCGGCTGCCTGCGGTCGATACCCAGGTCATCCACCATGGCTTCCGCCTTCTGTCTGTCGAAGTCCTCAAAGAAATCCTGGTAGATATCCATGAGCTGCGAAGCTGTCATATAATCAGGGAGCGCGTTCCTGTCCGGCAGGTAGGCTACTACTCTTTTCGTCTCTATGCCCGGCTCCATGCCGTTTATGGTCACACTGCCCGCTGTCGGCTGAAGCAGTCCGTTCAGTATCTTTATAAGCGTCGTTTTGCCGCTTCCGTTAGGTCCCAGCAGTCCGACTATCTGACCCTTCTCCAGCTTGAGTGCTACGCCGTCAAGCGCTGTCAGGCTTCCGAATTGTTTCGTTATATTATTGATCTCTATTCTTGCCATAGTTCTCGCCTCCTCTACCTGATGTCTTCGAGCCATTTCTTCACGGCCCCGGCGATGTCTTCGCCCGTCATCCCTATCTTGCGGAGCTTGTCGGCAAACTCCTCGAAGTATTTTCTGGCAAGTTCTTCATGCAAAGCCTTCAAAACTTTTTCCTCCTTAGTAACGAATCTTCCGCTGGTGCGCTCTGAGAAAACAAGTCCTCTGCGTTCGAGTTCGGCCAGCGCTTTCTGCATCGTGTTGGGATTGACTCCCGCGTCCATCGCCAGATCCCTGACCGACGGAAGCTTCTCGCCGGGCTCATATGCCCCGCTGGCGATCCGCATCGTCATCTCATCTATGATCTGGGAGTAGATCGGCACGCCGCTTTTGAAATCCCATTCCATGTTTTTTCCCTTTCTGTTTTACCGCCCATGCTGTCTGACAGTTTCTCATGGCCGTTTATTGCGATACGTATATACGTTTTATTGTATTATTGTATTATTGTATTAACTACTTAGTACAATAATACACGCGTGTTCCCCTGTCAACCCTTTTTTGGGTTATTTCTAAAATAGAGTAGTTTTTTTGCATATCAATAAAAAGAACAGCCGCAGAGGCTGTCCTTTCCGGGCCTGTTTTCACATGCCGTTAATGCGCTATTTATCCAGATCGTTTCCGTTCCTGTTATATTTGATGAAAAAGTATATGCCCAGCGCCAGCCATATGACAGCTGCCACCAGCCATCCCCATTCATGCTTGCCTAAAAACACTATAAAGCATGAAACGAACGCCATGAAATATATCGGTGCCAGCGTTTTGTTACTGAACATATCCCTTCTCTCTTTCTAATTAAGTATTATCCGCTTCGTTTATATCCTGGAATCTCTTGCCCCAGACGTTTGTCAGCGACATGACTGTAGCGAATGATTCCGGATCGTTCTCAGCAACGTATTTCTTGATCTTGATGCTCTCGGCCGGAGTGCATACCACTGTCAGCGTCCTGCGCTCCTCCTGCGTGTATTCGCCGCGCGAGACATGCGATGTGACGGCTCTGTTGACATCATTGAGTATGTATTCCGTTATGAGGTCGGCTTTTTCCTTTGAGCTGGTGATTATGTCGAACTGCACGAACCTGCCGGTATAGCCTACCGTGATCAGGGAGATCACTTTAGCGGCTACGACAGCCGTGATGATCGCGTACATCGCGACATTGGTATCGAACACGAATGCCGAGACGATGATTATCACCACATCGATCGCCATCTGTATGTCTCCGGTGTGCAGGTGATTGAACATTGTGTGCTTGAGCACTCTGGCCAGAGTGTCGCTGCCGCCCGACGAGTAGCCGCCTATGTACCCTATTCCCGTGGCGATGCCGTAAAAGGCTCCTATGAGGAGCGCCGCCAAAAGCGGATCCGGCTGGTTCAGGAATTCGTAGTCAATATGCTCAAAGATGAAGAGCATTATCGGGTAGGCGAAACCGAGCGCCACTATGCGCTTTACCTCGGCCTTTCCCATCGTGATCCCCGCGACGATGAGCACTATCATCGACAGCGTGTAATACACCAGCGAATAACTGACCGGCAGGAAATGCGTGATTAGTCTGGCGACTCCCGGCATCCCGCCGGATGTCATGCCGTTGGGGATCATCACGAAGATCTGCACGGATGAACCGAAAAACGCGGACGTTATGACTATCAGCGCTTCTCTTAAAAAGCTCAGAGCCTTGTTCTCAGGCTTTTTCCACATCGCCTATTTGTCCCAATCCACCTGGTCGCGATAGCTTCCGAACGGCGTCACAGGAACGTATGCCTGGACGTCGAATCCGAATTCGCCGTAAGTGTCGTATACAGGCTGCATGGTGACGCATAATGCCCAGCCTCCGTCAAAGTTCAGCTGCAGCGTATCTCTTGACACCTCTCCGTATTTTCCTGTAGCGAATCTGACTTCAAGGAGTTCCTTTGGGAATCCTGTTTTTGGGGTCAGCAGATTTGTATTATCCGGCATGCGTCCGAGTCCCCCGCGGGCGTTCACGCATCCTATGCGTGTGACCTCGAGTTCTTCTATGGACTTGATGAAGTAATAATCTATCTTGCCGTAGAAGTAATCGAACAGTTTCTGGCCGGCTTCCGGATGCGCCTTGAATATGCGCGGGAATTCACGGCCAATGGCTTTGAGCATAGGAGTGATGAGCGATCCGTATATGAACTTATCGTCCTTGATCAGTTCCGCCCAGTTTTCACTGTCGCGCGGAGCAATATTCATGAGTATCTCATTCACATCATCAAAATAATCGTTCGAGCACGGTATGCCGAAAATGCGGTAGCCGAAGTCGTCGATACCGTTGAACGAGTTTTTGATCACGTCTCTATCCATATCGAGCTCGCGGTCCGCGACAGGAAGAGCCGAAAGGATCCTGGCATCGCTCTTTACAGACAGTGATATGCGCCAGTCAAGGTCCGGCCTCTCAAGAAGGATCTCACCGAAGGAATCTCTCTCAAGCTTTCTGTCAAGATAATTCAGGCGTATGCAGAGCGGTTCGCCGCCGGTCAAAAACAGATACGGCTCATGCGACGCTATGCGCTCGATCGCAGGCAGTGCCTGTCTGTAAGCCAGATCTTTTCCCTCGTCAGTTTTCTCCCAAAGCTCGAAGAAATACTGCGCCTCCTCGTCGTCTCTTATGAAATACGGCACGTTCTCTCTTTCGAGAATGGTCTTGAACGCTTTGACACATGCTTCAACAAGTATTTGGTTTATCATATCAAGCTCCTCCTTCGGGAAATCAGATGCATTTTACAGGCTCTCAGGCCCAAATATATCCGTATATATTATAGCCTATTTGCAGCCTGTTCAAAACATAAAAAAAGGCCTGAGCGTGTTAAATTTTCACTGCTTGCAGTCAAGAAAAAGGCAGGACCGTTCCAGTCCTGCCTTATCGTGGTAGCGCATCAGGGAATCGAACCCTGGATTCCGCCGTGAGAGGGCGACGTCTTGACCTCTTGACCAATGCGCCATATCCGCGCCGTTTTTCGTGCGCAAACGGTATTATATACAAAACATGCGGCTTTGTCTACATTTTTCTAATCATTTTGGTGTTATATCAGAAAAAAATTTACAGGCAAGTCCTTATGCCTGTGATATCATTATGCCATGAAAAAGAAAAAGATACTCATAATCCATACGGGCGGCACCATCGGCATGGTACCGACAGAGAACGGCTACGCGCCTGAAAGCGGCGCTCTTACCGGAGAACTTGATCAGATCAGAGATCTGTCTTCCCCGGGGATGCCGGAGTGGGATCTCATCGAGTTCTCTCCCCTGCTCGACTCTACCAACGTAAGGTTCGAGCAATGGAACAGCATCGCCGATGTGATCTCCGGTAACTATGAGAGCTATGACGGCTTCGTGGTGCTGCACGGGACGGATACCCTTGCGTACAGCGCGTCCGCCCTGTCGTTCATGCTCGAGGGGCTCGATAAGCCCGTCGTCTTTACCGGCGCCCAGATACCTCTTTGCGAACTGCGGAGCGACGGCAGGGAAAATCTCATCACGTCACTTATGATCGCGGCAGACGGGCCGGTCCGTGAGGTCTCCCTTTATTTCGGAGGGACCCTCCTGCGCGGCAACCGCGCTATCAAGTACTCGGCAGACGGGATGGTGGCTTTCACCTCGCCTAATTACCCGGTGCTTGCGAATGCGGGCATATCCATAGAGTATGGGCCAATAACCAAAGACCGCAAGGGACGCGGGGCCGGCGCCTGCGGCAGGAGATCCGACGGGCTCAACGTGATAAAAATGAAAGAATGCCGGATCGGAGTCGTAAAGATCGTTCCCGGCATGCAGTCAGACATATTCGCGCCAATAAGGTTTGAGCATCTCGACGGTCTCATTCTCGAGTCATTCGGCAAGGGCAACATACCTGATTACGACAAGTCTCTTACGAAGCTCATTTCAAAGGCAAGCGGCTGTGGAACCATAGTCGTGGTCTGCACCCAGTGCCCGGCGGGCACTGTGAGCCTGGGAGTTTACGAAGCAGGCTCGGCGCTGGTAAGCGCCGGTGCAGTCAGCGGAGGCAACATGACGACCGAGGCCGCCATCACCAAGCTCAGTTATCTGCTGAGCAAGGGGCTTCCTCACAGCGAGATACAGCAACTTATGAGGACGAATCTCAGAGGCGAACTGACGGAATAGAAAAGATCCCGGCCCGGGCCTCTGCCCTGCCGGGATCCTTTTTTATTCTCTTTTTTATGCTTCGCGGAACGCGATAGTCGCCTTTACAGCCCTGTGCCAGCCTTCAAGTTTTTCCTTTCTTTCCTTTTCTCCAAGAGATGGCCTGAAAGTCATCGCTATCTCCTTGCTTGCGATGATGTCCGCGAGGCTGTCGTAGTATCCGACCGCCAGACCTGCCAGATAGGCGGCTCCGAGAGATGTCGACTCTATCGACGCGTATCTTACTATGTCTATGTCTGAGATATCCGCCTGGAACTGCATCAGCAGGTTGTTCATGGCAGCTCCGCCGTCGACCTTCAGAGCTCTGATTTCCTTTCCGGTATCGGCAATCATGGCAGCAAGCAAGTCCTCATTCTGATACACCAGCGACTGAAGCGTTGCCCTCACGATATGTTCGCGCGTCGTGCCCCTCGTGATGCCGAACATCGCGCCTCTGGCCTCAGGATCCCAGTACGGCGCGCCGAGTCCGACGAATGCCGGTACCACGAACACTCCTCCGGCATCAGGCACTGAAGCAGCGATCTCTTCGGATTCAGCGGCATCGCGGAAGAACCTCAGCTGGTCTCTCATCCACTGCACAGCGGCTCCGCAGACGAATACCGAACCCTCGAGCGCGTATGTCACCTTGCCGTCGAGCCCCCACGCTATGGTAGTCAGAAGACCGTTTTTGGACATGACAGGCTTGTCGCCCGTGTTGAGCAGCAGGAAGTTTCCTGTTCCGTATGTGCTCTTGACGTCGCCTTCGTTGAAGCAGGCCTCTCCGAAGAGCGCCGCCTGCTGGTCTCCCGCGGAACCCGTGATAGGTATCGGGCCGCCGAAGATCTCGTCTATCGTGTCGCCGTAATGCGCCGAGCACTCTACCGGCTCAGGCAGCATGCACATCGGGATGTTGAGGAGTTCGCAGAGTTCCTCATCCCACTTCAGCGTGTTGATATTGAAAAGCATGGTCCTGCAGGCGTTTGAGTAGTCTGACACATGGACCTTTCCGCCGGTCAGCTTCCATATGAGCCAGCATTCGATGGTGCCGAAGAGCAGTTCGCCCTTCTCAGCCCTCGCCCTGACGCCCGGAACGTTCTCGAGTATCCACGCGAGCTTGGTGCCGCTAAAGTAAGGATCCGCGAGAAGGCCCGTCTTTTCCCTGATCATCTCCTCATGCGGTTTCAGCTTCGCGGCGTAATCGGCGGTCCTGCGGCACTGCCACACTATGGCGTTGTATACCGGTCTTCCCGTCTTCTTATCCCATACGACAGTGGTCTCTCTCTGGTTCGTTATGCCTATGCCGGCGATGTTCTTATAAGTCAGCCCGGCCTTGAGCAGCGCCTCCTGAGCGGTTCCCATCTGTGATGCCCATATCTCCATGGCGTCATGCTCTACCCAGCCCTCATGCGGGAATATCTGGGTGAACTCTCTCTGCACGACGGACTTGATGTTGCCCGCCTTGTCGTAAATGATCGTCCTCGAGCTGGTCGTGCCCTGATCGAGCGCCATTATGTATTTGTCCATGCCTATGTCCTTTCCTATACAAACAATGACATTATCCGGTTGCTTATATCTATGCCCTGCTCCGTGAGCCTCAGGCCATCGTCATCTATCACCAGAAGCCCCTGCGCCGCGTATTCTTCAGCTTCCCCTTTTGCTTCGGCAAATACGCGCCAGAACTCGTCCCTTGGCATCACCGGCGGTGACTCACAGGAGCGATCCATATATATGTCGATCGCCTCAGCATAACTTATGCCCTCAACGCGCCTGAGCCCGGTGAACACGGCTTCGCTGATGTTGTCGAATGGCGAATTGACATGTTCCTCGCATTCAGGCAGTCTGCCCGATCTGAGCGTATCCATGTATTCCCGCAGGTCAGAAGTGTTTTTATATCTGCGGCCGCATATAAATCCGCTCGCTCCGAGGCCCAGACCTATGTAGTCCGACATGTCCCAGTACAGTGAATTGTGCTTCGACCTGTACGGGGACGGCCCATCAGGATCAGCCGGATCCTTCCTCGCGAAGTTGCTTATCTCATAATGCTCATATCCGGCTTCTCTCAGGACCCTGCATATCTCATGATATGTCCTCCTGTCTTCTTCATCGGGCACTTCCGTCAGTTCGCCGGCGTCAGCCATATCGCCGAAAGGCGTCCCCTCTTCTATCTGAAGGCTGTAGCACGAGATGTGCTCCGGCCAGAGTCCCAGTATCATGCGCAGGTCTTCCAGCGCGTCTTCCGTCGTCTCGCCGGGTATCGAAAACATGAGATCCAGATTGACGTTGTCGAAACCCTTGCGACGTATGAGCTCCATGTCGCGGACGACGTTCTCCGCCGTATGTATCCGCCCCATGTAATGCAGCCTGTCGTTGTCCATTGCCTGCACTCCCATGGACAGCCTGTTGAATCCCATGTACCTGTAGGCCTGGAGTTTGGCCAGGGTCACGCCGTCCTTGCGGCCAAGAGTAGCCGGATTGGCCTCGATGGTGACCTCAGCGTCTTCTTTCAGTTTGAACGATCTGCCGACAGCGTGCATTATGTCTCTCATCTGCGATATGTCTAGCACAGACGGCGTGCCTCCCCCGACATACACGGTATCGATTACCGGATGCCCGAGGGCTTCGCCCCTGAGGGCGATCTCTGTGACCAGCGCGTCCGCGTATTCCCTGCGCGGCGAACCCTCCGCGTCAAAAGACAGGAACGCGCAGTAATTGCACTTCTTCACACAAAAAGGTATGTGTAAGTAAAGACCTGTTTTTTCAGCCATCAGTAGTCGTTCCGATAATAATGTAAAGTGTTCTTTACGTTATTCCTGACTATTTATGTAAAGTTTGCTTTACGTGTACTGGATTTAGATATGTAAAGCTTTCTTTACATATAATCACACCACCAACGTAAAGTTCACTTTACATATATCTCTATTTTCCATCGTCAAGTTTGAGGACCTCAGTGAATGCCTCCTGCGGCACCGTCACCTGACCGAACTGGCGCATCCTCTTCTTGCCCGCTTTCTGCTTTTCGAGCAACTTTTTCTTACGTGTTATATCTCCGCCGTAGCACTTGGCGAGAACGTCTTTCCGGTATGCCCTGACGGTCTCGCGAGCGATTATCTTCTGCCCTATCGCCGCCTGGATCGGCACCTCGAACTGATGTCTAGGGATGATCTCTTTCAGTTTCTCGCAAATGCCTCTTCCCTTTGCCATCGCCTCCTCTTCAGGCACGATGGTGGACAGCGCGTCTATCTGCTCGCGGTTCAGCAGTATGTCGAGCTTGACCAGCTTTGCCTGCTGATATCTCAGGAACTCATAGTCAAGCGAGGCATAGCCTCTGGTGCGCGACTTGAGCGCATCGAAGAAGTCATAAATGACCTCGTTGAGCGGTATCTCGTAATGCAGCTGCACCCTTGTCTTGGTCAGGTACTCCATGTGGACCATCTTTCCGCGGCGGTTCTGGCACAGAGTCATGATGCTGCCCACATAATCGTTAGGAGTCATGATGTCAGCCTTGACTATAGGCTCCTCGATGTGCGCTATGAGGGCCGGCTCAGGCAGATTCGACGGGTTCTGAATGTCGAGTACGCTGCCGTCCTTCATGACCACTTTATATACTACCGAAGGCAGGGTCGTGATTATGTCCAGATCGAACTCTCTCGCCAGCCTCTCGGTGATGACGTCCATGTGCAGGAGCCCCAGGAAACCGCATCTGAATCCGTATCCAAGCGCCGCTGAGTTCTCAGGCTCGAAATTGAACGCCGCGTCGTTGACCTGCAGCTTCTCGAGAGCGTCTTTTACGTTCTCATATTTCTCTCCCTCAGCCGGGAATATGCCGCAGTAGACCATCGACTGCGCTTTCTTGTAGCCTCTGAGCGGCTCGTCAGCCGGATCCGATGCCAGAGTAATGGTATCACCGACACGCGCGTCGGCCACCTGCTTGATGCTCCCGCAGATGTATCCTACCTCGCCGGCTTTCAGTTCGTCCGCGGGAACCGTGCCCGGTATGCAGTAGCCTACTTCAGTTACTTCATAGTTCTTTCCGGCGTTCATCATGCGTATCACATCGCCCCTCTTGACCCTTCCGTCAAAAATGCGGGTATATATGATGACGCCTTTATAGCTGTCATAGTATGAATCGAATATAAGCGCTTTGAGCTTGTCTTCGGGATCGCCCTCCGGAGGCGGTATCACCTCGACCAGTTTCTCCAGCATCTCATCGATGCCCATGCCTGTCTTGGCGGAGATCTCAGGAGCCTCAGACGCGTCGAGACCAATGATGTCCTCTATCTCGGCCCTCGCGTCGTCAGGACGCGCCGAGTCAAGGTCCATCTTGTTGAGGACCGGCATTATCTCGAGGTCCTCATCGAGCGCCAGATATACGTTGCCGAGAGTCTGGGCCTCAACGCCCTGCGTCGCGTCCACGACAAGCACGGCACCCTCGCACGCCGCGAGCGAGCGCGAGACTTCGTAGTTGAAGTCCACATGTCCCGGCGTGTCGATGAGATTGAGGATGTACTCCTGCCCGTCTTTCGCCTGATACCGGAGGCGCGTAGTCTGCAGCTTGATCGTTATGCCGCGTTCGCGCTCGATATCCATGTTGTCGAGGTACTGCTCCTTCATGTCGCGCGCCTCGACGAGTCCGGTCTTTTCGATCAGGCGGTCGGCAAGCGTCGACTTGCCATGATCGATGTGGGCTATTATGCTGAAATTTCTTATGTTGTCCAGATAACTCATTTTCGTCTCTTTTCTTTTAACTCTAACCAATTAATTATAAAGGATAAAAGCCCCGGTTGTCAGTATTCGTTTTTGTTTCCGTCCTTTTCTTCGCAAAGAAAAACAGCCGGGAGACACTCCGGCTGGATGCGCATTTAACTTATACGCTGTGTGGGGACGGGTGAGACTACTTTGCGCTGAGCGCGTTCAGTTTGCTCGCGAATCTGGAGATCTTTCTGGAGACAGTGTTCTTGTGGAATGTGCCCTTTGCAGCTGCCTGCATGAGCTTCTTCTCAACATGCTCGAATGCCTTCTTGGCTTCTTCCGCGTTACCGGATTCGATCGCAGCGAGGAACGCCTTCTCAGCTTCCTTGATGTGATTCTTTACTCTGATATTGCGTGCTGTCTTCTTGTCGATAACCTTGATTCTTTTCTTTGCGGATTTAATGTTTGCCATTATTTTACCCCACTTTCATTTTTTAATGCATTAATTCGCAACGGCTATTATATGCTAAGCGCGCCGCCAATACAAGCATTATTTTGGGTATTTTGCAAGAAAAAAGCGTTATCAGAACCCCGGCGGTTTTGATATCGTATTGAACATGGAAAGACTGAATATGAGCGACTTGATGTAGTCGCCAAATGTCAGCCTGACAGACCTGACGGTCGCGTCGCCAAGCCTTTTTTCGAGCTCTCCTTCCAGGATCTCGTCATATGACAGCCGCGGGACCGCGTCAATGAGGATGCTCAGCACATCATCATTGTCGGGGCTCACGTCTATTTTTATTTTCTTTCCGTCGTGTGTTACAAACTTATGCATGATGAAACCCCTCTAAAAATCCATTTCAACGGAAACAGGACAATGGTCGCTTCCATAGATGTCAGTATGGATCACGGCATCCCTGAGCTTCTCCCTGAGACGGTCCGAGATGATGAAATAGTCTATGCGCCACCCCGCATTCCTCTCCCTGGCCTTCATGCGGTATGACCACCAGGAGTATGTCACTGTTTCAGGGTAGAGATAGCGGAAAGTATCGGTGAATCCCGCTCCAAGCAGGTCTGTCATCTTGCCGCGCTCCTCGTCCGAGAATCCCGCGTTGCCCCTGTTCGGCCCCGGGTTCTTCAGGTCGATCTCGTTGTGAGCGACATTGAGGTCTCCGCAATAGATAACAGGCTTCACCTTATCGAGTCCGCGCATGTACTCCCTTATCGCGTCCTCGAACTCGCATCTGTATCCGATACGCGCAAGCCCGTCCTGCGCGTTCGGCACATAGCAGCAGATGAGATAGAACTCAGGGTACTCAAGAGTAATCACCCTTCCCTCATCGTCGTGTTCGCCGTTTATGCCGTAAGCGACCGAGAGCGGCTCGCCCAAAGACTTCTTCGCGAACACCGCAGTTCCCGAGTAGCCCTTCTTTACGGCGCAGTTGTAGAACTCATGATACTCTTCAGGATGGAAGTCCGCCTGGCCTTCCTGCATCTTGGTCTCCTGCAGGCAGAAGAAATCCGCGTCAAGATCAGCGAAGATCTCTTCAAATCCCTTTTTGAGCACGGCCCTGAAGCCATTTACGTTCCAGCTTACGAATCTCATGTATACCTCTTATTCTATTATGAATGCGGCAGTCGTCCAGTCCTTGTACTTTCTGATGCCGCGCACTACCGCGTACCCCATGCCGGCCTTTGTGTTATGGACGAAAGACAGCTCATAATCCTTCCCCCGGCGGAGCTTTTTGTCTCCGTACATCACGGTGACTTTAGGCTCAGCCCTGTTGTTTTTGAGGCCGTAGGACGCCTCGTCGAAAGTGATCTTGCATTCTCCTATCGAAACAGGATCCTTCTTGCCGGCGGCCTTTGTTGCATAGACCTTGCTCGGCTCTATGTACCATATGTCATGGTCGGCAGGTCCCGAGACTCCTTCCAGCATCGCGTCTTCCGCGCACTGCCAGAAGAGGTAGTCTCCCTTGACATGGCAGGCTTCTCCGTACTCCGCCGCCCATATGGTGGCGCTGTCGTCAAGTATGGTTGAATCCATGTAATTGGTAAGCATGTTGTAATTCGCGTATACCGCGGATTCGTAGCCGGCCTTCTCGACCCTGTCGCAGAACGCCAGCACGATATCGTGGTAGATCGACGCATACGACATTTCGCCCGCGTCCACAGCCTTCTGGAGCCTTCCGTCTTTGTAGAATTCAAAGTCTATCACCAGCGGCATGTCTATATCATACGGCTTCACGAGAGAGAGCAGATAGTCGGCCTCCTCTACCGCCTCGGCTTCATTCAGGGCTTGCGAGAAGAAATATGCGCCCGTCATGACGCCGGCGCGCTTCGCTTTCTTCATATTGTCCTTAAAAGTCGCGTCTTCGCAGAGTTCTCCGGACTCCGCGCTTCTGTATCCCGCGCGTATGAAAGCGAAATCGGCCTCGCTCGACTTCACCTTCTTCCAGTTGATCTCTCCCTTATGTTCAGACACGTCGATCCCGTGCACGACGATGCTGTTCTGGAAGCGTATAGCGTGAGTCAGCCCTTCGTCCGTAAGATGCAGCTTGGAAACGCTGCTCATGAACACCGCCACTCTGACGGCCCCTACGACCAGAAGCAGCACCAGCAGGGTTGCGAGTATCAGCTTAAGATTGCCGAAGCGTTTCCCGTTCGCTTTCGTATTCTTTTCCTTTTTGTTCTCTGTTCTGCCTTCCGTGTCAGCCAAAGTGTTACTCTCCTATTCTTCAACATGCATGTATGGCATGAGTTCGCGCTCGAACTCGACCCTGTGGTGCAGCGTGTAGATCCCCGGAAGTCCACCTGTGTGCATGAATATGACATTCGACCCCGGCTCTATCGTTCCTCTTTTTGCTCCGTCGACTATCGCCTCGAAAGTCTTGCCCGTATAGCACGGATCGATGATTATCGCTTCCTTGCGGGCCAGATAGTACATGACTTCCCTGACCTCCTCGACGGCGTTGTTATACGCTCCGTGGATGTACGCCGTGGTTATGTCGAAGTCTTCCGGCGCAATGCCGAAGTCTCTCTTATAGAAATCGCAGATCTTTTTATAGTAGTCATGCAGCGCCGCGCGGAGGGCCGCTTCATTGCCCTCTTCATCAGCGGCGTTCTCTGAGTACGGGAGAACGTTGACGCCTCTTACCCTCAGCGATGAACCGCATTCCCTCAGGCCTATAAGGAGACCCAGATATGTCGCCATGCTTCCTACCGTTACATATATCTCCGCGTCTTCTATTTTCAGTTCTTTCGCCTGAGCGTCCAGCTCAAAGGCGCATTCGGCGTAGCCGAGCATGCCCAGCTCGTTGGAGCCGCCCATCGGAACGTAATACACCTTCTCGCCTTCAGCCGTGTATTTGTCTATGACAGCCTGCCTGCCTGTCTCCATGTCCTTCACGAAGTGGACATTGCAGCCCAGCATGCCGTCGAGCAGAAGGTTGGCGCTTATTTCTCCGGGATAAGGATCCGAGGTCACTATCGCGCTCTTCATTCCGAACTTTGACGCCACAGCCGCCGTGAGCCTGCCGTGATTGGTCTGGGCTCCGCCTTCGGTGATCAGCATGGTAGCGCCCTTGTCCTGAGCGTCTTTGAGGAAATATTCAAGCTTGCGCAGCTTGTTGCCGCCCGTCGCGAGATTAGTCAGGTCGTCTCTCTTGCAGTAAACATTGATGCCGAGATCCTCCGACACATTCTTCAGGTATTCCAGAGGGGTCGGCAGATGCAGTATTTCAACTTTTTCGTGTCCGAACAGCATGGTCTCTCCTTTTTCATTCGTCCCTTCCGCATTTTTCATCTCATTGTAACATAACGCGGCACGCGAGGTCGAAATAAAAACAATCATGTACATAGGTATGTGATAAAATATAGACAAAGGAAGAAATGCCTTCAGCACATAATTAGTGAAAATAATAATTCAGAATAAGGAGAATCGCCATGGTTAATGAGAAGTATTACGGCTACGGCACTGCGCCGAGCATCATCCGCGAGCTCTTCGCTTACGGACTGGAGCAGGCCAAAAAACTCGGTAGGGACAAAGTCTATGATTATTCATTGGGCAACCCGAGCATACCTGCTCCTAAAAAAGTAAACGAGGCTATCAAAAAACTCGTTGATGAAGAAAGTTCCATCCTGCTGCACGGCTACTCAATGGCTCCGGGATTTGAGAGCACAAGAGAGGCCATCGCGGCAAATCTCAGAAAAAGATTCAATACCAACGCGCAGGCAAGCGAGCTCTTCATGACCTGCGGCTGCGCCCCGGCTCTTGTATCTGTCGCGTGCGCTCTCACCACTAAGCCTGACGACAACTTTGTCGTTATCGCTCCATACTTCCCTGAATACAATGTTTTCTTCAAAGCCGGCGGCGGCAAAGTCAGAAGAGTAGATCCTGACATCCCTGATTTCCAGATCAACCTTGAGGCTCTCGAGGAGACGATCAACCATGACACAGTGGCTCTGGTAATCAATTCCCCGAACAATCCGTCCGGAGTAGTCTACACAAAGGAGACGCTCGAGAAGATCGCTGCCGTTCTCAAGAAGAAAGCTCTGAAATACGACCATCCTATCTATATCATCGCTGACGAGCCTTACAGAGAACTCGTATACGGCGACGCAGTCGTGACTTTCATCCCTGAAGTATACGATGATACGATCGTATGCTACTCATGGTCCAAGAGCCTGTCGCTTCCGGGCGAGCGTATCGGATATGTATACGTTCCGGCCAAATGCCACAACCAGCACGGCGTTCTCAGCGCGGTCGCCGGCGCGGCAAGAGAGATCGGCTCGGTCTGCCCTCCTACCCTCATCCAGAGAGTCGTTGAGGAGTGCGTCGACTGCGAACCTGACCTCGTGGCATACGACGAAAACAGGAACGATCTCTATAACGGCCTGACAGCCATGGGCTATGAATGCGCTAAGCCTGACGGAGCTTTCTATCTCTTCATGAAAGCCCCGAACGGAGACGACATGGCATTCAGCGAAGCCGCCAAACTCGAGGAGAACATCCTCATCGTACCGGGAACAGGATTCGGATGCCCGGGATACCTCAGACTCGCGTACTGCGTGTCCAATGAAACCATCAAGAACTCGATGCCGGGCTTCAAGAGACTGATCGAGAAGTACGGCAAATAGGAGATGCTCCATTACCGTCAATCATAACCACCAGTTAAACTGGTGGTATGCACTAGCCCTAAAAGGGCATAATGCTTGCAAGCGTCTTAAGACGCGCCGAATAGA
>JBGUKZ010000096.1:0-5078 GCA_045114795.1 Anaerovoracaceae bacterium
AGCATTGGAGGTATTCTTCTTGAAGCTAAAGCTTTTAATTCACACCGGCATAGCCGGTGGTATATTCACGCTGAAGCTACAATAAAAAACCGTTGGGATCCCCAACGGTTTTTGTCTGATCAGATGCTCTTATGATCCTTCTGCTGTTTCTTGAAATCATATCCTCCGTAAGTGATCAGCCCTTCATCAAGCAGGTCTGTAATGATCTCCTGCGCAAGGACCTGAGCATTATATGAATGCTCGTAATGAGCTGCCCTTTTCTTCAGGCATGCCGCGATCTCGTCCTTGTCAGCTACTTTGAACCTGTACATATTAAAGCCCTTATATCCTATCGAGCCCTCGCCGTTTGGCGGATAGTCATATTGAAAAGTCAGCAGCTGTCCGAGTTCCTTTAAGATCTTTTCTCTTTTTGATTCCATTTCTCACTGCCTCCCTTACTTCTTGTCTCTGTAGCGAAGGATCTCTTCGCCGTCCTTGATGACCATTTCCATTTTTTCAACGCAGATATCGTAGATGCTCTTAAGCGGATCGCCGTCAATGAGCAGCATGTCGGCGTTCTTCCCTCTTGTGATCGAGCCGGTGATATGATAGCAGCCGAGAGCCCTCGCGCCGTTGGCTGTTCCCGCGATGATCGCGTCCATCTCGCTCATGCCGCAGCAGTCAACGAATCTGTGGATCTCCCCGATAGTGGTGATGCCGTAAGGCGTTGAATCCAGATTGAAACTGTCGGAACCTGTAGTGATGATCACTCCCATCTTATATGCCTTGTTTACGTTGTCGTATAATCTCGCCAGTTCTTTTTCAACGAGAGTCGCGCCCTCGTACTTATCATGAACGCCCGGGATATACTGAGGAGGATAGGTCGCGAGCCATGCAGGCAGGAAGTTGATGGTCGGGCAGAAATAGATGCCCTTCTTATACATCTTCTCCATCGAGTCCTCATCGATCTCGAATCCGTGGATAATGAAATCCACTCCGGCCTCTACAGACGGGGTCGTGGTTCCGTACGTGTGCGACCATACCGGGATCCCTCTCATGGCGGATTCCTCTACCACCGCCTTGATCTCTTCCAGAGTGTAGTGGTGGTCACGCGATGTATCCCAACGGTAGATGCCGCCGCCTGTTGCCCAGATCTTGATGGCGTCCGGGCACTCTCTCAGTCTGCGTCTTACAGCCATGCGGAGTTCCCATGGTCCGTCTACAGCCTCTGCCCACGGATGTCCTGCCTTGACTTCCTCAATGGAGCAGTTATGCGAATCTCCATGCGACGCCGTCGCGCAGAAGCCTCTTCCCGTCGCGATGATCCTCGGGCCCTGCATCTGATTGGTATTGATCATGTCCCTGATAGGGATACCGAATCTGGAAATCTCTCCCACAGTGGTAAGACCGTTCTCCAGGCACTCACGGGCCTGCTGTACGGCGACGACCTGCTTCTGAAGAAGCGGCTCGCGTACCCAGTCCGAGTCATTGTCGTTGAGATTGCCGCTGAAGTGAAGATGCGAGTCTATGATACCCGGCATCAGCGTCTTTCCGGTGATGTCTACGACGTCAAAGCCTTCAAGGTCCGGCGCCATATCATAGTTTCTCTCACCTGCATAAAGGATCCTGCCTTCGTCTATCATTACCAGCGAATCCTGTATGGCAGGATTATGTCTTCCCGTGATAAGCTGGCCTCCGACAAATGCGGTCTTCAAATAATGTCTTTCTCTCATTTACACAATCACTCCATTGTGTTCATATGATTATCGTCCAGGACTTAATTTTCGCATACTCTGAAAAAATATTCAATTATCATCACATAATCATTGTTCTTAGGCAAGAAAACCCCGTCCTTTGCAGGGCGGGGCTGTATTGCCATCCTCCGTTTCTTGCTATACGCCTGATGGTTTAGGGATGCTGTTGAAGCGGGCAAGGTTTTCTGCTAAAGAGTTGTGATCCTCTACCGAGGTTATTTCTACCGGATCCAGGTGATATTCAGCCAGCTTTTCCTCAAGTCTGCCGTCCAGGATCTCCTCATAGGTCAGTCTTGGAATAATATTAATGAGAGTTTTGATGGCTTCTTCGTCTTTGACTTTGATGGATAGTGTCTTGCCATCTTTGGTTTCGAATTTGTGCATATGTTTCCCTTTCTTTACTAATTATGCTGCACGGCTTTTTCTGCCCATAGTTCAGCACGTTATTTTGTTGTGATTATTCTATCATATACAAAAATACAGCAACAACTATATCAATTGAGCTGCTGATTTATCTCTCTCAAATGATTCTCTCGCGACATATAAGCGCCTTGACGACATGCCCGTCATACCATAAAACAGGCTGCAGCGCTGTATCAGCGCTGCAGCCCACATTTGTTTTGGGATGTTGATAATCACAACCGTTTCACAGCTCTACTTTTCTATGCCGTGGTATGGCTCCCAATTCTCTTCACCGGTCTGCTGGACAGGGTATTCATGCACTCCTGTCTTCTTGTACTTCATGATCTTCCTGATCCTTTTTGCCTGGTACTTCAGAGCAAGTCCGATCGTCTCTTCGGCAGTATACATATCCGCGCCGTGAGGCATATCTCTGGTGAGATGTATCGCGTCAAATTCACATCTCGTCGTGCAGAGTCCGCAGCCGATGCACATGTTGGTATCGACTGTAGTAGCGCCGCACTTGAGACAGCGTGAAGTCTCCGCTTTGACCTGTTCCTCGGTGAGAGGCAGTCTCAGGTCGTCCATCGTCTTGGCAGGATCGCCTTTCTTGCTGCCCGGTACTTGCCTGCTTGTGTCATCATACCATGCAGGTTTGCTGATATCGTCTCTGTCGAGTTCGATGAACTCTCTCAGATCTCTGCCGATCGTAAGCGACTGGCCGGGGTGTACATAACGGTTGATGGAAACCGCGCCCTGACGGCCCGCGGCGACCGCGTCGATGATGAATTTCTGTCCGGTGTAAACGTCTCCGCCAACGAAGATGTCAGGCTCAGCCGTCTGATATGTAACAGGGTCAGCCTTGATGGTCTTGTTCCTGTTGAATTCAACCTTTGTTCCCTTTAGGAGGGCTTCGTGGTCGGCCTTCTGGCCGATGCAGAATACGACATATTCGCACTCGACGGACTCCGTCCGGGAATCGTCGAACTTAGGATCGAATCTCCCTTCGCTGTTCTTGACGCTCAGGCACTTTCTGAAGCTGATGCCGCAGACCTTGCCTTTTTTGTCCTTGAGGATCTCGGTCTGGCCCCAACCTGCATGGAGCTTGACGCCGTCGCTCTCGCAGAGTTCCTGGTCCTCGCCGCCCATAGGCATTTCTTCGTAGGATTCAAGGCAGTAGAGATCAACGGACTTAGAGCCCTGTCTTACGATGGTACGGGCGATATCCGAAGCGATATTTCCTCCGCCGATGACAACGACTCTGCCGTCAAGCTTGTTCGGTCCGTTGAGGTTTATGTCCTTGACGTAGTCTATGCCGGCGATCACGCCTTCAGCGTCTTCGCCCGGGATACCGAGTTTGCCAGGTGACTGGAGTCCCGGCGCTACATAGAATGCCTTATATCCCTTCTCACGCAGTTCTTCGATCGTAACGTCCTTACCGACCTCTACACCGCATTTGATCTCGGCGCCCATCTTTGTGATGATGTCGATCTCGTTCTGTACGATATCTTTTTCTACACGGAAGTTAGGGATGCCGTTCATCATCATTCCGCCCGGTTTAGCTTCCTTTTCGAATACCGTGACAGGATATCCTTCTTTGCGGAGGTAGTAAGCGCAGGTGAGACCTGCCGGGCCGGATCCGATAACAGCTATCGGATACCCGGTCCACTGCTTTCCGTCCATGTTATAGCAATCGTCCGGAACGAATTCTTCAGGATGGGCCTTCTCATACTGGCAGAGGAATTTCTTGATCTCGTCTATAGCGATAGGATTGTCGATCGTTCCCCTGGTGCATCTGTCCTCGCAGCGACGGTTGCATACAGCTCCGCAGACTGCAGGGAACGGGTTGTCCTGACGGATCAGGCGTACAGCTTCGGCGTATCTTCCTTCGCTTGCCATCTGGATATAGCCCTGTACCGCTATGTGAGCAGGACATGCTGTTTTGCAAGGCGCTGTTCCTGACTCGTAGCAGTTGATCCTGTTGTCTTCTCTGTAAGTCTTGCTCCATTTGTCTTCGCCCCAAGGAGTATCGTCAGGCAGAAGACGCATTGGATACAGCGTCTTGCTTCCGTCTTTGCGGCAGAGCTTCTGACCGAGTTTTGCCGCTCCTGCAGGACAGACCTCAACGCACTTGCCGCATGCTACGCACTTCTCATGATCTACATGAGCGCGCCATGCGGAAGCGGACATGTTCGGAGTGTTAAAGAGCTGAGACGTTCTCAGTCCGTAGCAGCTTCCGGGCGAGCAGTTGCAGATACCTACGATCCTGTTCGGTCCGTCTACGTTTACGATCTGGTGTACATAGCCCTTCCTTTCAGCTCTCATTATGATCTCAAGGGCTTCTTCTCTTGTTATATAATGTGCATCCTTGCCTGTCTCTACGAGGAATTCAGCTATATCGTCGATACCGATGCACATGTAGCCTTCGATGTCGCCGACACCTTCTCCTCTGAAGCGCTGCGCTTTACGGCAGGCGCATACCATGGTGCAGAATTTATCGTATTTCTGGAGCCAGTGTGAAAGGTACTCGACACTAACTGTCTGAGGTGTGGCTTCGATGGCGGATTCGACCGGTATGGTATGCATTCCGATGCCCGCACCTCCGGGAGGGATCATCTTTGCTGTCATTTCAAGAGGTTCCTGCGGTGCGAGGTTGAACATCGTAGCGACTTCAGGATGATCATCACAGAGAGTCGCGTGCTCCACCATATATTCTCCTGAACCGATTACCCACTTAGGGATCCAGTACTGGATGTGTTTATCCTTATTGTCTCTGTTCTGTTCGAGAATACCGATCCAAATCAGATGATCGATGATCTTCTGGGCCTCTTCCCTGGTCATATTGTTCATCTTAGCGAGCTGGCGCGTCGTATAGCCAACGCGGCGCTTCTTGAAGCTGAGCATGAACCTGACTTCCTCTTTGGTAAGCAGTCTGTCGAGGATCCA